>CAVPGX010000029.1:0-59688 GCA_963704065.1 uncultured cyanobacterium | reverse complement strand
TGCGGGCGGCGGAGGGATTTCGCTATAAGCGGCAGTGGAAGACGCTACAGCAGCGCGGCATGGAGCAAGACTTTAGCTGGCAGCGATCAGCCCAGGCCTACGACGATTTGTATAAGCAGCTCGCGAGTTGAGCCAGCGGTGATGCCAGGGGCACGGGGCGCATGCTAGCCTCACTGGAGAAATGGATTGGGGTCTTCTGCCACCCAGCCGAGTTTGGAATTAGAGCGCAACTCAAAATGTAGATGTGCTTGAGTCGAACTGGGTTGTCCACTTTGCCCAACGGTGCCGATCGTCTGCCCGCGACGCACTTTTTGGCCGAGTGTGACTTGGGTTGATCCAAGCTGGGCGTAACGGGTTTGATAGCCTTGGGCATGGTTAATCACGATCAGTTTGCCATAGCTGCCTTTGTCACCGACAAAGGCAATGGTGCCATCGGCGGTGGCAAAAACCGCTGTACCAGGTGATGCGGCTAGATCAACCCCCGAGTGCAGCCCGATCGCGCTGGCATTCTGATCGGTGGTGCGCAGCTTCCAGCCGTATCCCATAATGTTTTCGGTGCGCTGCGGCAGGGGATACTGCGTCGCAATCGTGGGTTTGATAATCGCCTGATCCGGGCTGGTGCCACTGTTGGGCGACCAATTCACGCCGGGGATGAAGGCAATGCGGGGATTGGCTTGGCAGCCATTTACTTCGAATAAGACATCGGCCCGCACATTGTATTTTGTAGCGAGTGTTTGGATGTTTGTTCCGGCTGGGACATCGATGCGAATCCCGTTGAAGGGTGGGATTGTGAGGGTGCTGCCGGGTGTGACTTGGCCGTTTCGTGTACTGGGGTTCATGCCCATAATCGTGGCTGGGATCAGTCGGTACTGCTGGGCAATGCTGCTGAGGGTATCGTTGGCGGTAACGCGATGCTGCACCGCCCGATCGAGGGCGGAGGCGGGGCAACGTGGCTCGGCGGCCATTGCTTGAGGGGAGAGCAACAGCGGTGTAAACAGCAGCAGTCCGCCGATGATGGATTGACGTAAGCGGGATTGACGTAAGCGGGACTGGCTGGGAGTCGAAAGTTTCTGAAATGGTGATTTCGTCATAGCAATTACTACCGTACCCTGTGTGATCAGACAGGCCGAATCGATTGGGTCGTTTTTAATCGAGATAATTTTCAGTTTAGCAAGCGCCGCTGGATGTGCCCGATGCAAACGCTTCTGTGCCCTAGTCTCACGACGGTGGATACGCTTGAGTGTTCCGCTCACATTACGTTATCCACCGCATCGGGTGGCAAATCCGCTTGGCCCAGAAGTTTTTTGCGCGCCGTGGTGGTGGGCGTTGACAGTGCGGTGAGAGAGACCGTCGCTACAAAATCTGCGCGAGGAATTGCTTGGTGCGATCGGCTTGCGGCCGGTTAAAAAAGTCGTCGGGGGTGGCGACTTCGACGACGACTCCACCATCCATAAAGACGATGCGATCGGCGACTTCCCGCGCAAATCCAACTTCGTGGGTGACGGTGACCATGGTCATGCCCGAACTGGCCAGGGTCTTCATTGCATCTAAGACCTCGCGCACCATTTCTGGATCGAGGGCGGATGTCGGTTCGTCGAACAGCATGATCTTGGGTTGCATGGCGAGGGCGCGAGCGATCGCCACGCGCTGCTGCTGCCCGCCGGAAAGCTGCCCCGGAAACTTATTGGCTTGCTCCAGGTTGCCAACCCGATCGAGCAGTTCCATTGCCACTTCCCTGGCTTTAGCTTTGCCCCATTACGTACATGGGTCGGGGCTAGGGTGATGTTCTCCAGGACGGTGAGATGGGGGAATAGGTTGAATTGCTGAAACACCATGCCGACTTCGCGGCGAATGGTTTCAATATTTTTTAAATCTTCGACCAGCTCGATGCCATCAATCACAATGCGGCCTTGTTGATAGGGTTCGAGGGCATTGAAGGTGCGGATAAAGGTAGATTTTCCGGAGCCGGATGGCCCCATGATCACAACAACTTCGCCGGATTCGACGGTGAGGCTGGCCCCTTTAAGTACATGGAACTTACCGCCATCGCGTTTGGGGATGTCGTACCACTTATGAACGTCCTGGGCAATGATGGCTGGCATGATTTGAGCGGCGATGGGGCGGCGGATAGACAGGTCAATGCTGATTGGTTAATCCTAACGGGTTTTGGGCGATCGCCGATGCGTGAAGGGGAGAAAATTACGAGAACCGGTGTCAGCATGGGATCAATTTTCGATAAGATACGGAGATGTCCGTCGGAAATCGCCGCGCTAGCGACCAGTATGGTGCCCTGGTTGCGGTTTAGGAGAGAGCAGTAATGGTAAATGACGGAATGGTATCGCCAACGGCCGGGAAATTGATCATTGGTTGCGAAGAATGGTTGGCGCTGCCGGACTTGGACTTGCCGCTGATCAAGGCGCGGGTCGATTCGGGGGCGAAAACTTCGTCGCTGCATGCCTACAATATTCAGCCGGTGGAAGAAGAAGGCATCACCTATGTGCGCTTTAATATTCACCCGATTCAGAAAAACCGACGGATTACGCGGCAATGCCAAGCGAAGGTAATTGATCAGCGTGTGGTGAAAAGTTCGAATGGCGTTGGTGAGAGCCGGTTTGTGATTGCGGTGCCGATCGTCTTGGGGGGGCAATGTTGGGAGATCGAAGTGACCCTGACGAATCGGGATGCCATGGGCTACCGCATGCTGTTGGGCCGTGAGGCGATGGGCGATCGGGTGTTAGTTGATCCATCGGCCCGGTTTTTGCTGGGACAGATCGATGATGCTGTGGTCAAGGAAAAGTATGGCCAATCTCATCCCCCAGCGAAATCGGCCCTGCGAATTGTGTTGCTGGCGAGCAATGCGGAGCTGTATTCCAATCGGCGCATCATGGAAGCGGGTCGGGCGCGCGGGCACGAAATGATTTTCGTCAATGTGCGTGAGTGCTATATGAATGTCAGCCACAGTAATCCGGAAGTGCATGTCCGGGGTGGGGAAGCGTTGAATAAAGTGGATGCGGTGATTCCGCGCTTGCGTCCGGCGGTGACGTTTTATGGCTGTGCGGTGACGCGGCAGTTTTATAGTATGGGGGTGTTTTGTCTGAATGATGCGACGGCGATAACCCAATCACGCGATAAGCTGCTGAGTTTGCAAATTTTGTCGTCGAAGGGGATTAGTATGCCGGTGACGGGGTTTGCGAATTCGCCGCGGGATACGAAGGACTTAATTCGGATGGTGGGCGGTGCCCCGGTGATTGTCAAACTTTTGGAAGGTACCCAGGGGATGGGGGTGGTGTTGGCCGAAACGACGAAGGCGGCGGAAAGTGTGATTAATGCGTTTAAGAGCTTGAAGGCGAATATCCTGGTGCAGGAGTTTGTCAAAGAGGCGAAGGGGGTGGATCTTCGCTGTTTTGTGATTGATGGCAAGGTGGTGGGGGCGATGCAGCGGAAGGCGGCGGATGCGGATGAGTTTCGGGCGAATGTGCATTTGGGTGGTCAGGTGTCGATGGTGAAGCTGACGCCGGATGAGAAGAAAACGGCGATCGCGGCGGCGAAAGCGATGGGGCTACAGGTAGCTGGGGTGGATATTTTGCGGTCTTCGACCGGGCCGAAGGTGCTGGAGGTGAATTCGTCGCCGGGATTGGAGGGAATTGAGGCGGCGACGGGTAAGGATATGGCGGCGCTGATGATTGAGGCGATCGAGCGCAGGGTCGTAGCGAAGGTCAGCGTCGGGACGTAACCAGAATCTGACGCAATTGATGATTGTCTGCCGGGTACCGGCTCAATGTGCCGCTTGGTCTAAGCGAAAAAACCGATCGTCAGGATCTACAATCACAGTAGTGGACTAGGAGATTGAGCCCCATGGTTGCTACGCGTGAATCGTCCCGATTGACACCGCAGGAGTACTTTGATTGGGAAGCACAGCAGCAGCAGCGCTATGAGTATTTTGATGGGGTAGTGTATGCGATGGCCGGTGGGTCATTGGCCCATGGTCGACTTGGGCTAAATATTAGCTCTGTCTTGAATGCTCATACTCGGGGAAGTGGTTGCATTACGTTTAATTCGGATTGCAAAGTTGGCATTTCTGAGCGTGGGCCGTTTGTTTATCCTGATGTGAGTGTCAGTTGTGACGATCGGGATCGGACAGCGCAGCAGTTTACCCAGTTTCCTGTCTTAATTGTGGAGGTGCTATCGCCGAGTACAGAGGCGTACGATCGGGGCGCGAAATTCAAACTCTATCGTGGCTTGGATAGTCTACAAGAATACGTTTTAGTCGGTTCGGAAACCAAGTTGGTTGAGGTGTTTTGCCGCAATCCTTCGGGTAGCTGGGAGTTTATGGCTTATGGGGAAGGGGATGAAGTGACGTTGACGAGTGTGGGATTGACTGTGGCGGTTGAGGCATTTTATGAAGATGTGATTTTGGTGCCGTCAGACCAAGCGGCCGATCGCCAAGGTGAATAGTTGGTGGCATTTAATTGATTAAGGGCTAAATTTCGGGAAAATAATCAGGATGGCTGAGAAAATTGCCCTTGCCCCGAATTTCCCAATTGGGTTGCTGAAATCGATGCCAATTTGTCACATTTTTCTAACTCAGAACTGAATTTGCGGAAATTTATCATGCGAGTTGAGCGATCGGCAAAAGGGGCAATGGAATGGCGATCAATGGGTGACGCTATAATGCGTTTAACTAGCTAGAATCTTTGCGGGTAAGGATTATCACTCAAGGGGTATCACTCAATGGCCTCGGTTCAAATCACGTCTCAAGTAAATATTGGTCTTGATCAGTTACTGAGTGGTGTGGCTCAGTTGGAGACGGCGGATTTGGAGGAGTTTGTGGGGCAGGTGAATTCGCTGTTGGCGCAACGGAAAGCTCCGAGTCTACCAAAGCGAGAAACGGAGTTGTTGGAGCAGATTAATCAGGGTTTGCCGGAATCGATTCAGCAACGTTACGATGCGCTACAGCTCAAGCTTCAGGCGGAAGTGATTACGACGGAGGAGCATCAGGAATTGTTGGGGTTAATTGATACCGTGGAGCAGGCGAGTGCCGATCGATTGCAGGCGTTGATTGAGTTGGCGCAACTACGTCAGGTTCCGCTGGATGTGTTAATGAACCACTTGGGCATTCCGCAGCAGCCAGTTTACGCCTAGACGCTACATTACCCTGGCGGAGCAGCAGCAGATTATTGCGCGGGCAGGCAGGCGTTGCGAATATTGCAAGAGCACGATCGACCATACGCCGCAGTCTTTTGCCTGTGAGCATATTATGCCGATCGCCGAAGGCGGTGAGACGGATCTGGAAAATCTGGCGCTGGCCTGTGGTGGCTGCAATGGGCACAAGCATACGAAAACTCAGGCGATCGATCCGATTAGTCAAGTTACGGTGCCGCTGTTTCATCCTCGTCAGCAGGTTTGGCGTGAACAGTTTACTTGGAGTCTCGATGCGTTGCGGGTGATTGGGATTACGGCGACGGGGAAGAGAGCGACGGTGCAGACGTTACCAGACTGAGAATGAGCCGGTGTGATGAATTTACGGAAGTTGTTGATTATGGCGAGGTTGCATCCACCGGATGACGAGCGGGCGAATGGGAACCCTGGGATGAGTTAGTGCAGTCGCTAGGGGGTTAAGATCCAGGGCCGTGGGCCGATTCTTCAATAGGTTGGCGAACGGTTTGGATGAACCGTTCGCTGAAGTAGATCCCATGATCAATGTGCGCAAAGCTAATCAGGGGAGTGGTGTCTCGCTGATAATCGCGCTTATGCCCGATCGGGAAACGCACTCAGACTATCGAGTTCGCTAGCGAGGACGGATTCGTCTAATCAAAGATGATGACGCCCCTATCCGACAGGACATTCATGAATTTCAGGCGATTTATGCCTGCGAGTTGGGCCGCTTTACCGAGAGAGTGTTTTTTGTCTTGGAAGTAGGCGATCGCTGCCAGAAGCCGGATGTTATACGAAATGCGTTTTGAGAAACTACGGATCGATGAGCAAATCGAAATTGGCGATATAGAGGACCATCGATTTGAAACCGCCTATCTTCTATCCGATGCTTCTCAAGACTGAAATCGTATAACTGGTACGCTAAACCGAGACTAAATTAATTCAAAAAACAGCACTGAAGCAATTGGTGCATAGGAGTTTCAGCCTTAGCGTACTTTCTTCTTCCATTACTCATTAAACCCCAATGTTTAACTATCCTGGTGCTTACTAAGGAATGTTGCATGATGTGTATTGAGTGCCACTTGATTTGGTCTCGCTGTTTGCTCCTGCGGTAAAGTTAATTTCCGACCCAGCAAATCTTGATAACAGGTATCCATTAGTTCAGGAGCAACAACAACTTCATAGGTGTCAGGTTGGATTGACAGTAAATGTAAATCGAATAGTGTATGTATGTCAGCCCTGAGCGGTAAACCGTTTGTGGGATGATTTGTTGCAGATCCTTGATATGGAATGATGTGTGCTGCTTCAATCGCTGCTTCTACGTCACAATCTGTTATTGGACATCGCCCATTGTAGGCATTAAGTAGTTTACGTCGGATCTCCCGCGCACCCTGCCGTTGCACAAGTAAAGTCGTTATCCGCTTTCTCGCATATCTCCAGGTTCGTTGGGTCAAAATATCCGTCTGATTCAATCCTCTGACGTTCCTTCTCTAGCTCCAATTCATTATCATTAAAAGCGTTGGGACGCGCCATACCTTCACTAGACCACCATCATCTGTGAACGCAGTTGCATCTCCACTCGACAAGAATTTTCCATCAGGACTAAATTGGATGCTAGTTGGCCAATTAAATGAGGGATTGCAGCTTCCCAGTGCCCTTGAGACACCATATTTCAATTCCATTGTCTACTGACACAGCTAGTAGGTGGCCGCTGGCATCAATGGCAAAACATCTGATATATTCCGATTCCTCAGCAAATTGTTGCTGCAATTCTCAGTTTGCACATTCCAAACTTTAACGCCACCACTACCACTACTGATTAAACTTTTCCCATCAGGAGAGTAAGAAATCTTACTGATATTGCTCTCTAAGGTGTGTAACTGTTTTGCCGAATTGACATCCCATAGTTTGATAGTCTTGCTCATCCGCTTCCACTCGCTAAGGTTTTACCATCAGGGCTAAAGGCAAGTGTATTCACTCTCAGGTCATGCCCCATAAAAGTATCAACTATTTCCTTGACCATTAATATTCCAGAGATAAAGGTGGTTGTTTTCCCCCATTATCTGTCTGATATTTACTTCCCCCTCCACTTGCAAGCAGTTCGCCGTCAGGACTGAAGGTAACTGTATGAATCGGATCTTTGCGTTTAGCGAGTGTACAAATTTCCTCCTTTGTTTTTAGATTCCATAATTTAACCGTCTTATCAAGACTACCGCTAGCTAACGTTCTACTGTCAGGACTAAGACTAAGGGAGCATATCGTATCTGTATGCCCTTCGAGGACCGCATCGAGTTTTTTCGTCCTTAAATTCCAAAGTAAAATCTGACTGCCGCTACTACTGGCTAGCATTTCATCTAACGTAATTGGAACTCCATAAATCCAACTCGAATGTCCACTGAATTCAGCTACACATTCCCAGGGGGCATTTATATCAGACATGCTATTTTGTTGGTTGTGCCTTAGTCTCTACTTTTCGAGGGGCCTATTGGGTAACCGCATGAGTTTGGCTCATGCCCCAAGCGTCCCTTCCCTGAGCGGCCTCATGTGATGGTGTCTCATGGGTTTGTGCTGAATTGATGAGATGATTCTAAAGCCTAATGAGGCCACCAGAAGGTACTTCAGGAAGGGATAGTAACTACGGCTAGGGACTTTTCCCCAATAACCGCCAACACCAGTGCATAATACTTGTAGTAGCAAAATACACGATACTGGACGTTTGATTACTATTCTAACAAAGTGCGTCATTCCCACCTGGATTTGTTATAAGGAACTAATGCTTAGCAGGGTGCTTGGATCATAGGTAATCAATCTGACGTGGATTTATGGGACAACAGAACGACGCTGATGCAGCAAATTCGCCTCAATTTCCCTTTGAACTTGCAAAGCAGGGTGACCCAAACGCCATTGCTGTGCTGATTAACCGTACCCTTACTCCTAAAGGGATGTTAGCTAAGGTCAAGCGTACAGAGGGTTGTCTAACCATATTGGTTGAAGGTAACGACCTGCCCCACAAAGATAATCTGGTGTCGTTTATCCGTAATGGGATAGCAAACGTAGATATTGCTGAGATAACGTATGCTGCAAGTGTACGGCCGACAGGTAGGTCATGACACTTGTTCCTGGGGGCGAAAAATATTATTAAAGAATAGAAGACTTGAAGAATCACATAATACTTCAAATGAGGTGTCCCAAGCAGAATCAAATAGCAATTTTGAAGAGTCTTATTTGCCAATAGAGTTGCAAGCCAGTAATGGGACTTTGGTAGTTGAAACAGAACAAAATAATTATAATAAGAAAAGGGGGCTTTTTAGAATATCACAAAAAAAGCAAAAAAGAGATTCCGTATTCTGAAATTTTGAATTTCCAATACGCACCACCGAAAGGTTTTACAAAGGTTTGTTTCTTTTATTTTCAACTTTCCGGAACTCCCCCTGAGATAGGCTACGGTGATCTGAAAATGAATGTGCATTTCATTTTCAATGCCTGAATGAGGACACCAATAAAATTGTTTCGAAAATTAATAAAATACTGATAGAAAAAATAGGTTGCCCAGATGAGACCACTCTTGCAAATGAATTTCTATTAGAACTTAAGGGCTCAGATGGAAACTTGCTTATTGGAAATGACAAAATAATCCTAATTAGAAAGGGGGGATTTCTAGAACGCCACAAAAAAAGCAAAAAAGAGATTCAATATTCTGAAATATTAAATTTTCAGTACGTTCAACCAAAAGGATCGCCAATTCAAATCTGAAGTGCAACCCCTAGAGGGATTACAGAAAGGGACTCATAAGGATATTCTGATGTTTACGACAACAACCGAATACCCCCATGAGCTATACCCACTTTACGGCTTCTGAGCGTCATCAGCTATATCAATTACGGATCACGGAGCAACGTTCACTAGCGACGATTGCCAGCATCATGCATCGGGCTAAGAGCAGTATCTCGAGAGAGCTGAAACGCAATACGGATGCAGCGCACAAGATTTACTTTCCAGACCGTGCCCAAGTGCAAATGGAGCAGCGACGTCAAGGTGCGCAAGCGCGGTTCCGGTGCGCCAAGCAGGGCACCATTACACAAATCAAATCCCGGTTAAAGCAGTACCATAGCCCGGAGCAAATTGCGGGGCGCCTGAAACAGGAGAGTCTGCCCCATGTGAGTTATGAGACGATTTATCAGATGATTTATGCGGATCATGCCGGGCTGGGGAAATATCAATTGTATTTGCGCCAGCAGCGCCAGCAAAGACGGCGCAAAGGGGTGAAGCAGAAACGCGGTGGCATTCCCGGACGCGTCGGGATTGAGCAGCGCCCACCTGTGGCTGAGATGAAGACAGAAATGGGGCATTGGGAGAGCGATACGGTGATTGGCGGCAATCACACTGGAGTTGTCGTCACCCATGTCGATAAAGCCTCGAAATATTTATTGGCCGGACTCGCTAAAAATAAGACAGTACAACAAATCAATCAGGTCACGCTCAAGCTATTTGCGGCAGTCAAAACCGGATTGCGCCAAACCATGACTTTTGACAACGGGCGTGAATTCTGTGGACATCAGGAACTGGCTCAGAAACTGGGTTTGAGTACTTTCTTTGCCAATCCCTATCATTCCTGGGAGCGGGGCTTAAACGAACATACCAATGGCTTACTACGACAATTCTTTCCAAAGGGGACAAACTTCAAAATCGTCAAACCGGAAGCGTTACAAACAGCGGTGGATTTAATCAATCATCGACCCCGAAAATCGCTTGACTATCGAACGCCCCATGAAGTATTCTTCGCTGATACATCAGAACCTGTTGCACTTCAGATTTGAATTGGCGGATTTACAAGTACAGGGTTCTTTTATTCCCAGCTCCTCGGAAATGACCCTGAGATTAGCTGTGATGAAATCAACAATGAAAACGCCATCCATTTTCTACAGGTGACTGATGACATTAAATAAGGTTAATCAAATCTTGACGGAAAAAATAAGTCTCCTAAAGATTGATAGAGATACTTTCTTTTTGGGAGATGTTTCAAGTTTAACGCTTCATGAATCATTTTTGACTATACGTCATCCCCGGACTGTCTCACGTGTATCTATAGGTGATAAAAATATTCCATATAAAAATATAACCGCTGTGCAAATAAAAAAATCTGAAGAAGTATCACTTTTTGGTCGTACTTCATACACCTCTGGTTTTATCCAGTTCACTATATTAGGCGGTCGCGAAAAGCAAGGAGGAATCTTTAATGCATTGAATGATGAAAACTCCGTTACTTTTTTAGGAGAAGAGAAAAATATTGAATTAAAAGGGCTAAAAGGATTATTGAAGAGAGAATTCAGTGTTTTAATGATTCAACTCAATTGTCACGAAATAATAGCTCGCTAGATGATTTAGAAAAGTTGGCTTCCCTAAGGGATAAGGGCATTATTACACAAGAAGAGTTTCAGGCAAAAAAGAAGCAGATTCTTGGTCTTTAATTTAGTTGAGATATAAATTTCTTACTCATGCATAAGTTATGGACGTCTTCTACTAGGATTTAGACCAAAAGGTAACGCTAAGCAGGATTAGGCTGTTAGCCTTGCATTCAGCGAGGCTAATTATTTTTTGACATAAAATGTGTTTTGAGAAGCTGCAGATTGAGAAGTGAGTTGAAATCGTCGATTTGAAACTGCCTATGTTTTATCCGACGCTTCTCAAGACTGAAATTGTATTACGGCCTAAGTCAATGCTTCCCACTTTCAGGGCAGCAAGCAGATCTTGGGGAATTTCCAGGGTGATGGTTTCGGTGGTCATCGGTGGCTTTTATAGGCGATAGACAGGGTGAGACGGTGGGTGCTTTTAGCATACCGCAGCGATCAGGTGAGCGCAGTAGCCACCTCAATGCTGCTGCTCCAATCGGCGACTCACCAGTGACATCCCATAGCAGAAGAACCAATAGATCAAACCAATAAACAAAAACACCTCCGCATTGCGGCCTAAGAAATCAGGCTGCGACAAAATCGATCGGGCAATCCCCGTCAGCTCAAATATCGAGAACAGCGCTAACAAAGACGTATCCTTAAACATCGAAATAAACTGCCCCACAATCGCCGGCAAAACCAGTCTCAATGCCTGGGGCAATACAATCAGCCGCAACGTTTGCAACGTATTCAAACCCAGCGCCTTCGATGCCTCCGCCTGACCCAGTGGGATGGCCTGTAACCCCGCCCGCACATTCTCGGCCAAATACGCTGCATTAAACAGCACCAACCCCGCGATCGCCCGCAGCAAGCGATCGAGCGGCCACTGCGGCGGCAACAGCAACTTCAGCATCACCTGCGCCATAAACAAAATGCCAATCAGCGGCAGCCCCCGCACAATTTCGATATAGCCAGTACTCAGCCCTCGGACAACGGGCAGCGGACTCTGCCGACCCAGCGCCAACAAAATCGCAAACGGAAACGCCAACAGCACGCTAATCAACGCCGTCAGCAGCGTTAGCGTCAGGCCCCCCCAGAGACTGGAGCGCACCGTCCGCAGACCCAAGCCCCCACCCAACAGCCAAAACGTCAGCAACAGCGCGATCGGCAACAGCGCCCAGCTCACAAGTTGCAACTGCTTGCGGCCTTTGCCCTGGGGCATTACGGACATTACCAGTAGCATCAGCGGTTGCAGCAGCACCACACCCAACACAAGCCACACCCGCCATACCTGCTGTGGTGGATAGCGCCCCACCAAAAACAGCCGCACATTCTCCGTCACCACCGACCAATCCGCCAGCCGAAACACCCAGTTAAATAGGTTATTGCCGACCCACACCACCAGCGCCAAACTAACGATCGTTAAAATCGTGTTGTACCAGGTGTTGAATAAATTCCGCTTCAGCCATTGCAAAATCATAAAAAACTACCGTGCCACAAATTGAATTCGACGGTTGTACCAGTTGAGCAGCAGCGAAATCAGCAAGCTCATGCATAAATACGTCAGGGAGATTAAGATCATTACCTCCACGGCTCGGCCAGACTGATTAAACGTCGTCGAAGCAGTCATATAGAGATCGGGATAACCAATCGCGATCGCCAAACTGGAATTCTTCGCCAGGTTCAGATACTGATTGGCCAACGACGGAATAATCGTCCGCATCGCCTGGGGAATAATGATTTTTCGCAGCATCAGCCATGACGGCAAACCCAGCGATCGGGCTGCTTCCCATTGGCCCTTCGGCACGGACTGTATCCCTCCGCGCACAATCTCCGCAATGAATGTGCCGGTATACAGCGTCAGGCCCAACAACAACGCCCCAAACTCAGAGGAAATATTCAGTCCGAGCAGCTTGATACCCGCTTGACTCACCTGAATAAAGCCCAGAGATAACGGACTATCCGCCGATGGCAAACTCAAAAATACCGCCAAGTACCAAAACAGTAGTTGCAGCAGCAGCGGCGTATTGCGCAGGACTTCGATGTAGACCTTGGCGATTTGCCGCACTATCCAGTTATCAGATAAACGGGCCACACCTGCAATAAACCCAATAATCGTCGCGGCGACAATGCCCAGCAGCACCAGCCGTAGCGTATTCGTCAATCCCACCAGCAGAGCCCACCAGTAAGGATCAGTCGGCGCATAGGGAATGATCGTTTCACCGATGCCAAACCCCGCTGGCGATCGCAGAAAATTAAACCCAAACTGCAAGCCTAAGCGCCGCAAGTTCGTCACCAAGTTTGTGCCGAGAAACGCCAGCACTGACAGGAACAGCACGATCGCCACCGCCTGCCCAAAGAACTGCCAAAATTTTGGTCGACGCCAGAAGGGAGGCATACATTCATTCGCCAAATCACAGCTTCATTTCCGCTCTCCCCTGGACCTGGCAAGGGAATGCATTCTGTTGAGTATTGTATGATGGCCGAGTATCTGAGGAAAGTGCATCATATGGGAGCGCCGCCAAGCCAGCTTAGCCTCTGCATGATTGTCAAAAACGAGGCGGAGAATTTACCAAACTGTCTCGAAAGCGTCCGTGATGTCGTCGATGAAATGGTGATTCTCGATACGGGCTCGACCGACGCGACGATCGCTATTGCTGAGCAGTTCGGCGCGATCGTACAGCAGCTGCCCTGGCCCAATGACTTTGCGATCGCCCGCAATCACGCAATGCGATACGTCAGCGGTGACTGGGTACTGGTGCTCGATGCCGATGAAGTGCTGCGCCCCGAAATTATCCCCAGTTTGCAACAAGCCATCCAGCAGGAAAACGGTCTGGTGGTGAATTTGCTGCGCCACGAAGTAGGAGCGGCCCAATCACCCTACTCGCTGGTTTCCCGCCTATTCCGTCGGCATCCGGCGATTCGGTTTGCGCGTCCCTATCACGCCATGATTGATGACAGTGTCGAAGCACTGCTCAAAGTCGAACCCCATTGGCAAATTCTGCAGCTAGAGGATGTCGCCATCACCCATACGGGTTATCAAAGCGCGGCAATTCAAAGCCAAGATAAATTTGCCAAAGCTCGATCGCTGATGGAGTCGTTTCTGGCGCAACATCCTGATGACCCCTATGTTTGCAGCAAATTGGGGGCGCTCTACATTCAGATGGGCGATCATGCCACCGGTATCGCCCTGCTACAGCGTGGCCTCAATGCCAGTAATATCGACCCCGCTACCAGCTACGAGTTGAATTATCATCTGGGCGCGGCCTATGCCGCAATGCCCGATGTGAATCAAGCCGCGTACTATTACCAGCAGGCAATTGGTCAGCCGATCGCCCCGAAGTTAAAGCTGGGCGCGTTGCATAATCTCGCCACGATCGTCCAAGCGGCTGGAGAACTGAAGTCCGCTGAAGGTCTTTATCAGCAGGTTTTACAGATTGACCCGACCTTAGCGATCGGGCGCTATAACCTCGGCATGACGCTGAAGCAAATGGGCCGATTCGTTGAGGCAATTGAGCATTATCAGCAGGCGATTCAGCTACGACCTGACTACGCGCCAGCCCATCAAAATTTGGGCGTGGTCCTGGTGAAAATTGGCAATATTCCCGACGCCCTTGCCGCATTTCAGCAAGCGATCGTCTGCTACGAACAACAACAAAATCCGACAGCTGCCATGCAATTGCGTACTGGTCTGGCTGATATGGGGTTACCGCTCCCGACACCCCCCCAGAGCGATAATTGATTGATTGAATCGCCCCCGCAAACCAGCACAGTCGGCAAACCGTGCGGATTGACACACGTGCGCGGCGAAAAGTATTGCGCACAAAACATCAATCAACAGTAAAATAGCGCTTCTTTGCGATCGTGGAACCTTCTCGCTGAGGTTGGGGTCAAGCTGGTAAAGTTACATGCTTAACTCCCAAGTAACGCGATCCGGCGTAATATTGCCCCTCCACTTAAAGTTTATTGACCCATGCAGATGACACGTACCCAAGGAATCCGCTATGTTTTGACGGCGCTACCGCTGTTCGGTGCCATCACCATCCCCCAAACGGTACTTGCCGATACCCTGCAAAGCTGGCAGGTGACGCAAAATCGCATTGAGTTGACCACCGACCAAGTGGTACAACCGCAGGTACAGTTAGTGCCGAATCCAGCGCGGGTGGTGATTGACTTACCCGGCATCCGCTGGAAGCAGCCCAAAATTAACCAGTCGAAGACAGGCATGGTGCGATCACTTCGCATTGCCCGATTTGAGCAAGATACAACGCGGATTGTGCTCGATCTAGAGCCTGGTAAGACAATTGATCCGAAAAAAGTCGTGATTCAACCGAAGTCCGGGCGTCAATGGACGATCCAGCTTCCAGCGTTGCAGAACGAAATGACTTCGCCTGTGACCAGCGATGTGGCGATTGCGGTGCCCCCGGCCCCCGCCCCAAAGCTGAGTAATCGTATTCCCGTTGGTCAGTCATTTACCTGGCTGCAGCAGCGTCTGGCGAGCTTAGTTCAGCAAAAGCAATATTCTGATCTTGATCCCGGTGCGTTTATTCTCGATCTCGATACGGGTAACTACGCCAGTATCAACGGCAATAAAGTCTTTCCCACAGCCAGCGTGATTAAGTTGCCAATTCTGGTTGCCTTTTTGCAGGATGTGGAAGCGGGCAAGATTCGCTTGAATGAGCAACTGACGATGACTCGCGATGTGATTGTGGGCGGTTCGGGCTATATGCAGGATGCGCCGATCGGCAGCCGCTACTCAGTCTTGCGTACTCTCGAAAACATGATGATCACCAGTGACAACACAGCGACCAATATGATCATCAAACGGATGGGGGGAATTGACTATGTTAACCGTCGATTTGCACAGTGGGGATTACAAAAAACACGTATTCGCAATTGGCTGCCAGATTTGCGTGGTACAAACACCACAACACCCCAGGAAATGATTAAAGTCATGGGGATGCTAGAGCAGGGCGAACTGCTCTCAAGCCAGAAGCAAACTGCACTCAGAATTATGCAACAAATCAAAAATCGATCGTTGTTGCCCCAAGGCTTGGGCAGCGGTGCGCGGATTGCCCACAAGACGGGTGATATTGGCTTTTTGCTGGGGGATGCGGGCATTGTCTATATGCCCAACGGCAAACGCTATCTGATTTCCGTATTGGTCGGGAGTCGGGTCTATGATGACTATGATGCGATGTACTACATTCGCGATGTCTCGCGGATTGTCTACAGTTATCTGAGTAGTGTGAATAACAACATTGGTTTAGTTTCGTCCGCCGACAATCAGCCCTAGTGCCCGTGATATGGTTGGGGATGAATTTTTATCCCCTGCGATTGCCGACCATGCAAACTGCTGACGACTGTACCAAAATCCTCGAAACTGCGATCGCCCCCAATGGTAGCCAGCCTCCGGTAGCGGCAGTTGTTGGCGCACTCTTGCAGACAGAAAAAGCGACCAAACAAAATCGTCAGCAGTTCCCAGTCGAAAGCCTCATGGGATGCTGGCGATTATTTTTTGTCACACGTGGCAAGGTCAAGCAAGGCGATCAGCGTTTGCGTGGGTTCTATCTCCCCAGTTGGATTCCGGCCCAAATTCAGTTTCAGCCAAGTGAATCGGATGAATCACCGATCGCCATCACCAATCAAATCACGATCGGTTTGGTTCGTCTCAAGCTATCGGGCCCGGCCAAGTACAGTGAGCCGAAGAACATACTGGGATTTGATTTTACCCAACTAGAAGTGAAGATTCTCGGCCAGACAGTCTATCGCGGTAAGTTTCCCAGTCCGCGCGCCGAGAAAGTATTTGCGGATATCGCGATCGGCAAGTTGCCATTTTTCGCCTTTTTTACAGTGAATCAGCAGTTTATTGCCGCCCGTGGGCGTGGCGGTGGGTTGGCGATTTGGGTCAAGGCATAGGTGAAATATGGTCTCAGCGCCGATCGGTGGTAGTTGAGCCACAAAATCGTCGCGGCCAGATGGGGGCAGAATCTTAGTCATCGTGCCGATCTCTGAGTGAAATGTAGCGGTTGACTTTAAGAATTGAGCTTGCCTGTCAGAAGTGGTAACGTTGGGATGTTTGCCCTTGAACGATCTAGTAGGAGCCTGCGATGCGCCACCTTCGGAGCCTTTTTTTGTTGAGTTGTCTGTTCACGGCGCTATCGGGAACCGCCCTCGCCAAAGCCGAAACTGCTGACACCATTGAATATAAAATCCGGTGGGAAGGCAGTGGTACGCCCTCGTTCATTGGTGCATATGCCATTATTCAAGCGGATGGCAAAGCGACAACGCGTAGTTTTGCCGTTGATCGACTGCCGATACAGATTAAGGTCACTGCGCCTGCGACGGCCACTGTTTCGGCCACAGGCGGTAGTCTCGTCCACGACGAGCGCATTGAAATCAAAATATACCGTGGTTGGCGGGTCTGTGAGGAGACGTTCGCCCAGGGACAGGGCAGCTATGCCACGGCCACTTGTGCACCCCGCGCTCAATAGCGACCCCTTAAGACTGATTTATGATCGGCGACTGAGTGATGTGATCGAGTCAAGCTTCGACTGATACGCCACCGCGTGCAATCTGAAATCACCTCACCCGATCACTAAATCAATCCGGTAGAATCGAGATCCATCAATTTTTACCATTCAGGAGACTCGAACCTTGCTGACCCTGGGAGTCAACATCGACCATGTCGCCACCATCCGTCAAGCCCGTCGTACAGTCGAGCCCGACCCCGTTGCGGCGGCCACGATCGTCGAACTAGCGGGTGCCGATGGTATCACCGTCCACCTGCGGGAAGACCGTCGCCATATCCACGATCGCGATGTCCACATCCTCCGCCAAACAGTCCGCAGCCACCTCAACCTCGAAATGGCGGCCACTGAGGAAATGGTCGGTATCGCCCTGGAGATTAAACCGGACTACGTTACCCTCGTGCCGGAACGCCGCGAAGAAGTGACAACGGAAGGCGGACTCGACATCGCTGGACAGGCAAGCCGGATGTCGAAAGTTGTGAGTCAGCTCCAGGACGCCGATATTCCGGTGAGTCTCTTTATTGATCCCGACCCAACGCAGATTAAAGCCTCAGCCGATACGGGGGCAAAATTTATCGAACTGCACACCGGCCGTTACGCTGAAGCACATAAGCCAGCGGCGCGCGAAACTGAATTGCAGGACTTAGCAAAGGGCTGTGAACTGGCGATCGACCTCGGTCTGCGGGTGAATGCCGGACATGGATTGACCTATTGGAATGTTTACCCGGTCGCACAGTTACCAGGTATGGAAGAATTGAATATAGGACACAGCATTATCAGCCGTGCGGTGCTGGTCGGCCTCGATCGGGCCGTGCGGGAAATGAAGCTGGCAATGCGCGGTGAGTAGCCCGATTCCAGCGATTGAGTGATCCGTTGACAGCTTGGAGCCATTTGCGATGACGACCTACTATTACGTTTTAGCCAGCAAAAAGTTCATGCTCGAAGAAGAGCCGACCCAAGAAGTAATCAAAGAGCGAATTCGCGATTACCATGGCAAAGAAAAGGCAATCGACTTTTGGTTGATTGAACAGCCAGCTTTCCTCGATGCGCCGGAACTGGCTGACCTCAAGTCGAAAGTGAGTTTGCCCGCGGCCGCGATCGTCTCCACCGACAAGAAATTCATCACTTGGTTGAAGCTACGGCTGGAGAACGTCGCCACGGGTGAAGTCCCAGCTAGCGTCGCCGATCCGCTTAGATCGCTTGCAACTGCGTAAACGATCGCCAACTTTCCCGGTCAATTTAGCGGAAATAGTGTAGGGTGTGTTAGCAAATATCGCACCCTATATCTGCGATTGAAAAAATCTGCTGATTGCACAAACCCTGTTGAGAGAGAGATTCATGCCTCGCCTGTCTTTTGCTACATCCACTCCAAATCGCCTTACCCGAGCCTGCTACGTCAGTATGCTGGGCCTTACGACAGCTATAATTGGTAACAGCGGCATCGGCGATCGCGCGCAAGCACAGTTGGCTTGCCAACCGCCACAGGCATCAGAATATCTGCTCTTAATGGTCGCGCCTACAGCTGAATCCCAAGCCAGAGTCACCGCTGTATTGCCCACCAGTAATCCCGCCACTGTTTGTAATTATTTTGGCACAACCGTGATGCGACTGGGTGGTTTTGCCACGCCCGAATCGGCTAACGCTTGGTCAGACTATGTTGCAAAACAGGCAAAGGTTTCCGCTTTTGTGGCCAAACCGTCTACCACCGGTGGTGCCGCTGCCTTACCACCTTTACCTCCATTCGGCACCGCTACGACCGGTATGGTGCCGACGACGGTTCTACCCGGTACGGTTTTACCCGGTACGGTACCGACGACAGTTCTACCCGGTACTGTACCGTCTGCTACTGTGCTGCCGACTACCCCCATCATGCCCAATAGCGTTGGTGGAGTTAACCCAATGCTTATGGTCCACAAGCTATTGGTAATGGCTATGCCGTCTTAGTGAACTACTACAGCACCCCGGCCGTCGCAACTCAGCTCAGGCAATCGACTGGACAACCAGTCAGCTTAGTCGCCTATGGGCAACAGCCATTTCTTCTCGCCTCTTTTACTAATGACCAATCAGCCGCAAATATGCTACTGAAAGCGCTGACCGATCGGGGCATGTGGGCGATGGTCGTCGATGCTCGCCGGGTGATGTTGGTTCAGCCCAACGTTGTGCAGTAAATCGTTGGGCTGTAAGTTCTGTGTCGGTAGCCCTTTACTACGATCGGTGATAGGGCTCAACAGTACTTATGTGTCTAGGGTTTTATACAGCTTGAAAAATCAAAAGGGTGGGAATATATTCCCACCCTTAGTTACTTTCCCTAAGTTACTTTAAAGCGCCGCGTTAAATCGTTGATAATTATCCACGCTGCTTCTGTGCCCAAACCCGGGTTGGTAAGCCCCAAACATAGATAAATCCTTCTGCGGCTTTGTGGTCGAACGCATCATCCGACCCATACGTTGCCAGATCCTCGGTATATAGCGAGTCATTAGACTTACGTCCGACGACATTGGCATTACCTTTGAACAGCTTGACCCGCACCGTCCCGTTGACATTCGTTTGGGTATTTTGAATAAACGCATCCAATGCTTGCTTCAATGGGCTGTACCACAGACCGTCATACACCAAGTTGGCATAGCTTTCCTCAATGCCGCGCTTATAGTGAGTCACATCTTTGGTCAAAGTCAGACTTTCCAAGTCGCGGTGCGCCTGAATTAACATCGAAATCGCGGGTGCTTCATAGATCTCCCGTGACTTGATTCCCACCAAACGGTTTTCCACCATGTCAAGTCGGCCAATGCCATGACCACCAACGATCGGGTTGAGGTATTTGAATAACTCCACTGGTCCGTAGGATTTGCCATTCACCGCCACAGGAATGCCCTGCTGAAACGTGATTTCCAAATACTCGGGTTGATCGGGCGTGTCTTCGATCGCCTTCGTCAATGCGTAGACTTCCTCAAGCGACTCATTCCAGGGATCTTCTAGGGGACCCGCTTCAATACTCCGACCCAGCAAGTTCAAATCGATACTGTAGGGTGAAGACTTCTTCACGGGCGTTGGAATGCCAAATTGCTCACCATAGGCGATCGTCTCCTCACGGCTCATGCCCCATTCACGGGCCGGTGCCAGTACTTTCAGATTGGGGTTAAGGGCCGCGATTGCGACATCAAAGCGGACTTGGTCATTGCCTTTACCGGTACAACCGTGAGCCACGGCATCGGCACCATACTTTTCTGCCGCTTCAACCAAGGCCTTAGCAATCAGTGGACGGGCGAGGGAAGTGGACAGCGGATAGCGATTCTCGTAAAGTGCGTTGGCCTGAATCGCCGGAAATGCATAGTCACGGATGAATACATCCTGCATATCTTCGACTAGCGAAACCGATGCCCCTGAATTCAAGGCTTTTTGACGAATTGGTTCTAACTCATCGCCCTGTCCTAAATCAGCGGCCAGTGTAATGACTTCCTCAACGCCCCACTCTTGCTTTAGGTAGGGAATACAAACGGAGGTGTCAACTCCACCAGAATAGGCCAGTACAACTTTCTTGGCGCGACCCATATCGTCTAGTCCTTTAGCTTAATATTGGATATTGTGCACAAATCATGCCCGGCTATCCATCTTAGGGCAGTCGGTCAACCGGGAAAAGCGACTTCTTACACAATCCGACGGATACGGGACAATAAAATTACCTAAATGATGGTCATTTGGGGCGATGACAATGCGCGTGGCTTGATTGGGATGAGGACTTCCGTTAGCGGCAGCACCCGCACCTGCGGCTCATAAACCTGAACTTGATAGACGAGTTGATTAGTGGCATCATAGGCCGTCAGCCAGCCACTGCGCGGGTGATAGGCACCCGTATCAATATCAAGCCAGCCATTCCCCTGAACGATCGCGCCGGGATAAGCATCAGGAAAGGTAAAGGTGATCGTATGCCCCGTGATGATCAATTTATCTTCAAAAATTGGCTGCTCAATATTGTGAAAAGTGTCGCGAATCCAGCAAAATTGGTCGCGGGTTTGCTCATGAATGGGCATGCGGGGATGTACACCAGCGTGCACCAACCATAGGTCCCCGAGATCAATATACGTCGGTAATGTTTGAAACCACTCCAAGTGCTCCATAATCAGCACCGGATCGGTATAGCTGGCTAGAGTCGCACGGCCACCACTCTGCAACCAAGCCTGCAGTGCTGGGGATGAAACTTCATTGTTCGGAAAGGATGCGAGCGCCATCTGCTCATGATTTCCCAGCACACAGGCGTAGTTATTATGGCGCACAAATTCAACGACATCAGCGCTTTTCATGCCGCGATCAATTAGATCACCCAGGAAGTAAATCTGATCATCTGTACCAGGCGCAATCGTATCTAGGAGCAACATTAGGCCATCATAGTGCCCATGAACATCACCGATAATGATTCGACGGGAGGAACAATCACGCATGGCAAATATCGATCATCAGGAATAAAGTCAGTTTAATCAATCGTTGGGCTTATGCACACATGTCAACCAGAAACGACCATCATTCAGACTGCCGCATCACTACGGTGTCGGTTACACGATGTCGGTTAGCAGTTGGCCGGCTATTCTGGACGACGTCTACGATGGGCTCCAGTGATATAACTTTCGACGTACTTAGATTGCCCACGATCACCCACAAAGTCACGGTAGTGTAACAAAAGATTCCGAGGCTGATCGGTGCAAGTGAGATTGATCACGTTTACTCAAAAGCGGCACAAAGCGAGTCTCAGCTAAACGCTGGCCGCTGTGTTTGACCAATATGCTTTTTTGCGACAGGTTTTTAGCAACATGACGATCGCTGCCAGTTATCCGTGGAACCAGGCGGTCAGTGCGATGGCGAGTCCATCGGCAGCGTCATCCGGTTTTGGAATGCTACTGAGATTAAGTTCTCTGGCGACTGCTTCCTGTACATCTTGTTTGACCGCATTGCCATATCCGGTGAGGGACTGTTTAATTTGGGCTGGCGTGAACTCAACGATCGGTAGCTGGTGCTGACCTAACGCCAATAGCACGACGCCTCTCGCCTGAGCGACGGGGATGGTATTTCCCATTTTGTAAAAAAAAAGTTTCTCGATCGCTACGAGGTCCGGTTGCCATGCCTGAATGATGGTGTGCAGGTCTTCGTATAAAGTGATCAACCGTTGGCCGGTGTCAGTTTTTGCTGGGGTGCGGATCACACCGTAATCGACGACGCTAATCTGACGCCCATGGCCTGGTGTGGCGGGACAATCGATCGTGCCAAAACCCAGGGTGGCAAATCCGGGATCGATGCCCAAAATCCGCTTAGTTTGGATATTGGTTGGGGTACCTGAGGGTGGGCTCAGTTGTGTCGTTTGGTCGGTCAAGTTTACTCCTCGGATGATTTATCCAAAATTCCCCTGACACTCATGCGTATACTTAGAAATAGTAGAGTACTGGCGGTGAATTTGGACGATACACACCGCTGTTGCATGGTTTAATTCATCGGCTATGAAGCATTCCCCCTTCATCAAATCGACCCATGTTGACCGCATTCTGGTGGTGGACGATTCTGCTGATAATCTGTTTTTAATCCAGAGTTTGTTGGAGGGGGAAGGGTATACGATCGAATCGGCACCAAATGGCATGGAAGCGCTGGCCAAGATCCCGACCTTCAAGCCCGATCTCTTGCTACTAGATGTGATGATGCCGGTGATGGATGGCTACGAAGTGACCCGGCAGTTGCGCGAAAATGCCTCATCGCCCTTTATCCCGATTCTGTTGATTACGGCCTATGACCAGTTAAGCGTCGCGCGTGGGCTGGATATTGGTGCGGATGACTTCATCCGCAAACCCGTGGAATTTGATGAACTGCTGGCTCGAGTACGATCGCTGCTGCGTTTGAAGCATAGTGTCGATGAGCGGGATGAAATCGCCCGTCAGCGCGAGGATTTTGTCTCACGTTTAACCCATGACTTGCGCACACCTTTGGTCGCCGCCGATCGGATGTTAAATCTGATCACCCAAGGGATCATGGGGCCAATCTCCGACGAAATAAAAGAAGCCTTGGAAGTGACCAGTCGCAGTAACCAAAATCTGTTGCAACTGGTGAATATGTTGTTAGAAGTCTATCGCTATGAGGCGGGGCGGAAGCGTCTGAGCTTTACTCAGGTTGATCTAGCCGCACTAGCTGAGGAAGTGATTCAAGAACTAAGGTTTCTGGCGCAGGAAAAGGGACTAATAATTGATTTAATTCAAGCGCCTAATAGTCGTGTCCTAGTTGACGGCGATCGGTTGGAACTCCGACGGGTTTTGACAAATCTGATTGGCAATGCGATCAAATTTACGGATCAGGGATTGATCAAAGTTCAGCTATCGACTAAGCAAGTTCGGCCAGGGCATGTCCATGCGGGGGCGAAAATTGTGCAAGTGCAGGTGCAAGATACGGGGCCAGGGATTTCGGCTGAAGAGCAAATGCGTCTATTTGAAGGATTTGCGCCGGGGAAACACCAGCGATCGGCTAGTGGGCTTGGGTTGCATCTATCGCGTTGCATTATTGAAGTGCATCACGGGACCATTACCGTGGAGTCGGAAGTGGGTCGTGGCAGTATCTTTACGGTGCGGCTGCCAGCGAACCACGCTGAGGATGCTACCGCTGTTTTGCATGAGAGGTTAGAATAGGAGGCTGCTGATCCACAGCATATATATTGTCCACTGATTCCCTCTAGATGGTTTTCTGATGACTCGTCGATACCACATCACCACGTTTGGTTGCCAGATGAATAAAGCCGACTCCGAGCGGATGGCTGGCATTTTAGAAAATATGGGGATGACTTGGGTCGAAGAGCCAAATGAAGCGGATGTAATTCTCTACAATACCTGCACAATTCGCGATAATGCCGAGCAGAAAGTTTATTCCTACTTGGGCCGCCAGGCGAAGCGTAAGCAAACCCAACCGGATTTAACTTTGATTGTGGCGGGGTGTGTCGCACAGCAAGAAGGTGAACAGTTATTGCGGCGCGTGCCGGAATTGGATTTGGTCATGGGGCCACAATATGCAAATCAACTCGATAGCTTGCTAGATCAGGTGTCGCAGGGCAATCAGGTGGTGGCAACTGAGCCGCTCCATATTATGGAAGACATCACCAAGCCACGACGCGATAGTGCAGTCACGGCTTGGGTGAATGTGATTTATGGCTGCAATGAGCGTTGTACCTATTGCGTCGTACCGGGGGTTCGCGGGGTTGAGCAGTCGCGGACGCCAGAGGCGATTCGCACTGAGATTGAGCAGTTGGCGCAGCAGGGCTATCGGGAAGTGACACTGCTCGGCCAAAATATTGATGCCTATGGGCGCGATCTACCTGGCTCAAAGCCGGATGGCAGCCACTTACATACGCTGACGGATTTGCTTTACTTTGTGCATGATGTACCCGGTATCGATCGGATTCGATTTGCGACGAGTCATCCACGCTACTTTACAGAACGTTTGATCAAAGCCTGTGACGAGTTACCCAAGGTCTGTGAGCACTTCCATATTCCCTTTCAGTCCGGTGATAACCAAGTGCTGAAGGCAATGAGTCGGGGCTATACCCAGGAGAAATATCGCCGGATTATTGACTTAGTGCGTTCCTATATGCCCGATGCAGCGATTAGTGCTGATGCAATTGTCGGTTTTCCAGGGGAGACCGAAGCACAGTTTGAAAACACCCTACAGCTGGTCGCGGATATTGGCTTTGATATTCTGAATACGGCGGCTTATTCACCGCGTCCTGGGACACCCGCAGCGGTTTGGGATGACCAATTGAGTGAGGAAGTAAAAGCCGATCGCTTGCAGCGATTAAATCGTTTAGTGAATGTTAAGGCGGCAGAACGATCGCAGCGTTATCTGGGTCGGGTTGAAGAAGTATTGGTCGAAGCGCAAAATCCCAAAGACCCAACCCAAGTGATGGGGCGGACGCGGGGCAATCGGCTGACATTTTTTCCCGGTGATATTGCGCAGCTGAAGGGGCAGATCATATCGGTTAAGGTGACGGAGATTCGGGCGTTTAGCTTAACGGGCGAGCCCCTGTTACCGGTGCTGACTTAACGCCGGACATGCCCCAAATCACAGCGGATCATTGTGCTGCTGATTCAGGAAAACTATTTCCCTTCTTGCGAGGATGCTTCACAATTTGAACAGGGCGCTTCTCGTTGTGGAAGGTAGCCGTTGTGCAGCAGGATTAGGAAACTTTCAGCATGGATATTAAACATGGATTTGTGGGTGCAGTTGGCAATACGCCTCTAATTCGGCTCAATAGCCTGAGTGATGCGATCGGCTGCGAAATCCTCGGGAAAGCCGAGTTTCTGAATCCGGGTGGTTCGGTGAAGGATCGCGCTGCGCTCTACATTATTGAAGATGCCGAACGGCGGGGAGAACTCCGGCCCGGTGGCACAGTTGTCGAAGGCACCGCCGGGAATACGGGAATTGGTTTGGCGCACATTTGCAACGCGAAGGGCTACAAATGCCTGATCATCATTCCGGAAACGCAATCCCAGGAAAAAATGGACTTGCTGCGGACGCTAGGAGCCGAGGTGCGTCCGGTTCCAGCAGTGCCCTATCGCGATCCAAATAACTATGTGAAGCTCTCGGGTCGGACAGCTGCAGAAATGGAGAATGCTATCTGGGCGAATCAATTTGAGAACTTGGCGAATCGGCAGGCCCATTATGAAACGACTGGGCCGGAGATGTGGGCGCAGACGGATGGCAAAATTGATGCCTGGGTTGCTGCGACCGGTACAGGGGGTACCTATGCTGGCGTATCGATGTTTTTGAAAGAGCAAAACCCCGATGTGAAGTGTGTTGTCGCTGACCCGATGGGCAGTGGACTATACAGCTACTTCCGGACGGGGGAGGTGAAGATTGAAGGTAATTCAATCACGGAAGGGATTGGCAACAGCCGGATTACGGGGAATATGGCCGGTGCGCCGGTGGACGATGCAATTCAAGTGGATGACCCGTTGGCCCTCAAGATGATCTACCAGATGTTGGAGCAGGATGGGCTATTTATGGGTGGTTCGGTCGGGATTAATGTTGGTGCGGCGGTCAAGTTGGCCGAGCAGCTGGGGCCCGGCCATACGATTCGTCACGGTGTTATGTGATGGTGGAGCACGCTATCAATCGAAGTTGTTTAATCGCCCTTGGCTGGAGCAGCAGGGGCTCTGGCCGGAAGGGGGATTTTAGTCGATGTGTGCTCGGTTTTGGCTGTTCACTACTTCCAACCAGCCCGGTCCATGATTTCCAGCGCCTGCTTGTTGTTCTCAGCAAAGGTTTCTGCACTGAGGTTGTCTGCTTCAAATGTGCCGTAGCTGGCGAGCACCTCATCGACGTTGACACCCTCAGTTAAGATCGGGTACTCATTGTTGCTGCTGGCAAAGATTGCCTGGGCTTCAGGACTGACGAGATATTCCAAGAATTTCACGGCGCCGTCTTTGTTGGGTGCATATTTCGCGACGCCAGCACCGCTGATATTGACGTGGGTACCGCGATCGCCCTGATTTGGAAAGATGATGCCAATTTTGCGGACAACTTCCTGATCTTCGGGTTTATCTGACTTCGCTAGGCGCACGAGGTAGTAGGTATTGGCGATGGCCAAGTCGCCCAGACCGCTGGCTAGTGCTTTGATCTGAGCCGTGTCGTTACCCTCCGGTGGTCGGGCGAAATTTTTGACGAGTCCTTCAACCCAGATTTCGGTGTTTGCTTCGCCATTCGCCGCCAAAATTGCACCCACAAGTGATTGGTTGTAAATGTTGCTGGAAGAGCGAACGAGTACCTTGTAGCCTAGATCGGGCTTGGCCAAGTCTTCGTAGCTTGTTATTTTACTTGGGTCCACTGTATCTTTGTTATACAAAATCACCCGCGCGCGCTTGGTGACGCCAAACCAGGTATTATCTTTATCGCGCAGATTTTCGGGGATCGCTGCGGTCAAGATCGGCGATTCGATTGGCTGCAGCACTCCAGCTTGTTTCGCCTCATATAAATTCCCAGAATCCACGGTGATCACGACATCAGCTGGTGAATTCTGTCCTTCACTTTTGAGCCGCTCTAGTAGCTCACTGGATTTTGCTTCAACCAAGTTAACCTTAATGCCAGTTTTTTTAGAGAAGTTGTCATAGACTTGCGTATCGGCATCGTAGTGCCGGGCTGAGTATAGAGTAATTGATTCGTTCCCGGTTGTGGCGCTATCGGGTGTGTTCTGGGGCGTGCAGGCGCTGATGCCGATCGCCGCGATAGCTGCACTAGAGGCGATTAGAAAGAAACGTCTTGTTAGCATGTATTAGCAAGTCACTGATTCAAATGTTGACAGGTTATTGAGATTATTTTCTAATAGATTGAATCTCAAAGTCAACCTTAAGGAGAAAATCAATGATTAGTGAGGCCCAATCAATGGGTCGAAGTATGACCCATTGATTGGGCTGATGTACTTTTTGGTAGGGGTTATGATCAGTTCAACGATAAGTCTCTGGAACGATAAGTCTCTGGAACGATAAGTCTCTGGCGTCATTGATGCCGATCACGGCGCGTGAAGCACCGGCACCCAATTTTTTTGAGTGGGATGAAGATCTGGCGGGAATACTGAGGCTGAGCCGCTTGGTTGTTGATTACAAATGGCGGTTGAGGGGCAGCTTAGCGCACGATTAGGAACAGAATGCTTATGCAATCGATCGACCCCACGGATAAATCCATCGAGTCCAGCCGCATGACTGATGTAACTGTTGATCTGGAAACGCACGCAGAATTCCCGATCGACTGGCAGCAGCTTCGGCAGCTTTCGGAAGGCAATGAAGAATTCGAATTAGAGCTGCTGCATATTTTCGCCGCCGAGACCTTCTCCCGCTTACAACAAGCTCAAACAGCGATTCTTCAGCGTGATCAGGCATCACTTGCCCATATTGCCCATCAGATTAAGGGGGGTAGCGGCAGCATTGGGATGCATCTACTGATGCAATTGGCCAAAGAACTAGAAGTATCGGCCAAAGTTCAAGATTGGGAAAAAGCGACCAGTCAAATTGAACCGATGATCCGGTTGCTTACGTATGTTCAAAGCCTTCTGCATGTGCCATGAATTTCGGCTGCGTCTGATGCGGATATTCTTCATTGGTCAGTAGCAAGCCTTCGGGTTTCGCATCGGTCGATACGCTTGTAGCCGCGGCCTGCGTCACTGTGCGGCGAGTCGATAGTTGGAATGGGCGAGTCTTTGCCGCTGTCATACTAAGTTTAGTCATGATTTGTTGGAGTCCATCCATGACGGCCTCGCGCACCAACTGATCGGGTTCGCGGGTGAGTAAAACTTGATAAAACTCAGCGATGTCCTGCTGTTGAGCCGGATGCTGCGAAAGCAGTTGGTTGATCTGTCGCGCTGCGATCAATCGCTTTAAAGGGTCATCATGCGTCAGGTCGCTAAGATATTGCAGCAGGCCAGATTGACTGGGTGAGGGTTGAAACCGCTTCCATAGCAATACTCCCAGCGCTCCCAGTGTCACGGCACCCTGGAGAATCATCGCCGTTGCCAGCCAGTGGCTTTGGGCTTCTAGCCAAATCGAAAGGGCGGTGTAAGTGCCGAATGTTGCACCGGCGCCTGCAAGAATTGAAAGGGTAATGTGCCGATCGATCCCTTCCAGGGCATTGACTAAATCAGTGATAGCTGCCCGCCAGCCCCATTCACGCATGGAGTAGGTCAGCCACATGGTGCCAAGACCGGCACCCGTAGCAATGATCAATCGTCCATTCCAGCTGATCAGCAGTGCCGCACCGGTGCCGATCACAATCCAGCGTGCCGACTTCCGTAGTGGCTTTGGCAAGACTTGCAGTAACTTGTTATCGGACGGTACGAGCTCTTGCAGGAAATCAGTCAGCCAATCAGATTTGGACGATGAAACGGCCACAGGACGCAACCTAGAAATGTAGTGTTGAGCAATTTAAATGTTGTCTGGAGAGCGACACAATATATGATTTAGCGTCGATCACACAACTATGGCAATTCTATCGAAAATTTCAGCGTTGATGCCGCGATTTTACGCGATTACTGCCGCACTTGAATCACAGAGCTGTTGAAGTTGTAATCTTTGCCCTCAAGTTCTAGCGTTGTGCCAATTTTCACTTTTTTATTGCCAAAAACCACGCCGTCATCGGCGGCTGTGGCTTGACCCTTAAGTGTCATAATGAACGATCGAAAGAACTGGGCTTCAGACCGGGGATCCGGAAGCGCTTTAACGCTGCCATCTGGCTGGGGCACGATGACGTCGCCGGGCAAAATATTTAGCTTGTCAATTTTTACTGATCCGGCGGGCTCATTGCGAATAATTACGTTCACCTCATCGCCAGTTTTGAGTAAGTCTTGAACATCTTGGGTGGATTTAAGGCCCAGGACCATAACATCGACCTCAACTTCTTTGGCCGCATCACCGCCAACGGCTGATCCCGTTTTACCAGGGAGCAGAAAAATTCCACCGACGACCATCGCGATAATTGCGCCAGCCCCAACGTCGAGCAAACTAACTTTGCCAAATAAACGTCCCTGAGAATCTACGATCGCCATAAGTCAAAAGCCCTTGAAACTAATGGGCGGTTGATATTTTACGCCCGGTCAGCGGAAACGTCCGCAAGACCTCAGACAGATTAGCATGATCGGGCCGAATTACGGTGCCAATTATCACTGTTTATTTGATCAAGCGGAGCAGCCTGAGCTAACGATGGATTGGGAATGTGTCAAATTTTCTTGGGCTAGAAAATTCCCCGCAACCCGCTTATGATCAATTTCAGCAAGCTCATCCGATTTAGTAGGAGATATCTACCATGGCTGGAGATGCGATTACGCCAGAAGTCAGCACGCGCATTTGTGCCCATATGAATGATGATCATGCTGACGCGGTACTGATGTATGCCAAGGTATTTGGTCAAGCCTCAACGGCGACAGCGGCGACGATGGATGCGATCGATCCTGATGGGATGAACCTCACGGCGCAGGTTGATAGTGGCGTAATACCTGTCCGAATTACGTTTGAGCGTCAGTTGGCGGATTCGGAAGATGCCCACCAAGTTTTGATTGCGATGGTAAAGCAGGCGCGTCAGCAGGCATAAGCCTACAGCATAGGACGGTGCTGTAAGACATATTTTTGCTAGTTTCGGCATGGTGCAGTTGCTTGCTTTGAGTGGCTGATGATCTCCCGTGTTCGCGCGCGAATAACCTGATCCGTTGTGGTGCTTATGGTCGCTTTATGGCGCGCTGTTTGACATTGTCTGTAGATTTCAGTTTTGGTTTGTGGCTCATCAAAACTTTGCTCGGAAAATTGTCACTTCATCAAAACTTGATAGTGGTCATCAATGCTTTCACGGATGATTGAAATCAAAGGGAATGAGAGTTCAGCATAGTTGCGCATTGACAAAATAACGGAATCATGGATTGACGCAACTTGCGATTTTCCAGCATTACTTCTAAAAAACAATCGGCAGTGTTTGTTCAATTAGGCGATTGATGTATCAGTTTGCCTAAAGTGATGGTCGGCAATGTTCGAAAAGGTAATTCCTGTTGTTCTTATCAATACGTCAAGCTGATGTGCTGGCGACGCATCGTTTGGTTCATTCATTTTTTAATTCATTTGTGCTTCGGTGGGAGGCGTTAGGGATATGGCGATCAGTTTTAATCAAGTTGGTGCGTTTAAAGGGGTTAATGGTGGCGCCATCGTTCTGGACAACCCGACCTCAATGGCGTTCGGCCCCGATGGTCGGCTTTATGTGACGGAGCAGACTGGCACGGTTAATGCCTTTACCATTAGCCAGCAGAACGGTGAGTATGTCGCCACGGCCCACGAAGAGTTGCAGCTGGCCAATGGTGGTGGGGTTGTGAACTCGATCATGAACCACAACGATGATGGGTCGAACCAACCGTTCGTTGGTAGTCGGCAGGTAACTGGCTTAGTGGTGACGGGCACCGCCGCGAATCCCGTTCTGTATATTTCTTCCAGCGATGCGCGCATCGCCAGCAATAACGACTCTAACCTGGACACCAATTCCGGTGTGATCACCCGCGTGACGAAGACGGGTAACAGCTGGGAGGCAGTGGATATCGTGCGTGGTCTGCCCCGCTCGGAGGAAAACCACGCCACAAATGGACTGGTCCTGAGTGCGGACGGGACGAAACTCTACGTCGCCAACGGCGGCAACACAAATAACGGAGCGCCAGGCAGCTACTTTTCCTATACAGGCGAGTATGCCCTGTCGGGCTCGGTGCTGGAAATCGACCTGACGGATATCAATAGCCGGGCCATCTTAACGGATGCGGATGGTGGCCAGAACGGGGGAAATGCCACGGCGCGGCAATACATCTATGATTTGCCCACCCTGGATGATCCGACCGTGCCGAACAATGGGGTGAGAGAAAACGCTCAGGGGCTAGATGTCGCCGGTCCGTTTGGGGGTAATGACGGGTTTAATATGGCGATTCTGCCAGCGGATGCGCCGCTGCGGATATATGCCGATGGCTTGCGCAATAACTACGACTTGGTGCTGCGTCAGTCGGGCCAACTGTATACCGTGGACAATGGCTCGAATACGGGCTTCGGTGGTGATCCGATTACGGTCAATGGTGTGCTCACGAGTCAACCGAATGACGGTGGCATTGGCGATCCCGAACCACTGTTTTGGCTACAGGATGGCGGGTATTATGGCCATCCGAACCCGGCTCGCGCCAATCAGGATTTGCCTTGGACTGTCTACAACAATAGTGGCAATCCCGATGGCAGCTTGTCACCCAACAGCGTCCCCGACCTGTCGGACTTGGTGCCGAATGCACTATTGATCCAAGATGGCTATTTGATTGATCCCAGCAAGTTTACCGATAATGCGGCCCGGCTGGCCGAGAGTGGGGTGCGGGTGCCGCGCTCGTCGGGCAATAGTAACGCGATCGTCACTTTGGGTGCCTCAAGCAACGGCTTGGTAGAGTATACGAATGGCAGTGCGTTTGGCGGCGCGCTGCAGGGGGCGCTGCTGGTGGCGCAGTTTAATGGCAATATAACGGTGCTGAATCTGAATGATGCGGGCACGGGCCTCGAAGCCTTGATTGACCCCGGTGGTGACGGGATTCTGGGCACGGGGGATGATTTTATCCTGGATGGGGATGGGGTTTATCCCTTGATTACGGGATTATCCACCCCATTGGATGTGATCACGGGCCCGAATGGTACGGTTTGGGTGGCGGAAATTGGCGGTGACTTTATCAAAGTCTTTGAGCCGTCGAACTTTGCGTCGATCGATCTGGATGCGGATGATGATGGGATTGCCAACGTTAACGACCCATTTATTCGGGATGCGGCCAACGGTGGTGCCGCGACCTTATTGCCGAACCAGACGCTGGTGTGGGATTTTGATCCGAATCAGGATGGCAACCTCGTCGGTCCCAATGGCTATGGTGGGGGGCTGACCGGGGTGATGGTGAATGGGACGACGGATTTCGAGCAATTCTTCAATTCCCCCTCAAGCCTGCCAAACCAAGATATCAAGCTGGACAACGTCAAGTTTATTACGGCGGCGGGTGGTGGGACCACGGTAGTTGAGAATGTCTCAAATGGCGATCCCTTCGCCGGTGGTAACAATGGGGAGTATTTATTCCACACGGGTGTGACGATTGACCCGACGGTGGATGTGTTCACGATTAAGTGGACGGTGATTAATCCGGCGGGCGACTTCAGCGGTGACTCGCAGCAAATTGGGGGCTACATTGGTACGGGTGATCAGAGTAACTATCTGAAGCTGGTGGCGATTCAGAGTGGTGGCGGTGAAATTGAGCTGCTTTTGGAAAACAACGATGTCGTGCAGACGTCGTATTTTCTGCAGGCGGATGACCTGTTCACGGTGCCACCAGACCAGCAAATCTTTTTTGAGTTGACGATTAATCCAACTACGGCCACGGCAACGCCCACCATTACCTATGAGACGGGGGGTGGCAATACGAAGACGGTATCAGGTCCGCCGATTGACTTAAGTGGGACGGCGGTGCTGGATGCCATTCTTGGTAACTATCAAGTTCAGGGTCAGACCACGGGTTTGGCGGTGGGGCTATTGTCTTCGAACACAGGCCAAGCGGCGGCGGATACTTTCCAGGCAACCTTCACCGATTTGGTGATTAGCGCGACGGGTGATGCACCACCACCGCCACCTGCACCACCCGCGCCAGCACTATCACCCGTACTTTATCGTGTGAATGCGGGTGGTCCAGAGGTGGTGGCGATTGACGGTGGGCCAAATTGGGTGACCGGTGCTGGTTCTCTGATCAATCCCGGCAGCGATAACATTGTTGAGGGCACAACTGTCGGCGCGGGGCCAACGGTGCCAGCCAGTACACCGGCGGCGATTTTTGCTACGGAGCGCTGGGATGACGTTGGTGGCGATGAAATGCAGTATGCCTTTGCCGTCAGCCCTGGTAATTACGAAGTACGTCTGTACATGGGTGATAGCTTTGCTGGTACCAGTGCGCCTGGTCAGCGGTTATTTGATGTGGCGATCGAGGGGAATGTGTTCAGTAACCTCGACGATATTGATCTGGCGGCCCGGTTTGGTAGCCAGGTGGGCGGCATGATTAGCAATACGGTAGCGGTGACGGATGGCACACTGAACATCGAGTTTCTCCATGGACTCGCAAATAACCCTGTGATTAACGGCATTGAAATTCTCAACGCTGAGCCGCCTCAGCCAAAAGGGGATCCCTATGTGGGCGATTTCAATGGTGATGGAAACGCGGATGTGTTCTGGCTCAATAAAGCCACGCAGAAAACCTTGCTGTGGCAGATGGATGGGAATACGATTGTTGCGGCACAATCCATTTCACAATTGCCGGAGGCGGGCTGGAATCCCCATGTGGGCGATCTAAGTGGTGATGGGAATGCCGATATCTTTTGGCTGAATGAAATTACCCAGCAGACGTCTTGGTGGCAGATGTCTGGGGGCACGATCGTCCAGGCGCAATTCATTTCACAATTGCCGGAGGCGGGCTGGAATCCCCATGTGGGCGATCTAAGTGGTGATGGGAATGCCGATATCTTTTGGTTCAATGAAATTACCCAGCAGACGTCTTGGTGGCAGATGTCTGGGGGTACGATCGTTCAGGCGCAATTCATTTCGCAATTGCCGGAGGTTGGCTGGAATCCCCACGTGGGCGACCTGAATGGCGATGGGAATGCCGATATCTTTTGGTTCAATGAAATTACCCAGCAGACGTCTTGGTGGCAGATGTCTGGGGGTACGATCGTTCAAGCGCAATTCATTTCGCAATTGCCGGAGGTTGGCTGGAATCCCCACGTGGGCGACCTGAATGGTGATGGCAATTCGGATATCTTCTGGTTCAATGAACTGACTGGCCGAACGGGATTGTGGGAGATGGACGGTGGCGCCATTCTGCAGGCCACATCGGATATTTCTCAGCCTGTTCCGGCTGGCTGGCGTCCGTCGATCGGTGATGTGAACGACGATGGCAATTCGGATGTGGTCTGGCACAATGCAATCACGGATGAAGTTGGATTGTGGGAGATGGCGGGTAGTCAGATTCTGCAGGCTACTCTATTTGACGCTTCTGGTTCGACTGTCAGTGTGACGCCGGGGCCGGCACCAGCACCGCCAGATTCGACTGATAATAATTTGCCGGGGCCGCCAACCGCGGTGCTCTATCGGGTGAATGCGGGTGGTCTAGAAGTCGCGGCGATTGACGGTGGGCCGAATTGGGTAACTGGTTCTGATTTCCTGCTGAACCCCGGTAGCGATAATGTTGTTTGGGGTACGGCTGTGGGCGTGGGGCCAACGGTGCCAGCCAGTACACCGGCGGCGATTTTTGATACAGAGCGGTGGGATGACGTTGGTGGCGATGAAATGCAGTATGGCTTTGCTGTGGCCAATGGGAGCTACGAAGTGCGTCTGTACATGGGTGATAGCTTTGCTGGTACCAGTGCCCCTGGTCAGCGGTTATTTGATGTGGCGATCGAGGGGAATGTGTTCAGTAACCTCGATGATGTTGATCTGGCGGCCCAGTTTGGTAGCCAGGTGGGCGGCATGATTAGCAATACGGTAGCGGTGACGGATGGCACACTGAACATCGAGTTTCTCCATGGACTCGCAAATAACCCTGTGATTAACGGCATTGAAATTCTCCAAGCCTGAACGTAATTCTAGTGGTTATTCCCCGTTGGGCTCAGACACATAGCCAGGACGAGCATCGTTGTTGTGGCGCTGCTTGTTAGGCGGGGAGTGATCGCGATCGCGGCTCTATCTCTCGCAATCATTGTCGATTAGGACTGTGAATCGGCATTAGTCATAAATCTATGTGGTGCAGCCGTTTTGGACTGAGTGGGCTGTGGCGATCGGTGTTGTCTGACTGTGTGCGATCGTGTCAAGCCGGAAGCGATCATCACCATGTTTGTTGTCGGTAATTTGAGAATTGTTGGGGAATGGCTAACGGGAGCGATTAAAAATTGATTGGGTGTGGGACGATCGGCGCCTTGATTCCTCTGCTACTTTGCGTGGGAGTGATCGGCGCGAATAGCTGGCTGCTTTATCGGGGCGAAGATCTGCCGACCTATACCTTGGCTTTAGTCCAGCGTATCCCGCAGGATTTTTGGTAGCGTCTGCTGTTGGCGGCAACCCGGTACTCACCTCAAGACTCAGCGGCTGCGTGGCCTGCGCAAGCTGATTAAGGATGCGTTCGATCGTGCTGGGATTGAGATTCCCTTTGCTCAGCGGGTACTGATTTTCAAATCGGATGAGGCTGCCGATGCGGTTCAGGATAATGTTGGCTTGCCAGGATAATGTTGGATTTGAATCCACTGTGGTTCTTGCCGAGGTAAATCCGTACCGCAACCGGGAGCCGCTGAAACCCTTTTCAGCAAGCCCTAAATATAGAAACGAGGCTTTGGACTGGCCTATAATGGCCCATATTAATGCTGTGGTACCCATACAGAGACAGATCCAGCAGGACAAGAAAACTCCCCCCAACCTTCGTTGTTAGTGGTCACTGGTTGTTTTATGTGTCCAGTTAAGTCAATATAAGTGGTCTCCAGTTGTCCAATCTCCATCCATTTATGGCCGGTATCACCATTGCTGAGAACAACCGCCATGCCACCCGGATGATCGGTGGTTCCGAGTCGAGTCCAGCCGATCGTGTTGGCATGATCAAAGTAGTCATACTGGTCGCCATAGGCGTATAGACGACGTGCTTTCAACAAGACATCAATGATTGGCTGATGACTATCGAGCCAAATTTCATATTCGTTTCCGTCCGAACCGACATCCGTGTAATGAGCACCGTAGTAGTCGGCATAGAAAACGCATGGGTAACCATCCCGACGCAGGAGAATCAAAGCATAAGCTAATGGCTTAAACCAAGGTTCGACAACTGATTCCAATGCTTGCAGTGGTTGGGAATCATGGTTTTCCACGAGGGTGGCGGCGAGAGCTGGCTGCTGCTGTACAAGTGTGTTATCGAAAATGCAACGCATATCGTAGTAGTTGCTCAACTTACTCGCTTCACTAAAGTTGTAGTGCAGTGGTGCGTCAAATAATAGAACGTCGCCACCGGTTGAATCAATAAAGTGGTGCAGCGCCTCAACCTCGCCTGACCAATACTCACCCACGGCAAATAAGCGCCGTCCGGCAACCTTGCGACAATTGTTCAGCCACTCTGGGAAAAACCAGCCCTAACGTGCTTTACAGCATCAAAACGAAACCCATTCACGTTGGTTGTGTCAACGTACCATTCCCCCCAATCTTTCAGGCGATCGCGTACTTCGGGATGCTCAACATCCAGGTCACAGCCCATTAGATAATCAAATACACCTTTCTCTAAATCAACATTGTTATCAAACTGCTTTCCCTCAAATAGATAAATCGCATCTTCCCCTTCACGATGCTCGTTGTAGTCGACGGCGTCGAAGTGCCACCAATGCCATTCCGCATCAGAATGCTTGCCATCTCTTCCAGGGAAAGTGAAGTGTGTCCAAACTTTTGCCGTTTGCATTTCCCCGACTTTTTCGTGACGATTATCGGGATTTACGGGGATTGCCTGAGCTTCTTCTGCTTTGTCAGCACCCATCATATGATTCATCACAACATCCGCGTATACTTCGATTCCGGCTGCCTGGGCAGCGGCAATTGCTGCGATATACTCATTTTTTGTGCCATATTTTGTGCGAATCGTCCCTTTCTGGTCGAATTCGCCGAGGTCGTACATGTCGTATACCCCGTAGCCGACATCATATCCACCACCGATCCCTTTGTATGCCGGTGGTAACCAGACAGATGTGATACCAGCATCTGCTAGATCCTTTGCCTTATCCTTCAGCTCGTTCCAAAGACGACCGTCTGGCGCAATGTACCAGTGGAAAAATTGCATCATCACGCCATTTAATTCAGCCATACCTGATGTCTCCAAATGTTAAATAAAATGTGAATTGAAATTGGAACAGGACTTAAGGTTGTAACCAATCGATCTCCAGAAAACTGTTTGATCGAATTATTAGAAGCATTTTGCAGCAGTCATCAAGCCCTATCAATTTGAGTGGCACAGCATGTGTGATCTCTAGTGCTTCTGTCTGGTGCTGACTTTGCTTGATAGCGATGTGCATCGGCGTGGAAATCAGGAAATATGATGGTCCTTGCACGGATGTGGCTGTACTAAAAGCGGCATTTCATAGTCGGCAACCGTATCAATCAAATGTTGAATCACATTTTCCCTAAGCATTAGGGCACCTCGATTAATTCAGCTTTATTGAGAATACGCTTCCTTTATTGAGAAGGAGCTGCGGGCGGGTAAGGGTTCCAGCCGTCCTGATTCTTAAGGAAATCTATTTTTCGAGGTGCCCATTAGCTGCTGTGTAAAGTCTACGAGTGTTGCCTGCAAATCGGCTCGGCTGAGATATGAGAATCGAAAGCTCAACCGCTCTCAAATGAAATTTCTGCTCTAGCGAAAGATGGAATTGGTACTCTCCCATGTCAATCATTCTCCAAAGAGTAAATGAGAGTGATTAGTCTCAATAACGCTGTATCGAGACTAATTAAAATTTAGTTGATGGATTTTTTGATGTAGTCTGCCGAATGATTGAACCTGATGGAATCAAAAGGATGACTTAGAAACGGTATCGTGATCGTGTTTTCCTATGCAGGATGGCAGCTATGGTGTTTTTAATGGTAATTAAGCGACTGGAATGCCGGTTCGCACTTTTGGTAGATCGATTTTCTCGCAGTCTTACTTATATTGGAATCAGTGACGAGAAAAGTTGAATTAGGAGTATTTTATGGATAACCGGACTAAACGCGACAGTTACGATCGACAAATGATTCCCTCCGAGACTGCTGCACGGATTGAGCGCGAAGAGGAAGACTATAAGCAAATTCCGGAGCAATCGAAGGGAGAAATTGATACGACTGATGGTGTAACTGTCGATAATGAGGGATTATTGAACAATTATGCGATCGAACCAGAAATGTACTATGAGGTTCCTGGCGATCGGAAGGCAATGAAGGAAGCGGAAAAAGAGCGGCGCCAAGAAGAGCTCAATGATATTAATCAAACGGATGAAGCGGGCAAGTTGACCATAGAAGAAGATCAGCGTGGTCGTGGTGTTGGCATCATCTAAATCATCACCTAAGCGATCGATGCGCTCACCCCAGCACTGAGGGTGAGCGCATAAGTGCTGGCTTAATCTAATGTTTTGCCGGTAATGTAATGTTAAATGTGGTGCCATTACCGATTTCGGAGCTGACAGTAATAGTTCCCTGATGACCTTCAATAATTTGGTGGGATAGATACAGTCCTAAGCCACTATTCGAGCGCTTATGTTTTCCACGTCTAAAGCGTTTGAATAGTTGTGTTTGGTCAGATTTGCTGATGCCAATCCCAGTATCGCTGACAGCAATCGCTACATCGAATTTATCGCCACTATGACCTGTGACTGATACTGTGATGCCACCAGCTTCAGTGAATTTTAGACTGTTGCCAATTAAGTTTACAAGCACTCGTTTGAATTCGGCACGATCGAGTTCAATTTGATGACTAAGTTGTTTATCAGTTATTGCTAATTCTAAAAATAGTTGTTTGTCCTGGGCCAATGGCTCTAATTGCTGAAATACTTCTGTAATCAGCTCAGTGATATCGATCGAAACGTAGTTGAATTCCTTCTTGGCGGCATCGTAAGTGTAGACTTCAACTAAATCCTGCACCATTTTTAGCAAATCTTGATTGCTCCGCATGATGATTGCCATTTTTTCCTTCGCCAGCTCGGCAACCGTACCAAAGGCATCATCTTGGATCAGCTCCAGCATCCGATTGGCTCCAACTAGTGGAGTCTGCATGTCATGGGTCATGCGCGAGATAAACTCCTCTCGCTGTTCGAGTAACTCTTCGCGCTGCCGCTTAATACGCTCTGCCTCTTGTTCTGCATAGTAGAGGCGCATACATTGCTGCACAAATCGATAGAGTGAATCGGGTTGAATTTTTGCCTTCGAGATATAATCTGATGCACCGGCTTTCATTAGGTCAACTGCCACCTGTTCATCACCCTGGCCAGTCAGTGCAATCAGTGGAAACTGGATGCCAGCTTGGCGTAATTGTTGAATAAGACTAATCCCGTCACCATCTGGTAAACGATAATCAATAAAGGCACAGTCAAAGTTTTGGGCTTGAATCAGTGCCAAGGTTTCGCCGCAAGTAGCCGCTTCAGCGATCGCTATACTCACCTGAGTCCGTTCGAGATTGCGTTTGATGGCCATGCGATCGACAGCATCGTCGTCTACCACAAGAATCCTGAGTATTTCTGGACGCGGCATATGATTTATGTTTGTATCGCTTGCTTGGCTAAGCTGCGGCACTCAGCATGCATGATTTAAGTCAGGCTAATCTGGGATAATACAAGTTGCCCAGTACCGACTAATGGTGTCAATGATCTCGACAAATTGTTGGAAATCAACTGGTTTGACAATATAACCGGCAACATTTAGCTCATAAGCCGCTGATAAGTCTTGCTCTTGGTCAGATGTTGTCAGCACAATTACTGGCGTCTTTTTGAGCTGATCGTCGTTACGCAGGATCTTTAGAAACTCCAATCCGCCCATTTTGGGCATGTTCAAATCGAGCAAAACGATCACCTTCTCGGCTTCACCAGAGGGCTTAAAACGGCCATCTCGCAAGACGTCTAAGGCCTCCAAACCGTTTACTGCCCGCTTCATTGGAATGGCTAAATTATTTTTCCGGAGTGCCCGTTGAACGTTCATTACATCAACGTCGTCATCCTCTACTAGAAGCAAGCTGAATTGATTACTTTTAACTGGATTTATCAATGTCTGCATGGCATTTATTGTATTACCTAATCACCGCACTACATAACTGAGATCTTGTCTTGAGTAAAAGTTATACACGACAAGATTCGCCAAAATGCATGGTGTAACCATCAGACCAAAACTCAAGACAAAACTTATCAAGCCCTTAATCAAGATAGACTCATTCTTATAATTACACCCCGCGCAATTGATCGCCGTCTCACTAAAGGCAGACATTGATGTTAGCCAAAGAAAATCCAGTAGATTTGGTAGATTTGATGGTTCCTAGTTGCTATCTTGCCTTGGCCAACTAAAGTGTACTGCCAACCCGCGACCATCATTAACTGAGCCAAGTTCGAGTGTGCCGCCAATTAGGTCAATTGTTTTCCCAACCAAGGCTAAGCCGATACCGATATTATTGGTGGAGTCTGCCTGATGCTTCAGCACTTGAAACATTTTAAGGACTCGTTCGCGGTAGGCCGGCTCAATACCGGGTCCGTCATCACAGACGCAGAAGTCAATGTTGTCTGACTGGGGTGTCGCCATGATTGTAATACAGCCATGGTCACTATCGTGATGCTCGATCGCGTTTCGGATCAGTTGCTCAAACACTAACTTGAGTGCTAGATAAGAGGTTTGTAGAATCGGCATTGGTTTCTCTACCCGGACTTCAAATTTATCTGGCACTGGGATCGCTTGGCAGACTTCCTGTAGTAATAAATCCACATTGACGATTTGTGTCTGTGCAATCCACGTATCGATGCGGCTGTAGCTTAGGAGTCCATCAATAATTGCCTGCATCCGCCGTACGCGCCGATGCAACAGTTCAAAATGGGCTTGTGTGTCAACATCAATCTGTGCTTCAAGGTCGGATTCAATCCACTGAGCTAGGCTGGCAACACCGCGCAGTGGCGTTTTTAAATCATGGGCTGAGGCTTGCACAAAACTTTCGAGTGCTTGTTTACTGTGGCGCAAGGCGAAGTTTGTCTTAGCCAATTCTTTCACTTTTTCGGCCAAAGTATCGGTCAATTGCACGCGATCGGATACGTCACGGATCAAAGTGATGAGCTGTGGTCTTTCCGAGGGAATACGGCTAATTGATAGTTCGATCGGCACGGTATGACCATCGTGCCGATAAATTTCCATCTGCTCAAGTTGCCTCGTTGCGATCCGGGCTTCGACCCAGGCTGCCGCATTGACAAGTGATGTTGGTTCAACGTTATTTGCTGGAAATAACACATGTACCAATGCCCGCCCCCGCAGCGATGGTGATTGATAGCCTAAAATCTTCTCAGCAGCCGGATTCAGGCTTTCAATAATTCCGCGTTGATCAAGTAAAATCACGCCCTCAACCAATGTATCTGTCAGACTTTTGTTGGTGACAGAGAGTTCTTGTACTTCCTGGCGGCGTTTGATGATTTGCTGATTGAGTATTTGAAATAAATAGACAACGGCGGTATAGGTCAGGACACTCAAAACCGCCCCAATAATTTGCACCTGGTCAATCTGTTGCGCCCGCTGTTGAATCTGTTGCTGTTGTTGTTGCAGCAAAGCCCGCTGCTGCTGTTTGAAACTCGTGATTGTCTGGCGAATCTGATCGGTAATCGTTTTGGCACGTTCTAGCTGTTGGAACAATTGCGGTGAAGCCAATATTGCTGGCTGTTCGGTGGCCAATAGCGTTTCCGTAATGATGAAGCGCTGCTCAATCTGCGCTTTGAGGACTGGCAATATGGACGCTTCGGCTGGGGCATCTTGTTCCAGTGCGGCTAGCGCATAGGGAAGTCTGCGTTTTGATTCGTAATACGGTTCAAGAAACTGCTGATTTCGGGTTAAAAGATAGCCCCGCACACCAGTTTCATAGTCCACAATATATTGCAGTACTTGCGTGCTATAAAAAATTCGGGCCTCGATGTTTTTTGTGTTTTCCCGTAGTAGCGCTTCTTCCCGCCTGAAATCCATCAAGACAAGCAATACAATGGCTAAACATGAAGCAGGAATTGCCACTAAAATGGCTCCCACTTTCCCGATCGACAGTTGCTGAACAGTATTTTTATTTGAAAAACGCTTAAAATTCACACAATTTAAATTCACCCTAATCCGAAATTGCTGCTTTTTTGATGCCGTTACGATAGTTAGTTAATTTTGGCCATGTAAATTCAAATCGACAACCTCTGATTCCATCAGAGTGAATTTGAATTGTTCCCCCTTCTGATTCAATGATCTTTCTGATCAAGGCTAGACCAATGCCTGTATTGTCTGGAGCATCACTGTCGCTTAATGTCTGGAACACTCCAAAGATTCGCTCATGTTGTGCTGGCGGAATGCCTGGTCCATCATCAATGACCAGAAACTGGTAATACGATACATGATTATGCCATCCAACTTCGATGCAGCCAGTTTGCCGATCATGGTGTTTAATCGCATTGCTGATAAGATTGGCAAACACCTGACTCAGTAAAATGCGTTTGGCGGGCAATGTCGGCATCTTACTGGGTATGCTAACTCGAAAATTTGATGGTGGTGCGAGCAAATCGATTACTTCTAGGAGTAATTGGTGTGAATCGACGGGCTCCACTGGTAGTTGCTCGCGACCGACGCGGGAATATTCGAGCAGTCCGTCGATCAACTTCGCCATACGCTGAACACGTTTTTGAATCAACTCTAGCTGCGCTTGATTTTCTGCCGGTAACTGGCCACTCAAATCCTCTTCCAGCCACTGTGAAAGATTCATAATCCCCCGCAGCGGTGCTTTTAAGTCATGGGAAGCAATGTAGACAAACTGATCTAAGTCATAGTTGCGTTTTTCAAGCGCCGCTTTGGCTTTTTCCAGGGCAGCACGATTTTCGACATCGCGGCGTTCCAACTGTTTTCGCTCACTGATATCTTCCACCATCACAACAAAATAGAGCGGTTTGCCTAAGGCTTGTGCAGTGTTGTGGCGATGCTGTCGCTCGAGTGAGACAGTGATTTTGACCCATATAGCGGAGCTGTCTTCGCGTAGATAGCGTTTGTCCAACCGATAGTGACTAATTTTACCCGCAAGGAGCTGATTGACGTAGTCGAGGTCTTCAGCTAAGTCATCAGGATGGGTAATGTCTTGGAAAGTCTTGTCTAGGAGTTCCTCCCGTGAATATCCAGTAATATCGCACAGTTTCTGATTGACACGCCGCCAACGACCATCCAAATCGACGTGGGCACAACCCATTGCTACTTGCTCAAAGGTCGATCGAAATTGTGCTTCTTGTTCCTCAAGCTGTTGGGTTTTTTGCTGTAATCGCTGGATAGTGTGTTCTAAATCCTGGGTGCGCTCAGCGACGCGATCTTCTAGTTCCGCGTTTAAGGTACGCAGCTTCGCCTCAATTTTTTTACGATCGCTAATATCCCGTCCTTCAGGAATTAGTAGAATAACTTTCCCCTTGCTGTCATAAACTGGGCTAAGCGAAAAATCAATCGTGACAATCTGATTATCTTTCCCTAGCACATCCACTTCGTAGCGGATAAATTCACCATTAGCGGCGCGGGCGATCGCGGCTTGAAGTTTTGCTCGGGTCTCTAGAGCTTCAGGCCACCATCCAGTTTTCCAAAAGGGACGATTAACAACATCGGCCGCTTCAAATCCGCCAAAATTTAACGCTGTTTGATTGGCTTCGAGTAATGTTCCATCGGGGGACAGTAGTCCAATAAACTGAAATGTCTGATTGAAAATTGCCTGAAACCGCCGCTCACTCATTTCTAAATCGGCAATTGTGCGACGATATTCTGTCACATCCCGCATCATGGCGACAGCACCGAGCTGTTGTCCAGTTTTATCATAAATTGGGTCGGCATTGGTCACCAGAGAACGAGCATTCCCATTCTTGGGGATAATCATCATTTCTGCATCTCGGACTTTCTCGCCGCGCAGTGCGCTGAATAAGGGCACATTTTCTGGGGCAAGCGTATTTTCCCCCGTGCCATCATATAAGTCGTAATACTGCGCCCAGCGATCGCTGCTAATCGGCTCTGGTGGCAATCCGTGAATCGCTTGTGCGGCCCGATTAAATAGTACCAGCTTGCCTTCGGCGTTGCAGGCAACTAAGGCGTCAGAAATATTTTCGAAGACTGACTCCAGGAACGCTTGACCTTCGATCAGGTTAGGATCGCCTGCGGTACTGGCGAGGCGGGTCATCATCCCTAACCAAGCTACGTCTAGATCAGTGTCAGCAGGATCGCTCTGGATTGGTTTTGCGGTCACAAGAAACCATTCATTGGAGCCATCAACCATACGTAATCGTACTTTCTCCCGCATTGGTTGTTTCTGAACGATCGCGTTCTCCCACGCGACAGATAAGCGTCGGCGATCATCCGCATGGAAGTAATCAAGAAACCGATTGCCGCAGGCGGCGCTCGATGGTTGCCCGGTGTAGCTTTGCCAAGCGGGGTTGCAATGAATTAAGTTACCTTGTGCATCCGCTAACCAGATTACTTGCGGAATCAGTTCTAGTAATTGAAGACACAGCGGTGATATATTCGCTTTGGGCTGAGATAATGTTTGCGGGTGGGTTTGCAACTTTTCTGGAAGCGGCTGGCTCATAACGGGATGTTCCGCGATAAACGAAGTGGATTACCAAACTCAAATAACAGCCTTACTCAAATATGGGAAGTACCCAAAACTAGGACTCAAACCTCAACTGAATGAGATTTGCCAGGATGCCAAGACGAAATCGCTAAAAGCTCTGTTGTGCAAGGCTTATGGCCTTTAAAAAGGCCTACAATGCAAGTCTTGTATTCTTGTGCTAGTCAGTCCAATTTATCTTAACTAAAAAATTGGCGTTTAGCCTCTTGGCGTTAATTTCTACTTCGAGCTGCAGTATTTTGCTTAATCTCGCCTATTTTTCGGTATTGATTGTCTCCGCTTGATTAATCATGTAAAAATCAGGCAGAAAGTCATACATGCAAGTGACTCTTATGCTGATCAGCACTTATATCAATGGCCACGTAAGAACTCGCCAATCGAATGACTTCAACTCGCAAATCTTATATGACGTGATTGGCTCACACTAAAGAGAGATGTTGCCTTGACTCGAAAGTAATGCAACCGATCCTGCCTGCTGTGCAGGGGTTTCAAGCAATTGAACCGACGATTCTTGCGGGCATCAGCTAAAGCAGCGCATAACCACTGTCACAATCACTTACTTTTGGTAGAACTACTTTGCTGTGGTTATTTGTAGATTATACGTAGCTACGAAGTACAACGTTAAGGAAAAAGGTAAATATGAGTATTAAGAGACAATTGCAAGATCAAGTGACAAATCTGAAAGATGGTGCCGAAGCGACGATCGACCAGGCGCAGGAAAAACTTGAGGATTTACAGGAGCAGACCAGCGAAAGTGTGGCTGAAGGGCAGGCATTGGCTAGTGAAGCTCAGGATCACATCGGTGCAACGGTTAAGGATATGACTGGTACGGTCCAGGAGTTTGTTGGTCAGGTGACTAATAATCCGGCTATGGAAACAGAAGGGATGGCCCGTCAGGTTGAGGCTGAGATTGAACGCAAGCAAGCGGGTCAGTAGATTGCCCATAGTTACCTTGATTGTGACTATTTTGAAAGGAGCAAATATAATGCCTCGACTAGTTGGTAAAAAAACGAATTACACTCTTTGGATGATCCCAATACTTGTGGTGATTGCTGCGGGTGCAGTTGCGCAGATGGAATATACAGGGACGATTGATATTGTTCCGAAATTCGGGCGTGATTATGATGCACGTAGTTAGCTCTAAGGTTGATTAGCTTAACTAAATGGCGTTTCAGGAAACAATGCGCTATGAACTTTTTTCGTGAAAAAGTCATACTTGGCCATCCGATTTCACGTTGGGGGCTTGTGCTGTTGGTGTTTGTAAGTGCGTTACTTAACATTTCACATTGTGTGGAGACATCTGCAGTGTCTCCAGCTCCTACGGATGTTGGTTCTGGGTTTGAACCTAGTCTTGCCAAGCCTTATTCCAGAATTGACGCCATCGCGTCTCCGTTAAGACCAACGTTCTTAAACTCAGCACAACAGCTGCACCCATCTCTTTCCATCGCATTCCAGAACCGCACAAGCGTTGCTTAATCACCGTTTTACAAGCTGCTTCCGTCACACCCGAGCCAATCGGATAATGTCGCTCCGCGTAAACGGCATAGTTCATTTGATGGCAATGATTCTGGAAATAGGTCACCGCGGCCGTTAAACTATCTCGAATCGGTCTTCGGGTGTGTTTGCTGTTCCGACAGTTCACGCATCTGTTCATAGAGTTGCGTCGCAGCGCCGGGATGATGTTTGAGTTGGTGACAACTTTGGTCCAGCCATTGCTGCTGCTGGATGACGTCTTCCGGGTAAAGCGCCACAGCAACCGCACCGAGATAACCAGCGGCATGATAAAAATCCAGGATCTGTTCACTGGTATGGCGGTTGAGAAATTGCCAGTTGGCGACGGCGCCATCGGCAATGCCGATATAGGTAGCTTGGGGATAGCGGGCTTTGGTCCGCCCGATTTCGCGCTCGAGGCGTTCGAGGAACTGGGCTTTGCCATATTCCGGCGTGGCGCCCAGATAAACCGTATGCCGTCGTTCTCCTTGGGCGTCATAGAGGCTGATGGTGCCCACCATCGCCTCGCGCCAGCCGCTGTCACACAGCAACATGCAGGTGCCATCTAAGCCAATTGCCACACTGTGAATCGCCACATCCAGTTTGGGTGGGACATAGTTCCAACTTTCTTCTTTGGCGTCAATGATACTGGCAACGGCTTCGCTCACGCGCTGAATGTAAGACACGGCCACGGGCCGACGATGATTCTCGCCCAGATCGCGTTGCACCGCGCGCGCCGACCCATAGGCAAATTTGGAAGACACCTGTTGCGCAAACAACGGGGTTGAGGTGATGATGATGCGGCCTTCGCGCTCCATCGGACAGTAAGTTTTACCACCACCAGAGCGTTGATAGACATGGCGTTCCACCACCACTTCGCCAAATGTAACTATCGGTGCAGGCACCCGCTAAGTTTGGTGCTTACCGCATTTTATTGAATAGTTCATAGCCAATGTGTTAGCGATGCTGTGTCGCTAGTAAATAATAAACGCGTTAAAGAGCAAAAAATCCTGAAATGCCTCAGAATCATTTATCTAACTAATTGTGCCTGCCTGATACCCGTCGGTCGAATAGGATGCTCAGAATAACTGAAAAATTAGTACTTTCTCGACTGCCACTAATTCTTGCCGGTCCAATACTCCGTCGTGTGGAAGGCGGTAGCGTAACTGTTTGGATGGCATTACGAATGGCGTGCCAAGTTGAATTACGAGTGTTTCAGGTTGATGATGTTGTACATGATCAACGATCGCACCCAAGGCTAATCGGCAGCGGTCATACAGTCGCGCTTGGTAAGGCGGTGCATATCGTCGCGGTGACGGCGCAGTCGGAGAATAATGCAACCCTGATTCCAGGGGAGTTGTATGCGTATGATCTGGAATTTACGGTTGATCGTGATGTTACCTCAGACGATCGGCCTGGTGAGTCTATATCTTTGCAACAAGCGCTACGATCGAGCGATTTTCCGGATGTTTCGGTCAGCTATTTTGATCATGGTTTGCCGACCTTTGCCTTGTCGCCGTTGGATCTCAATGATCTGCGGTTGCTTCATGGCTCTTGTCGTAAAGTGCACGATCGAGGCATTGATGCATTGCCGATCGTTGATCAGCTGATTGCGGAAACCGCTGATCAACCGAATGCTCGACCGCATCAGTTGTTTTTCACGGGTGATCAGATTTACGGTGATGAAGTTGCTGATCCGTTTCTATGGGGGATTCAGCAAGTAATTCCCGTCCTCTTTGGCTGGACTGAACCGTTGATATGCGAACAGACTAAGCTGATGGCAAAACAGTTGCAGCCTGGAGAACGACAACCATTGGCCGAATCAGCAGCGGGTCTGACCGCAAGCTGTCAGGGTGATCAACAGAAAACTAACAGTCATTTGTTCAGTTTCAGTGAATATTGCACCAGCTATCTCTTTTCTTGGTCAGAATGTCTCTGGGCGTTAGAATTTCCCCGAGCGGAGCAAGTTGGACGCAGTGGTGAAGCGGCTAAGCGTTGGAACCAGCAGCTTCATTACCTGAACACGACTGTCCAAACGCAACCGTTCATCCGACGGGCATTGGCTAATGTGCCAACATATATGATTTTTGACGATCATGATGTTAGCGATGACTGGAATCTAAATCAGGATTGGTGTTTGCGAGTATTTGGTAAGCCATTAGGGCGGCAAATTGTGCGTAATGCCCTGCTGGCTTATAGTTTGTTTCAGGCTTGGGGAAATACTCCGGCGCAATTTTCAGCTGGAAAAATTGGTGCCAAACTACTGCATGCAACGCAGAGTTGGTGTGAGGCTGGTGGTGAACATACGCCAGCCCTCGCGATGATCAATCAGGCGATTGGTATGCCAATCATTGATCCATTAACTGATTTGCCGCAGTTTCAGCAAGAGCAGGATATGCTGTTACTTAAACGGCCAACCGATTCATTGCAGTGGCACTATCGTGTGCGTGGTGCGGCCCATGAAGTGATTGTGTTAGATACCCGAACGCAACGCGGCTATCCGCTCGATAAATCGTCCGACGCTCCACCGCAACTCATTAGTTCGAGTCGTGTCTCCCAGCAGTTGCAGCCTATGTTGCAAGCCGATTGCTCTGAGACATCACCACCAGAATTAACCTTTGTGGTGGCACCAACGAATGTATTTACGTTGGAAATACTCGATTATTTGCAGGCCCTTGGTCAATATCAAAATCATACTTTCGACATCGATATTGGCGATTCGTGGAATCTCGAAGGGAATGCCCGCCCACAGATGTTGAAAGAGTTGTTTCGCGATCGTCAGCAAGTGATTTTGTTGTCAGGTGATATTCATTTTGGCGCGGCGCTACGGCTGGATTATTGGCATCAGCCGGATAGTAACACGCGCACTTTTTTACGATCCGATGAACCGCCGGATGCTTGTTTAGTCCAGCTAATTGCCAGCGCGATCTGCAATTCCGAATCGGTGACAGAGATATTGCATACAAAATTGAAATGGCTCTTACCAGAACGTACGCGTTATTGGGTTGGCGAGTTAGGTAAGGTGGGTGAGACAGAAATTACCCCACGATTCTGGCGATTAGTCGTTTGTTCACTCAAATCCTGGTTCAACCGGAAATCATCTCACGCCTGCCGCCCGCTTGATTGGGCCTACCGTACTCAGTGGTTACATCGTGCGGCGGTGCAGCCAGCTAAGTTGCAAGCGTCTCCCACTTGGTTACGGCGGATTGCTACAGTTTCAAATGACGCTGGGGGTCTGTGGCAGCGATTTTGGGACAGCTGTTGGTGGCAAGAAGGGCCGGAAGTTGTCGGTTTAAATAATATTGGGTTAGTTCAGCTATATCAGCCTGCTGATAAGACATCTGACCTAACGGTGATTTATGACCTGTACTGGTATGCACCGTGGCAAGCGATGGATATTGTTTACAGCCGCTTTCAAACTGAACTGTATCCCCATATGCAAAATCATATGTAAGGTGCAAGCCTGCTTCATCCGGCGTCGATCCAGACTTGCATATGTTTTAATGCTAGTGGACCAAACTGTGTGATCAGTGCAACATCTGCTGCGTCACGCCCATAGGCAACCACGATCCGTTGTGTTGATGGAGCGGCTTGAGTGGCATCAAAGGTGTACCATTGGTTTCCCAGATAAGCCTCAAACCAAGCATGTTGATCCATTGGTTCTAAACCGTGTAGGTAACCAACTACCATCCTAGCGGGAATATTTAGGCTGCGACATAGACCAATACCCAAATGTGCAAAATCACGGCATACACCTTGACGTTGGTGCAGCACATCGACGGCTGAGGTAGAGGCATTGCTTGTGCCATATTGATATTCAATCTGATGATGAATCCAATCCTGGATTGCGGCGACCTGAGCGTAGCCAGCTGGCAAATCGGCTGTGATGGTTACTGCCATATCGTGTAGCTTGTCCGATTCACAGTAGCGACTCGGCAGCAGGAATTGTAAAACTGTGTCAGGGAGTGCGGCAATGGGGATGAATGCTGGATCTCGATCGCCATTTTCATTAGCGATTGTTTCTGCTTGGGCAGTTACCTCTAGTTGAAAAATCCCTGCTGGAACCGTTAATCTTTGACATAGGTTGCCGTAGCCATCTGTATATTCGATCACTGGTGTAAAAGGTGTTAAACAATATTGTTCTTGGATAATCCACTGCGTGAGTCCACTACGTGGCCGCAGCATCATGATCACAGGGACATCACAATCGGCTTGGAATTCCATCCGACAACCAAGATTAAAGCGCATTTGATTTACCTGAAGGGGGAAGTCTGATCCTGGGGGAAGCGGGTCATAATCGCCGTGTTGTAACGCAGCAACAAAATCAGTGACGCTAATTGGTCATGATGTTGATTTATTTTAAGTAAGTGAAAAAACCTCCAGCGTTCTTATTAAACGCTGAAGGTCAAAATTAGATCGAGAATCGATTACCGAACTCGCCAGGGAAGTGAATTATGCCCAAATACCTTGCTCATTCTCACTGTATTGCGATCGAATGACATCCCAGGCATTATGCTCGGCCTTTTCAGCGTCATCTGACTGCTTTAAAGTCTGATTGTAGGCCTTGATAAAGTCTGCTTGCGCCGCTTCTGAAAGATGACTGCGTACCTCCGGGGCTAAGTCATCTGGACCCATACACTCGCCACTACAGGCACGGGGCAAGGTTGCATGGGTAACGTGAATCTCCTGGCCGCCAGCAGTTTCCATCAATAACTGAGATTCACCGGTCTTACTAGCAGGCACCTCGGCCATGACTAGATATTCACCTGCAGTGACTTTCGTTTGATAAATTGCGGCCTTATCTTCAGGCATGCCTAAGGTTGCTAGTAACGATGCTAGCCCAGCTCCGGCACTCCCCGCTAAGGCGCCTGAAGCGGCACCGATCAAGGCTGCGCCCAAGGGGCCAGCAGCGACTACAGGACCGACGAAGGGAATAAACAATACGCCGACGCCAGTCAGCAAGCTCAGAACCGAACCAAACAAAGAACCAAAGATTGCACCTTGCTTCAGACCGCCAAGAATCACATCTTTCTTGGTAATAAATCCTGCCACACGCGTGTCAGTTGAGAAATCACGTCCGAGTACCGAAATGTCTTCTACGGGCACACCGCGATCTTTCAAGCGTTCGATTACCGATTGCACTTCAGCCTGAGTCTTATAAACGGCTGAAATTGTTCGCTCGATCGTTGCTACTTCAGATTTTTCCGTTGTTTTAACAGGGGTTGTAACCATACTGACTCCTAGGGGTCTAACTTCAAGGGGGTTGATTGTCTGACTAGCCACTACTGGGCTAAACGCTTGTCTAGATGCTGCTACACATGAGCGGGTGTGCGAACACTCTGCTTCTCGGCTGGTACCCCATCTGACTGTAGACGTTCGCCTTCGATAAAGGAGCGTAGCATCCAAGCCATTTCCTCGTGGGCTTCCATTACGCCAGTCAAAAAGTCAGCGGTACCTTCATCGTGAAAGTCTTCTGTGCAGCGATCGATAGACTGGCGCAAATTACGAATTACCGTTTCGTGGTCGACTACGAGCCGATCAACCATCATCGTTGCAGTGGGTAGGTCGCCAGGGTGCTCATTAATGGTTGCGCGCTCCAAGAAGCCAGCCATTGTACCGACTGGGTAGCCACCTAACTGGCGCACACGTTCAGCATATGCATCAACGCTTTCGGTCAAGGCTTCGTATTGCTCTTGCCAAAGTTTGTGCAAGGTCATAAACTGCGGACCGACAACATCCCAATGGTATTTTTTAGTTTTTACCAATAAAAGATAAGCATCGGAAAGCGCTGAGTTCAATAGCTCAATCACACCGGCGCGTTGCTCTTCTGTTAAACCAATATTTAGCTTACGCATTTCGTACCTCATTAATACATCAACAAACATGAAATTGGGTTAGGCTCTACGATTCGATCGGTCGTAAATTAGATGGATCGCAAAGCCATTTCCGTTATTTCGGTAAAGCAATTACAGATTCAGGTGATTAGTTGGAATACTTATCCAATACTTTGTCCACCTTGCGGGCGACGACATTATCGGGTTTGTCTTGCTGGCTATCTTTCTCCATCTTGTCGTAGTCAGCTGTACCCTGTACGCCGTTCAAACCACCTTTTGACTGGGCTTGAACTTCTTTCATTGAGCGGGGTGACGAACCTGCCACCTTTTCCGCTGCGTCCATAATTTCCGGCGTTGGACTAGATTTATCACGTTTGTCTGCTGCGAAACTCGGTGCGGCTACCAAGCCCATAAACATCATGAACGTACAAAAAACTGTTGCTAGGCGCATCCATAAAGAACGTCGAGTTGCCATGAGGTATCCTCCTTTTTTCAATTAATTACAAGTGTTGAGCTAGAAAACTCACTGTGTTGGGTAAGATGTTTAGTCAAAAAAGTCTTTGATTGATTCGGCGATTCCGTTAGCGGTTTCATCAACTTTGTCGCCAATGTCATTCAAACTATTGCGGCTATCTTTTGCCATATCTTCAGCGCTATTGCCGAGGGACTCAGCGGCCGATTCTACTCGCCCGATGTCACGTTTTGCTTTGCCCTTAGCTTCGCGTGCTAGACCCTCTGCCTGTGCTGTTGTTTGACCAACCTTTTGCTGAACCTTGCCAACTCCTTGATCAACCGCGCCTTCAACTTGATGTTTGAGTCCGATCGCGACTGTTGGCTGTAGTATTAGTGCATTTGCTGGCGCAACTTGCAGCGAGGTAATTAATACTAAACCTAATACTGCGATGGCAGATTTTCTAATTTGAATACGGAAAATGGATAACCATTTTTTCAGTGATTCTAACATGCTAGTTTCTCCTTGGTTGCGATTGCCATTTGATTAATACGTCTACAGAATATCCTGTTGTCACCAATTACGAATCACCCTATAGTTCGAAGCTGCAGAACATAAATTGGTTCATAATCTCTTCCTATTTAGCGAGATCGTAATTTATGTCTGTCGGGTTCAAATGAGGCTTTGATCGAAAACTAAACTAATCGGCTCAAACATCTCAACCTACGGTACAGACTGCCTACCATCTGATCAAACACGTGCCATAGCTGAAGTGTGATAGACATCATGCCAGGTCTGATCAGAAATGCGCTTTTGCTTGATCAAACGATTGCTTTAATTCTGACCAGGCACGCTCAAATCCTTCTTGCATATCTTCCCAGGCTTCGCTGCTGGCGTTCTTCAATTCCTTGAGCTTGGATTGAGTTGTATCGCGCTTTTGATAGAGCTCTTCTAGCTGCTCGTAGTATTTGGCAGAGACATCAGCTTTAGTTTGCTGCGCCTTGGCTTTTAGTTCGTCGATCTGCGCGTTTAGCTTGTCTAACTGCGCCTCAACTTTGGCACTGTAGGCTTCTTTGCTTTCTGTGATGTTATTCATAAGTGTGTACTCCTTGTATTGCTTTTCCGAGGAAGCTTTGAGTGAATGCGATTACACGCTTGCTCAAAACTTCCACACTAGAAATTTATCAATTCTTCTAAAGTTTATAAACTTCAAATAGGTAGAGACTGTTCTGAATCGGAGTTCTGGCTGTTATGTCTAAAGGAATAATTCTGGATATTATTTTTCGAGTAGAGCCAGCAAAATCTGATCTGTAGTGTTGCTCTATTAGCTTACGAACATTGACTTTCAATGATTTTGTCCGAATGTAAAAGATGCTGTGATTTTCTGGAATTTGAAGGTGTGATGAATCGGTTTTGCGGTGTGAGCGAAAATAAAATAAATCAAGAAAATCTCGTTTGAGATTGGTTCCATGCGATTTTATTGACGTATTCCATTCTCTAGAAAGTTCTCAGAAATAAAAGCCAATTTCTAAATCTGCCTCAAAAGATAGACTCATTTATTCGGCTGATTGTGTACTGTTTATTTGGGTTTTAACCTCATCAATCTTTTGTAGAGGTGAGATTCAGTGATGGATGCTTTCTGCTGAAATCTGCCTCTACGAGTTTCCTAGAAGCATATTCACTGGGAAGTACCTCACTTCTAAATTCGAGACTGAAATAATAGAAATTAAGACATTAATCCTTTGGGAGAAGCAATGTCCAAAGCAATCAACTATTTGACTTCTGCAGATCGGCGCTCGAAGCATGCAAGCATTTACATGTTTAATGTGCGTCCATTGGGTTCTGATTGCCTTATTTTTGGTTCATCATCCAAAACGGCGATTACGCCTAAACGTCCTGTTTCAACAGTCGAATCGCTTAACATATCCACAATCTTCACCCCAGTAATTGCTTGAACTAGGAGTTTTAAGTCATTCTCAAATGCCGTATCCAATACATCTCGAACTTGCTCAACTAAAGACTGATCAGCTTGTTCAGCTAATACGCGTTCAGCGTGTGTGACTGAGCCTTCTAGGGCGATCATTAGTTTGCAGATCGATGAGGCGACAGGTAACTTTATCGGGTTGATGTTCTAACTTCTTACGATAGAGAGCCTAAATGCGCTGAGAAAGATTGCGTTCCATCTGCCCGCGGGTTGGTATGTCATCGCGATTTCCGCTGCCCATTATGGATCTCCTAGACCAGGGTAGAGATGGCGAATCACTAGTCACGTATCGACTGAGTAGCAATTCACCATGTAGGTATTCCAATATTATGGACTCTTGGAAGCCTATATTGATCGACGGTTAAAGACTTGCCAGAGGAAGATCACCAGAATTGAGCCTAATACAGCCACGAATACGCCCCCAATACTTAAGCTTGCCCCTACGAGCTGTAGCGACCCCGTGCTAAGTAGAGCATGTAGTGAACCACCGAAGAACGCACCGATAATCCCAAGCAGCATCGTCGATAGGAATCCGCCTCCCTGACGCCCTGGATAGATGGCCTTTGCGATCGCCCCAGCGAGTAAACCAAGAATAATCCAAGCAATGATATTCATCCCTTAAAGCGCTCCTAAAATTCCAAATTGAACATGACATCAATTTATCAGTTCGATCCAGGGCTGCATTGTACTTTTAGGAGGAGCTTCAGGTGTAAGACATGTCATTCTAAAGGGATAGTGAAACTGACGATTACTTAAAAATGGCACTCAGTTAGGATTGAAAAAAGCAAGAAGCTCGATTGGACGATCGCCATTGAGGAATGCGTCCAATCGAGCTGAATTAAGTAGATGTTATGAGCAGCTTACAGCCGCTGCCAATACTGAGCGATTGACTTATGTGCCGTCAAAATTAGTCGATTGTATCTTTGACTGCATCTTTCGCATCTTCAACGGCATGGCGAGTGGATGCCTCTGCTTGCTTTGCCTTGCCAGCGGCTTGATCTTGCTTGTCGCCAGTTACTTTGCCAGCTGCTTCCTGCACCTTACCTTCGATGTTTTTAGCAGTTGCCTCAACTTTTTCTTGAATACCCATTACTGAATCTCCTTATTGTGTGGTTTGAATTGGTGCTTCCAATAACCCAATCGTAGAGCAGTTGATCGGAGATGTGTTCTACCTAAAGTACTGAACTAGGACAATGTCTTTTTCGTATTTCAATTGTATGTATAGAAACCACTGGTCTAGCCGATTTAGGGCATTTCACAGATAGCCCAAAACTGATTAATAGCTTGGATTGATTCTGCTAATCGATCGAAGTTTACTGGTTTAAGTATGTAGCTTGATACGCAAACGTTATGATGCTCAAAACGTTCCTGGTCATCTAGTGTTGACATCAGCATAATGACGGGTACGGACTGCAAACTCTGCTCCTGCCACAATACCTGCAAAAAATCGAGGCTACTCATACCTGGTAGATTTATGTCTAGAAGAATCAGCCGTCGTCGTTGTGGCATCATATTTTCGGGATCTTCATTCCGTAATATGGCTAAAGCGGGTACGGCATCTCTCGCAACAAATAGTGGGTTGAGAATTCTAAACTGTCGTTGTGTGCGCGATCGTACGCAAGCGGCGGTTCGTGCGTTGCGGGCGGGGCTGGTTTCATAATTGGTACCGTTTATGACGGTGTGGTCGTAGCAACAGCAGTTGTGCCGAGCCGCTGTTTTAAGTGATCGGCAACCCGCAATGCATTTGCCATAATCGTTAACGACGGATTAACCGCGGCACTTGACGGTAAGAAGCTCGCATCCACTACGTACAGATTATCAACGTCATGGGTGCGGCAATAGCGATCGAGAACGCTAGTCTGCGGATCGGTTCCAAACCGACAGGTTCCCACCTGATGGTTCAGGATCTTGAGTGGGACATTGCAGTCAAGGATCAAAGGGAGTCCAATATTGCGCAGAATCGATTTGAACTTGGCTTTGAGGCGTTGGTGTGCTTTTAAGTTATTGGGTTGGTAATCGACACAAATTTTACCCTGTGCGTTGAGCCGTACACGATTGTTGTGATTAGGTAAATCTTCGCTCTGTACCCACCAGTCAACAGAATGCTGTGACAACAGTTTTAGGACTGGCTGCGGTATGAAGCTGGGTAGATCCGGACGCATCATTTCCCAATTATGTTTGCCCATCAAATGCACATGCCCCAAAGGGAGCGATTTATGGTCAGAGCTATGGTAGAAATCGTTAATTCCCAAGGTCTTTTGAAATGTGGAATCATTCTCGGTCAACCCGATCGCATATAGTTTGCTCAAGTTATGGCGCATGAAGTTTCGCCCCACCATGCCAGATCGATTGGCTAGTCCATCGGGATGTGATTGATTCGCTGACTGGAGTAGCAATGCGGCAGAGTTGACCGCACCACAGGCGACGACGACAATATCGGCTGAAAAATGCTGGATCACTTGTGAATCACGATCGAGCATTGTTGCTTCTACTGCGCTAATTGCTGTCCCTGTAGCATTGGCCACCAAGCGCGTTACCTTCACTCCTTCTAATAGTGTGACGTTCTCATGTTTGAGTGCGGGTTCGACGCAGCAGGTTTGGGCATCAGCCTTGGCATTAATCTTGCAAGGATAGCCATCACAGGTTTTGCAGCGAATGCAGTTTGTCCGATGATGATCGGCAGTGTAATCAATCGCCATTGGCAGCGGGAAAGGGTGTAATCCTTGCTGAGTCAGTTGCTGCTCAACTTGGGCAATGCGATTGGCATGGGGAATTGGTGGTCCTGGGTAAGTGGCTTGAGTTGGGGGCTCGGTAGGGTCGATACCCTGCTGACCGTGTACTCGATAAATTTGTTCGGCCTGGGTGTAGTATGGTTCGAAATCATCGTAGTCTAAGCACCAGGACGGTGATATGCCGCCATAATGACGCACTTCACCAAAGTCTTCGGGGCGCATTCGAAATAAGGCACCTCCATAGACTTTTGTGTTCCCCCCAACCCGATGATATAGTGCCGGTTCGATTGTGTTTGACTGGGAATCAAGCCAAGTCTCCTCTGTTTGATATTTGCCCTCAAGGTAGATTTTGCGAGAATTCCAGTTATCTGCTTCATTTGGAATCCGCTTGCCTCGATCGAGTAGGAGAATTCGCTTTCCCGTTTTTGCTAGCGTATAAGCCAGGGTGCCACCACCGGCACCAGTGCCAATAATGATAATGTCGTAATCAGTCATGGAATGAGAGAGAGTTGGGTTCAATAGATGATAATTTTGGCGTTGCATTCGAGATCGAATACAACGCCTGCTGCCTTAGCTAGAAAGCTGACCACCAGTGACATCCAGCAATGCTCCGGTGATAAAACTGCTGTCCTGACAGGCGAGGAATACGTAGGAAGGTGCCAATTCCTCTGGCTGCGCGGCGCGCTGCAGTGCGCCATCAGTATCAAATTTTTCTACCTTATCGGCTGGCATGGTTGCAGGAATATTTGGCGTCCAGACAGGTCCTGGCACGACGGCATTGACTCGAATCTGGTGCTCTGCCAAATTCAGTGCTAAGGCTTTGGTGAAGGAATGTACAGCCCCTTTGCTTGCAGCATAATCAATCAAGAATTCTTTGCCAATTTTGCCGACGATACTACCGGTATTGATGATCACATCACCGGCTTGCATCTCTGGGACTGCAGCCTTGGCCATGTAGAAATAACCAAATATATTGGTCTCCATTGTCTGGCGGAACTGCTCATCGCTCACGTCCAAGAAATTATCCTGGCACATCTGATAAGCGGCGTTATTGATCAAAATATTGAGTGAACCCAGTTGCTTAACCGTGCGTTCAACCGCCGATTTGCAGGCCAGGGGATCGCGGACATCAAGCTTTAACTTGAGGCATTTTGCGCCATGGGATTCCACTGCGATACGCGTATCTTCCGCATCTTGATCATTGGCGTTGTACATGATTGCGACATCCGCCCCTTCCATGGCATAGGCAATAGCGATCGCGCGGCCAATACCAGAGTCTCCGCCGGTAATGAGTGCGACTTTCCCAGTGAGTTTGCCTGCCGATGTGTAGTTCGATAAGTCCGAATCGGGTTGCGGCACCATATCTCGCTGACTAGCTGGGTAGTCGAGCTGAAGCGGTTGCATATCTTTGGGTTTAGGTCGAAATTCTGTGCTTTGCATAAATTTATTCTTAGTAGAGAGAACAATTAGAGAAATGAGATTCCCGATGTGTTGCCGTGAACTTTCCAAAAGCTTTCGTACGGACGTTCACACTTCGTAATATTCCAATGCTTCTTCAAAGCGCACATCTGCAATTTAGGGTGGCTTAATGTCTTACTTTTGAGGCAAATTATTGGATTTTGTGATTGAAGCGCTCACCCAATTGATAGAGATGACCGCTGTTCCTACGATCAAAAATCAACAGCATTTCGCTATTTGTGTAGACGGAATCCTCCCATGAAAAGACTAATATTGGAACAACGTTAAGCGACATAAATGGCGCGAAGGAGAAAATATATATGAAATTCAAGATTGTTTTGCTCACTGGTGTATTGATTGCTGGTATTGGTCTCAACGCTTGCAGCAACACCGGTGAGACCATCCAAAAAGAAGGTGGCGAAGCAATTAATCAAACGGGAGATGCGTTCCAGGAAACGGGTGAAGCCATAGGACAGGATACGGAAAAGAATATTAATAAAGTCGACCAAGCTGCAACAGACGCTGCGGCAGCGGTCAAGCGTCAGACGACTGAGCTACGTGAAGAAACTAAAGAAGCTGTGCAGCAGACTGGAGAGGCGATCGATGAAGCGGGTGATGTCGTGCAAAAGAGCACTGGTGAAGTGATTCAGGATACGGGCGCGGCGATTCAAGGCGCTGGTAAGGATTTGAAAGAGTCGGGTACCGACATGAAACAAGATGCAAGGTCCGATAACGAATAAATTTGTTC
>CAVPGX010000028.1:0-62163 GCA_963704065.1 uncultured cyanobacterium | reverse complement strand
TGTGGTTTCGAGGCCGCAGCGCCAGCCCGTTCAGCGCCGCCGATCGAGCAGCGCCAAAATCAGGACAAGACGGACACCAGTTCGATCGATATCCAACCGCAATCCGTCCGATTCCCTAGCGTTGGCGTCAAGTTAGTGCGGCCAAAGGGGTTTGATGATGCGGAGAACTTTCACGGGTTCCAGCAGCCCAGCACACAATCTTCAATCATGGTGTTGAAGATTCCCGGCCCATTTTCCGAGACAACGCGTGGCTTTACCGCTGCCCAATTGCGCACTCGCGGCATCACACTGCATAGCAAAACACCCGTCAACATTGATGGCAAAACCGGGATGTTGCTCAGCGTGACTCAAACTGCCTACGGCAGAGAATTCGCCAAATGGATCTTAGTCTTCGGGGACGCAGACACAACCAGAATGGTAACCGCCACCTTCCCAAAATCCAGCGAGGCAACGCTCTCCCAACCCCTGAAAGCCGCCGTACTGAGTACCACAATCGACGATACATCCGCACCAACTGACGACGCAGATACAGGGTTTGCGCGCCTGACGTCGACCAAGCTCAAACTCACAAGCAGCATTGGCAAGGCGCTGCTGTACACACAGGACGGAATGATTCCCGCAAAGTCACCCGCCGATCCGCTGTTTATCGCGGCTCCATCGATCGCGCCAGTGCCGATGGAGCGCCAGCGCCAATTTGCGGTACAGCGGCTGCTCCAGACAGAGCACACGAAAATCAACACCGTCACTGACAACCGTGAAATCACAATTGATGGGCTCGATGGTTACGAGATCGTGGCTGACGGAGAGGATATTGATTCTGGCACGCCGCTACGCATCTACCAAGTCATCCTCTATGACGACCGATCGTACATTTTGATGCAAGGAATCGTCGGTGCAACGATCGCTGACCAGTACTTGCCCGAATTCAAATCAATGGCCCGTAGTCTGACGCGCAATCCTCGCGGAAACGCATCGCCCAATTAATCACGCTCGTAAAAACCAATGAAGGGCGACAAAACTTCATCGATGATCAATCTAGGAACCAGCAATTCTAGCCGATTTGCTCGGGTCTCAGAAACGCCTAAACCCATGACAGCTGGCGTCCCAAGTCGAACGACACAAACATTGCTTAAAGAGCAAAGAATCTGCGCCAAATAACTGAAGCGAAATTGCTTGACAGGTAACCAAAATAGGCTAAACTCTCCACTGAAATGGTGTGTTTTGTAAATTTTTGAGATTTCATCCGGAAATTTAATATCCCTGTTGTTACGTGATTCCTGTTTATGAATTATCCCATCCCACCGAATGGTGCGGAGCCTGCCGGACAATCGCCGTCCGTGCATGAAAAGGCTTTAGTTGATGCGCTAGAAGTCGTCATTCTGGCTGCCCGCGCCAATGGACAAACCCTGCAAGATATAACAGCCGAAGTCTTGGCCGAAGACAATTTGATTAGCGCCCGCCAACGGCAGCTTCTGGGCGAAATTGTGGCCCAAGCCTGGGCACAGATTCCCGAAGCCAAACCCGAACTTGCTACCGTCACCACGATCGCCCCTGAATCACAGTGTGGCACCTCATTGCTTGCTAGTTAAGCGGATCTCCTATGACGCAAGTTCTTGGACTTGACATTGGTGGGACTGCCCTCAAATTAGGGCGGTTTGATTTGGCGGGCAATTGTCTGCAATCCGTCACTGTCGCCACCCCTCAGCCATCCTATCCCGAGCCAGTTTTTCAAGCACTGCGGCGCGCCATTCCAGAAATTGACCCACAGCAACAGGCCAAGGCGATCGGTGTCGGTATGCCAGGGCCAGCGGATGTGTCTGGTCGGATTGCGCGAATTGCGATCAATATGGATGGATGGTCCGATGTGCCGCTCGCGGACTGGCTGGAGCAAGCCTTTCAGCTCCCAACCGTAATCGAAAATGATGCGAACTGTGCCGGTTTGGGAGAGCATTGGTTAGGGGCCGGACGTGACTTTCCCAATATGATTTTGCTAACTCTGGGCACCGGCGTTGGGGGAGCTATTTTCATTAATGGTCAGTTGTATCGTGGCCGCGACGGCGCCGCGGGCGAACTGGGCTTGATTGCCCTGCGTCCCGAGGGCGAACCCTGCCGCAGTGGCAATCGGGGTTCGCTTGAACAACATTTATCGATCGCTGCCGTCCAACGTCGCACCGGCAAATCACCCCATGCCCTGGCGGAACTGGCACAGGCAGGGGATGCTGATGCCCAACAATTCTGGCAAAACTATGGCAAAGATTTGGGAATTGGCCTGAGTAGCTTAATTTATGTCTTAACCCCAGACGCAATCGTCATTGGTGGGGGGATTTGTGAAGGCAGCGAATTCTTCTTCCCTGCGGCTTTTAACGAAATCCAAAACCGTGTGATTCCCACATCGCGTGGGCATGTCAAACTGCTCAAAGCGCAATTGGGCAACGCTGCAGGCATGGTCGGCGCCAGTAAACTCGCGGGGCAACTACTCGTATAGCTCGCTCGATACCGATGCGCCCCAGAATCCCTGCCGACAAAAAAACATCCAAATAGATTGAATTTGGATGGTCTTGAACGCGACTTAACTCAATTGCTTAGAATACAAAGCTAAGTCAAAATAGTTTCGGTGGGGATAAGGAGAGTCAATCACCGAGTCGTCAACTCATCGCTGCACGATTTGCATCATCTGACGCATACGATGGACGCGTCTTCCCTTGGCTATGGACCCATTTTTCGACCGCTTCACTCGGCAGACCAATTTCAGCGGCGGCACGAGTCATAGCACATTCCTGACGATGCTGGCTGGCCATGTGGTGACGCATCATTAATGCACGAGCTTGTTGCTTGATAGACATAATTAATCCTCCGCTTCTCTGACGTGAGTTGGTCGAAATTTGAACCTGATTGCGGTGACCGCCTCCGATTCAATATAAATATACCACGAATTTTCTGTATCAAGGGCTACAGAATTAAAACTTAATGCGAACAAATTTGTTAAATTTTTCTGGGGATCAAACAAAGGTCTAACTTTTAAGCTCCAGGTATTTATTCGCAACCCACAAGTCAAACCAACAAGAGGCAAGAACGTTTTTGGGGTTATGGCGCGCAATTAACCACAAGAGTTGTGCAATTCTCACCTCATGTGTTCTCCCGACCACAAAGATGCGGCTTTTCTAGAATTGAAGGCATCGCTGGCCCCATTTAACATTATCCAGGATTAAAACCTATGGCTGAAATCGCATACTCAAATCCAACCATGCCGATCGGGTAATCGGGCCGCTGCTGGAGATGTAGTCCACACCGGTTTCCGCAATGCTACGAATCGTTTCGAGACTCACATTCCCCGACCCTTCAATCCGAATTCGATCATTCTTGGCCCGGATTGTTTGCACAGCTTCGCGCATCATCGACAACGACATATTATCCAACATGATAATGTCGGCTCCATGAGTAACCGCTGCCTGCACTTGCTCAAGGGTTTCGGTTTCTACCTCAATTGTCATGGGATAGGGAATATTCGCCCGCACAAACGCGATCGCCTGAGCAATTCCCCCAGCCGCCGCAATGTGATTTTCTTTAATCATGGCGGAGTCATCCAAACCCATGCGATGATTGGCCGCACCACCAACTTGGGAGGCATATTTCTCAACTAACCGCAGTCCCGGTGTCGTTTTGCGTGTATCGGCAAAGCGGGTCGGCAGATCGGCAATTTTCTCCACGTATTGCCGGGTAACCGTGGCAATACCACTCAGTCGCATCGCCAGGTTTAACGCCACCCGCTCACCCATCAGCAGCGTATCGAATCCCCCAGTCAGTTTGGCGATCGTTGTGCCAGCTTCAACCATAATCCCATCGGGCACTAAAATGTCAAACTGCACATTGGCATCCAGTAGCTGAAACACTCGCGCCGCGATTGGCATACCAGCCAGCACGCCTGACTGTTTTGCAACCCAAGTCGCTTGGCTATCCCGTCGTCCTCCAGCCAGCAGCGCTTGCGTTGCCCGATCACCGCGGCCAATATCCTCACGCAGCCAATCCTGCAACATCGGGTCGAGGATGATGTTTGGCGGGACGATCGACGAACCAAAAGCAGCAGAATTCATGGGCAATAACGCCTAAAGCGCACGAATGAAAGTTAAGTAGCATGACCCCATTGAATCGCAGAATCGGGCGTAATCCGGCAGCATCAGACTGACAAAGCTACTAAACCCCGATCGAACACCTCACCCGTCTTATCCATTCCCTGAATAACGATCTCATTCTTACGCACTTCCACCAAGCTGAACCCGTGGCGCGAAATCGCAAACTCCGTAAACTTCGACTTACCCACTGGTCGCAGATAGGCTCCACCGTGGCCAGTCACAAGATAAATGGTGCCATCGATCGGGGCCGTCCGCTCATAGTTATGCTCATGCCCATTGATGTAAAGTTGAACGCCGTATTTTTTAAACAATGGGGTTAATCGCTTCACCATGGCTGCATCGGTGCCATAGTGGCCCGACGAATAAATCGGATGATGTCCATAGACAATTTTGACCGGGGCCTGACTTGCCGCTAGCTGCTGCTCCAGCCAAGCCAACTGCGCCTGCCAATCCACATTGGAATTCGTGTCTAGAGCGAAAAACTGACAATTATTTTGCCTGTAAGTGTAATAGCGCCCATCCATGTTAAATCCCGGATATTGCACCTGCGGTTCACCATTGGCCGTCCGAATATCGTGATTGCCTAAACAAGCCCGGAACTTCACCCCCCGCTTCAGCAACGCCGCATAGGGTTCCTCAAACGTCGCCTTCACCCGGGCAATATCACCATTGTCGTAGATATTATCGCCAGCCATCAGCACGAGATTATAGGGATTCTGACTATGCCAATCCGCCATTGCCTGCCCAATCATCCGTTGGGTTTTCGTTCCTGCGCCACTGTCGGCAGTTGCCGCAAACCGCAATATCAGCTCATCATCTGGGACTTTCGCCAACACTGGACGCAGCGGTAACGGCTCTTCAAACGGATATTTCGCCTGATATCGCGACCAGGATTGCGCCCCAATCGTACCCGCACCCGCTAGACCAGCCAGACCCAAAAACCGACGACGAGTCAAACGCATAGCTTCTGATTCCCGAACAAGTTGAACAGCACTGCGATCATACCGATTGGTTATGCTCAGCTATCAGTCGCAGCCAGTAATCCCTGAAAACTGCAGATGCACCACGGAAAACTGCCTCACAAAACCAGAATTTCCACTCCAAGCAGTAGCACAATCCCCCAGGATTAGGGTAGATTGATCCTTGGAAGGGGTGATTGGCAGCGAGTTAATCGCTTCATTAGTTTAACCTTTCACTTCCCCGAACGGTTCGCCGTCTGGTATGACAATACGCATTACAGTTGCCAAAACCATCGGACGACTTCAATCCAAGGATGTTCCATGTCTGAGAAGCCTGAGCCAACAAACTCACCAGAGACACCTGAAACCACTTCAGAGTCGAGTTCTGCGCCCAAATCGCCAGAGCCGCCAAAAGCAACAACAGTGCCTGCATCCACTGGTAGTACTTCTCAGCCCAGCAGCCTGAATCAAGTGATTGAGACCGTCCAGCCCATTGCCCAGAAAGCCTGGGTCAATAGCCGTCCGACAATCAACCAAATGCTCAAAGCGACGATCGGCACCCTGCAATCAGCCGTCGATAACTTAGAACAGCAGATGGCGACGGACGAGACAAAAGCCAAGCCCCTGAATGTTAAGCCAGTTAAGCAAGCTGCCAATACCTTTTGGACTAAGACACAGCCAATTTGGGCCAAGGTGATCAGATTTTCGCGATCGCGACTGCCTGCCGATGTTAATGGCAAGCTCACCGATCGCTCCCTCTCCGGTATTCTTGCCGGTTTTGCCTTACTGCTATTGTGGGTGACCACACATCTGCCGGGTGGTCACGCCGCCCCAAAACCAGTGCAGCCAACCACTCAACCGGTAATCGCCAAACCCGCACCGGTGCGGAAAGCGCCACCGACTACAGATACGATCACGAAACAATTTCCTGTCGATATCGCACAAGACACAAGACAGCCCTTCCCACGTGACCTCAGCGCTCCAGGCACAAAAGCCCCAGCCAACCCAACCCCAACAAACCCAGTTCCAAACACCCCAGTGACTGCGTCACCAATCACAGCCCCAGTGACTACGTCACCAGTCACAGCGACTGCACCAGCTCCACAACCAACAGCAACACCCCCAGCCAAGCCGGTGAAGCTCACTGCCAAACAAAAACTCATGGAAAAACTGAAAACAGCCGCCGGTGAACAGGCAGATCTGTTGGTGGCCATTCAGCCTGATAAGAGCGCTGGCATCCTCCAAATTACCCTTGAATCAGATTGGTACGATTTACCATTCGGCCAGCAAGACGAGCTCGCCCAAAACCTCTTAACTAAGGCAAAAGCACTACGATTCACAACGCTCGAATTGTCGAGCAGCGAGGGCGATGTCATTGCCCGATCGCCGATCGTCGGGGAGGAGATGGTCGTACTGCTACGGCAAGAGCCATAAAGCCTGGTTGCACTGGTTTGACAAGTGCAATTTCACATACAGAATTTCACCACATACAGCAATACAACGAGCGACCTGACTTTGGCTAGTTCCGGTCGCTTTTTTAGCTATGTTTTTTGGCTATGTCATCGCATAATCTTGCATAAATCCACCGCTACCGCCAACAATCAAGCATAAGCAAACTGATCACACTTGGATTTCCTATGCAATCTGCGCTGCCCAATGCTCAAGATATTCGTCTGCTGGTGGTTGATATTGATGGCACGATCGCCGGCCCAGCCAACTGTGTCAGCGATCGTGTGCTCAGCGCTCTCCAACAAGTACAAGCAAAAGGCATTCCTGTCGCCCTGGCTACAGGCCGGATGTACCGCTCTGCAGTGCGCTTCCACCAAATTGTCCAATCCACAATGCCCGTAATTTCCTATCAAGGCGCTTGGATTCAAAACCCCCAAGACAAAACACTGCATCAGCACACACCACTACCTGGCCAACTCGCAGCGGCACTGATTGACTACTTTAGTCAACCACATCTGCAACCCCACGTTTCAATCCACCTCTACCTTGATGATCAGCTCCACGTCCAAGAGATGTTAGCTGATACCCAAGCCTATATCGATCGTGCAGGCATCACGCCCATCCTGGTCAACAACTTACGTTCGCTGCTCGATCGTTCGCCGACCAAGCTCCTGGCCATGAGCCAAAACACCCAACTGATTACCAACGCTTTAGCCGATCTGAAGACGCGCTACAGCTCCAATCAGATGTATCTCACAACTTCCGTGGACACCTTCCTCGAAGCGACACACCCCGCCGTCAACAAAGGCAACGCCGTCAACTATCTAGCCGAATCAGTATTAGGCATTACGCCCCAGCAAGTGATGGCGATCGGTGACAACTGCAATGACCTAGAAATGCTGCAATCAGTCGGCATCGGTGTCGCAATGGGGGATGCACCGGAAATAGTTAAAGCGGCCGCTGACTGGATTGCGCCAAATGTTGAAGCGGATGGCGCGGCAATCGCGATCGAGAAATTCTTGCTTTAAAACAGAAAGAACGCCGACGACTGTCCGTGTTTCGTCTCGGCGTTCTAACTGGTTCGCTCCTCACACTTCTATAATATAGCGACCTAATCGGCGTTTGTCATCAGTCAAACAATAAGGATTTCTTATGGGTTTCATATTGCCAGATTATGCTTATAGAAACTGGATAAGCATCCGAGAAAATTGCAATCAGCAATAAAAGTAATGACTTATGTAACGCCTTCACTGCAAGAATCCTCGCAACGCAATGAGCCGCATATTCAACCAGACTAATTAAAGTCCCCGTCGATTGGGAAACCCAATATTGGAGTCGATGGTGCATTCATCACAAACTCAAAGACCATTGGTTTAAAACAAAAGAAACGCCGACGACTGGCCGTGTTTCGTCTCGGCGTTTCTTTTGTTTTTTGATTCGTTCCTCACACACCTATTAGTATAGCGGCCTCATCAACGTTTGTCACTAGTTGAAGGATAAGGATTTCTCATAGGCGTTCCATAACGTTAATGCCCAAAAAATGGATACTTTCTAGAGCGAGATTATCCGGATTGATCCAGACTAAAATTTTGGTGCACCTTTGACACCGAAGCCCGTCTGGAGCAACTGGGCCAGCAGATTTTTGATTAACATCACTAAACCTAATCGAAATGCTGACACTGGTTTACCCAACTGATATAGATCACTCTGCCAGAAATGCTCAAACGCCTGCCTAACAGTATCTAAAGCGTCAATATAAAAAATGGACTGGAACGGCAGTGGCACATCTGCTAGTTGATCGATGACTCGCATCAGGTCGAGCAAGATCAACTGTTCGTTCGGATCAGGTGAGTCAGACATGCTGATCGATAATATTGTATCCGCTTGCCTCAACCAAGCATCGCACCGCGCATAGGCGTGGCAGCAAAGCCAGAGCCGTTCTGAATTTAAAAAAGCAGCAGGCGGCACGATCGCCGGGATCGGCAAATGTGTGATCGAACCCGCAGCATGATGCAACCACTTTTCTAACAAAACTCCGCTCAGTATCCACTCGATGTAGCCTCGATCCGTCACTTGCAGATCCACTTGCAAATCCACTAGATCAATAGGAGTTGTGCTCTGCCGCAGTGGAATTGACCGCTGTGTATCAGAAACAACCGCGTCAACCATCCAATCGGCCACGACCTGAGGCGATTGCTGTAGCATTGCCGCCACTGACAACGGAATCGCTGAATAGTAATGAACCCTGCCAGCAGTTGCAGCCAACCGCATCATTGGTTGCTGAAAGCATTTCTTGACAGCACTTTTCGCTAGATCAGAAGGTACCGCTTCCAGACACGGTCGCCCAGGTGCTGTATCAAAAAGATCTCCCCGGAGATAGATGGCCGTATAAAGTTGCACCAGCGAAAATACACGTAAGCTAATATCCGTAGGTTTAAGGAGGCAGGTGACAATCGGCATGTAAAGTTCACCTAAAATTTCGGTTGACAAACTGTTCATCCCCTTGGAAAGCTTCGCCACCTGTGGTTAAAATAGGCACAGTCAATGAGAGCGGGTTTGCGCGTATGTGCTATTTCGCATTTATCTCATGGATGTTTAAGTACAGCGCTTCCAGGAATCAAGGTTAGTCGCTTGAGTTTGCGTATGCGTAGATATCTTAGGAGATTTCTTTACTGTAAATCTCATCTCCGTAATCTACACAGCTGACCCAGACAATTTTGTTCGATCGCGCAACTCAGATCAGGTGTTTCCTCGTTGTTTCATTAGTAACCATTCACTCCTATGTATTCAGGATCAGACGCCCCAGATAATGCCCGCCCATTTCTTACGTGGCAACGAATTATTGATTGGGCACAGGAACACTACCGCTGCCGCACATTCAATAAGGATGAAAAGATTCCCGCTCGAGCTGGGTTACTGTATCTCGTTCAACGCGGCTCAGTGCGACTTGTCGGCACCGCCCAGGTGAACGCGAATAGCAACAATTCGCGCATTGCCCGAATTGCACCGGAAGAGGCGTTTCTCGGTTTTGTTGGCGCGGGTCAACCCTTTGAGATTGTCGCGCAGTCACCCTTCACGCTCCAAAGCTATGCCCATGTCGATCAGACATCTGTCGTCTGGATGTACTGGAACGACCTCGATAACTGGCCACACTTCCGCCGGGAAGTATTGGACGCATTTCGCTATCAGCATCAGCGCAAACTACTATGGCTCAGTACACTGGGCCAGCGGCGAACGATCGATCGGCTGCTGGGATTCTTGACGCTGTTAATCGAAGAGTATGGTGAACCAACGGAAGCCGGCTATTGCTTACCTTTCCCACTCACCCATGCCCAGATTGGCAGCGCCATCGGTTCAACGCGGGTAACCGTGACGCGCCTGATGGGTAAGCTCCGCCAAAAAGGCCTGATCCAGACTCAGAACGATAATCTGCTATGTCTACCGGCAGCGCTGGTTGAGAATCATCTAAATGCTAATCCGCAAGTGGAAATCGAGCACCCGTCATCCGATGTCATTGCCAATGCGTCCTAGATGGCAGTCCGTGGTTATCTTAGGTGATTAGGCTTTGACTGATCGGACAGCTAGAACGCTGCCAAGCGTCCCGATCAAGCTCCCAAAAACCATCAGAATCAACGGCAAAATCAACGGCTCTGACCAGGCTGATGCACCGGTTAGCGTGACCGCTTGGATCAGTTCTGGCTGGTTTTTTAGGAGTTTGAGCAAGGAGTTCTGCAGGAGCTGAATTAGTAGCCAAGCGAACCCCGCCCCAATCGTGCCAAAAAACAGCCCCTGCAATAAAAAGGGCAGATAGATCCACGCGCGGGTTGCCCCCACCAAACGCATAATCTCAAGTTCATCACTGCGGGCTAAGGCAATTAGCCGGATCGTCGTCGTGATCACCGCGATCGCCGTCAGGGTGAGAAAGCTGGTAATCGCCAATCCGGTCAGCCGCAATCCTTTATTTAGCTGAGCCAGCCGCTGGACCGCCTCAGCAATATATTGCACACTATCAATCCCTTGCGTCGTTCTGAGCTTGGTCACAAGTTGATCGACCGACTGCGCATCCACCGCCTTAATGCGCATTTCATCAACCAGCGGATTCCCACCTAAGTTTTTCAGCGAGTCTTCTAGCTTGGCATCACCCAGCTCTTGAAGCAGCGTTTTCCAGGCTTCTTCACGTGTCACTGCACGCACCGAAGCCACTCCTGGCCAGGCTTGCACCAATGGTTTCAGACTTTGGCTATCGACACCAGTTTCAAGATACGCTGAGACCTCAAGCTGATTACCAAACTGATTGGCGAGGCGTTCGACATGCCAAGATGCCTGGAGGCTGCTGCCCATCAAAAACAGCAACACCGTTACCGTACTAATTGCGGCCCAATTCATCCAACCACCGCGACGGAAACTCAACCAAGTTTCTCGCAGCAGATAATCCAGCTTCGTCAACGATCGCAGCATAGCCATGATTTTCACTCAATTGCTTCAGTAAAATTGATCACCTGATGCAGTAACGTTCGCTATTATGCCTTGAGCAGCGACGGGCAGTGCGAGTTTTCCGGCATTATGTCGGCAATTGAGAGCGTTCTTCGCTAAGATAGAGGCAGCTTCAAATCACTCCTAGTAGTCAATCAGACGAGATTCATGGCAACCAGCAGCATCGCAGTTGAGAAAAAGAAATTAAAAACACCGCCCCTTGAAGTGCATCACCTTGGGGATAAAGTATTGCGGCAGCCGGCGAAACGGATCACTAAAATTGATGATGAACTGCGCGAAACGGCGCGGAAAATGCTGCAAACCATGTATAGCGAGGACGGCATTGGCCTTGCTGCTCCACAAGTTGGGATCAATAAGCAACTGATTGTGATTGACTGCGAGCTTGAGGATCCAGATACGAAGCCTTACATTCTGATTAATCCCGAGATTCGCAAGTTTGGGGCGGAGCTGGCGCAGGACCAGGAAGGTTGTCTGAGCGTTCCGGGTGTGTTTGCCGATGTTGTCCGGCCCGATGCGATCGAGGTGAGCTATAAAGACGAGCATGGACGGCTCCAAAAGCTACAAGCACATGGTCTACTCTCGCGGGTGATTCAGCACGAAATTGATCACTTAAATGGGGTAATGTTTGTCGATCGGGTCGATAACCGCATCGTCCTCGACCAAGAACTGACCAAAAAAGGATTCAATCCAAAATCCGTCCGGCCCTTAGCCTAATGACGATTGCCAAGTTGCATCGACAAGTTGTGCCGGTGCGTCACCATGAGCTGATCGGCGCTGGCTTTTTCCGGCTGAGGCCGATTACAATTTCTGCCTGCACGATCGCCCCGAAACGAAATATTATCTAGTCTGAGTTTTTTATCCCATGATGACCCCCAAGAGTGGCTTATTTCTGGCGATCGCCTGTATCTGTGGTGTGGCTGCAGTTGGTAGCGTATTTGAAATCACCTCAGGACAACCGGATTTGGGTATGAATCCAACGGTGGCAATTTTGATTGCGAGTATTCCTGTCGGGATCGCGGCCTTTGTCGTTGCAGTCAAAGACGCCAAAGCCAATCAACCTTAGCGCCCCCATGCCGTTGATCTATGGGTAACCTACCGATGCTCGCCAGGCTCCGGCATATCGACCACCGGAATCTTGCGCCGCCGGGGGTGGTCCCGCAGCAAGTCAACCTGCCATGTGAATCGATCGTCGCACTTGGCCGTGAACCAGCCTGCCAGATTGTGATTGACTCCTGCATCTACGGCATGGTTTCGCGACGTCATGCCGAAATTCGCTATGTCCCAACTCGCCATGGCCAAGCTGCACATTGGTGGATCTTTGATCTCGATAGTGCCAACGGTACATACGTCAACCAGCAGCAACTACAGGGCGGCTGCAGGCTCAGTCATGGCGACCAAGTCGAGCTGGGTCAAGCTGGTCCGGCATTTGTATTTGAGCTATTGCCATCATCAATTCAGTCGGCTGCGGCTAGTTCAACCAGCCACCCTCCGGCGGAATCAACGATCGCGCCCGACCAACGATCGCATGTGACCTTAACGCAGCTATTTCCAATTTTCTCGACCGGATTGGATCTCCAGCGGAAGGCCTATTTAGTTCCAGGGGCAATCGCCGTCATGTTTGTCGTGGCCCTATTCATGGCGATCGAGTCGCCCTTGGTATTCAATCTACTGCTAGCGAGTTTTTTGGCCATGGGCTGCTATTACGTGGTCTATCGGCTCTGTGGCAAATACAAACCCGCTTGGGTATTGCTGAGCACGACGTTGGCAACGGTGCTCCTGCTCCAAAGTCCAGTCTTACAACTTTTTATCTGGTTTTTCCGCGATGTTTTACCGGGTGAGATAACGACGAATGAACGGATACTCAGCTTCCCAGTGCGATTGATTCAGATGTTTTTCGGCGCGGGGTTAATGGAGGAGCTACTTAAAGCCATTCCATTGTTTTTAATTCTGGGATTCAGTGCCGGGCTCAATCCAGCCCAAAAAAGTCGCTGGGGGATTGTGGAACCCCTCGATGGCATTTTATTCGGGGCTGCTTCGGCGATTGGTTTCACCATGATCGAAACGCTAGGACAATATGTGCCATCTGTCGTATCGATGAATCAACTGCAAACGAATTTGGAAGTGAGTCAATTGTTGGGTTTGCAACTGCTGATTCCACGGCTGCTGGGTATGATTTCGGGACACATGGCCTATAGCGGCTACTTTGGCTATTTCATCGGACTATCGATATTACGTCCGCAGGCGCGTTGGTCAATTTTGCTGGTTGGTTATATGACCGCTTCAGGCTTACACGCGCTCTGGAATACGATGGGGCGCTTCAGTCCCGCACTATTGGCGATCGTTGGCATGGTCTCCTACGGATTTCTCGCAGCGGCGATCGTCAAGGCCCGGGCTCTCTCACCAAACCGCCACCAAAACTTTGCAACCCGACTGCATGACTAAGAAATAATCACGGCCCCACTTAACCAGCCAACCCACAAAGATTCTGCTGTCTGGTAGTTAAAAAAGTTAATATAACCACAAGCCTGTAATATTGGGTTACAGCAATCTTGGAATTTCCACTGTATTCGGCGTTTTTGGACGCACGCGCAGTTTAGAAGGCTCGATTCGCTGAGAGCCCTACGGTTATTCATCCATCGACTGCTCCACGCTAATTTCAGAAACCCTACTAGATTCGAGGCATACCCTAATTTTGCGAGCGCTACTGGTTTACCCCCGCTTCCCCAAAACTTTCTGGTCTTACGAGAAAATCCTCGAGCTAGTGAACCGTAAGGTGTTGCTACCACCCCTGGGTTTGATTACCGTGGCGGCGATCCTGCCCCAAGATTGGGAGTTTCAGCTGGTCGATCAGAATATCCGTAGCGTGACCGAGGCCGAATGGGACTGGGCTGAATTGGTGATACTGTCCGGCATGATTGTGCAGAAAGCCGATATGCTCGGGCTGATCCAGGCCGCCAAGCAGCGAGGCAAACGCGTTGCCGTCGGTGGCCCCTATCCCTCCTCGGTACCTCAGGAAATGCGGGATGTGGGGGTTGATTATCTGATTTTGGATGAAGGCGAGATTACCCTGCCGATGTTTGTCGAGGCATTGGAGCGGGGCGACACTAGTGGCGAATTCACGTCCGGTGGCGAAAAGCCGGATGTAACTAGTACGCCGATTCCACGCTATGACTTACTGGAGCGTGCCGCATACGACTCCATGTCTGTCCAATTCTCACGCGGCTGTCCATTTCAGTGTGAGTTTTGCGACATTATTGTGTTGTACGGGCGTAAAAGTCGGACCAAAACACCGGCGCAATTGATTGCCGAGTTGCAAACGCTCTATGACATGGGCTGGCGCGGGGGGGTGTTTATGGTGGATGACAACTTCATCGGCAATAAACGCAGTGTGAAACTGTTGTTGCGGGAATTGCAAGTCTGGCAGAAAGCACATAACTATCCCTTCCGCTTTGATACTGAGGCTTCTCTTGATCTCGCCGAGGATGATGAGCTAATCGATCTCATGCTGGAGTGTAATTTTGCCGCGGTCTTTATGGGGATTGAAACTCCTGATACCGATAGTCTCCAAGTCACTAAGAAGTTCCAAAATATGCGATCGCCGCTGCTCGAGTCGATCGATAAAGTAACCAAAGCGGGACTCCGCGTGATCGCCGGATTTATTATCGGCTTTGATGGCGAGAAACCAGGGGCCGGACAGCGGATCGTTGAGTTTGCCGAAATTACGGGCATTCCCACCACAACTTTCGCCATGCTACAGGCCTTGCCAAACACGGCGCTTTGGCATCGGTTGGAGCAAGAAGGACGCTTGCGGGCCAAGGACGGCAACATTAACCAAACCACCTTGATGAATTTTGTGCCCACGCGGCCCGTCGATCAGATTGCCCACGAATATATTGACGCCTTCGGCCAGCTCTACGAACCGCATCAATATCTCGATCGGGTCTATCGTTATTTCCTCAAGCTAGGCGGGCCGAGAGTTCAAGCACCGTTCCAATGGCCCGAGTGGAGCGTCGTGCGCGCCCTGTCGATCGTCATTTGGCGACAGGGTTTCCAACGGTCAACCCGCTGGAAGTTCTGGCATCACCTATTCCATATTTTGTGGAAAAATCCGGCGGTGATTGAGCAATACGTTGTCCTTTGTGCACACAATGAACACTTTATGGAATACCGCGAAATCGTGCGCCAGCAGATCGAAGCCCAATTAGCAGAATACTATCGTCTGGCGGCAGAACGCGCCGAGCCCGAAGCAGTTGCGGCGGGATAGTGCGATCGATTTTCTCCCGTATCCGGCTATACGGAGATTGTTCAAGAATAATTCATTCAAGGTACAACAATTACGAAGCGACGGCGATCGTCGCTTGTTAGCGCCCTAACCTTAGCGCGACTTTTCCATGTTGGCACACACCATCAACCCACGACTGGCAGGTGATTCTCACTCGGGATACCTCACGGCTCAGCGTTGCCAACGCGATGTTAGGCTACATCGGATTATTCTGCATCCGACAAGCATTATCTGTCAGCCATACAAGAACTACGGAATGAAAGTCATAAAAAAGAGTTGACTGCTCACGCTTTTGGCAACCGTATTTTTAATAATCGCCAATGAGGTCACGCTCTGCTTGAATCAATCAAAACAAGAATGTACCTGCCAGTTTCAAGTACTGGCAGGTACGTTACCCCAGGGTGGTGTGACAGTTAAGCCGAATAGTGGGTTACCACCAGTTCTGGGCTAGTTTCCGGTGGGTAATGGTATTGTGATGCCCTCGTTCGCGAGCATTTCCCGGACATGCTGGAAGCGTTCATACTGGGTGAGCGTAATCGGGCCAGAATACCCCTCGCTCTGTAGCTTGCGCGGTGGGTGTTGCACATAGGTTTTCATCAGCTCTTTGACCGTTTCGCCGATGGTGACCAGCATCCAGGTGCGTTCCGTATAGTTATTCATGAAGATGTCGTAGCGTTCCTGCGGGTCTTGCCACAGGTCAAACATCTGCGGCACGACCGCAACATAACTCTCTGCCCCCTTCCATCCCAGGTTGGAATCTACGGCTAGACCGCCGGTCGTTGCACCATCGTCACCCCGCAGGTTAAACACAGCCTTGTAATTGTTCACCCGTACTGCACCCGGTGTCAGTTCATTCTCGGTGAAGTAGAACCAGGATTTGCGTTCACACTTACCCGTACTAAACAGCACCGGAGACATGTCGTAGCTGTCAAAGATGATCGGTTGTCCCTCGCGATCATTGGTGGGCAGCGATACCCCTGCGAGGGCAGCAAAGGTCGCCATCAGATCGAGACCGCCCAGAATATCGTGGTTCTTCACGCCTGGCGCGATCTTCCCGGGCCACCAGGCAATGGCGGGGACGCGGTTGCCTCCCTCGCGGACGGTGCCCTTTGTGCCTCGGAATGGTGTGTAGCCAGCGTCAGGATAGACATCCTGCCAGGCCCCGTTGTCGGTCGTCCAGAAGACGAACGTATCCTCTTCCAGGCCCAGTTCCCGTACCTTGTCCATAATGGCCCCGATCCGGGAGTCCAGCTCGACGATCGAGTCCGCATACTTGCTCTTAGAAGGCGATTGGTGAATGAAGTCGGGGTGCGGCAGGTTGGGCTGGTGTACCTTCATAAAGTTGACGTTGAGGAAGAAGGGTTGGTCTTCCTTGGCAGCATCTTCGAGAAATTCCACCGCCGCCTTCTCAACATAGCCATCGAAGAAGGGAATTCCCACAACGCCTTCATCTGGTGTATCGACGTACTGACCATTGATCTTGAAATCTTCCTTGGCCTTCTCACCCGCCTTAGCCGACAGCGATCCTTTGGTCACATTTTGGAACATAGCCCGTAGTTCTGGGTCCATATCCGGGAACCAGGTGGGGTCGGCATAGGTATAGGCATTCAGGTGGTAGAGACCGACATACTTCATCTCGTCGTAGCCCTGGGCATTGGGCAGGGCGTAATCGTCCTCACCCAGGTGCCATTTGCCTGTGAAAAAGGTGCGGTAGTCGGCCTGTTTCAGCACGGAGGCCAACGTCCACTCCGCTGCGGGTAAGCCGCCGCCCTGCCCCTGAAACGCCACGGTGGTCATGCCGCTGCGGTTGGGGATGCGTCCGGTCTGCATGGCCGCCCGACCCGGTGTGCAACTCGGTTGGGCATAGAAGGAAAAGAAGGTCATGCCTTCAGCCGCCATGCGATCGAAGTTTGGGGTGGGCATCCCCCGCCCTTCGCCACCGCCGTAAGGACCGAGATCGCCATAGCCTGTGTCATCAGTCACAAGCAGAATAATGTTTGGTTTTTTACTCGGCATTGTTTTGTCTCTCTGATGAAATGGTCATTAGTCAGCAGGTAAATCTTGCCAATCGATTTAATTGCGTATCCGTACACCACCCTCCTATTGAGACATTGACCGCCGGAGGGCAAATCGATCAATGCTGCCCCTGCCTGCACCATTAAGTGCGGGCAGGTTGACGAGCCGCTTTCCGGCGTTTGTTGGTTTTGTGAGCACCATGGCATTTCTTAAACTTCTGACCGCTGCCGCAAGGACAGGGATCGTTGGGATGGGCTTTGGCAAAGGCGGCATCCTGAGCAGCCAGAATAGGCATGATCTGTGCGGCAGGATAGTTTCGTCGCATGATTTCCGCTAAAAGCCGGAGGGGTTCATCAATGTGATGGAAAAATGCCTTATACCCGGCACACAGATAATTCAGCCCTGGCTCTCCATCGGGTGTGGTAATGAACCGATTTTTGGGGCATTCGCCGTTGCAGGCAAAGCGCACGTCACAGTCCAGGCAATACTTTGGCAGCGTTTCCAATTTGTCGCGCCCAAACTGATGCTGGCGATCGCTGCCCACCAGATCACCTATAGGCTGATCCTGAATGTTGCCCAGCTTATAGTCGGGTTCGACAAAGTGATCACAGGAGTACAGGTCGCCGTTATGTTCTAATGCTACCGCATGCCCACAGGTGGGTTCAAAGACGCACATACCAGAGGGTGCACCGATCCACTTGCTGACAGCGGCTTCAAAGGTTTGTACGAATACCTGGCCCACATCGTGGCGCACCCATTCATCAAAGATACTGATCAAAAAGTCGCCAAATTGCTCGGGTTTAACGGAGCGATCGGACACGAGGTTGCCCTGCTGGTGGAGGGTGCTGCCATCCTCGTTCAGCCGCTCAATAATGGGGATGAACTGAACCCAGCTAGCGCCCACTTCATCCCGAAGAAATCGATAGACCTCCAGCGGATGATCGCCATTCGCTGCATTCACAGTGGTCAGGATGTTGTACTCCACCCCATGCTTCTGCAATAGCCGTAGACCCCGCATCACGCTATCAAAAGTCGGCCCCCCACCTTTATCAACCCGATAGGCATCATGCAGTTCGCGCGGCCCATCAATACTCAACCCCACCAGATAGTTGTTTTCTTTCAAAAACTCACACCACTCATCGTCGAGTAACGTGCCGTTGGTTTGGATCGTATTCTCAAAGGTCATTCCCGGCTTCCGGTGCTTCTCCTGGTAGGCGATCGCTTTGCGAAAGAAATCGACTCCCATCAGGGTGGGTTCTCCTCCCTGCCAGGCCACCGTCACCTCTTTCGTGCGATGGGTTTCGATCAGTTGGCGAATATAGGTTTCCAACACCTCATCCGGCATCCGAAACTTGCTACCGGGATAAAGCTGTTCTTTGTCGAGAAAAAAGCAATAGGAGCAGTTGAGGTTACAAATTGCACCGGTTGGTTTAGCCAGAACGTGGATGCGGGGAGGTGTTTTAGGCTGTGTCATAGATGGAGCTCGGTGGCTAAATGGGGATCAAGATCGAATTTAAACTTGTCATTCGCTTGATAAGTCGCAAGGATCAATCATTCATAAGATGATGCAGAAACTGCATCATTGCTGGAAGCTTCGTTTGACGATGGTTGTAGATGCTTAACCTGTTTGACATTTAGTACACCCCACCGACTTAGGGGTTCCTTGGCCCCATTGCCCGAGCGGGAGAGCAACGACTGAACGACCTAAGGTCATCTTGCTACTACCTGTCGGTTCAGACTATACAAAAATGGCAAACTTCTGGCCAGTCAATACTTCTTTACACAGCGTCAGTGATAGTTGATGGTTTTTGCCATTACTGCATAAGCTAATCTTATGGCTCAACCAGTCCAGCCGCCAACAGTGCAAAAGTTTATCCATCAGAAATAGCTGAGGCGCTGTGGCTTGCCCTCAGAATTACCCCGTTCGTGCTTGCCTCCTGCTCCTGTGAAGTGGTGCAACTCAGCCTGGGGAGCATTGCCTTTAACTTTACGAACAGTGCTGTGCCCTTGCGGGTTGTCGGGCCGAAACCAGCCGGAGTCGACAGTTTCCGGAATATAGCAATATTGTCCGCTCCAATGACGTTATGTCCCGATCGTTGCACAATCATTTAGCTTTGCGATCGCCGATAACTTCTCCGAACTGCACTCAACAACGAAGCACCGAACATTCTCATTAGAGATGAAAAGAACGTTGATTATGGAGTGATCTCGGATGTGACTAAATCGACATTCGAAACGATGGAGGTCAGCCATCACAATGAACAGTTCATGATTGAAGCACTACGATCTGCGAAGGCCTTGACAGTGTCATTGGTCGCGGCGGTAGACGGCAGAACCCTAAAAGGATATTTCAGGCATTGAAGTTCTTGAGCGTTGGGTGGGGATGAATGAGATTCGCATGGTTAAAAGAAAGCTAACCATTGCAACAACCGTAATCATCGGAATCAGATTGGTATCGGAAATGACTGAGAGAACGATCGGAATACTCACAGGTGTCTTCATCACCGCAACTGTGAGCGCCGACATCATACACAGCATGCTGACCGCCGGAGGAATGGCCGGAACCAGTAAACTAACGGTACTGGTCTGCTGAGAAGAGCTAGGTAGCCGAAACCCTTGCTCTGCAAGGGTTTCGGGCAATGTGAGGGTGAGGGTGCGAGAACCCCATCAAATCAGGCTTACAAGAGTTTAGATCCTGCTAACAGACCAGTGCCCCTTAAGCCAAAACCTTATCGGTAATAACAACCCGCCACCGAAACCGTGTAGGCATTATTCCGATCGCCGCCAATATTGGTATTGACTTGATAAGGCTCTTCACCAATCGGTGAGACAAATGGACGCGTGTAGGTTTCACCACGATCGACAAAACCTTGTCGGTCCAACACCGTCGATGATGAATTATTACTATATTTGAAATTCACCTTCACCTTATAAGAGGCATTATTCTGCGGTGTAAATGCCACCTTGAAAAACTGAAAGTCTTGTCCTGGGGGAACGGCGAAATCAGTATTCCAGTTATTGTTACCAAGCAGGTCAAGCTTAATCTGCTTCGTGATTTCTGTTGATCCAGTGGTCACTTCCTTTAATGCGACACACTCCTCTGCTGCTTGCACGCTAGTAGGTAGTCCTCCCATGAGTACACCGAAGCTACCGATCAATGACAGTGCGAGTAAATTAGGTTTTCTCATGGTGATTGAATTTCCTTCAAATTTTTGAAACATCGGCGATGCCGAAAGAAGCGGCAAGGCACTAATTAGAACTAGCGCCTTGCCGCGCCAAATTAGTGACAGATCCCGGCATAGGGCTTACCAGCATGCTGGAGGGCAATTCGCGCATTATCGCTAGATAGGACAAAGGCGATCGGCGTGTTAGTTGCGGTCACGCCACTGTATCGATTGTCGCCGACATAGGTGGTGGTCCCCGTTCCCACTACCGTTGACGGATAAGGCTGTTCAGCGGTTTCTGATTGAATAATCCGAATGGTCACAGGCGTTCCATCAGCCTTCATCGTCGAATCATCGATGACTGAGGTCTGAAACCACATGCTCTTGCCGTCGGTTTTGCCTTTAGCAACACATAGAAATCCGTCACTCAGGCTAGGAACCTCAGCAACAGCAACCAGCGGCAGCAAGCCTTGAGCAATCAAGGTAAACGCAGTTACGGAAACCATTTTTAGGGCAGTTTTCATCATTTTCCAAACTCAACTTAACATTATTTTGGTTTAACAAAACAAACCTGCGTTAGCACCAACCGATTCCCTACGGAACAGCATCAACGTTATTTATGGGAAACTTGGCTACTCAGCAACAGTCATGCAATTTGACTAGTTCAAAACAACCTAAAATCAAGATGAAGAAGAATACAAGAATCTCAGGCATGTCAGATCAGTCAAATGACAAGTTGACAAATCATTGAATAGTCGGCAAAACACTTCGCAAATTACGAAATGCATTTCCACAGTTGACAAATCATTGAATGGTCAGCAAAACACTTCGCAAATTATGAAATGCATTTCTACATTAATACAAGATTTAAGCAAAAACACAATCTCTTTATCATTTTTTGAACTTTTGCAACGAATATCAGAGGGTATTTACGAAGTATCAGATTATGCCAAGCATCGGAGAATGAGCTGAATCATTTGGCAAATCTAGTCAGGAGCACCTGATTCGATGAAAAATCAAGGCATTTGTCCTCAAAACTGATTCGTAGCAGTTGAAAACTCAAATAGTATGAGCATGAAGCAGCCCCCGACCATCGTGCCGGCCCTTCACTCACAGCAGGCTTAGCGGCAACGTATAGTAGTGGCCAGCTAATCGGACAAGCATAATCTTAGGGTTCAGAGCCCCGATCGACAGCTTATTCCCCAGCAGCGAGAGATTGCTTCGCTGCCCGAAAAAACAGTAGCAGGCTAACCCCAGTTGTTATCAGGTTGATCCCGACCAACAGACCGAGAAGCGTCAAGGAGTCGAAAGGCCAATTACTCCAGATCAAAATGCCTAGAATAATGCCGATAATGCCACTGGCCAGCAGCAAACCTCGGTTTTGGGTCGGGCGCAGTTCAAAGGCATTGATCACTTGAATCGCCCCTTCGATAAAGAAGAGAAGCCCGATCACGAGGGTCAGGTCAAGCATCGAAAATACCGGATGTCTCAAAACCCAAAAACCAACGGCGAGGTAAAAAATGCCGATCAAAATGTTGAGAATAAAATGTCCCACCGGATTGTGACGGGTCTGATAGGCATAGGCAAGTTGCAAGATGCCGAACAGCAACAGCACAAAGCCAATGACATTGAAGGTGAAGATCGTCGCGAACAAGGGATACGTGATGGCGAGCGCCCCCAGAATAATCATGAGGATGCCGATCGCGAGCGCGGCTTTATAGCTTTGGTGTGATTCCTGACGTGTTTCGGGATCGCGGTTAAACATGATGATGGCTTCTCCATGGGATAGGTCATTAAATATTTCTAAAAAACAAGCGGGAACCCAGATCCGGGCTCCCGCTCCGGTCAATCACAGGCGGTTTGTGCGGTTATTCGCTCGGATGGCCGGCCTCCTTGACTTTCGCCAAGATAGCGTCGAGGTTGTAGGTCGCAGGCGATTGGAGCGGTGGGTACGTCTTGTAGGACATCAATTGTTCTTCCCACAACTGCTGGCCGATGGGCAACATGTTCCAGTCGTACTGGTAGGCCGTGACCGGGCCAGCCAAGGCACCGCCAATGCTCATTGCAGTTTCCTGAGCGACCCCGACGGCTTGCTCAAAGGGATCGCGCTTGATGTTCTGCACCAAAGTCCAGTGGAAGGGGATCAAGGGCATGATCCAGCCGTCAGCGCCTGGCTCAGACATGGTGTAGTACATCTTCCAGTTCTTGTACCTTACCGCCGATGGTGTAGACCCAGAGTAATAGAAGAAGTAATCTCGCGCCGACTTGTCAGACTTGCCTTCGAGGTAGGCGCGCTGGTTGACACCATCCAGCGTCGTCTTGACGATGCCGGGATAATTACCGGCTTCGATCTGCTGCTTCAGCGCGTCTCCTTTGGCTCCACCGGCGATATCCACCAGGGTCGGGACCCAGTCCAGGGAGGCGAATATTTGATCCTTCACGGTGCCGGGCTCGATGTGACCGGGCCAGCGAACCACCATGGGGGCGCGATAGCCGCCTTCGTAGGCTTCGCCCTTCTGGCCCTTGAAGGGGGTGACACCGCCATCGGGGAAGGAGATCTTCTCGGCACCGTTGTCGGTAGTGAAGACGATCAGGGTATTGTCGAGCTGGCCCATGTCCTCCAGCTTCTTCAGCACATAGCCGATGTTATCGTCCATCTGCTTCATGCCAGCTTCGTTGACCCCCCAATCCTTGCCGCCCTTGGTCGACACCATGTCCATGTATTTATCCGAGAGCACGGTGGTGACGTGCATGCGGGCCGGGTTATACCAGACAAAGAAGGGCTTGTTGGTCTTTTTGGGATCGTTGCGGTCGAGGAAGTCGATCACCTTGGCCGATATCTCCTCGTCCACGGTCTTGGATCGCTCTAGGGTCAGCGGGCCTTCGTCCTTGCAGGTCTGGTTCTTTTCTGTGCCGTCGGAAGACGTGCACCAGATAACCGGGCGGGGCGGGGTGAGGCAGGTAGTGGTCTTTGGATCCACGGCACCGGCCACGGCAGGCAGGCCAGGAACGGGCGTGTTCCGGCAAGGGGGAGCAATGGCCTGTTCTGTCGGGGAGCTGTTGATGTCAGGGAAGCTCACCTGCTGCATGGCATCGAGGTGATAGAGATATCCCCAGTACTCTTCGAAGCCGTGGGCCGTGGGCAGAGCCGCGGTGTGGTCGCCCAGGTGATTCTTGCCGAATTCTCCGGTGGTGTAGCCCCGATCGCGCAGGAACTTAGCCAGCGCGGGAGTCCCGGGCCTGAGATAGGTCGGGCTGCCGGGCAGCTGGGGCGGGATCATGCCCGTGCGCAGGGGGTACATGCCGGTGAAGAAAGCGTTGCGACCGGAGGTGCAGCTCTGCATGGCCAGGTAGTCCATGAAGACCGCGCCCTCCTTGCCGATGCGATCGATGTTGGGGGTTTCACCCACCATCAGTCCCCGGTGGTAGATGCCCGGCTGCATCCAGCCGATGTCATCGCCCATGATGAACAGGATGTTAGGCTTATTCGCAAATTTCTCATCTGGCTGCCCAATGGATGGCGAACCACTCGTGGTAGGAGTCGTTGTCGGATTATTCGTTGGGGAAGGCTGAGCCGTTGGGCTTGACTGAGCCACGACTGTTTCCGAAGATTTCCCTCCGAGAGCAACAAACAGGGAGATACTGAGGCAGAGAACCAGCAACAGGCCGGTCAATCGTTTAATCAAGGATGAATTGAGCATCTATCAAAATTAACTCCAGTAAAATTATTGGGTCAGAACGAGAAAATTTGACTTTGTGATTGACTTAGTCCAATGTTCTCGCGGCAGTTGGATTGGTCACGAGACGGAAACCGAGATGGGCCATGCCCGTGTCCGGTTCCAGGGCCTCCCTTGCCGCCGGACGGTAGCGGGTGCAATAGTTGCGGGAGCATAGATAGGAGCCTCCTTTAATAACGTGTTTAGCCACACCCGGTTCGCGGGGATCGAAGCTTTGTTCAGCTTGAGCAACGACGGGATTGACCTGGTGAGCCATGTCGGGGTGTCCCGGACGATACCAATCCAGCGTCCATTCCCAAACATTGCCCGTCGTGTCATACAACCCATAACCATTGGGGGCAAACGAGCCCACGGGGGCGGTGCCGATATAGCCATCCGCCTGGGTGTTTTTAACCGGAAACTCGCCTTGCCAGGTGTTCGCTTTCTTGGGGGAATAGGTGTTGCCCCAGCCAAAAACCTTATTTTTGAGCTTGCCTCTGGCCGCAAATTCCCACTGCGCTTCGCTGGGGAGAGATTTTCTCGCCCATTGAGCGTAAGCTTCCGCATCTTTATAGGCGATATGGACGACCGGATAGTTTTCTTTGCCGTCCAGATTGCTGCTCGGCCCGGCTGGATGCTGCCAGCTTGCCCCAGGGGTCCAGTGCCACCAGCTCATGTAGGACACTTGACTCAGTTGAGTCCCCTCGGCTGGCGGCTCAAAGACCAGGGAACCGGGCGATCGCTGTTCGTCCGTCAAATCGGGAAACTGCTCCTTGGGGATAGGACGTTCGGCGATCGTCACATAGCCCGTCTCCTGCACAAACTGAGCAAACTGGGCATTGGTGATTTCATACTTGTCCATGCAGAAGCCATCGACCGTGACCGCTTCGACTGCAAGCTCATCGGGGTAGTGATCATTCGCGCCCATGCGAAAGGTCCCACCCGGGATCGACACCATCCCGGCCGGGCAGTTGGCGCTTGCCAATGCCAGAGCAGCGGGCGGATTGCACCAGCTAAAGAGCATTAGGACAACAACCCACAGGCTCGGAATTAACCCGCGCAAGATCGGGTAGATCACCCTAGACATCCGCTTTAAACTTGTCATTCGTTTGATAAGTCGCAAGGATCAACCATTTAAAAATGATGCAAAAACTGTCGATGATGCAGTTTCTGCGTCATCGCTAAAACCTTTGTTTAATAATGCTTTTAACAAAGGTTAAAGATGCTTAACCAGTTTCAATTTAATTCGTTCCACCGACCTAGAGTTCCTGATAAAAGCCCCATTGCCCGAGCGAGCAACGACTGAACGACTTGGATTATCTTGCCACTACCGATCGGTTCAGGCTATACAGAAATGGTAAGATTTAGGCCAGTTAATAATTATTTATACAGCGTCGGTGATAATTGATGGTTTTTGTTATTACCACATAAAAAATCTTATCGCTCAACAATTCCAGCCGCCAACCGTGCAAAAGTTTATCCATCAGGCGTTTCAAGATACCGACGCAATGGCTGAGGCGCTGAGGCTTCCCCTCAGAATTACCCCGTTAGGGCTTGCCCCCTGCTCCTGTGAAGTGGTGCAACTCAACCTGGGGGGCCTTGTCTTTAACTTTACGAACAATGCTGTGCCCTTGCGGGTGATCGGGCCGAAACCAGCCGGAGTCGTCAGTTTTTCTTTCCTGCTTAATTCGGCAGATGCGCAGAGATTGATCGCCCACGACTGTCCGATGAATCTGCAGACAATATTTGGGTTCGACTCTGATCGGGAGGTTGATCTCGTAATCGCTGACTCAGTCTTGTATTGTTATGTCGCAGTCAGCACCGTCGTACTGAATCGATACCTAAGCCTGATGCAACGGGACGATCTTGATGCCAGGTTCTTAGCGCAAAATAAAGTCTGCATTCCGACGACGATTGGTCCGCTCCAGGCCTTTACCCGGGCAGCTCTATGCTTTGGCCGTCAACCAGGCTGCTTGCCTCGCCAGCCCAGCTTTTCAAAGTCTTTTGCAAGAGGACTTCATGCCCCTGTTGATTCAGGCCATTCCGCCTAAAGGGCTGCGTCCCGCAAAGTCCCAACGCACCTTGCGCCAAGGCGCTTTAGTCCGACAAACGGAAGCATTCCTAGAAGCCCATCTCAACCAGCCCATCACCCTGACCACCGTTGCCCAGGGTCTTTGTGTCAACAAGCGGACTCTAACCTATGCCTTCGACCAAATTCTGGGCATCTCCCCCATGGCCTACCTCAAGATTTTGCGGCTGCAGGCGGTGCGTCGGCTGCTGAAAAGGACAGCACCGGGAACTAAAACCGTGTCGGCCATTGCCGCTGAGCACGGTTTTTACAGTCCGGGTCACTTTTCTAGAGATTACAAGACTATGTTTGGTGAGAGCCCCAGCGAGACACTGAAGCAGTCATCGAAAGCAACGCTTTAGGGTACTCACGGACACTGCTTGAATCAATCAAAATAGCAACATAAGTAGCGGGGCGCATTAAACCGTAGGATGGGTTAGCGGCAGCATCACCCATGCGGGTGTTGGGTTCCACGGCGTTTCACCCAACCTACAGGGTCTCATTACGACTTGAATTCGAAGATCCGATTCCAGTCGTTCTTCATGCTGATGACAATCCAACCCTCCCTATTCGCCTCATCATAGAGCGATTGCGTGAAGGTGCCGACCTTGGTGTCGGGTAGCCCTAGGGCCGGGCCGTACGCATACTCGCGCTTGGCATCGTCGTGAAGCACCAACATCGAGAGCCGCATGCCGTCGCCGGCTTTGGTGTACTCCAGCATTTGCCGATCGCCGGTCGAGTTGCCAACTGCCGCAAACGGCCGTTGTCCGATCATCAAGTGGATACCCTCCGGTTTGCCGGCGTCGTTGTCGTTTAGAAGCAGCTTCGGTTCCTTGGTAAGAAACGGTGTGCCGTCTTCCTGATAGCCATATTTAGTCCCACCGGCGGTGCCGACCACTTGCTCTGGCGGAATCCCGTAGACGCGCTCGGAGTACAACCGCACGAAGTCCTGACCGCCACCCGTAACGATGTAAGTCTTGTAGCCGTTGGCGCGGAAGTACTTGAGCAGCTCCTGCATGGGCCGGTAGGTGAGTTCGGTATAGGGGCGATCCCAGCGCGGATTCCTGGCAGTATCGAGCCACTTCTGCGCTTCGTCTCTGAACTCGTCAACACTCATTCCGGTGAGGGTCGCGGAGAGGATCTTGAACAGGTCGTCCATGGAGAGCTTGGCGATCGCCTCACGGTTGCCCGAGAGTACGGTCTTAAAGGGCTCGACGTTTGCGAGCGCCGGCCTTGCCTCTACGATCGCCGGTATTCGGTCCAGGCAGTAGATGACTTGCGAATACATGGGGTGCTCCACCCACAACGTGCCGTCCTGGTCAAACGTGACGATGCGCTGTTCTGGCGGCACGAACTTCGGACTCGACTTGTCGGTGGTGGTTTCCACGAACGCAATGATCGCCTGCCTGGCCGCCCCGTCGTTCCAGGACGGCAGTGGATCGCTCGTCTGAGCGGCCAAGTTGTTGCTGAAAACAACAACAACGAAGCCACAAAAGACCACCCATAGAATGAATCGTTTCATTAGTTTCATTACATTTGCCAAATGAATGGGAAGTCGTCGGGTAAGGAAGCAGATTTTAGATATAGCCTTGAAATGAACCCCTGGATTCGGACAAATGAACCCCTGGATTCGGACAGTAGATCATCGGGAATTAAGAAATTTAACCCTAGTTCCACCCGAGTTTGTGTCGAGTAAAATTGGGATAGAGCGTTATGGTTGCAGATGCTTAACCTATTTGATACTTAATTCATCCTACCGACTTAGGAGTTCCTGATAAAAGCCCCATTGCCCGAGTGCGCAACGACTGAATGAATTGGATCATCTTGCCACTACCGATCGGTTCAGGCTATACAGAAATGGTAAGATTCGGGTCAGTTAATAATTATTTATACAGCGTCGGTGATAGCTGATGGTTTTTATTATTACCACATAAAAATCTTATCGCGCCCACGACTGTTTGATGAAGAGGGTTAATACCAGTTCTAAAAACTCTACAAATCAATGGCAAAGCGTTTGGGTTACTGCCCATACACCGGAGCGGTTGTGTCATCGGGCATGAGCGCCTCGTTGATCGCCCGCGTCCGCTCGATCGACAGGCCGCCATCGGCCGTGTAATGGATCGCCAGGAGCCAACCATAGATAGACTCTGGCCAGCGCGAGGGCCAGGCTGAGCTGGGCGGTAACGCCGCTGGCGAGGCACCTAACGCTGCGGCCAGCTGCAGAATCTTGCCATGATGCCAGCAGATCAGAATGCCCTGGCCTGCGTAGTGGTCGCGTTTCTCACGAATATGGTTGGCCAGTTTGACAAAGTCTTCATCGGCATAGTGCTGGTGAATCGGCATGCCGAGGGCTGCCGACAGGGGAGTCACCGTCAGCACTGGCCGATGGCTCTCGTCCGTTTTCTTGGAGGCAAAGATGTGAGCCCATTGAATCCCGGTGCCCTCTAGAGTAGTGAAACTCTGCAAGTACTGAACGTAGGCGTTGGCCCGCGCCTGACCGGCAGGCGATAAGCCATGTCCGGATTTTGCCTTCTCAGCGTGGCGGATAAGCACGATTGTCGAACAAGCCGACATGGCATCGGAGTGGGACATGGCTGCTTTGTTATCTATCACAGTTATTTATCGTATCAGTGGATGCTTTTTTAACCATCTTTCTCCAACACCTTCAAAATCTTTTAGTCGCTAGGCAAGTCGATCACGATCGCTCAATTCCCTGCTATAAGATGGATTCAGATTAACGACACGAATTTGTCCTGATGACACTTAAAAAGTGACTGTACACCATGAAAACAAACCACTTGACTGCATCTTTAGCTTTTGCAATTTTGGCGCTCAGCGTTAGTGCCAGCAGTCCTGTTCAAAGCCCTACCAATCGAGGGTCGATGACTTCCCTGCTGCCAGCGAGTGCAGCTCCAGCCATAGAGGAGAAAATCGAGTTTCTCTTTGTCCAAAATTCTGTCTCCGGTACCTTTGACGGCAAGACTCTGACTTTAAAGGGAATCGGTCCGACGATTTTCTTCTCAGACCGACCGCAGCGATTGGCTGGGCAAGTTCATACTGAAGAATTTGTCAGCCACTGGGGCACAAGCAAAGATAATAACTTTTCCGAAGATCCGCCCAACGCGACGCTGTCAATCTTTGAGGAAGATAAAGTCTCCAGTGCAGTTATTGAACTCCGTGAGCCTAAGTTCGCAGGGGATACACTGACCTACGATGTCAAGATTCTCAAGGGAGACCTGCCAAACTCCTTCCAAGCATCCTCATTGTTTATTGACATTTTTGGCCGTTGGGCAGCGGCTGGGGCCGGAGCATTAGTGGGTGCTTCAGTTGCCCGTCGCAACAGCTATTACTATCATCCACCGGCTGTCGTCTATCCTCCTGCACCAGTCTATGCCGCACCACCACCCTACTATTACCCCTAACTGCTCAAATTGCTCCTAGCCACATCGCCGCTCCAATCCACACAAGCCTAAATCATGCAAAAAAATCATCTTCATCTCTGGGATCTGGAATATCGGTCTTGGTGCAGGATTGCTGATTCCAGCCGTTTATGAAGCGATCGGTATGCGTAAGATCTTGTGTGGTTTCCTGTGGTTCACATCAGCTGTTTTGAGCCTGACGGCTAAGGACTTGAAACGGCGGGCCGCTTTTGTCTATTGGGAAGAGCGGCTCCGGCTTGCTGGAGAATTGCCTTGGCCGTGGCGGTAGCAACACCGGCGGCAACATCCGCGTCGCGAATGCGCGATTCGGCTCCCGCGTAGTTTTCGTTGGCGGTGCTTGGGTTTGTGATCGCATTTCCTACTCAGCTCGCATCGCAAACGCGATCGCACAATTCAAACAACATGGGATTTACGATCGATATTGATGCCATTCATCGTGCCCAAAAGCCACAGTCCCTTCCCACTGTCCTCACACCAGAAGCAGTGAAAGCCATCCTGACCCAGATGACGCGCGTTTATTGGCTAGTCGCGCAAATAGTCTCACTCCCTCTGGCTTTCGCTAAGAAAACATCCCAATGCTGAATACGATTGGTGCTGGCAGTTTGTGTTTCCCGCCTTTGGTGTGAAGAAAGACGATCGCCATTCCTTCGCCACCCACCTGCTCCACTGAGTTGTTGTCATGGGGCATACGACATCCGCACTGTCCAAGCATTGCGAGGCCACAAAGATGTTAAAACTACGATGATTTATACTCGCCCAAAAAATCCACAACTGCCTGAGCGATCGCCGCATTACCATCTTTCGACAACGACTCCGACTGACGCGGTGGCTTGAGCGCCTGCTTCAGAAAGTCCCAGTCACCCTGGAATAGATCTTCCGGTGTAATAATTTGGTGATAGGCATAATCTTGTAGGCCCTCCAACAGAATCGGCGCTTCCGCAAAGCCTTCACGCATGATACTAATAATCGGCAAGTCTAATCGGCAGGATTCAGAGAAAGTGCTGTAACCGGGTTTTGAGATGATGCAGCCGCAAATCTCCATAAAGTCCACAGGCCGATAGAGCCGATCGTCCACCCGCACTAAATTCAAATAATCGGGTGCCTTCAGGTCAAAACACAGAAACCGATGCTCCGGAAACCGCTCGACATTTTCATACGGGATACGATCGAGCCCCAGTCCCCCAAACGTCATCAGCACGCGCTTTTCCTTGGGCACATCCTGCAGTTCAAACCGGTCAATCATCTCCGCCTGCGCGTGACGCGGCGAAACCCCAGTCAACCCCACATCTTCAATATTTGAAAACGCTGACATCGGTTCATGAAACGGCAACCGAAACAATCGATCGCACTGCACAAAACATTCGCCAATCCAGTCCGCAATACCATCGAACTCTGGCCCAAAGTCCCGATAAATAAAATCCCAACCAAAATTTCCCATCATCCAGCAGGGCACTCCTGCCGCTTTCGCAATGGGCGCTGCCAACGGTGGAATATCCGCTAAAACCAGATCAACCCGATTTTGCTTCAGCCAATTCGCCTCAGAGACGATCGTCGATTTTGCCCGCTGCTGAATCGCTGTTAACTGCGCCAAAGTCGCTGGCAAATCCATCGTGATACTATCCGACTGAATCACTCCCACATCCAGCGCCCGCGGACGATGGATAAACCCCTCTCCCAGGTAGGCCTCTAACACCGATCGGGGTGCCGTCGTCGTCAAAATCAACGTCAGATTATCCCCCATCCGCCGCCGAATTTCCGCCGCCACCGCCGCCGCTCGGGTTGCATGGCCGAAGCCATGATTCGTAATTGCAAGATAAAGAATCGGCATGAATTTGGGCGCATCAAACGCCATCAGCAAAGTAAGCGAGTCCATTATAATGCCCATAGATTCGGCATCTCATCAGAATCACGCCCTTTCCCACCGATTACCCAAACCATGCAAGGACTCTGGCTCGAAGCCAATCAACTGTCACTCAAAACCGACTTACCCCAACCCCAACCCGCACCCGGTGAAGCATTGGTCAAAGTCCTGCGCGCCGGAATTTGCAACACCGATCTGGAGCTGCTTCGCGGTTACTATCCCTACACTGGCGTACTGGGTCACGAGTTTGTCGGCATCGTCGAACAAGGTCCGGATGAATTGCGACATAAACGGGTAGTCGGTGACATCAATGCCGCTTGTGGCGACTGCTACTACTGCGATCGCAGCATTCCCAGCCATTGCGAAAACCGCACCGTTTTAGGCATCGTCAATCGTCAAGGGGCATTTGCCGATTATCTCTGCTTACCGATCGCCAATCTGTATCCGATTCCTGACAGTATTCCAACCGATGCCGCAACCTTTGTCGAGCCGATCGCTGCGGCATTAGAAATCCAGCAGCAGGTGAATATCACACCCAACGATCGCGTCGTCGTGATTGGTGATGGCAAACTTGGTCAGCTGGTCGCCCAGACGATCGCCTTAACTGGATGTGACTTATTGACGATCGGACGACACGCGGAAAAACTAGCGAACCTGCAAGCACGCGGCATTCGAACGGGATTCGTGCAGGATATTCCGCCGCGCAGTTTTGACTTCGCCGTAGAATGTACCGGTAACGCTGAGGGATTTGCCACCGCCCTCGCGGCATTACGTCCCCGTGGCAAACTGATACTCAAAAGCACCTATGCCGGTAAGTTATCCCTGGACGCATCGGCGATCGTCGTCAATGAAATCACGATCGTCGGTTCACGCTGTGGCCCCTTTGCCCCCGCGATCGCCCTACTGGAACAACAGCAAATTGATGTGACACCCCTGATCCACGGTCACTACCCACTGCAAGCAGGACTGGCGGCTTTTGAACATGCCCAAAAGCGAGGCGTCCTGAAAATTCTCATCGCACCTTAACGCTGCCAGCGGCGACTCACGACCTGATTATCGCGAAATTGAATGCGCAGCTTGCCTTGTGGCGGCATGTCCCAGGTCATCGTGGCACGCGGCATCTGACTCGGATCACCGCCGAGATTCGCGGCGATCGTGTTGTAGCTTGCTTGCTTCTGCACCAATTCCTGAATCGCACTGCGGCGGGCCGTTGATACCGTATTATCAGCCCGCAATCGCACGGCCTGATTTTCGGTATCAAAATGAATAAGTATGTTTCCCTCCATCGTGGACCAAATATATTGGGCTGACTGTTCCGATGGACGACCTAATCGGGACAGCACCTGTTCCGCGTCCATTCCCATCCGCACCCCCTGATATCGATCTTGATATTGCCGATCCAATTCTCTGACTTGCGCCTGGCGGCGTTGGATCTCTTGGTCAATGTGAGCCTGGCTTTTCTCAGTTTCCCAGAGCGTGCTTTGGGGATCAGGTTCCCGTTGGTCCAGTGCCTGCTTCAAAACATAATTACCAATGCTAGTACAACCACTCGTTAAACCGATTAGGCCAATACCAACACACATGGTGGTAATTCTGACGCGGCTCATCGGGGGAGTTCCTTCAAACGGTTAACCAGATATTTCCCCAGACTACGATTATGCTTTTACTACGGTTTGGCAACTATATATACAAGCGCAGTTGAGGACGAATTATCCCCAGTATGCCCACCCAAATTTATCAGTTGACACGACCAGTTGGGATCCGTCAATAATCCAACCGCCATCCAGCACACTGGGCCAGCAAACAGAATGAGCGACTGCTACTGCCGCTTAATCAAGAAATTCCACTACAGAAAAAATACGTAGCTCACTCATATTCCTCCACAACTTGAGGCAAAAAGTTGCAAAGAATTTCAGCAATTCTCCTGAACTTGCGTTATAACGGTGCAAACTTTCACGGATTGAGGGGTGAGACCCACCAGGGCTGATGGTCCTCATTTCTTTTTCCCATGGTTTCTCAACTGCCTCAGGTCTTTACGCTGGCCGACATCTACCCCATGATTTCTGATTTAACTAAGCACCTGCAGCAGCTTAATGTCGCTGCCGATTGGATTGGCATCCGGGCGAACCGCGAGATTGTTCGCAACCATTCCATGCGCGACAGCCTGCCGACCCAGAACGGTACGCAACTCAGCCAAGGCGTCATGATCGAAGTGCTCGTCGATGGGCAAATTGGCTACGCGGCCACAAATTCGCTGCGCCTACAAGATCTACAGGCTGCCGCTCACGCCGCTCAAAAATGCGCGGCCGCCGCCAGCACGTGGAATCTTCATCCAACCCCACTGTCGGCTCGCCCAAAAGTCACTGGACAATACACCACGCCCATCCGGAAACCCTTTGATGCACTTACTCCAGGCGAAATCAATGAACTACTAATGCGGCTATGTCAGCAGCTCAAGGTCTCCGACAAAATCGTGCAAACCACTGCCAGCATTGCACTCACCGAAACTGAATCGTGGTTTGTCAGCACCAATGGTTCGGAAGTTCAGCAACAGTTTTTCCGCATCAGTACCGATTTTGCTGCAACGGCACAGACAGACAATATCGTCCAACGCCGATCGGATAACGGTTGGTTTGCCCGCTGCTACCAAGGTGGTTTAGAACATTTTCTCACAGACGATTTATGGGAGCGGGTGCAAACGATCGGCGAGCAAGCGATCGAGCTATTGAGCGCCCAAGAATGTCCGGAGGAAAGCACAACATTAGTCCTCGCACCGGACCAAATGCTACTGCAGATCCATGAGAGTGTGGGGCATCCGCTGGAACTCGATCGCATCTTAGGTGATGAGCGGAACTATGCGGGTGGGAGCTTTGTCAAACCCGAGGACTTCGGCAACCTCACCTATGGCTCACAATTAATGAATATTACCTTTGACCCGACCGTGACGAAGGAGTTTGCCAGCTATGGCTTTGATGACATTGGCGCCCCCGCCAGCCGGGAATACCTGATCAAAGCCGGTGTCCTGCAACGCGGCTTAGGGAGCCTCGAAAGTCAATCGCGTTTAAATGTCCCCGGCGTGGCCTGCAGTCGAGCCAGTTCCTGGAACCGCGCCCCGATCGATCGCATGGCCAATCTAAATTTAGAACCAGGCGATATGAGTCTAGACAGCATCATTGGCAACATCGATCGCGGCATTTATATGGAAGCCAATCGTTCCTGGTCAATTGATGACCAACGCCATAAGTTCCAGTTCAGTTGTGAATATGCCAAGCTGATCGAAAACGGCAAACTCACAAAAACCGTGCGGAATCCGAACTATCGCGGCGTCACCCCCCAGTTCTGGTCAAATCTGGTGATGCTCGGTGATCAAAGTACTTGGAAAATGTACGGCACCCCCACCTGTGGCAAGGGTGAACCCAATCAATGTATTACGGTGGGCCATGGCTCGCCGGTGGCCGCATTCGCCAATGTCGAGGTATTTGGAGGGGCAGCATAATGCTTGAACTTAGTTTTAACCAGCTCGTTGACTTCCTCCAGGACAAAACCCACGACGATGCCGCATTTACGCTGAATTTCAGCGCTGAAACCAGTCAATTTATTCGGTTCAACCAGGCTAAAGTACGTCAAACCGGACAAGTCCAAGATGCGACTGTGCGGCTAACTTATATGCAAGATCAGCGCAGTGGCTACTGGGAATTTCCACTCACAGGCAACCTCGATGTCGATCGGCAAACCGCCGCCCAAGCCCTGGAACATCTCCAGCGGGAAGTGCCCACATTACCGCCCGATCCCTACTTGGTTGTGCCTCAGGGGACAGCCACCAGTCGTGAAGTCCACAGCGGTGATTTACTCCCGATCGAGCAAGTGGAAGTCACACTACTGCCACGGGTTTTGGATTTAGACTTTGCGGGGATCTATGCGGCGGGTCAAATTCTGCGCGGCTATGCTGACTCCGCTGGCCAAAAGCATTGGTTTGCCACTGACTCCTACTCGCTGGATTATTCAGTCTTTACGCCCGAAGGGCAGGCCGTAAAAGGCACCCTGGCAGACAATACCTGGCATCCTGGTATCTACGATCGCAAAATCCAGGCATCCCGCATTCAACTCGCGCGCCTCGCCCGACCCAGCAAAACCTTACAGCGCGGTCAATACCGTACCTACTTCGAACCCGCCGCCGTCGCCGAGATTTCCTATATGCTGTCGTGGGAAGGTGTGAGCGAAGCCTGTTTTCGCCAAGGCAGCAGTTGCTTGGCGGCCATGCGACGGGGAGAACGACAGCTCTCATCAAAATTCAATCTGCGCGAAAACTTCGCGCCGGGATTTGTCCCCCGGTTCAACGAATTCGGCGAAGTCGCACCGAATCAATTGCCAATCATTAGTAATGGTGAGTTAAATAACTTGCTGGTTTCATCGAAAACCGCTCAGGAGTACCACCTCCAAGCCAATGGTGCGAATGAAAGCGAAACCCTGCGGGCACCGGAAATTGATCCTGGTGATTTATCGATCGAAGAAGTTTTCCAGACCCTCGATACAGGCCTATATGTGTCGAATCTGCACTACCTGAATTGGAGTGATCAACCCACCGGCCGGATTACGGGTATGACGCGCTATGCTTGCTTTTGGGTCGAAGCTGGGGAGATTGTTGCGCCGATCGACAATCTGCGCTTTGACGAGAGCCTCTATCACTTCTGGGGGGATAATTTAGTCGCTTTGACCGATACCCAAGAGTTTATTCCGGATGTCGCATCCTATGGCAGTCGCTCCGTGGGCGGTGTTTGGACGCCGGGCATGCTCGTGGAAGATTTTTCCTACACGCTGTAGATTTTGCCGCAAAGGTTGCTTGAGGTACAAGACTCGATTTACCGGTGTTGTCCAACCCCATTTACCGTAGACACGGTTTGACTCGATTAGAATAGAAAGGCTGGTGGGACTTGTTGCGGTATTGAATGAACCATGGGTTTTGACCTAATCCCAATTTTGAGCGGATTTTCATCGCTCCTAATTCTGATGCAACCGCGGCAAACCCAGGGATGGCGGTTTGTGGCTTTTAGCATCTTAGGCATGCTGACGATCGGTTGGACAATTCCACCGCTCTCGGCTTTCTTGGCCATCGCTTCCCTCGTTTGGGCGGTTTTCTTACTGATGCCAGTACAGGGCTTTGCACAAGTTGAGCGACTCGTGAGTCAGGAGAAGTTTCAGCGGGCCGCAAAATTAATGACCCTCACGCGGTGGCTACATCCATTTGATGGCTGGTGGTACTACCCACAGCTTTTGCACGGACTCGCACTGGCCCAGGCCGGTCAACTGGAAGCGGCGCAACAAATCTTTCAGCAACACCAAACGGGGAAAAGCGCGATCGAGCGCTTAGCGACAATTCTGCTACATCGGCTCAATGGCAATTGGGCGGAATTCATCAATTGGGTCCAACAACAACCCGCTAATTCCCCGGCTTTACAAGATCCAAATATTCAACTGATGTACCTCCGCTCGCTCGGCGAATTGGGTCAGGTCAACGAACTACTCGATGCCCTGCAGCAGTTTACACCAGACCTGCAGAAGGCGGGCAACCCGATTTTCCTGAATACTGCACGGATGTACGCCTTGGCTTTTTGTGGAGAACCCGAGCGGCTCACCTGGTTTCTCGATCAATACATGCCAGCAATGCCCGCCGCCACCAAGCAATTTTGGCAAGCAACCGCCCACTGGTATGCCGGCGATCAGCAGCAGGGAAAACAGCTATTGCAGGCTTTACAACCCACGGCAGCCACCGGTATTGCCGCCGCAATCAGCGCGCGCCTCGCCCAGCCCGCACGCAATATGCAGCGCCAGCTCAACCGGCCATCACAACATTACCTCGCACAATTGCGCGTGCACATCGTGCAGCGGCGCACCCAAGGTAGTCAACCACGCAATGTCCAACCACGCCTGAAGCAAATTCCCGTCACCGCGAGTTTAATTGCGATCAATGTCGCCATTAGCCTGGTGTTTTTTGGGACACTACTACTCATTGCGACGATCGTCACTTATGCCGATCAGCTCGGCGATCGCCTTCTCCCGTTGGCCAATCAGCTTGTCACCCAAGTCAACCGCTTGTATGGCCTGGGGGTGCTCTATCCCGACAAAGTCCAGCAAGGCGAGTGGTGGCGACTCTTAACCGCCGTCTTTCTCCATGCTGACTGGATGCACCTCTTGAGTAATATGATCGGACTATACGTCCTCGGCGGCATCGTCGAACCAATTCTGGGCAAGCAGCGCTATACCATTGGCTATTTCGTGACGGGGATTGGCTCGATGGCTCTAGTCAGCATTTTAGCCAATCTCAATCTGATTCAAGAAAACGCCGTGGTGGGTGCATCGGGAGCGATCATGGGGCTGCTGGGGATGATCGGTGCCATCTTCCTGATTCGTTGGCGACAACACCGTGAAGCGATCGCCATGCAACGATTGAAGATGGTCGGACTGATCATCGTTTTTCAAACGATTTTCGATATTATGACGCCCCGAGTCAGCATGTCTGGTCATCTATCCGGCTTGGGGTTGGGCTTTGTGATTGGCTTCCTGCTCATGCAAACACTGCCACCGCAGCGCGTTTCATCCAAAATCCAATAAAATACCCAACGCGATCGCGCTGGGTCATAGTTCAGTGTGAGAAGTGTATTCTGTGGACTAAGGTAAATTGGCTCTATGGCGATCCTATGTCATTACGATGAGCGTCATGTGACAGTATCGCAACTGGCTAAGTTGGATAGGCGGCGCAAGTTCGATCACCGCTCCAAAACCGGCCCCCATCTCTGATAAAATTAGAGGCTCTGTATTGACAGCAGATAAATCACCCAAAAGCTTGCGGACTTTGTAAGGAGAGAACCCTCTATGGCGCGGATGTACTATGACGAGGATGCCAACCTCGATTTGATCAAAGATAAGACGGTTGCGATCATTGGCTTCGGTTCTCAGGGCCATGCGCACGCACAGAACTTGCACGATAGTGGGGTGAAGGCAATCGTCGGGCTATATCCTGGTAGTAAGTCCGCCGAGAAAGCAAAGGCCGCCGGATTGGAAGTCTACACCGTGGCAGAGGCTTGTCAAAAAGCAGACTTCATCATGATTTTGCTGCCAGATGAAGTCCAAAAGACGATTTACGACAACGAAATTCAGCCTTACCTCTCGACTGGCAAAACGCTTGCTTTTGCCCATGGGTTTAACATCAACTTTGGCCAGATCGTACCGCCGTCGGATGTTGATGTTGTGATGATTGCCCCGAAAGGCCCTGGACACTTAGTGCGGCGTACCTACACCCAAGGTCAAGGGGTGCCCGCACTCTTTGCCGTGTACCAAGATGCATCTGGCCAAGCCCGCGATCGGGCAATGGCCTACGCGAAAGGCATCGGTGGCACGCGCGGTGGCATCTTGGAAACCACATTCCGCGAAGAAACCGAAACGGACTTGTTCGGTGAGCAGGTTGTGTTGTGTGGTGGACTCAGCGCCTTGATCAAAGCTGGATTCGAAACTTTAGTGGAAGCTGGTTACCAGCCAGAGCTGGCCTATTTCGAGTGCTGTCATGAAGTCAAACTCATCGTTGATTTGATCGTTGAAGGCGGTTTGGCCACAATGCGCGATAGTATCTCCAATACTGCTGAATATGGTGACCTTACCCGTGGCCCGCGCATCGTCACCGATGCGACCAAGCAGGAAATGAAGAAAGTGCTGAATGAGATTCAGACTGGCCAGTTCGCACGCGAATTTGTGCTGGAAAATCAGTCAGGTAAAGCTGGCTTCACGGCAATGCGACGGCGTGAGGCCGAGCACCCGATCGAGGAAGTCGGTAAGGATCTGCGCTCGATGTTTAGCTGGATGAAGAAAATTTAATCGGGTGAACTGCACCGAGTCATCACCTTAGCCGCCGGTAGCCCCATTGGATTACCGGCTTTCTATATGCTGGGTTTAGCTATTGGTCGGCAGTTACATCCCACATTCAACAGGTAGTGAGCATCAGGAGATAATTTTGAGGTAGTCTCTTAAAGCAAGACCATGTCAACCCCTCAAGTGATAGACGTACAGGACATCGACCATCTTGGCATCATTGCCGGCATCGTTGATGAGATCGGCATCGTTGAGCTTGTCGATGCGTTATGCGGCAAGCATGAACAGGAAAACGTCAGCAGTGGTCAAGTCGTCAAAGCCCTGATCCTAAACTGCATGGGATTCCTCACCGCACCACTGTACCTGTTTAGTCAGTTTTTCGCAGGCAAAGCCACAGAACACTTAATTGGTCCAGGAGTGCGCCCAGAACATCTGAATGATGTGCGCATCGGTCGAGTGCTCGACAAGCTATACGCATACGGTGTGACCAAAGTGTTTGTGGCGATTGCGGTGGCGGTGGTGCAGAAATTTGACATTGAGCTGAAATGTGCGCACCTCGATGCCACTAGCCTCAGTGTTGCGGGTCAATACTTGGACACAACGGCCCCCGAAACACCGGCTGAACCGACGTGTGAGTCCGATGCCACAGCACATCCCAGCGACGCGTCACAACCGAGTCCCTCAACCACTGACACCGACGCCGACGCCGAGCCCATTCCGATTCAGATTACCTACGGCTATTCCAGAGACCATCGTGGCGATCTCAAACAATTCGTCTTGGACCTGATCGTCAGTGGCGATAGTGGTATCCCATTGTTTTTGGCCGTGGGGAATGGGAATGATGCAGACAAAGCCACCTTCGTGCCGGTGATCGAACAATTCCAACAGCAATGGCAGCAACAGCCGCCGGAAGTTTTGGTCGCCGATGCGGCCCTCTACAGCGCCGACAATCTTCAGGCATTAGGCAGCACCCCGTGGATTAGTCGCGTCCCGGCCAGCTTAAGTCAAGCTCAAGAACTATTGCAAGGTCTCGCGACAGAGCGGTTTCAACCAAGTGCCATCAACGGTTACACCATTGCCGCAGTGTGCACGACCTACGGTGGCATTCGTCAACGATGGTGCGTTATCGAAAGCACAGCCCGTAAAGACGCTGACCTGAAGAAATTGAACCAGTCGATTGAAAAGGCATTGAGTGACCAAACTGCAGCACTCAAAACGCTCAAAACTCAAGCCTTTGCCTGCCATGCCGATGCCCTCACCGCCGCCCAAGCCTTTGGCAAAAAACTCAAATATCACACCCTGACAAACATTGAAATCCACCCAAAGCCGCATCATGGCAAGGCTGGACGACCCGCCAAGGACGCGGTGCCGACTCACCATACCTATCATATTCAAGCCACTTTGAGTCGCAATCAACCCATCATTGAACGCCATCGCCGACAAGCGGGTCGGTTGATTTTGGCCACCAATCAGCTCGATGAGTCGCAATGGAACAATGATACGATTCTGCGCGAGTATAAAAATCAGCAGGCCTGTGAACGCGGCTTCCGCTTTATCAAAGATCCACTCTTCTTTGCCTCGAGTGTGTTCCTCAAGTCCCCCAGACGCATTATGGCCTTGGCCATGATCATGGGCTTGTGTTTGATCGTCTACAGCTTAGGCCAACGGCAGTTACGCAAAGCCCTACAACAAGCCCAAGCAACACTCCCCAATCAGAAGGGCAAACCAACTGCAACGCCCACGTTACGTTGGATTCTGCAATGCTTCCAGGCGGTCCATTTAGTTTGGCTCAATGGTCTCAAGCATCTCATTCAGCTCAACCCTAGACAGCAACTGATCTTGCCCTTTCTGGGCGCGGCTTGTCAGAAATATTATTTCCTCTGTTAGCTAACCTGATGCGTTCCAACACCGCAATTCCGAGGAGATCCAAACCCAATTTCAGCGTCCGAGCGGTCAGGTCACACAGCGCTAGCCGCGATACTCGCGCTGTCCCTTCTGCCTTGAGCACCGGACAACTGTCGTAGAAGCTATTAAACTTTTGACTTAATTCAAACAGATACTGACACAGACGATTCGGATACAGATCGGTAGCCACTTCAGCGATCACATTTTCCAGTTGTAGCAGATGCTTCGCCAGCGTCAGTTCAGCTGGTTCAGTCAGCTGAATCGCACCGGTCAACTTAGTCAAGTCAATATCGCCTTTGCGACTAATGCTTTGAATTCGGGCGTAAGCATAGAGCATATAGGGGGCCGTATTGCCCTTATCCGCCAGCATTTTGTCGTAGCTAAAAATATAGTTACTTGTGCGGTTTTGACTAAGGTCAGCATATTTCACCGCACTCAGGCCAGCGATCGACGCTACCTGCGCTTTGAATGCTTCTGACTCTGATCGACCCGCTTCACTCGCAATTCGGTCTTCCAGTAACTCCCGGAAGCGGCGCACTGCCTCATCCAGCAGATCGCGGAGACGGATCGTTTCACCCGATCGCGTTTTCAGTTTTTTGCCATCCTCACCCTGGACCAACCCAAAGGGCACGTGCACAATCTCCACTGTTTCAGGCACCCAACCAGCCTTCCGCGCCACCTGGAAAAACTGGGCAAAGTGATTGGACTGGCCCGCATCGGTCACGTAGATAATCCGATCCGCATGATCGGCGTTAATCCGATACCGCAGGGCGGCGAGATCCGTTGTGGCATAGTTAAATCCCCCATCTGATTTTTGAATAATCAGTGGCAGTGGCTGCCCTTCGCGATTGGTAAACCCTTCCGTAAACACACACTTTGCCCCTTGGTCTTGCTCCAGTAGACCAACCTGATCCAGTTGCGTGATAACGTCGGCTAAAAATGGGTTGTAAAATGACTCACCCCGCTCCGTCAGGGAAACATGAAGCAAGTCATAAATCACGTTAAATTCCCGCCGTGACTGCTCACATAGCAGCTGCCAAGCCTTGCGACTTTCGGGATCACCGGCTTGCAGTTTGACAACTTCTTGTCGCGCCGTTTCCTGAAACTCCGGATCAGCATCAAATCGCGCCTTCGCTTTCTTATAAAATGCGACCAAATCCCCCAAGTCGATCGCGTCAGCCGTCGTCAACGCCGTCGGTGCAACTTCCCGCAAATACGTAATCAACATACCAAACTGGGTTCCCCAGTCGCCCACGTGATTCAAACGCAGCACATGATGGCCTTGGAACTCAAGAATGCGGGCAAGACATTCACCAATAATCGTCGATCGCAGATGACCAACATGCATCTCCTTGGCAATATTCGGGCTGGAAAAATCCACCACAACCCGTTGCGGATGAGTCACCTTGCGCATGCCCAAACGCTCATCCGACTGTATGGCCGCAAGACGCTGGCTCAGATAGTCCGATTTAAACCGCAAATTGATAAATCCAGGGCCAGCAATTTCCGGCGTTTCAAACATTGCCGAAACATCAAGATTTTCGATAATTTTTTGCGCAATGTCGCGCGGCTTCTGCCCTAGACGTTTTGCCAATGACATGGCGACATTCACTTGGTAATCGCCAAATTTCGGGTTATTCGTGGGTACCAAAACTGGATCCGTACCAGCGAGATCTGGCCCAAAGGCGGCGACTAAAGCCGATTCAATCTGAGTCTTGAGTTGGGCGATCGCAGTCGTCATAGCTCCAAAGGGGTGTCGCGTACAAGGCCAGTTATCTATAATCCTTTACTCCTGGGCTTTGAGCAAGGGGCAACCCGAGAATTTACGGATTTCAAATCAGGATTTTTATTCGATCGGTGGAAATGCTGATTTTTCAAAATTTGCCTTACATTTCTGGAAAACTGAGGCATCTTAGTCGCAATTCATATTTTGACTTTTGCGTCTTCACTTAGGCTTAATCGATTTAGTTCTACCTTGTCTTTATATATTGCGCATTAGCGCATCGATTTTGCTATGACTACCACTTTGCATGTTCAACCCAAATTTCAACCAACCCGACCAAAAACGATTCGCCTTGAGATCCCTTACTTAGCCCAACAAAATAATCTGTCCAACCCTGATGGTGCCTGCAATGTGACAGCCATCGCCATGCCGCTGCTGTATTTTGGTGTACAGCCGCGCTATCCAGAAATGTTTCCGCAGTTTGAAGACGAACTCTATGACTACACCGATCGGCTTGGCTTGAATCGCCAGGATGCGCTGGATCTCGTCAAAGTTATCGAGGCCTATGGTTGTCGCGATCGGTTTTCTAGTACTTACAAAATTGCGGATATCAAAGCCGCATTGGTAAATCAACAACCGTCAGTTTTGCACGGCTATTTCACTAGCTTTGGCCACCTGATTGTGGCGGTCGGCTACGACGACGACGGATTGATTGTGCATGACCCCTACGGTGCATGGCACAGCTGGGGCTATGAATTGAATCAACCAGACAATCCCCAGCCCAAAGGCCAGTATCAGCATTATTCTTATCGCCTGATTGAAAATGCCTGTATGCCAGACGGCAACCTATGGGCACATATTATCGCTGCCGCCTAAGCCCCGTTTTTGTAGTGGTCAAGTTGTTCGTAGTGGTCAAGTTGATTGATGCGACGGCTTTTATCGCCCTATTCAGAAAAGTGAAGGAAGTCCTCCGGCACATTACTGACCAATTACGTAGCGTTTGAATTGAATGCATAACTTATTCGAGTAGCAGCATAAGTGTAAACACTAGACCAATCAAACCCACTAGCGTGCTGATGTATGCCGCACAATTATTCGGATAACATTCGCACAATTAGGCAAACAGACCACATTCGTACGTGCTGTTCTTGGTTGAATCAACGGAGATCGGATGCGTGTGATCAGAAGCGATGACACGATTCAGTGCGGCTCCAGTCGTGAATCTACTCAAATGCTTGACTGTTTGGGGAGTGCCGGATTCGGGCACAATAACCCCAACAAATTCCAACCTGTGTTCACCTGTGTAAAGCCCTTTGGGAAATCGCAGATTATTAGAATTTCTTCCTATGGATGACCGCCGTTACGACTCTATGGGTTTAACCATTAATACCCCTGAACCTCACTTCGAGCCATCTTTTTCGGATTTGGCGGAACTCGAAGCTGATGCAGTTGAAGAACTGACGGAATTCCGCCCGCCGACTAAGCGCACAACTGATTTGGTGCGGATGTATCTGCAAGAAATTGGCCGTGTCCAGCTTTTAGGCCGCGATGAGGAAGTCGATGAAGCCCAAAAGGTGCAACGCTATATGCATCTCCTGGAAGAGCGTACGGCGGCGGCCGAGCAAGGTAACCCCGCACTGCAAGCCTATGTCAACTTGATGGAAACGCGTGATCGTCTCGCCGCCATGTTAGGGCATCGTCCCGCGTTGGTGCGTTGGGCTGCGGAAGCGGGTATCACCACATCGGAATTAAAGCCGATGATCTTGGCGGGTAAGCAAGCATGGGCCGCCGTGATTGATAAATCATTAGCGGAACTCGATCACATCGAGACTCAAGGCCTACGTGCAAAGGAACATATGATTAAAGCGAATCTCCGCTTGGTCGTCTCTGTTGCCAAAAAATATCAGAATCGGGGACTCGAATTACTCGACTTGATTCAAGAGGGGACACTGGGTCTCGAACGGGCGGTCGAAAAATTTGACCCAACCAAAGGTTATCGCTTTAGCACCTATGCCTATTGGTGGATTCGTCAAGGCATTACCCGCGCGATCGCCACCCAAAGTCGCACAATTCGTCTGCCCGTACATGTGACGGAAAAGCTCAATAAGATCAAAAAAGCCCAGCGTAAAATTTCTCAAGAGAAAGGCCACACTGCCTCAATGGAAGAAATTGGGCTGGAGTTGGAGATGACTCCCGAGCAGGTCCGTGAGGTCCTGATGAAAGTGCCGCGGGCAGTCTCCTTAGAGACAAAAGTCGGGAAAGAAAAAGACACAGAACTTGGTGATCTACTCGAAACCGAAGAGATCAGCCCCGAAGATCTGCTAACCCGAGAATCGTTAAGGCGTGATTTGCTGAACCTGATTGCAGAATTAACCGATCGTGAACGCGATGTCATTCAAATGCGCTTCGGCATGAGTGGTGGTCCGCCCTACTCCCTCGCCGAAATCGGGCGCGCCCTCGATTTGTCACGCGAACGTGTGCGCCAAATTGAAGCCAAGGCACTCCAAAAGCTGCGCCAGCCCAAACGCCGCAACCGCGTCCGTGACTATCTCGAAGCGCTCGGCTAGATCAGCGGCAGGACGAACCTTAGTCAATCCCGGCAGCGGGTTACTAGCAATACCTCACCTGTGCATCGAGACCATAGGCTTGTAGAAATCGGGATTGCTGCGCCGCCGCACTCTGACTAGCAAACGTCCCCGCTTGGATATAACAACCCATACGAGATTGTCCTGCTATGGCATCGGGTACCAGCTGTTTAACGATTTCTAGCTGCAACCCATGGCGCTGTGGAACGATGACAACAAATTGTCCTGACGGTAGTGCAGCTCCAGCGTCGCCGATTGCCGTTGAACCCGCATCTACCAAAGACTCATTATGGCGATCGGTGCGGCTGGCGGTGAATCTAGGTTGAGTTGGAGTCGATTTATCCTCTAAGACAGATAACCTCTGTGGCGCAACCACTCCGGCAACTGTCGCACCATATCGCTGCTGGTAAGTCTCAATGGGCCTCCGGGTATGCGGCCCAAAATGGACATTCGCAGAATCGTCGTGGCACTGCGAAGCGGTGAGCCGCTGCTGCAAATCGCGCACTGCCTCACGGCTATCACCCTGCTTGAGCAACACCAGCACGGCATTCGCCATACTCGAGATGGCCAACCCCAAAACAAGGCGCAAAAAGCGCGTTAGCAATTTCGCTGGCAATTTGGAGTAATGGAGCCAATCGAAGCTCAGCGACAATTGCGCCGAGATTGTAGAGGCAGCAGCGATATCCATCAAGAACACTCAATGACTTCTGAAACCGATTCAGAAATTGCTCGAAAATAGCACCGATAAAAGCGTAGGTAGATGTCTACCGTTATTATGCTGAAATTCTAGCTGATTCATTCTGAGGCAGCGTCCAGACAGCAAAAAAATCCATCCCGAGATAGAGCTCATCTATCCTAAGGATGGGTCGAGACTTTCAAATAATCCCGATCGCCATCCACTGCCTAACCAACGGTAGTCGCGCAACCGACATCGCGAGCGGGTTACGTGGCAGCTCAATCAGGCTTCTTTACGCTTGCCTTCAAGCTGGCGTTCCAACAAAAGCTTTAACACTAGCGTTACCAATCCCAACAACGCTAACAAGACCGCAGCGGCAAATGCTGAAGTTGTTGCATACTGCTTATAAGACTCTTCCACAAACAATGGTAACGTCTGTGTCTTGCGGGCAATATTGCCGGACACAACCGACACAGCCCCAAACTCCCCCATCGCCCGCGCATTGGTCAAAATCACCCCGTAGAGTAATCCCCAGCGAATATTTGGCAGCGTCACATGCCAAAAAACTTGCCATTCATTTGCGCCTAATGTGCGGGCCGCTTCCGCTTGCTCAGAACCAATTTCTTCTAATACAGGAATCACTTCGCGGGCGACAAATGGCATCGTCACAAATGCGGTGGCAATAATTATCCCTGGCACCCCAAAGATTACCTTCACGCCTACCGCACTCAGCCAACTGCCAAACCAGCCGCGATTGCCATAGAGCAAGATCATCATCATTCCAGCAACAACAGGTGAAATTGAAAACGGTAAGTCTAATAAACTTAAAACAAACGATCGCCCCCAAAAACGACGTCGCGCCAATGCTAATGCCGCACATAGCCCAAACACTGTGTTGATCGGGATAACAACTAGCGCGACTAGCACCGTCAGCTGCACTGCACTGATGAAATCGGCTTCGGCAAATGTTCGCAGGAATGGCCCCAGTCCCTGATTGAATGCCTGCCAGAATACATTGATCGCTGGAGCCAACAAGATTAGCACCAGATAACCAATGGCGATCGTGATCAACGCGACTCTGGTTTTCTCGGGAGACTTGCTAAATTTACTGAGCATAACGTTTCCCCCAGGCTTGCAACAGATTAATGCCAATCAAAAGTGTCAGCGAAATCATCAACAGGACACAACCGATGATCGTTGCGCCCACCACGTCATACTGCTCAAGTCGTTGAAAAATCAGGACAGGCGCGACTAAATCGCGAAATGGGGTATTTGAGGCCACCATCACCGTCGAACCAAATTCCCCCACAGCCCGGGAAAATCCTAAAGCTACCCCCGTCAAAATCGCGGGTAATAGGGGAGGTAGCGTCACCTGCCAAAATGTTTGGAGCCGCGAAGCACCCAGCGACCAAGCGGCTTCTTCCGTTTCCTTTTCCATTTCTGCGAGTACCGGCTCTACTGTTCGCACGACAAATGGTAGTGATGTGAACAACATGGCGATCGCCACGCCTAATCGCGTAAAGGCGATTTTGATGCCAAAAGGCGCTAAGAGCCCGCCGATCCAGCCCGTTTTACTATAGACCGTCGCCAGTGTCAGTCCGGCTACGGCTGTCGGTAGGGCAAATGGTAAATCGACGATCGCATCAATCAATCGCCGTCCCGGAAATTCATACTTGACTAATACCCAGGCCACGATGGTGCCAAACACCCCATTAATTAATGCCGTGATCGTCGCGGTCACGAACGTGACTTCGTAAGCGGATAGCGCGATCGGGTCGGTGGCAATCCGCCAAAATTCGGCTGGCTGCGTGCTGAAAGCCTTGCTAAATAGTGCTAGAAGCGGCAGCCCGAGCATTAGGACCATATAGCCGAGGGTGATGCGCCAAGTCCAAGGAAAGCGCGATCGGCGAGCCGGTTTTGGTGAAATTGCAGTAGTCATGCGGGTAGAGAACTAAGGAATCAATGGATTGATGAGGGGTTGGGCTGGTTAGTTCCTCCGGTAAATCTGGTCAAACAAAGCACCTTCAGCAAAGAAGCGCTGTTGAATCTGTTGCCACCCACCTAAATCCTTGGCCGAAGTCAGGTTGGCGATGGGGGGGTAGCGGGTTGTGTCTGTGGGGCCAGAAATTGGTCGGAATCCGGCTTTAACGAATTCGGCTTGCGCCTCGGGTGAAAATAAGTAATTGACAAAGGCGGTTGCCACTTCTCGGGTGCCGTGCTGATCGACGTATTGATCAATCACGGCGATCGGAGTTGTAATTTTGATATTGACGCTGGGGATGGTGTAATTTAGCGGTGTACCGCGCTGTGTCGCGAGCAGAATTTCATTTTCGTAATTGAGTAACACATCGCCCTCACCTTGGCGAAAGAAGGCGCTGGTGGCCTCGCGCGCATCCCGCGCGAGGACCGGCACATTCCGATAGATTTGCTCGACAAACTGTGTCGCTTCTGCTTCCGAGCCACCTTTTTGTAGCACACTGTTCCATAGGACCAGAAAAATCCAACGGGCCACGCCGGAACTGCGCGGGTCGGCGGTGATGACCTGAATATTCGGCTGCGCCAAATCCTCCCAATGCTGAATTTGTTTGGGATTGCCCGCACGGGTGATGATGCCGACGGTGGACTGGGCAACGATCGAATTATTTGGAAACGCCTGCTCCCAATTTTGAGTAATGAGCTTTTCCTGGGCAATTTTTTGCATATCCAGTCCCAGCGCCAAGTGCGCGACATCGGCTTCCAAGCCATCGACGATCGCCCGGGTTTGACTACCAGAAGTCCCGTAGCTTTGGTTGATCGAGAGACGCTGTTGGTGTTCCTTGAACCATTTCTCCTCAAATTTCGGGATAATTTGGCTATACGCAACCTTCATTACCGCCAGGCTGGCCAATGTCAACTCAACGGGAGGGGTCGAACTCGCGGATTGGCAAGCCCCGATCATGATTGCCATGAGCAGGGCACACAGTCCCATACTTAATTGTTGCCGTAATCGTCTAGTCCAACGCGAGACCGCAAAAAGCCCATGCAGCATGACAGAGAGTCTTATCCAAAATGAATCCCCAGTTTTCCGATCGAGAAACTGGATTTATTATCCGATAAACTGACACGCCACAGCATGATTGATTTTATTAAGCTGCCTGAACCACCACAATGTCGCTGCCCGAAACCCGGCTTTCTAAAGTTTGACCGGGGAATTGTTGCTGATTCGCCATCATGGTATGAAAAACCGATAAATATTGGTCAGCGGCACTTTTACCATGGCAAAGATTCTCGCTATGGTAGGTATTAGCAAGCATTCGATGGGCATCCGGCACCTGGCGCACTATTACTTTGAGTGTAGTGGGCTGAGTGTTCAGTGTGACCAACTAGGTTTTGCTATTAAAAACTGATCTGAGTATCTGCAAGGCACCAATTCTTCGGTGCCTTTTTTGTGCATCAACGGTCGCTTAGCTGAGTTGGGACGATAGGCGTCGCCACTGTTGAATTTTGTTATCCCGAACCTGCCAGCGCACTAGATGCTGCAGCGGTTGGCCCAGCAAGTCAGTGGATTGATTCATTACTTGACGGGGCACGATCGTCGCTAGGGCGATCGCTTCCTGAATCGGGCATAAGCCCCAGGCCACAAGATTTTGTACGCCTTGCAGGAGCGATAGTGTGGTCCCCGAAAGCGTCCCGTCATCGAGCCGCGCCGTACCATGCGTCACAGTGATTTCGCGACTGTCCCATGGGTAACGGCCATCCGGCAATCCTAATGGTGCGAGAGCATCACTCACAAGAAATAAGCCTTGACTACCACCACTCGCATTAATGAGTAGCTGCAGCATTGTTTTACAGATGTGCTGTCCATCGGCGATAAAGCCACATTTGACCGTGGGATTGACGATCGCCGCCCCCAGTAAACCCGGTTGGCGATGATGCAGGGGAGGCATGGCATTGAAGGCATGGGTCACCATTGTTGCGCCGGCGACAAATGCTTGTTCTGCCGCCGCTGCAGTTGCTTGAGAATGCCCTAGGCTAACGGTAATCCCCTGGGTGCGCAGATACTTAACGACTTGTCCAGTCGGATCAAGCTCTGGCGCCAGGGTAATAATTTTGACGGTGTTCGCATAGTTACCCAAGATTTGCTGCATGACATCCACGGTCAAGGGTTGCAACCATTCGGCTGGATGGGCACCACGCTTCTCAAAATTCAGGCATGGTCCCTCCAGATGTACACCGAGAATCGCGGCCGTATCGGTAGTTTGTGGCTGGAACTGCTGAATTAACCGTAGCGATCGCTGAATATTCTCAATCGAAGTTGTGACGATCGTCGGACAGTATCCATCAACGCCCGCCGCCCAAAGGAACTGTCCGATCGTTTCTAAGCGATCGACATTCGTCTCAGTCAACTCGGGAAAGGCCAATCCCAACGCGCCATTAATCTGCAAATCGAGCCCGCCCAGGGATAGCCAATCACCAGCCAAGTCGAGTGTTTGGGCGTCTGAGACAGGCGGCACTGAGGGCCCGATCGCCATGACCCGTTGCTCAGCAATCAACACACACTGCAGTTCGTCGTAGCCCGGAATCTGCGCATTCTCCAATCGCCACTGACCCACGATCAACCTCCAATTTGCTCAACGCCCCATCAATCCCGTGGCAACCCTGGCCCCCGTGACGCCCGTGGGCTTCATCGAAATCGGGCTCCGCGGCTGCGTGCGAGCATGCTCGCTCCCACCAAGACGGACATTACCATCAAAATCTTAAGTTTGACGATCGACTCCATTAGGTCCAAGAACGACAAAATAGTGTCTATGCACCATCTAAGGCGGATCAACCATATAAGTAGCATTATCATCTAAGTGATTTTTAATACTCGACCAGCCAACAATGCTGATGGCAGAATAATCGGCTCAAAGAATCTCTAAAACTTTAACCATAGTGAGATTACGCGATCAAGATCATCCGGCATGTTGAAAAATCAGTGAAAACACTGATCATAAAAAACACATATGGATCGATTGTAAAAAAGATCAAAAATACTTCTGAAACAGTTGTTCACTTTTCAAAACCTGATGCAAAATATCTCAGAGGCGCTGATGGAGAATTAAGTCGGTGACATTTTAGCCCGGCAAAAGGCTCTTTCAGGCGGCGATTGAATGGGTGCACAAATCTACTAGCTTGCATAACTGCTCAGTAACCCCGAGATTAGGCGGGTGTAACCTATGGAAATAATGATGAACCATCCACTCGTACGCTTTCTAAGCGATGAGTTGGCTTTGCCTCATGCTTCCATAACGCTAGCAGTTCAACAATCTGAACAGACACCAAGCCTGTTGCCAATGATTCTTTGGCAGTATGGCTTAATCACGCTAGCGCAGTTGGAACAAATCTTTGACTGGTTAGAACATTGCCATGTTTCACCAGTACAACAGCAGAATGATGATGGGGCATATGAGCAAGCCGCCTAGATCAGTCCGTGGACAATCCATTGATTGACGCTAGCATTGCTTGCCCGAAATTCCTGTGTGAGTCATAACCGATTAACGCGCTCGAATGGCGACGCTTGATTGATTTTCTCTTCCCTTGACATTTCGGCACTAGTAAAATATAAGTTTTAGCTTTATTTGCGACGGATTTTTGTCTGATACTTTCGAGAGTGAGTGTCAATCAAATCGGCTAAACAATTTGTATTTCTTTTTTGGAGCGTGAGTACCGTCGGTACTTGCGGTCCAATTTTTAGTGCAGCTCCAGCTAAAGTAGCATGCGATTTTGCTGAATTTTATCACAAGCAACCCGGACTGCTTTGGCAATCCGGGTTGAGCGCATGATTTGAGATTTCTGATTTACAGCGACACTGAGTGCATGCTTAGGGATCAGTTTGAAGCATTTGTGGCTTGATGGACGTTACCATTTGCTGGACACCACGATGGATACGTCGGGTCACAGTCATTGGGCTAACGCCAATCTTTTCAGCAACTTCCTTGCGGGAGAGGTCCTGCAGAAAAACATACTCGATCGCCTGACGGGTCTTATCTTCAAGTTGGTTTAGCGCTTTTTGCAACTGTTGGCGATCTTCTTCAAGATTCATCAACTCCAAGTGGCGGGCATCAGGAATCGTATCACCAAGCGTCATCGGTGAATCGAGCTGTTGGCAAATCGTTGCGTCAAGGCTTAAAGGGAGGCGGTTCTTCGCCGCCAATTTACTATCACGCCATTCTTGAACTGATACACCGAGCGCTTCCGCAATCTCGTTGTCCGTCGGCTGGCGGTTGAGCATTTCACATAAACTGTCGCGTACTCGTTGACCTTCTTTGTTGAGTTGTTGCCAACGCCGGGGAATCTTAACTGTACCAGAGCGATCGCGCAGGAAGTGCAGCATTTCACCCCGAATGTAAGGGACCGCAAAGGAACTAAATGCGCAACCTTGGTGAGGGTTGAAGCGCTCAATTGCGCGAATCAGTCCAAGGTAGCCAATTTGCTCGAGATCCTCGTACGGTTCAGCGCATTGATGACTAATCCGATGGGCAATTTTACGAACAAGACCAGCATTCATCTTAACGAGCTGATTGCGCACTGCCACTGTTGGATTCTGGTGGTATGCGACAAGCAACTCCATTCCACGGGAGCGGAGGTTAGTTTGGATAGCCATTATCTGTAAATCAAGTTAAATCAATCACCGTTGCACCTATTTTGCGTGGGAGAAAAAGTTACAACCATAGTCGATATACGGTACTGTGCAGGGTCTGACCCCTCAGCCGCTGGTGATATTACGTAGTCTGGAGCGGTGAATTTTTTGTGTAAAAAGCAACATAGAAATTTGAACCCCATACGTAGAAAGGGTTTTGCAAGGCGATCGCGAAGACATGGTCGATCGTGAGACCGGCCACCATACTGTGGACAATGCGCTAAAAAATAATCGAAATCAGCAGAGAAAAGCGTCAAACTGCTGAGAAATATTAAATCTTTGTGATTTAAGTCATCGAACAATGCGGTGTTGAATCACATTGTCAATCGCCTTTGCTCAAGATTGGCTCTGTGACTTGAGTTTTCAGTGCACAGCGAGCATCGCCATACATCGGCGTTCCCATTCGGTTGAATGGGAACGCGGTGTCCGAGGCAATATCAATCCAAGCGCTCCAGTGATGATGACGATCAGTTCGGCGATCGCGCAGAGCATTGATGACGATGTGAGTGATTGGGCACTTCGAAATACGACATCTGAAAGGCTCGAACAATCGTATTGGAGACTATATATGTACCAGCTCTCCCCAGTTGACCCCACTGATGATCAGCAAAGTGAAGCGATTGATGCATCGGCAGGATCCTGAGAAATAGGCATAAGTAATGGCAGCCACTACTGCCACAGGCGATCGTGCCTGTGGTCTGATCCTTAACTAACTACCAGACATCTAGACCAAGGCGCAGTGACAGATTGCCGCTGCCACTGGTTTGGTTAGACAGCGATACCCCTGGCCCATCTAGCGTCATTTGCACTGATGCTGAAGCCGGGTAGTAACTACCAGTCACCTGAACTACATTGCGACCCGTCTTAAGGTAGGGCGCTAAATTAACCTGAAGCTGCTGGCCACTCAGCCTTTTAAACAAAACACCGTTGAGCAAAACCTCCCCCGATAGCCGCGCCCCACTGGGAGCGGCAATTTCTAGACGATGCGGTGAAGCTAAATCCGCGAAGTCAATATTCAACTGGGTTTCTTGGGTTTGCGATGAATAGCTTTGGGCCAGCTTGATACCTCGGTCGAACTCTAGGTCCTTCAGGCTGAGGCTCTGAGCTGCAGGTACAGCAACTGTCACGATCGACAGCATCGTCAACAATAAAACTTCCATTCTCATAATCGGTCCTCCATTGGCATCAGTGATTGAGGTCCACGGCGGGGCTAATAGCGCACCCGAGCAGCGGGATTATCCACGTCAACCTGCACCTCAACAGGAATAAACATTGCTGGACCATCAGGCATCTTCCGACGACGACGGCTTTGATTCTCTGAGTCAGATTTGATTTGATAGCGCACACTGCGCTCTTGACGCACCGGTTCGGTACCACCGACATAAACCTGCGTCCCCCGGCCATTAATCTGATTCCCACTGCATGGCTGCGAACTATCGAAATCAACCTCATTGACTTGCTGTGCGGGTTGCCGAGAACCATGAATAGCAACTTGCACGCCAACATCGGTCACGACACACCGGGCAACTGCCATCTGATCCAAGGAACTCGCAACAGCTAACAGTGGTGCGGCTGTTAACAGGCTAAACAAACATAGAGATTTCATCGGTTTACACTTCTGATTGATGACTACTGGCACACGCTGGTTGTAACGGTACTGCGGCTGTAGATCTGATTACCAGAACGACGCTGCGTATTCTGAGTACTGCTGCGCGTTTGGCGGCAGGCTTGACCCGAGCGGTACTGATTAACTTTTGACCGGGGGTAGAAATAGGTCGGTTTAATATTCCACTTATAGTCAGCGCCGTAGTTTTTCCCATTAATAATGAGGCGGTTATCATCACCAACGCGAATACTGACGGCATCAGTTTCAACAACGATATCGCGCGCATTGGCAAGTCCAGGCATTGCCAGCACTCCTACCAAGGTGAAAAGTCCTAAGAGCTGATTGAGTTTCATAAGCCCCCCGGTTCTGAGGAAACGATCGTAACTAGATGAGGAGAAGATGACAAACACCATCCTTCTCCTCATGACTGACCTAATGTTAGTAGCGCTCGGTTCGCATTGACGGACGCTGATATGTCTCCTTAGTCATACTGCGTTGCTCGCTCCGGATATCAACTTGGTTGCCCTCGCCCACGACAGTAGAACGTTTGTAAACATCTTGAACTGTTGCAGTACTGCGGTCGCGGCGAACATTATTCCCACGGATATAACTTTCCTGCTTTGTAGAACTACGCAGCGTATTGTCATAGCCCTCGATATAAATGTCGTCATAAACAGTTTGGACGGTTGCCGTATCGGCTTGGGCAGGCAGCGTCATCACGCCGATAAGAGTAGAGCTTAAGATACCGAACGCCAATGCTTTCTTCAACATGATCATCTTCCTCAAATAAATAAACTGAATGTCCAAACTTCCAACAAAATTTAGAAAACCGATCTAACGTGCTAGTGGTTGCCGCATGGGGCGACGATTCATCTCAACGGTCCTATTGGTCTGCCGGTTCTGCTGATACACACGATTGCCCTCGCCCACAACAGTCGCCCGTGTGTAGGCATCTTGAACGGTGGAAACATCACTGCGACCGTTGACCCGGCCGGTATAACTCTCCTGTTCTGTAGAGCCGCGCCATGTATTGTCGTAGCCCTCAATGTAAATGTCGTCGGTAATGGTTTGAACGGTCGCAGTGTCGGCCTGGGCGGGTAATGTCATCAGGCCCATGGCAGTGACACTGAAAAGACCGACTACGAGTGTTTTATTCAACATTTTGTGGCTCCTAAATGTTCAAAACTTACTGGATAGAACTATGCGGTGGCTAGCTGCACTCAACGAAAACAAAATCTGATGCACTCTGGGCAAGGAATTCCTAAGACTCAACGATGAGTCTTCTGAGAAGATCGGGAAAAGCGGGATTAGTGGATGAATCTAGTCATCATCGCCATGCTTTCCATGACCTTTTCCACGACCCTTTTTATCTCCCTTACCATATTTACCCTTGCCATCATCATCTCTCTGCTGCCAGCGTCGACCTTTACCCTGATTGGGTTTCCCGTCATTCATACGACTTGCTTGAGTCGTCTCTTGGACGGAAATATTACCACTACCGCTAATCGCTGCGCCTTGATAAGCATCTTGAACAACAGCGTTGTTGCGGCTGCGACCGGCTCCACGCCCACCACGCGATCGCCGTCCACTGACTTGGTTAATAACTTGGATGATCTGATTGTTATCACCGTTGATCACCGCCGATTGAGTCGCAGTTTGGACCACGGCTGAATCGGCGCGGGCGCTCAAAGGTAATCCACAAATAATCGCCACACCCATCAGGCCGATCGTGCTAGTTTTCTTGAGAGTTTTCATGCTTCACAAATCGTTTTCAATCAAGTGCAAATTGTCATTACAGGCGTTTCTGAATCGATTCACCGTTTGACCTGATTTCCAATCGCTGAGTAGTTGGTGACTCAACTTGATATTCACAATAGCGACTTCGCTTTTGCAAATCTATTGGCATTACCGCAAAGTTACTTAGACAGTTACGCAATCCAAACTTGCGTCCAGATCGCAACTAGCTTTACGTAAAACCGTACCGTCTGATTCTCCTGATGGGAGTAAGCTAGAGGCGTATATATGAAAAAGACAACCTTCCTTAATTTTGAGATTTATGCAACGCTGGCCGACACCACTAATTTTGTTGACTGTTCCAGCTTTAATGTTGACGCTATCCGGTGCGAATGTTCTGGCCGCTCAACGCTGGTCATGCTCTGGACGTGTGATTCGCGGTGCGGGACAGGGCGCTACGGTACCGGCATTGCAACTGGAAACCGAGGGGACAACCGTGCGCTTTCTATCCGGGCCAGACGCCGGTCAGCAGGTTGCGTTAGATGGTGGAGGCTCGGCTACGACAGCAACTGGAACCTGGAATTTTTCGTCTGCTGATAAGCGATTAAACACGACCTTCTATCAAGACAATCCCTATCGTGTAATTTCCTATCGCTGCAAGTCTTAATGCGATGGCTGTGTTGGATATTATCAAGCCTGGAATTTTGTGTTTAGGGGCGAGCTGTAGTTTCTTCCTCGGCTTGTTGCTCTCTGAAACTTCGCTGGTTCAAACGCTAGAATCGCGGCTGCAGGAGCCCTTAATGGCGTGGCGAAATTCCAATGGAAGCACAACTGATGCGATTGATGCGATCGTTGTCGTGAAGCTCCAAGAAAGCGATCTCGTCGGTATCAAAGGCGAACAGGCCAAATATGCGGCGCTAGTGAAGCAATTGCTCGATAACGATGCAGCAGTGGTCGTACTAAACCTACTGGATAATTGGACCACTAATTTTTCCGATGACCTAAATCCACCTTTGCAACAATTGGTTGACACCGATCACAGATCGGCTTGTTTTAGTCACACCAACCGAACCCCAAACTTCAGCCAACCTGACCGAAATTCCAACCTACTACCAGCTGTTGCCACCCCTGGTGGGGGATGATATTCGCTCCGCCTACGATGTCAACAAGATTCAAGGGTTCTTTGAATTTGACAGTGACCGCACTGATCTAACGAGTCCAGCGCGGATGGCCCACATCGATCAACTGTTTTACTACAATGATCCAACGAAGGGACAGACAGTAGGCAGCTTCAAATCCGCGCCTGTATTAGCCCTAGAGAAATATCGACAAGTACTTTCCCAACCACCCATCACGCTGCCGAAATGGCCGATACAGATTCCATATTTTCGGCACTCCCCCTTTTTAAGCTTTACCTACAATGAGCTTTGTCCACTAGGCCCAACCGGTGAGTGTGCAGATGCTACATTGCCACAGTTAGCCCAAACATTGCGGAACAAAATCGTTATTGTGGGGTTCATTGCACCCAAAGACAATACGAAGGTTGTTTTCCCCATGCGTGCTCCATCTGGTGAGTTGATATCTGGCGCCGAACTACAAGCGAATACCTTGGCTGGATTGCTTAATCAATCGGTAAACCAGATCGCCCCCCGGTGGGTTACCCAGACAATGGTGGTCATGGGCGCGAGTATTATCAGCCAGCTATGCGCGAGCAAATTTGCCCGACGCTTGACCCAAAAACGCCATTTTCTCTTATTCCTCGGGGGGAGTATCGTATGTGTATATGCCGGTGCGAGTGCGATCTTCTGGTCACAACAGGTGCTCATGCCGATCGCGCAGCCAATCTTGACCTGGCTGATTACCGGTATTCTCATCCAGCTGTGGCTGCTCTATCGGCTACAGCAGTCGGTGATTGCCCAGCAACGGTACGAAATTGCGCAGCTCAAATCAGCCGAATCGGGTGCAGTGATTTTGCAAACTCGCAAACTCCTACAGCGCATTGCGTCGGGTATTCATGACGGACCGCTCCAAGAACTGCGGCTAGTGATGGACAAGCTGGAGCTCGAAGTCAATGCTGATCCCGATGCAGTGGTTGAGCAGCTCTCAGGTGTCGGCATAGAGATTCGCAATTATCTCCAAAATATTCGCCGGATGGCCGAGGCACTCAAAGTCACCCCGGAGCTGCGGCAGGGTCTCGTGGCCGGGATTGCGACTCACTTACAGCAGCTGCAGCAGGCCAATATGTTAACGTTGGTGGTGACACAAGATATGCAAGTTCTGCCCGAGCCCAGCTTCAATAGCCAATGGCTTGATGCACGGGAAGACATTTTCCAATTTTTTCGTGAAGCCGTTGCAAACGTCATCACCCATGCCCAACCACCTCATGGTCAGGCAACTGCGCTAAAGGTAAGCCTGCTGGCCGATGCGCCGCACTGCACCCTCGTAATTGAGAATGACAATGTGCCTTGCGCGAGGATCCCCGATAGCGTGGCTCGACAAGGTGGCTATGGTACCAAGATGATGGAAACAGTCGCTCGGAGTTTACCCAACGGGAAATGGACATCAACCGTGTTATCAAACGGGGGATATCGAATTGAGTTGAGCTGGGCGCACCAATTTGGTCAAGCTAGTTCCGATGATCTGGCCAGTATTTAAACAATTGGCTTTGAAATTGAAAGGTAAGGCTTATTCGCCTCCTGGCCGTTGGATACGATCGGCGTATTCTTGCGCTTTATTTAAGGAGGGAAAATCGGCTGGGTAGCGTACACAAAAAAGTCGAGGAATTCTGCCACAGTCGCAGTCGGCATCAACCCCGGCATTTTTGAGATAACTGGGGAGGGCAACTTTGCATAGAAAAGGGCGATCGGGTGGTGCAAATTGTTTAGGCGTGAGGTGCTTTACCTCTCTAAAATCGGTCCCTAAGATTAAAGCATTACTCAGATCAGCACCGCGGAGGTCAGCATTGCTCAGGTTGGCGCGGCGGAGGTTGGCTTTGCTGAGATCGGTGCCCTCGAGATTGGCCCCACTGAGATCGGCATTGCTCAGGTTAGCGCGACGGAGGTTGGCTTTGCTGAGGTTGGTGCCCCTGAGGTTGGCCCAGATGAGTTTTGTCCCGCTGAGGTCAGCCCCGCTAAGGTCAGCATTACTCAGGTCGGCACCGATGAGTTTTGCCCCACTGAGGTCAGCACCCATCAGTTGGGCGCGACTGAGGTCAGCGCCAATCAGTTTTGTCCCACTCAGATATGCATTGATCAGTTTTGCCCCGCTGAAGTTAGCCGAGTCGAGGTAGGCATCACAAAGGCTAGCCCGGCTGAGGTCCGCCTCTCGGAGATAGGCCTCACAGAGGTTAGCGCCGTTCAGGTTGGCATTATAGAGGTTCGTCCCGCTCAGGTTGGCATTGCAGAGGACTGCCTGATTGAGTCGGGCCCAGCTAAGATTGGCCCCATTCAGATTGGCCTTGCAGAGGTTTGTCTGATCGAGACATGCGCCGCTGAGGTTGGCCGCTTCCAGATTCGCTGATGCTAATGAGATGTGAGGCAAGGCTTCCGATTCAAACAAGAAACGGATTACAGAACCTTTACGGGTGGCATCAAGCTCCCGCAGAACCGCTAAGGTTCGAGCCCGGGCCATCGCAACTAATCGCAACTCTTTTTCGGGATTATCAGCAGTATCACTGCGATCAGTCGTGAGTAGCCATACATCACTTAACAGCAGCTGCGTCATCTGGTCTAAATAATCCTTGAGTGCTACTTGGTATCCATGGTCTTGCGCAATCGTCCGTTCTTGTTCAAGCCTTTGAGTTTCGGTTGCTTTCTGTTGTGCTAATCGCTTCTGGCTCTCGCGCCCCCATACTTTATTGGCCCACAACCCGCCAAGTACCAGAATTATTGGCGTGGCGGCTTTCGCCAAAAAGTCTAACCAGTCCCAGACATTTTTCCCGCTCCACAGCGAGTTCGCTACCGCGATCGGGGCACCAGAATTCTGCAACACTCGCACTAGAGCCCCAACACCAATAGCTACTAGTACCAAAACCACCAACATCCAGGGTTTTGGGCTCCGTTTCACCGACGTAGACCCCGCCGGATCGACCAAATGTTCCCCAGTGAGCCTATCCTTTCTGACTAACTTCAGCTTTTTGCGCCGGACCGCCATAATTCTTTTATGTAGTAAAAGATGTAAAGGTATTAGACCCTACTCGGTTCACAATAATCAAGCCTCGACTAAGTACAGAAATCCAGCTAAAGCCACGACGCCAATCACAGGAACCACAGAAATATCCTGTCGAATCATCGAAAAATATCCCGTTTCAGCTAGTTCGCGTTGTCTGGTCAAAGGTTCTCGATAACGTTGCAACGCAGGCACAACCAACATGAGAAAGTTCTTGGCGAACCAGCTCGTCCCGATTGGGACTCAGCCTTGGGTTAATCTATAGATGCCAAAGAACACCCGCCAATAAGTCTCCCCTAGCCACAAACGCCAGATCGGGATCGTCGGTCCCAATCGGCTGACTGCCAATCAACTGGCAATTATCGTCAACCAAAACGACCCCCTCAGTCAGCAAATTCTCGACTATTGCCAGGCTCAACGCCATATCCTGACGAAAATGTGATTCGGGTGAAGTTTGACCCAAACAGCACAGTGTTGCCAGTAGAGAAGTTCAAACCCCTCTGGCTCGAGGTGCAGCACCGGACCCCAGAAACTGTGCAGGCCTACGCACTGACTTGGGCCCAGCCCTATCGGGTGAGATGCATGTCGATTACGTCGGCCTTTGCCTTTAACCAGGATTACTGCGCGCTTCAGCCTGTGAGGTTACGGCCATCAGCCCTTATTTTGATCGCACCCAGTCTCACCGCTTCGATACGGATAAAATCCATCCGACGATGGCCCTGGCGGCCGACGATCTGACGATGCCAAGGCGCTAATTGACCGGGAAATCGCCGCCGATGGTAGCCGACCAACAGGGACGACTTATCTGATGCAGACGAATGACCGGCATCGGAATGTCCGATCGGCGTTCTATCCCGAAATTGAGCAGCAGTTGGGGCAGTTTTCCCGATCCAGGTGATTGAGAGCAATCAGTTGCGGAATCGCCGCGATGTGATGTTTTATTTCACGGGCTTGGTCAGAGTGTCGGCAATTGAAACCAACCAATACCGTCCAGGGGCAGTGGCTGACCATCTCACCTCCGCTGGTGGCGGCCGACTCACCAATAATAGCGACCAAATGAGCAGCCTTGACTGGCTCAAAGCCGGGGCTACGGGCAGCTATAGCACTGTGGTGGAACCCTGCAATTTCCCGCAAAAATTTCCCGCCCAGGGGTACTAATGAGCCATTACCTGAATGGCGATACGTTAATCGAAGCCTACTGGAAAAGCGTGCTGATGCCAGGGCAGGGCATCTTCATCGGCGAGCCTCTAGCCCGACCATTTGGCGACTAGCAGCGATCATGACCAGAAAATCCTCGAATTTTGTAAGTGCACCTGGCCCGATGCATCGATCAATCCACAGATTGTCCATTGGGATAGTCAGCTTTTTGTGCGGTTTGGCGGCGCGAGACTGTTTCACGCACCCGATAGATTGGACGCCCTTGCGATTCATGATATGTCCGCATCGAAAGTTCTGCTAAGATGCCCACGCTAAACAAATTTAATCCCGCAAGCAATAAAACCACGGCCAAAATCAGCAGCGGGCGTTGACCAATATTTTCGCCCACAATCAGCCGCACATAAGCCAAATGGGCCGCAATTAATAAGCCGGCAGCCCCAAAAAATAAACCAAATGATCCAAACACGTGCATGGGACGCGTCAGGAAAGTGCGCATAAATGAAATGGTC
>CAVPGX010000027.1:0-27103 GCA_963704065.1 uncultured cyanobacterium | reverse complement strand
AACGTTAAGTTGCTCACCAGCAATTAGGCTATTACTGCGAACGATATCGCTGGTGATTTGGTGCAACCAGTGCTCGCGCTGGCGGGTAACTTTGCGTTGCAGCTTGGATTTATGGGCTTGGAGCTTTCGCCACCGGCGCAATGCCCTGACCCGTTTATTTCGGTTCGGGGCACGCTTGCGGCGGAGTTTCTTGGATGCTCGTTTGACGGCTTTGTCGCCGGTGGCGATGAAATCTGGCTTAGAGATTTGCTCGCCGGTGGACAAAGTAACTGCTTCCTTGCACCCCAGATCAATCCCGATTGCACCGGTGCTAGTGCAGAAATCTGAAAGTAATCCATCAGTATAGGATGGCTTGCCCAAGGGCGTTGTAAATTGGGTGATAGGTTCTCCTCTCAAGTGTCCTTATCTAGTCATGCCATTACCGAAAGCTACCGCCATCCACCTTTCAGACAAGCAGCAGCAATACCTGAGCGAAATCGCTCGTCAGACAACCAATCCGTACCGCCTGGTGCGTCGTGCCAGTATTATATTAGCCGCCGCTGATGGCGCGAGTAATAGTGCGATCAGCCGCCAATGGCAGCTAGACCGTAATCAGGTTCGTTACTGGCGCTCACGCTGGCTAGCCGCCGCCGAAAAACTGACCCTATGCGAGCAATCAGATGACGCAGCGGTTGACTGGCAACGACAAGTGTTGGCAACCTTGGCTGATGAACAACGTTCTGGCACTCCGGCAACTTTTACACCCGAACAAGTCGTCCAAATTGTGGCCATTGCTTGTGAAGAACCCAGTGCGTCAGGCCGTCCGGTAAATCATTGGACGCCGGCAGAACTGGCGGATGAAGCGATAAACCGGGGCATTGTAGCGAGTATCTCGGCCAGTAGTGTCCGACGCTTTTTGGGGGGAAGCCCAGCTGCAACCCCATCGCAGTCTCTACTGGTTGAATGCAGCGCCTGAAGACCCCAAAATCTTCGAGCGCCAAGTCAAGCAGGTCTGCGAGCTATATCAATCGGCGGCGGCCTTAGCCGATGACAACATTCATCTGGTGAGTACCGATGAGATGACCGGGATTCAGGCCCTGGAACGTTTGTATCCAGACCAAGCCATGCAACCAGGTCAGCCCCAACGGTTGGAATATGAGTACGAACGGCATGGCACCTTGAGTTTGATTGCCAATTGGCATGTCGCCTTAGGAGAAGTGATTGCCCCTTCCATCGGCCCCACTCGAAAGGAATTTGACTTTGCCAATCATGTGGCCAACACCCTGGAAACAGCACCCGAGGACGGTTGGATTTTCCTGGTAGACCAACTCAACACTCACAAGTCTGAGTCCTTGGTACGGCTAGTGGCCGCTTGTTGTAAGATTGACCAAGATTTAGGGGTCAAAGGTAAGTCAGGTATCCTCACCTCCATGGCAACCCGAGCTGACTTTCTGAGTGACCCAAGCCACCGTATTCGGTTTGTTTACATCCCAAAACACACCTCTTGGCTCAATCAGATTGAATGTTGGTTCAGTATTTTAGTGCGACGACTGATTCGTCGGGGCAACTTCGTTTCCACTGATGATCTCAAACAACAAATATGGGATTTTATCGCTTATTTCAATCGCACTATGGCTAAGCCTTTTCAATGGCAATTCCAAGGATTCAAGCCTCGTTCATAGCTGGTAGATTACTTCCGAAGGTCTGCACTAGTGGCACGAACAGGCAAACACTCAACCGTGATTGAGGCATACCATTTTCCATGCCTGTGTAAGATGGTGCATGTGGTGGGAGTCCCCCAGGTGCGGGCTTGTCCACGCATCCGAATCACCCCCAAATTGGTCAAACTTAATCGACCATGCTTGCCGTCGGCTAGGGCTTTCCATCCTGCTTTGCAAGGGTAAGTCCAGCCAGAATAGCGGCGCGATGCCTTGAATTTCGGATACCCACCCAATCCCTTAAAGAACCGGCTATAGGCAAAATCCACCCGTTTTAAGGTGGCCTGCAACGCATGAGAGCCAAGCTCTACATACTCCGGCCAAACCTGCTTAAACTCTGGCAGTCGGTTTTGCTGGTCAAAATAACCAACCGATACACCCAGTTTTTGATAACTCGTTTTGCGGTCAGACAAAGCAGCATTGTACAAAGCACAATGCATCCGTCGCCACCGGTGAAGCTGCGCTTCCTGCTGGCGAGTGGGATAAAGCCTGTATGTGATACGACGTGTTACCATGGGTCTAGTATAACTTTACCTGTAGGCGAATGCAACCTAAGCATCATAAAGGTTCTCACTCTATTTACTCTATTTACCTGCATCTAGTTTTTGTGACCAAATATCGGCGCAAAATCATCACCAGCGAGATGGTGCAAACCATGTCGGATGTGTTCCAGCGGGTATGTGTTGCAAATAAAAGCAAGATGTTAGAAATCAACGGAGAACCTGACCATGTGCATTTGATGATTGATTTGCATCCAGACAACAACATCTCTCAGCTAGTGGCCAGCCTCAAAGGAGCTTCTAGTCGAATTATTCGCAAAGAGTTTGCGGAGCAACTGCAACCGGTCTACAAAAAGCCGGTGTTTTGGTCAAGCTCTTACTATGCGTCTTCAGCCGGTGGCGTTCCCTTGGAAAGAGTCAAGCAATATATCCAAGACCAAAACGGATTTAGCTGATTGTCGATTCCGCTTCGCTACATCGACTGGCTATCCTTCCCCATCCCTCTTAGGGTGGGGACTGCCGCCGTTTCGTTCAGCCTGTTCAAGATTAGTCAGAATACACTCGACTTGTGGCTAATCCTTGGCTTGAAATAGGTAGTCGTAAGCGGTGCCTTGGATATGGTGTAGAAAAGTCTAAGTGTGCAGCGCGTCAGGGGCACTGGAGAGTAATCCTCAATCAATCCATTTAATTCGGCCAATCTGTAAATGATCAAACAATCGGCCTAAGCGATTGCGTTCAGCTTTTGTGAGGCGCTCCCCCGAGAGCAGCATATTGGAGAAGAGTAGGTAATCGGCCCGTTTGATGCGGCCGGTCACGAAAATCTGTTCGAGTTTGGCGAAGCGGGATAAATTCGCCCGGTTTGCTTTGGCGCGTACCATGAGGCTAATTCTCTAGAGATTGAGATTGAGATGCGCCGGTCAACAAGCCTAGGCATTCCGTCGATCGAGCGTTCTACCTATGTTCGAGTATTGACCAAGCACAATAACTACTAACAATTTTCAGCGTTCCTGCAAGAAATCCGGAATGACTGAAGGTGACGCAATTTTGCGCTAGGGTGCTTACATGGGCTTACTGCAGGTTAATTGTGATGAAAATCTATCAACTGCCAGCGTTTCGGGATAACTATATTTTCCTGCTGTACGATCAGCGATCAGGGACAGCGGCGGTTGTTGACCCCGGCGATGCGATGCCGGTATTGCAGCAGTTAGGGCAACTCCAAGCGCGATTGGTGGCAATCTTCAACACGCATCATCATCCTGATCATGTCGGTGGCAATCAGCGATTAATTAAGGCGTTTCCCGATTTGGTAGTTTATGGTAGCGCCACCGATCGTGGTCGAATTCCGGGACAGCAAGTATTTCTGCAGGATGGCGATCAGGTGGAATTTGCCGATCGCACAGCGACGGTAATGTTTGTTCCGGGCCATACCCGCGCGCATATTGCCTATTACTTTCCGCCAGTGGCGCCAGGACAAGCGGGAGACCTGTTTTCCGGTGATGTGATTTTCTCGGCTGGCTGTGGGCGGTTATTTGAAGGGACACCGCAGCAGGCAGTCGATTCACTGGCGCGACTACGGCAGCTGCCGGATGATACGCGAATCTGGTGCGCCCATGAATATACGCTCAGCAATCTTCAATTCGCCCTGTCGATCGAACCGGCCAATCAAGCCTTACAGCATTATCGTGAAGTGGCAATATCCAAGCGGGCGAAAAATGAACCGACAGTCCCGACAACGATCGGCCTAGAAAAGCAAATTAATCCGTTTCTGCGCTGGGATGTGGCAGCGATTCAGCAGCAAGTCGATCGAGAATCACCGGCGGCGACCTTCGGTGAACTGCGGCGGCGTAAGGATGTGTTTTAAACCCAGCGCAATTGGTCGCTTGAACCTGCTTGAATGGTATTTGTCCTAATTTGAACCCTGCTGCTCCCCAACGCCATGCTTGCCCTCGACTTTGAGCCTTCGCTAGAACGTTTAGGCGATGACTACTTTGATGTTGTCCCCGCCGCCGAATTCCCGATGCATCAACTGCGCTGGCGGAATGACGACGTATTACAGCAGTTAGGACTAGCCCCTGATGCGGTCAGTGATGCAGAATTGATTGCCGCCTTTGGGCAATTTCAAGGCCGCGACCCCTTGTTGGCATTACGCTATCACGGTTATCAATTTGGCGAATATAACCCGCGCTTGGGCGATGGTCGGGGTTTTTTGTACGGTCAGGTACGTGGCGTCGATGGCAAACTCTATGACTTGGGTACCAAGGGCTCAGGACAAACGCCCTATTCCCGTGGTGGTGACGGTCGCTTAACGCTTAAAGGCGGTATACGCGAAGTCCTGGCGGCAGAAATGCTGCACCGCATGGGCGTCAATACGTCCCGTTGTCTCAGCCTGATCGAAACTGGCGAAAAATTATGGCGGGGGGATGAGCCGTCGCCCACGCGATCGGCAGTAATGGTACGGGTACAGGAGTCCCACATTCGCTTTGGTACATTCGAACGCTTGCACTACATTGGTCGGGCCGACTTGATCGCAACTCTATTGGAACACGTCATTGAGGTCTACTATCCGCACCTCATGGGTGAGCGCGATCGCTGATGCGCTGTTCTATGCCGAACTGACGCGTCGAGTTGCCGCGCTCTGTGCGCAGTGGATGGCGGCGGGTTTTTGCCATGCAGTACTCAATACAGACAACATGGTCATCACTGGCGAGAGTTTTGACTACGGTCCCTATGCCTTTATCCCCAGTTTTGACCCGAAGTTTACAGCGGCTTACTTTGATTATTTTGGCCGTTACAGCTATGCGAATCAGCCAGTAATTTGTCGTTGGAACTTACAAGCGCTACAAGTGCCACTCAAAATGGTGATTAGTGCAGCTGATTTGGAAGCGGGTTTACAGCCCTATGATGAGCAGTATGGGCAATGTTATCGAAGTCTTATGTTGCAGAAGCTCGGATTTCCCAGTGATTGGGATGAACCCGTGGCCCGTGAGTTGCTCCGATCGACCCTCGAATTTCTCAATCAATCACAAGTGGGCTACCATGAATTCTTCGCCCAGTTGGCGACGGCATTTGCCCCGACTTGGTGGGATGATGCGAGTCAGATTTTCCCGGATATCCAACTGCTGAATGATGACCTGCGCCAGTTGTTTGAGGAGTGGCGTAGTGAATATCAGCGAGCCTTGAAGCTATTTCCGGTGGCGGCATATTCCGAGATGAAATCCCGGTTACAGCAGCACAATCCTCAGAAAGTGATTGTGCGATCGGTGATTGAGGCAGTATGGGAGCCGATCGTGCAAGCTGATAATTGGGCGCCAATGGATGAATTACTGCGGCAAATTCGCGAATCAGTTTCGGAACCGATTTCGACTCAATAACATTACTAACATAATGACGTGGGCTGCCGCTGGCTGGCTCAGTTGCATCGACATCTCAATTACATCCGTATCAAAGGATAGTCCAATTGCACAAGTTTTTTCCCACCCAAAGCATTGCCCGATCGCTGTCGGGGCTAGTACTGACTGCAGCTCTCCTGCCGCTCAGCGCGATCGCCGCGACTCAGCCTGATCAACTACCCACTGAACCCAAGTGGGGCGCTTGGCGACCCGCGTCAGAACGCCGCCAAGCAAACTTTGACTCCGGTTTTTCGAACATGCAGTTAGGTGGCTATATGGAATTTCAGGCGGCCTGTCAACGCGATACAGGCTTGTCCGAGCCGGAAATTGAGTATTGGTTTCGTCTAAGTCACCTGCTCGACCAAATCGGCACTGGCGAAGTTGAAACCGGCTGTTGGTACCAAGGACAGTTTTTACATACCAATACCGGGCCAGCAATTCGGACGGATATTCCGATCGTGGAATGTTTACGCGTCACGCTATCACCCGAGTGGAATGGCTTAAATATCCGATCGGATGCCGGTGTGAATAATACCCGAGTTGGTTTTGTGCCCAACGGTCAGACAGTCAAAGTGGAGTCCTCTCCCGCTAGCATTATTGAACGGGATGGCCGCTATTGGGTGGCGATCAGTCAGCCAGCTACCGGCTGGGTATCCAATGACCGGCCTGGAGAGAGCAGCGGTAATCTACGCATCTGCACCCAGCGCTAGTCCGGCACAGCAAATGGCTTAGTCGGTAGTCGCCACAAATTGCCGGTAGTCATGGCTAATCTCTTTGACGGCGGCTTCATAGAGCTGCTGTCCATGTTCGACTGTGGCGAGGGATGGATCAGATCCCATGCGGCCATCGGGATAATGCTGGCGAAAATCCACCGCGCTATAGATGCGATGTCCGCGTCCCGGTTCGCCGACGAGTTTGCCCTGTTTCACAGCTTCCGGGTAGACATACCAGGTGAGGGCAACTTCGCTCGGGGTGGCATGGGAGCCTTCCTTGTCGCCATAGAGCCGCTTCGCTAATTGATAGACCTCCCGTCCCATATACCAGTTACATACGGCACAGCGGACATCGCTAATCCCGATTGTTGCCAGATGGTCATAGGTTTCGGAGAAAGCGGCTTTCATGGTTGCGACGTTCCCCCCATGGCCGTTGATAAAGAAAAAGCGGCGGAAGCCGGACTTGGCCAAACTGCTAATGTAGTCGCGCAGGACCAAAATCATGGTGCTGGGTTTAAGACTCATGCTGCCAGGAAATTCCAGATGATGCAGGGCCATCCCGACGTTGATGGTTGGGCCCACCAGTGCATCGGCAACTTCTCCCACCCCCTTCGCGATCGCTTCGGCGCAAATCGCATCAGTGCCGATTAACCCGATCGGACTGTGCTGTTCGGTTGACCCGATCGGCAGAATAATCGCCTGGGAATGTTGGAGGTAAGCCTCTACTTCAGTCCAGGTTGATAGCTGTAGCAGCATTGCTCACCCAAATCTATGTGAATTATTTTGGTAAAACCCAACCCCCATCATAACGGCAAGATTGAGTGGATTTTCTATCTTTGGATGCACCATCTGCGTCCGGCGAAACGGTACGATGTGTGTGTAAGATAGACTCTGCTTCAAAATCAGTTGCCCAGAAACGTGGATTTAAATCGCATTTTCAAAACCGCTAACCCTGTGATTGGCGTTGTCCATCTAGCGCCTTTACCGACCTCACCCCGCTGGCGAGGCAGCCTTAAAGCCGTCATCGATCGGGCCGAACAAGAAGCAGCCGCTCTCGCCGCTGGTGGCGTTAATGGGATCATTGTCGAAAACTTTTTTGATGCACCTTTTCCCAAAGACCAAGTTGATCCAGCGGTCGTCAGTGCAATGACGCTGACGGTACAGCGTTTACAGAACTTAGTCACCTTGCCGATCGGGATCAATGTTTTGCGCAATGATGCGCGGAGTGCCATGGCGATTGCCATGGCGACGGAGGCGCAATTCATCCGCGTCAATGTACTGACCGGGGTCATGGCTACCGACCAAGGTCTAATCGAAGGCAATGCCCATGAGCTGCTGCGTTATCGGCGTGAGCTCGGCTGTGATGTCAAGATTTTCGCGGATGTCCTCGTGAAGCATGCCCGCCCCCTCGGCACACCGAATCTGACAACGGCGGTGCAAGAAACGATCGATCGTGGACTTGCCGATGCCGTAATTCTGTCTGGGTGGGGTACGGGTAGTCCAACCAGTCAGGAAGACCTAGAGCTCGCGAGCGCAGCAGCAAACGATACCCCAGTCTTCATTGGCAGCGGTGCAAACTGGGAAAATATCGGCAACTTGATCCAAGCCGCGGATGGTGTAATTGTGGCCAGCTCATTGAAGCGCCGTGGCCAAATTAACAATACAATCGACCCAATCCGAGTCAGTCGCTTTGTCGAAGCGACTCGCCGTGGTTTGCAAGCCGCTTATTCTGAATCAGACCAAAAAGCAGCGCCAACAGCAAACGTCAAGCCAACTCGATAAACGCGGGTTTTGCACCGGTGAAATACTTTGGCCTGTGAAATACAATGCCAATGCCTGACGCTAATTTGTCACCTTACGGCCAACGGTATCCTCAGAATAGACGCCCGCTTCTTCGAGCAAATACTTCACCGCGTTAATCATGTCCTTTGGCTGGTAAGGCTTAGTAATGTAAGCATTGGCCCCTTGCTTCATCCCCCAATAACGATCGAATTCTTCTGCTTTGGTTGAGCACATGATGACAGGCACATGCTGCGTACGCGGGTCATTTTTAATATGGCGACAGAGCTCATAGCCATTTAGGCGCGGCATGATCAAGTCGGTAATGACTAGTGCCGGGAGCGTGACGTTAATCTTCTCCATTGCTTCCGCACCATCGACCGCTAGGATCACCCGAAAGCCGCAATCCTGCAACTCTGTGCTCAGCATTTCACGCGCTGCTGCGCTATCGTCAACTACTAAAACCACGCTCATAAGCATGTTGCCTTAACTGACAGTTCGAAAATTGTGCATTGTAGACTGACCTTATGCTTAGTCTTGCCAAATTTCGGCGGTAATTATTGCCACGATCGCGTGAGTACATCGAGCTGCTTTAACTCAGCTTGGCTCATCGACCAATCGAGCGCCCCAGCGTTTTGCTGCGCTTGAGCGGATGATTTGGCACCCGGAATCGGCATGACACCCTGAGCAATTAACCAGTTAAGGGCAACTTGTGCAGGGGGTCGATCATATATTTCACCAATTTGCGTCAATAAGTTAACAACCGGTGAAATTTTCTCCAACCCGCGTTGAGTAAACCGTGGATCCAGCTTTCTGGCTCCAGATACATCCTCCCTAACGTTCTCAGACTTATATCGACCTGTCAATAAGCCTTGAGCTAGAGGACTGTAGGCCAAAATTGTGACGTTGAGTTGCTTAGCGGTGGCTAATACCCCATTTCGCTCAATTTGGCGGGCGAGCAGCGAGTATTGCACTTGATTTACGGCTAAGGGAATGTTTCTTTGGGCTAAAATCCTGTGGGCTGCGCGCATCTGTTGGGCCGAGTAGTTGCTCACGCCGATCGCCCCAATTTTTCCTTGTTCCACTGCATCGGCCAGGGTATTGAGCAGCGTTTCCTGGCTGAGCAAGAAGGAGAAAGGTTGATGCACTTGGTAAAGATCAATTTTGTCGCGGCCCAGACGCTGCAGGCTTTTGTCGAGGGCCGCCTGCACCGCCCCCGCCCCAAAGCGCCAAGGGAGCGGCATGTATTTCGTGGCCACATAGATGGGCTGGTTAGTCGTCCGCATCAGCTGCCCCAAAATCTCTTCTGATTTCCCCAAACCATAGACTTCCGCTGTATCAAATAGTGTGATGCCTGCGTCAACTGCGGCGTGAAACGCGGCTTCGAGTTGGGAATCGCCGTAATCTTTGCCATAGCTCCAGAATAATGAGTCACCCCACGCCCAAGTACCAATACCAAGGGGGGGAAGCGCAGTCTGGTTAATCGTAATTGCGGGGACAGCAGCAGTCGTCATAATGCGGTTGCAGGTGATTCAAATGGATACTCGTTCACTAGTGTAACGAATCGTTACGGAGACTGGGGATGACTCGGATGCGGCGCGACGCTCAACCGCGTTTCCTCCTATGCTTGATCAAGCAACATTGGAAAACAGTTGTTTGACCTTATCTGAATCCGATCAAAAATCCTATGGCGCGCAACTTTTCAGAACCTCAGCCGGATATGCAATTCGAAGCAGCGACTACCTATACGAATCGCTTACCGCAAATTGGGCTTTTGCAAATGTTCCAGCTGGGCCTGTTTCAGATGGGCTTGGGCATGATGTCATTGCTGACGCTCGGCGTGCTGAACCGAGTGATGATCAAAGAATTGGCGATTCCCGCGACGATCGCAGCGGGTGTGATTGCTGTGCATCAGTTTATGTCGCCCGCCCGGCTATGGTTTGGCCAGCTATCCGATGCGCGGCCACTGTTTGGGCATCATCGGACGGGCTACGTCTGGGTGGGGGCGGCACTATTAGCAATTGCGTCATTTCTGGCCGTGCAAGTGATGTGGGCATTAGGTGATAGCGTGGCGGCCAATGGCTGGAATACCACCAGTCAAATTTGGGTGGTGGCGTTAGGCGGCGTCTTTGCCCTGTATGGATTAGCTTTGAGTTCTGGTTCGACGCCATTTGCCGCGCTGTTGGTGGATGTTTCGGAAGAATCAAATCGATCGCAGTTAGTGGGTATCGTTTGGTCGATGTTGATGGTGGGGATCGTGATTGGGGCGATTACGATTTCCAGGCTGCTGCCCCAAGAAGGGACGATCGTTGATCTGGCGGCAACGAAAGCCTCGATTAATCGTGTGTTTGTGATTGTGCCAGCCGTTGTGTTTAGCTTATCGGTAATTGGCACCTTGGGAATTGAACGGAAGTTCTCACGGTACACGGCCAGGACGGGACATGCCGCATCCGAACGCGAAGACCAAATTAGCTTTGCCCGCGCTTTGAAAGTATTGACCGCTTCACCGCAGACAGGGTTATTTTTCAGCTTTTTGCTCTTTATGACAATTAGCCTGTTTATCCAGGATGCGGTGCTGGAGTCCTACGGCGGGCAAGTTTTTAACATGTCAATTTCGGAGACGACGCAGCTGAATGCACAGTGGGGGAGCGGCACGCTGGTCGGGATTGCGACGACTGGCTTTGCGATCGTTCCCCGGCTAGGCAAGCAACGCACTACAAAGTTGGGCTGTGCGTTAGTGGCTGGTTGCGCGGCGCTGATCATTCTGGCTGGTTTTACGGCCAATTCCACACTGCTGAAGAGTGCGATTTTTCTGTTTGGATTGGCCTCAGGAGTAACCACGACCGGGGCTTTGAGTATGATGCTAGATCTGACTGCGGCGCAGACTGCGGGGACATTTATCGGCGCGTGGGGATTAGCGCAGGCTATGGCCCGTGGTATGGCGACAGTGATTGGCGGTGTGGCGCTGGATACGAGTAAGAAACTGTTTCCGGATCTGGTCACAGCCTATGGCGCTGTGTTTAGCTTGCAAATCCTCGGGATGCTGGCGGCGATCGCCTTGCTCAGTCGCGTTAATATTCAAGAATTTCGTACGACGGCAAAGGAAGCCATTTCCAACGTGTTTCAGAGCGAGTTGGATTAGGGTTGGATTCAGTTTATGTGGCATTGCCTCATCCCGACTTTGCTGGAGCAATGTCAATGGGCGCTGAATTAAAAAATGTTAATGCGGTAACGGAGATGCGACTGTCATGGCGGATTTTTGGGATGAGGTACGCGGATTTTGCCATGCGATTACAGCGGAAGTTGGCGATTATCTCATCACTAAACAGGGGACTGTGTCTGGACAAGCAAAATCCGACGGCAGCTTGGTGACAGAGTGTGATCAATGGTCGGATGATCGGATTTGCGCCGCAATTCGAGCGCGATTCCCAGAGCATGGCGTTCTGAGTGAAGAGACAGTCCATATTTTTCCAGCACCAGAATGGTGTTGGATTATTGACCCGATCGATGGTACGACAAATTTCACCCGTGGGTTGCCGCTGTGGGGGATTTCCCTCGGACTGCTGTATCAAGGCGTGCCAGTGTTCGGCTATGTTGCCATGCCGATGCTGCGGCAGTGCTTCTATGGCTATTGGCCGGGCAATTCTGGTTTGAAGATGCCGATCGGTGCCTACTGTAATGGCCAAGCAATTTGCACCAGTCAGGATGACACGAGTAGCAACCATTTTTTCAATCTTTGCGCCCGTAGTATCGAGGTCTTGCAACAGCCGGTGCCCGCGAAAATTCGGATGTTAGGGGTCGCGACTTATAACCTGTTGACGATCGCCATGGGAGCGGCACTGGGCGGCGTGGAAGCAACCCCGAAGATTTGGGATATTGTGGCGACTTGGGTAATTGTCCAGGCGGCGGGCGGAATCTGGAAATCACTCGATCAACCAGCGATTTTTCCTCTGCAGGTCGGGCAGGATTATGGTCAGCGATCGTTCCCAACGCTTGTGGTGGCGCGCTCGGAACTATTGCCAATATTTGAGCCCCTCGTGCAGGTAGTTGTGCCTTAGTGACTTTTAAAGTGTCTCAGTAACTTAAGCAACGTTCAACGATAGTTTTACAGTGTGGCCGACCTGCGCTGCAAAATCGGCTTGGGCATTGCCGTTCCGGATCGCAATTTCGATCCAGTTTTCGCTGCCAATCAGCCCGACTGCGGATTGATGCGGCGCATTGGCATAGGTGATTTGACCGGGAATGGTATGTTCACCAAGCTGGATTGACCAGCGGTGTCCAGCGACCAAGTCATCCCGTACGAGTAAGTCACCCCGTAAGTTGGTGATCAGATTGCCAAAGTGATCGATCGCTTGAATACAACCTTGCCATTGGTTTGCTTGGGTTTGCTTGACGGCGGGTAATGGCAGTTGAACCAGCGTTTGCCAGTCGATCGGGCGACCTAATTGCTGCAGCGGTACGCCATTGGCTAAATGTGCTGCAACTGGAGCAAAAATATCACGACCGTGAAACGTATTGCTGGAATTGGGTTTAAGCCAATACTGCGGGTTGTTGAGTTCGACAGCGGCGCGAGGCGTTGCAATATCAAGAATACCGCTGACAATGCCATTATCGGGGGCAACCAAATAGCCGGAAGGCAGTTGCAGGGCGATCGCCCTGCGGCAGCTACCGACACCTGGATCAACCACAGCCAGATAAATCGTGCCCGGTGGGAAGTAAGGATAAGCACTCATCCATTGGAAACGCGCGCTCAGCAGGTCTTGGGGCGGAATGTCGTGGGTAATATCAATCAGACTCACCGTGGGCGCGATCGTTTTGATCACGCCCTTCATGATGGCAACGTAGGCATCCTGGGTGCCGAAATCAGTCAGTAAAGTTAAGGTTTTCATCAATCTTTATCATAGATTGTGATAATTGAAGGACTACATGTTGACCTCACTTCGCTATGATGATGCAAATTTTACGTGGCTTGATTGCTTGGGGATTTTTGGCGTTGGCTGTGGTCCAAATTGGCCGTATGCTCACGGAGGGGACGGCGAATGCGAGACGAATGCATCAAATTCCTTGCTCGAAATGCCAATATTTTTCCGGTGACTACACGCTGAAATGCGCGCTACATCCGTCGCGGGCTGGCTCTGAAGCGGCGATCGACTGTGGTGATTTCGCCGATCAGCTGTAGACCGATTAGGGTAGGCAATCAACGGTAGACATGCGCCGAGGGGAAATTCGGGGGTAAGGAGACACGGGATAATATCGCTATTTCGCGAGCTTGCCGATCGGAATGAGTTCGTCCGGTTCGTCCTTGGGCATTGGTAACTTATCCAACAAACTGCGTACATCCTGCGGCAGTTCTAAGTCATCGAGAGGGGACTTATCGGTTTTGGCTTTATTCGGCTTGTTGGAACGCAAAGGCTTGAATCTAGGTTGATCGCGATTTGCCACACTACTCTTAGTCGGCGGAGTTTGCTCAACTACGCGTGAGTCAACCGGTTGATTGGCTGACGGTTTGACGGCGGTTGGCGCTGTGGGCATGGCTTTTTCTACCGGTTTGACCGCAGCGGTCGATTTTGGCACGACCACATTAGCGGGTTTAGCAGCACTACTCGTCCGGAGCGGGGCGGTTGGTGCTGTGGGTTTATCGAGATACTGCTTGAGATAGTCATACTTATCATCAGCCGCTTGGGGTTGCTCAAGTGGCTTTTCTGATTTCCCTCCTGACGGTGCTGATGATGGTGTATTTGCGGGCGGGGAGGCCGACTTACTTACGGCAGATTTCGGTACTGTACTAGTTCTAGTAATCGGGGCAGGTTTCGCGATCGCCGATGTGGGCTTGGGTGGCACCGGTTTAACCGTAGGTTGCGATTGACGTGGCGTCGATCGTGGCACTGCTGCTTTCACCGTTGGCTTAGGCACATCAGTCGTTTTAGGTCCGACTGATGCCTTTTCCGGCTGTTTTGGTACCGCTTGACGACGGCTCGGCTGCCGCACCGGGGACGCTTTTGGCTGCTTACCCGCTGCGGGTTGCTTAACTTCAGACTGTTTCACAGCAGACTTTTGCGGTGCGATTGACTTGGCTGCAGGCACCGCCGATTTAGGCGCACTCTGTGTGACTGCTGACTTGTTAACAGGGAGTTGCTGCACGCCAGACGGCTTGGCGACTGGTCGATTCCGCTCCGGTTGTTTGACCGCAGCCGGGGATGTGGGTGTCGCAGGCTTCGCCACCGACGGCTTCGGCGGGGTCGATTGGACGGCCGGTTTATTCAGGTACTGCTTCAAATAATCAAACTTATCGCCATCAGCTTTAGCATCAGCGGATTTAGCCTCAGGTTTAGTCGTTGCTTTGGCTGCTGCCGCTGCTGGTTGCGGAGAAACCGATTTCGCTGCCGATTTATTGCCGACGGACGGCTCTGATCGTTTCACTTCTGGCGACTTCACCACGGGTGTTTTTGGCGCTTCCGACTGTTTCACCACAGGTGGTTTGGGCGATTCGGTGTTCTCACTGGACTTAAACCGGTCGAAGAATCCACCAAAAGGCGAAGTCGATTCTTTTGGCTGTGGTTCAGGTGATTTGGGTGCAGCGGTAGACGGCTGGGATGCCGCTGGCTGATCCGAGGCTGCCGGTTTGGACGGCGTTGACTGCGGCGCCGCCGATTTAACCGCTGGCTGACGCGGTGATGCGGGCTTTTGGGACTGAGACTGCTTGACTTCCGGTTTGGCCGCTGGCTTGGCCATTGGTTTCAAATCCGCTGATTCTGGAACAGACGGTTTGACTGGTTTTGGCGATTCTTTCGACTTAAAGCGATCGAAGAACCCACCAAAAGGCTGACTCGCTTTCTCTTGCTTCGGTTCAAGCGATTTGGATGTAACGGTGGATGGCTTGGATTGCGTTGGCTGATCCGATGTCGCTGGTTTGGGCGGCGTTGACTTCGGTGCGCTGGGCGTGGATACCGCCGGTTTTAAACTGGGCTTTTGCGGCACCGATTTTGCCGGGACTTTAGTAGCTGGTTTTTCCCGTGTCTTAGCCGATGGGGGAGTCACCGATTTTCCAGTAGTTGGCGGCGTTGACTCAGGCGACTGAACGGCTGGGGCCACTTCTGGCTTTGCCGCTGGTGATGGGGCCGCGGATTTAACCGGCTTAGAAGGCTCGTTCGACTTGAATCGATCGAAGAAACCACCAAAGGATCCAGCCGGTTTCTCCGGCTTTTCCTCAGTCGATTTGGGCAGGACTGGTTTAGCCGGTGTGGCTGGCCTTGTCACGGCAGGCGCTTTAGGTGCCAATTGCGGCTTTGCCTCCGGTTGCGAAACTGGCGCTTTGCTCGGCTTTTGGGGAGACGCTGCTTTCACTGGTGCCGCCGGCGCTTTCGTCGCTGGTTTTACCGTTGGCGCGGTTACTGGCTTCGCTGCCGGCTGTGACTCCGTTGCTTTTGGTGCAGTTGATTTAAACCGATTGAAGAACCCCCCAAAGGGGCGATCTTGAGCTTGCTGCGGCGGCGATTCAGACTTAGGGGCCACAGGCTGACTTGATTGCGGGGCTACGGGCTGCGATTCATCTTGAGTGGGAACTGCTTTAGTCGGCTCTTTCTTAGTCGGAGTCTCTGGAGGTTTCGCCGTCGGTTTGGCTTGGGCCGGTTTGTCGATCGGTTTGGCCACAGGCTGACTCGGCGCTGCTGGTTGCACTGGCTGGGACATCACCTTGGAGGTGGTCGATTTTTCCGGCACAGGCTTCTCTGCGGGTTTCGCCATTACCGGTGTCTTTTCAACCGGTTTCCGTTCCGGCTTTTGCGTTTCAACTTGCTTCGGTTCAGCTTTAGGCGCTGCTAGCGGCGTTGGCACTTCCGGCTTCACATCCGGTTTGGCTGTTGGCTTACCTAACGGCAGCGGGGCCGCTTTTGGTGTCGATGGTCGTGGCTCAACCGGTTTTACAGGCGCTTTCGACTCAGGCGTGGGAGCGGGTTTCTCGATCGACTGTTTCTCCTCAGGTTTTGTCGCTGGTACTGGCGCAACTGGCTTCGCTGGTGCTGCCACGACCCCGCTCGTGGGCGGCGCTGCTGGCTTACCAAAAAACGGTAATAGCGTTGGGAGGCGGAAGCCTTTTGCTTTTTTCTTCTCCGCTTCTGGCTGCGATTCGACTGGTGACGGCGGCGGTGGAGTTTCACCTTTCTCTGGTGCCACTTTGGCCGACGTTTCTGGTGCGACTTTGGCCGCTGCTGCCGGTTTGCTGTCAGTCGGTTTACGCTCTTGCAGGCTTGGCACAGCCGGTGTCACTTCGGGCTTGACCGTGGGTTTCCCGATCGGGAGCGGCATCGGCACCACACCGGGCTGAGTTTTGCCTTCCGACTCGATCGCGGTTGGCTGCTCTTTGTCGATCGGCGCGATCGGCTGATCGGCGGGTTGCTCTGCCGGTTTTGCTACTGGCACTGGTTTTGGGGCGACCGCTGGTGTGGCCGCCGGAGGACGATAATTCGGATCAACAATGCCCATCGCGGCAGCGGCCGTTAACTCACCACGGACCAATTTCGACAGCGCATCATCACCCCCGGGCTGGTAATCAAAGAGTTTAACGGTGTTATTAAAGACATTGGCAATCGGATTACCCTGCTCATCGACAAACTCCAGCTGCGCCCAGTTCTGCCCTGGCTGCAGACCCTTGAGATAAATTGGTTGCCACTGATCAAGCATGAAGCTATCCCCATTGATCGTGGCCTTCACCCGCCAGTCACGGACATCCTGATCATCGGCGGCGACAATATGCAGCGGCGCATTGGTCAGATAGTAATCCAACATGATTGGCTCGGCCCCATACTTTCCTTGGGGCCGGCTATAGGTGAGCAGCGGCAAATCGGGGTTTGGCTGATCGTCTTGGGTTTTCGTAAAGACATGAAATGTAACTTGGGCGAAGGCCCCATCATTTTTGAAGCTTTCATGCCAAGGCCGCGAAGCGAACACTCGCACTGTGTGCGTCCCTGGTTTTAAATCCTGCAACACAAACGGCTGCGATACGTCATAGACCGCCTGATAATTCTCATCATCCAGGAATACATGTAGATGCGGACCTAGGCCCAACGTCGCGTCCTTATATATAGGTAAATCTTTTACTTGAAACTGCAGTGAGACCCTTGTGTCCTGCAAGGTTTCGCCCGGTTTTGGGGAGAGGATTTGCACCTGGGGCTGATACCGATCGAGCTTGCGGCGCAGTTGCTGGATGACCGGAGGCGTGGATGCTTCTGCAATCTTTGGAGTCGCCGCGATCGCACTTAAGGGCACCGAAGTCGCAGCGAAACTCAGCACCAGTACAGCGACTAAAAATCGGTGTAACCCTTTCCACCAAGACTTCTGCACAAACACGCTTACCGTCTCCTCATAAAAACCTGTGGTAACAGCTATCAGCTTAGAGCGGAATTGACCCAAAAGTTTGAAGCACAGTGGCAAATCCTTACAAATTAATATCTTCAGACTTTTCAACTCGGGCTGCGCCACCCTAGCCTTAGCGCCTCCCATCCAAAAGCGTCGCCAGATATAACGATCAGCGATTTTCAACCCTGCAACAAAAACACAAACTTGGCCAATCGCGATGGATTGCGATCGTCAATACTTTGTATGTTTATTTTTTATTGTTAAACAATGTAAATCTATTCGAGGCAAGGCTTGACATTCCTGCGAAGCCCGAAGGGCCAAAGCTCAGGCAGATCAGGGTTTTCCAAATTTGAATTATTGTTAAACCGTAACAAGAAGAGGAAACACCTGCTCCTATAATGGCTCTCATGAGAACCTGTTCAAGGTGAATGACTCCTCTTGGTTCAAGATGTGTAATCTCGAATTCATCAGGGGGTTTTATGGAGTGTTGACTAACTCGCTTCTCTGGTCTTATTGATCTGTTTTTTGAGCAGCCGACTCCATAGATTCAGCTGGCAGCACTTGGCTCGCCAGGCACCTTGAATAGGCAAACCTCGTTTCTGTTTTTAGAGAGAGGAGAGTCTCTGATGACAATCAGCCCACCCGAGCGCGAGGCGAAGGTGAAGGTTGTTGTCGATAAAGATCCGGTACCAACTTCTACCGAGAAGTGGGGCAAACCAGGTCATTTCGATCGCACCCTCGCTAAGGGGCCCAAAACCACTACTTGGATTTGGAACCTCCACGCTAACGCTCACGACTTCGATAGCCATACCAGTGACTTAGAAGACGTATCTCGTAAGATCTTTAGCGCACACTTCGGCCACCTGGCAGTGGTGTTCGTCTGGCTCAGTGGAATGTATTTCCACGGTGCTAAGTTTTCCAACTACGAAGCTTGGATGAGCGATCCCATCGGCATTAAGCCTAGTGCTCAAGTCGTCTGGCCGATCGTTGGTCAAGAAATTCTCAATGCCGACGTCGGCGGCGGCTTCCATGGGATTCAGATCACTTCTGGTCTGTTTCAAATGTGGCGCGCTGCTGGTATTACTAACACCTATCAGCTTTATGTAACTGCCATTGGCGGTTTGGTTATGGCTGGTTTGATGTTATTTGCCGGTTGGTTCCACTATCACAAGGCTGCTCCTAAGTTGGAGTGGTTCCAAAATGTGGAATCGATGATGAACCACCACTTGGCTGGTTTGTTCGGTTTGGGTTCCCTAGGTTGGGCCGGCCACCAAATCCACGTTTCGTTACCGATTAACGAACTGCTGGATAAAGGCGTACCAGTCGATAAGATCCCGCTGCCACACGAATTCATCTTGAATTCGCAGTTGATGGCGGACATCTATCCCAGCTTTAGCAAAGGTTTGACACCTTTCTTTACGCTGAACTGGGGCGAATATGCAGATTTCCTCACTTTCAAGGGGGGTCTGAATCCGACCACTGGCGGTCTTTGGTTGACTGATACTGCACACCATCACTTGGCGATTGCCGTGATGTTTATCATTGCAGGTCACATGTACCGCACCAACTGGGGTATCGGCCATAGCATGAAGGAAATCCTGGAAGCGAATGGTCCCGATCCCATCATGATTACGGGGAATGGTCACAAGGGTCTCTATGAGGTTCTGACCACTTCCTGGCACGCACAGCTCGCCGTCAACCTGGCGATCGGTGGCTCTGTCACAATTATCGTGGCACAGCACATGTATGCGATGCCCCCGTATCCATACCTGGCAACTGACTACGGCACGGTGCTGTCGCTGTTTACCCACCACATGTGGATTGGCGGCTTCCTCATTGTCGGAGCAGCGGCCCATGGTGCCATCTTCATGGTGCGTGATTATGATCCCGTGGTGAACCAGGGGAATGTGCTTGACAACATGCTCCGCCACCGCGACGCCATCATTTCTCACTTGAACTGGGTTTGTATTTTCCTCGGCTTCCATAGCTTCGGTCTATACATCCACAACGACACAATGCGGGCATTAGGACGTCCTCAGGACATGTTCTCTGATACCGCAATTCAGTTGCAGCCGATCTTTGCCCAGTGGGTACAGGGTCTGCATACTGCGGCTGTGGGCGCAGGTAGTACTGCTCCCAACGCGCTGGCACCGGTCAGTTACGCTTTCGGCGGTGACACCATCGCTGTTGGCGGCAAGGTGGCCATGATGCCGATCGTTCTCGGTACGGCTGATTTCATGGTGCACCACATCCACGCATTCACCATTCATGTGACTGTGTTGATTCTGCTGAAGGGCGTGCTATTCGCTCGCAGCTCTCGCTTGATTCCAGATAAGGCGAACTTGGGATTCCGTTTCCCTTGCGACGGTCCGGGTCGTGGCGGTACTTGCCAGGTTTCTGGTTGGGACCACGTGTTCTTGGGTCTGTTCTGGATGTACAACTGCATCTCCGTTGCGATTTTCCACTTCAGTTGGAAAATGCAATCCGATGTATTTGGTACGGTTGGGGCCGATGGTTCCGTCACGCACGTGACCTATGGCAACTTCGCACAAAGCGCAATCACCATCAATGGCTGGCTGCGTGACTTCCTGTGGGCGCAGGCTTCGCAGGTGATCAACTCCTACGGTACGCCACTGGCTGCATACGGTCTACTGTTCCTGGGCGCTCACTTTATCTGGGCCTTCAGTCTCATGTTCCTATTCAGCGGTCGGGGTTATTGGCAAGAATTGATCGAATCGATCGTTTGGGCGCACAACAAGCTGAAAGTCGCTCCCGCAATCCAGCCGCGCGCTCTGAGTATTATTCAGGGTCGGGCTGTTGGTGTGGCGCACTATCTGCTGGGTGGCATTGTCACCACGTGGGCGTTCTTCCTTGCTCGATCGTTATCGCTTTGATGAGCGGAGGATATTAAACAATGGCGACTAAATTCCCAAAATTTAGCCAAGACCTCGCTCAAGATCCGACGACTCGTCGAATTTGGTACGGTATCGCGACGGCGCACGATTTTGAAAGCCACGACGGAATGACTGAGGAGAGGCTTTACCAAAAGCTCTTCGCAACTCACTTTGGTCACTTGGCAATCATCTTCCTGTGGGCTTCGGGAAACCTGTTCCACGTGGCTTGGCAAGGCAATTTTGAGCAGTGGATTACTGATCCGCTAAATGTAAAGCCCATCGCCCATGCGATTTGGGACCCTCACTTTGGACAGGGCGCAATGGAAGCGTTTACCCAAGCGGGTGCTTCTTCCCCTGTTAACATCGCTTACTCCGGTGTATACCACTGGTGGTACACGATCGGGATGCGCACGAATGGCGACCTCTATATGGGTTCGATCTTCTTGCTCATCCTGGCGCTTTGTTCCTGTTCGCAGGCACATTGCACCTTCAGCCTAAGTTTCGTCCGAGCTTGGCTTGGTTCAAGAATGCTGAATCCCGTTTGAACCACCACCTGGCTGGTTTGTTCGGTGTTAGCTCCTTGGCCTGGACAGGACACTTGGTTCACGTTGCAATTCCTGAGTCCCGTGGTCAGCACGTGGGTTGGGATAACTTCATGACCACGTTGCCGCACCCAGCTGGTTTGGCACCGTTCTTCACTGGGAACTGGGGCGTTTACGCCGCTGACCCAGACACGGCCGGCCATATGTTTGGGACTTCCGAAGGTGCTGGTACAGCCATCTTGACTTTCTTGGGTGGTTTCCATCCTCAAACTGAGTCCTTGTGGCTGACTGACATGGCGCATCACCACTTGGCGATCGCTGTGATCTTCATCATCGCGGGTCACATGTACAAGACCAACTTCGGTATTGGTCACAACATGCGTGAAATCCTGAATGCCCACAAACCACCTTCGGGCCGGTTGGGTGCGGGTCACGCTGGCATGTATGACACCGTCAACAACTCGCTGCACTTCCAGTTGGGTCTGGCGCTTGCGTCCTTGGGCGTGATCACTTCCCTGGTGGCACAGCACATGTACGCTCTGCCACCGTATGCCTTCCTGCCGAAGGACTTTACGACAACGGCGGCGCTGTACACCCATCACCAGTACATTGCTGGTTTCTTGATGGTCGGGGCGTTCGCCCACGGTGCGATTTTCTTCGTCCGTGACTACGATCCCGAGCAAAACAAGAATAATGTTCTGGCTCGGATGCTAGAGCATAAAGAGGCGATTATCTCGCACTTAAGCTGGGTTTCGCTCTTCTTGGGCTTCCATACATTGGGTCTGTACGTCCATAACGACGTGGTCGTTGCTTTCGGTCAGCCCGAAAAGCAAATCCTCGTCGAACCGGTATTCGCCCAGTGGGTCCAGGCTTCTTCCGGGTAAGCTGCTCTACGGTTTTGGACACATTGCTTTCTGATCCCACTAGTGTTGCTTATACGGCCTATCCCAACTACGGCAATGTTTGGTTGCCCGGTTGGTTGGAAGCGATCAACAGCAATGCGAATTCCTTATTCCTGAGCATTGGGCCGGGTGACTTCTTGGTTCACCACGCGATCGCTCTGGGTCTGCACACCACCACTTTGATCTTGGTCAAGGGCGCGTTGGATGCGCGGGGCTCGAAGCTGATGCCTGATAAGAAGGATTTCGGTTATGCCTTCCCGTGTGACGGTCCGGGCCGTGGCGGTACTTGCGATATCTCCGCGTGGGATTCCTTCTACCTATCCATGTTCTGGATGCTGAACACACTTGGTTGGGTTACCTTCTACTGGCACTGGAAGCACTTAGCAATCTGGTCTGGTAACACAGCTCAGTTTGACACCAGCTCCACCTATTTAATGGGTTGGCTACGTGACTACCTGTGGCAGTACTCAGCACCACTAATCAACGGTTATACGCCCTATGGTGTAAATAACCTATCAGTTTGGGCTTGGATGTTCTTGGCTGCACACTTAGTTTGGGCAACCGGCTTCATGTTCCTGATTAGCTGGCGTGGTTACTGGCAAGAATTGATCGAGACTTTGGTCTGGGCTCACGAGCGGACTCCGCTAGCGCAGTTAGTGCGCTGGAAGGATAAGCCAGTGGCACTCTCCATCGTTCAGGCACGTTTGGTTGGTTTGACTCACTTTACTGTGGGCTACATCTTTACCTACGCCGCCTTCTTGATTGCTTCAACGGCTGGTAAATTTGGTTAACTTGGACAGTTCAACCAGTAGCTTAACCGCTTAAGCGAATAGAAGACCTCCCGGGATGATTCCCTTGGGAGGTCTTCTGTTGTATTCGCCACATATCCTGTGCCGATCGCGTACCAATCGGGCATAATCAGGCACAAATCCAGCTTTACTTAGGCATGGCCGAAGTTTTTCACGAAGTGTCAAGATAGGCTTAGATCGAATTGCTGTTGTTGTGGAGGCAGAATTGTCCTGATGAATAATTTCCTAATAGCGGTGATTGCCGCGATCGTCGCCATCTTCGCCGCTGTTTTATTCGGCCGACCCAAGGGAGAAGCGGATGATTCGCCGCCGCCGATCGAACAGGTGGAAACCCCATCGCTACCCACTGGCGAAACAGCACCAGTGACAATGCTACCGCCCCCAATCAGTGATGAGCCGGTAGCTACTTCGGAAGGCGCTGATGCGGCCAGCACCGAACTATCAGGGGCGGTCACCATTCATGAGGAAATTGTCGATCCTTGGGCAGAACTGAGTGAGGTGAATGCTGAGTCAACTGCAGCTGAGCCAACTGAAGTGCCGGAAATACGACCGACTGAAGCAGAAACAACAGCGACTGAAGCACCCGTGCGTGCGGCCACCGCCACAACGGCTGAACCGACTGCTGCATCGCGATCGATGCCACCTTTTGCGGCAATCCATGATCCAATGCGTCCGAGCACACCGGTCCTGCAGGATTTAAGTCAAGAAATTGTCAGCATGGGCAACTCGGGCAAACTGAGCTATATCCCCAAATTGATTCAGTACAGGCATCACGACGATCCGCTGATTCGCTGTTACGTCGTTCATGCAATCGGAGCAATTGCCGCGGCCCATTCCGTCACGGCAGAAGTGCAGGCGGCGATCCCCATTTTGGGTGAGATGACGAATGACCCAGAACTGAAAGTGCGCGAGATGGCATTTAAAGCGCTCAGTCGTATCCAATCCCCGGATGTACAACCCTATCTTGAAAAAGGACTCTTGAGTTCTTCAAGCAGCGTCAAACAACTTGCCAACGCGGCCCTCCAAAAACTCAAGTTGCAATATGGCAACGCTGCATCAGCGACCGACTATCCACCCGCACTGCAGGAAAGATCCGATCAGATATAGTCTGATCAGATGTAGCCAGCACCCTATGTGTTTCGCGATCGCATTAGGCCGGTTGATTGGTGAAATTCGGTTAGTTGCAAGAGCGACCGTTTTGCAGTGGGCCTTGGGTGCCGCGTCGCATTTTTCCCAGTAAGGTGGAAATGATCGTGCATTCCTTGCGTTGCGGGTTTTGCACCAACGACAGTGTGAGCCGACCGAGCTGCCCAACGACTTCGCCGCGTTGATTAAATTGCGTAAGATAGACATCCCCGCTCTGGCGCAGCGACGTTTCGTCATCGATCTGAATACCCTCCGGCAGCGCTTGCCAAGCAACAGGGTCGGTGTCCGCTGTGTGAACGGCAAACTCAACTCGTTCATCTTGCGTTCGGAAGCTGACTTGCCGCAGTTGCTTGCGCAGCTGCGCTTCTTTGTGAGCGTTATACAAGGTACTCGTGACGCGGTCTTGGGCGGCTTTGAGCCGCTGGTTGTTGGCCCAACCGACGTAGGATGGGGCGGCGATCGCGGCCATAACGCTGACGACGGCGACGATGGTAATCATCTCGATCATGGTGAAACCCAACGTATCGCGATGTGGCCGTAGATAAACTTTACGCACAGTGACAAACTCCTTAAACAAGGCTTCTCAGCCAAACAGTTGTTCAAGGTAGTCACACCCTTCCTTATTCTTAATTTAGGTTGCCCGTTTTTCGGCCAAAGTGAAATTTCTGCTCGCTGGTCAGGCCAAATTCATGTGGAATCACTACAGTGGGCAATCGCCACCGCGCTGCTCGTCTAATGAGCCCAGCAACGTTCGAACTAGAATACACCGCTTACTGCTGCTATTGTTGCTCGCACTCATCTGAATGGCAAAAATCCGCTCACTCTCTGTCCCTTCAGCTAATGTGACTGCCGCAGGATCACCCGTGGCCGCCACTGCCCCATAGCTATTAAAGACTAAGCCACCAAGATTCTCGCTATCGCCACCACTCGGCAAGGGCGAAACCGCATCAACCTTCAGCTGCAGTTCACCCCGGCCATCGGCTTCGAGCAATTCCCAGTTGTTGATTTCGGCATTTGGCACGCGCTTGGGGTTACCGCTAGTGTCATCGATCGCCCGGACGATCGCGAAGCGGGGATTGCCACCATTATTATCAAATCGAACTTCTCGGTTGATTTTTGTGGCCCGCGCCTGGGCTTGCGCTTTGCGCATCGCACTAGCCAGTTGACTGAGGGCCGTTGCCGTGCGTTGATTGTTGACCCAGCCAACATAGCTCGGGACGGCGATCGCCGAGAGTATCCCGACCATGAGCACGATCACCAGAATTTCAATCAGGGTAAAGCCAGCTGGTGCTGAGGATGGACGCTGTACGGGTAGATGCTTCATGATGCTATGAAATCGCTTAACTCAATGGAGGACACTATCGCGGTCAGGTCGATCGATGTTTGTCGAATGGCAATGCCATTAGCGCCGCTCAATGACGCCACGGGTGAGGACGCGCGTTTCCATCGTGATCGGTGTGCCATCACTATCACGCGGAATGCCTGGCTGACCGGCAATATTGCCCCGGAGCCGCACAATCACTTCTTGGTTGAGGGTGGACACATCGGCACCCCGGACACAAGCATAAAAGCCACCTTCAGGCTCGGCAGGGCTAGCATAAAAGCCACCGGGATTTTCCGGTGCAATGCCATTAACACTGGGACATAATGTCTTCGCACCCGGACCTTCAGCATAATCATCCCGGTCGTCGATAAAATCGGTTAAGACAAGATTGTTACCTTGCGTATTGTCGGACGGGCCGTAGGCTAGGCATTCGGTTTCAGGATCGCGCGGCCAATTGGTAAATCCTGTGCGCACTGGGTCTCGCCCAGCCTGGTGTCTGGGTGATTCCCCCGCTAAAGGTGAATTGGGGCAGCGTATAGCGGCGAATCCGAGCCCGGCCTTGCCAATTATTCGCACCACCGGTATTTAAGGAATAGACCACCAGAGTGTACATACTGCGACGGCGACAAGGGACACCTTCTAGATCCGCCGGGCGGGGAACATTGAAATATTCCGCCCGGCAGCGATCGAGCAACGGCTGGGGTAATGGGTCAAGTCGCCAAAATGCCAGAATTGGCGTATTGTCGGCGGTATTGAGGGCAGCAGGCAGGGAATCCACAATTCGCCGATCGGGGCAAATTAAATCTTCTGGGGGTGGATCTTCGCCTGGAGGTGTAATTGGCGGATTCGGTCTTAGACATTGGCCATCATAGACATAAATTGCCTCACGCAGATCGCGATTCATGTAATCGAGGGCGGATTGAATTTCACGCTGGGTATCACTGCGGGAAGCCTCCCGTTGATTGGTGCCCATCAGCTGCACCGCACTGAATAGCACTAAGGTCGTGAGGATACTACCGATGACCAATGCCACCAGGAGCTCAATCAGCGTGAAGCCCAATCGCGGTTGCATTGTAGAAACTTTGCAATATGCCCTGATCAGCCAGTGCAGGCTGGCGGTTGTCTTTTGCTTGGTTGGCCGCAATTTCATCTCAAATGGCTCCCTCACACGAGTATCACATCTAGTCTTAGTCTTGAGTTAATAACGGTTGAAGCATGGGCACGGCTAGTGATCGGATGACAACAACCTGATGCCGATAATGCTATGACCCAGGTGCCGCAAAACAAGCATCGCCAACTACTGCGCAAATTTCGCGGTAAACCTGTAGACCATTACCGTCATTACTGCGGACGATCGGGGTGCCCAGAATAGCGAGTGGTCGGGTTCTCTGCGTCCCCAAGCCATTGGTGAGGCCCAAGCGACCCGGTTCGGCTTGGGCGCTCCCATCCCGAATGGCTTGTTCAGCCACAATCGAATACACGCGCACACCCATATAAAACCCATCCGGGGGAGTATCTGGTAAAACTGACACGACTTGACCCCGGAATGTTTGAATCAAGAACTCTGGAGCACAGGGATCGGTGCTACCGGGCGGTTCAGGGTCCGTATCAACGAAAATCGCGTCTGCCACAGCGCCGGCTTGCAGACCATCGTCGGTATCACAGCCGGGGACGAGTGATCGGGTTTGGGTTTCGTCAATTTGGGTGGGCGCTGGAGCGTCGGGGGCGATTCCCGTACCTGCAACAGGAGGCAACTGAGCGAGCGATACGGACTGACGCTCAACTGCCGCTCGCACCCGATCGATTTCGCTTTGGGCCAGCTGAGCCGCTTGTTCGGCCCGGCGGTTCTGGACGCGGGTGGCAGTGGCCCAGAAAATTGGCGGCGTGATGGCAATGATCGTCACTGTCAGGATGACGATCGCGATGAGGGATTCGATCAGCGTAAAGCCCTCGGTGGCTGGACCGCCACCGGCATTGCGGGGCAGCCGATAGAACTGTGCCAACTGCAGTCGCCATCGCACGCCGTTGCCGCATCGCCCAAGGGCGCCAGGCTG
>CAVPGX010000026.1:0-87521 GCA_963704065.1 uncultured cyanobacterium | reverse complement strand
TTAGAAGCGGTACTGCATCAGATTTTTTAGTATGTTGGTTTGAGTGTTCGAACTTGTAGATTGGATCATTAATATCTGCTCCATTTCTTATTTATCTCTACTTAATACGGCAGTGATATGAGCAGGGAAAACTCATTTCTGAGATGTTCACCTCTTCATCTATGGGGTATTGATTATTTGAAATATGCTGGAACAGCAAATAACTAAATCCAATGGATATTGATTGCTCATCTACCATGGAGGTAGCAATGGGTGAGAAAGATTCTTCGAACTTGTGCTATGTGACTTGATAGTTTACTAGGCCAGCAATTTAAGAAGATTAATCTATAACATAGCAGCAAGTAGAAAAGTTTTTCACCTTGAATTTGGGTTGATGCGCTAGAAATCTGGATTCAATAAGGAGTAAATCGCTCCATTTTTTATATGGATTAAGGGAAGCTAATGAAAAAATACGAAAATCTAGTCAACGTACTTGACCAAATTAGGTATGAATCTCCCAAAGAATTTGTAAGATATAGACCAAATAAAAATGACTTAGAAAAAATCAACCAAGCACGTTCTAGATCGCTTATACACCCTAGTTTCCGCAGGTAGGGACGATCTCCGATAATGTTGCTATGTGGGCTTCATGGAGATTTGCATGGGGACAGATTTGGCGGTTGAGACGCTGGACCATTTGGGCTTAGTGGCAGGTGTGATTGATGAGATAGGTTTAGTCGAATTGACCGATGAGTTGTTGCCGCGCCACGCCCAGAATTGCATCAGCAGTGGTCAAGTGGTCAAAGCGATGATTCTGAATTGTTTTGGGTTTCTGAGTGCGCCATTGTATTTATTCAGCGAGTTTTTTGAGCGTAAACCGATTGCGCATCTTCTGGGGGAGGGGATTGAGGCGAGTTATCTGAACGATGACCGGTTGGGGCGGGTGCTGGATGGGTTGTTTGAGTTCGGCACAACGATGTTCTTCTTGAAGGCATCGCTGCAAGGAGTACAGCGGTATGGTGTGGAGACAACTCAGCTGCACCTAGATTCCAGTTCCTTCTCGGTGGATGGTGACTATCGGATACCCGATGCCGCTGACGTTATCGCCCCTGCAGAAGCGCCTGAGACTGAGGAGGATATCCAGACGATTCAGATTTGTCGGGGCTACTCACGTGATCAACGACCAGACCTGAAGCAATATATGGTCAACTTGATTTGTAGTCGTGATGGCGGTGTGCCCCTGTGGCTGCAAGTGACCGATGGCAACCAGAGCGATGCCCAAGCCTTTGGCGGCGTGATGTGTGAGTTTGCCAAACAATGGGACCCGGGTGCCTTGTTTGTGATTGATGCGGCCTTCTACAGTGAACCGAATCTGCAGCAGGTCGCCTCACTCAAGTGGCTATCGCGGGTGCCGCAAACCCTGAGTCTGGCTAAAGCGCTGATTCAGCAACCGACCGCCGAGTTGACGCCAGCGGATTGCACCCTCCAGGACTACCAGTTATGGGAAGTGGCCCAAACGTATGGCGGTATTGCGCAACGCTGGATCTTGATTGAAAGTCAGACGCGTAAAGCCGACCAGTCCCTGTGGCAAAAGGAATTACAAACCCTCGAACGGCGGCTGAATCGACAGTTGAAACAATTGACCAAACAGGTATTTGCTTGCCGTCCCGATGCCTGCGAAGCTTTGCTGCAGTTTCAAGACCAATTAGAAAAGCACCAATTGGTCCAAGTCAGGATTGAAACAGTGCGCACTAAACGCCCGCCCGGCCAACCCCGTAATCAGAAACACAAAACCGCAATTGAGGGCTATCGCATCAAAGCGACACTCGCATGCAAAGCCGATGCGGAAACCGAGTTCTGTCGTCAGCGCAGTCGCTTTATCCTGGCCACCAACCAACTTGATGTCGAACAATGGCCAGCGCAGAAACTCTTACAGGAATACAAGCAACAACAGAAAGTCGAACGCGGCTTTCGCTTTCTCAAAGACCCACTGTTTTTCACCAGCAGTGTCTTTGTCAAGAAACCGGAACGGGTGGAAGCCTTGGCCCTCATCATGGCCTTAACCCTGCTGGTCTATACTTTGGCCGAACGCAAGCTCCGGCAGACATTACAGCAACAAGAACAGACGGTCCTGGACCAACGCAAACGACCCACCAACACACCCACCTTTCGCTGGATTCTGCAAAAGTTTCACGATATCCATTTAGTCACACTGAACGGACTGCAGCAAGTCACCAATCTCTCCCCAGAGCGACCGTTGATCATTCGTCTGCTCGGACCCCCAACTTGCCGTTACTACTTACTTTCAGAATGTCCACCTACCTGCGGAATGTAGGGATGAGTAAATGTGAACTACCCGCATAATGTAGGCTGAAATGGAATTGATGAAGCAGAGGTAAACGGAAGGCCTAGTAACCTATGTAGTGGTCTTAAAATATGTTGTGCTCGGAAACTAATTTGAGTATTGTGTTTCCGAGCTTAAAGCCTAAAAAAGTCGCTACTAGAAAATTATTATCAGAAAGTTTCTACCGTTATCGAATTAAGTGAGCTTCACTGGTTGATCATGACCGTTTTTTGGCAACAGAGCAAAAGTGTCAGATTGCATTCAGTTTGCCCTAGAACACGGTGCTAAGCTAGCGACGACACAATCCGCGTTGCAATCAAACATCCATGAATGCAGATCATGCTCTCGAAAGGCTTCAGGCGGGCAACCAGCGCTATGTCAGCGGCCAACTGGTGCATCATCACCAGTCCGGGAGTCGGATGCGGGCAATCGCGATCGGACAGCACCCCTTTGCAATCATCTTGGGTTGTGCTGATTCGCGGGTGCCACCCGAGATTATCTTTGATCAAGGCTTGGGCGATTTATTTGTGATTCGAGTTGCGGGGAATATCCTCGATGCTGCTGTTTTGGGCAGCATTGAGTATGCCGTAGAGGAATTGGGGACAGCGCTGGTCTTAGTATTGGGACACGAACGCTGTGGTGCTGTTGCGGCAACGATCAAACATGCAGCAGTGTCAGGGCACATCAGCACGTTGATCAATGCGATTCAACCAGCTGTAGATTGCGTCAAAGACGACCCTGGAAACCTGCTGGATAACGCTGTCCGGGCAAATATTAAACTCGTGGTAGACCAGTTGCAATCGGCCGCCCCTGTTACCGAGTTTGTGCTGCACAACCGATTGAAGGTGGTTGGGGCGCAATATAATCTTGGCTGCGGAACGGTTGAGATGATCGCCTGAGTCAAGTTGAGCGAGCATTGCGGGGCAATCATTGCGGCGATACTGGGAACGTAACGGCGGAATCACTCGGTGCCAGGTGATATGAGAAAAAGCCGCAGCTATCCGTACCTACATACGTACTTAACTTAGTGCCTGGGCAGAGTTGATCGGGGGCGTGTGGGTTGAAGCTCCGCAATTGTGCTGCATAACTTCCGTTTGTTGAAATGTATTGACGACACAGGTGAGTCAAGTGCCCACCCAAAAACACTTTAACCACACACTGTTAGGTCAACTCATGAAACTTTTCACGCATAAAGCAACCCTTGGCGGCGTCATTTTCGGTCTGATGTTCTTTGGTAGTTTTGCAACCCCAAACCTGGTGCGCGCCCAAGATCCAGCTAGAGTTCCAGATCGTTACGATCGTGGAATCGACGGATATGACTTCTGAGGAACCCATCACCGACATGCTGCCCGAGGAGCCAGTGGCGGATATGACCGAGCCCACCGAAATGGATTTTCCTCCCACCATGACTGAACCAGAAGCAACGTTGCCTGAAGTTGCGGAAGTACCCGAAGCGACTATGCCGCCAGTGGCTGAACCGGAAGCCGCAGCACCACAACCCCAGCAGACCAATAAAGGCCTCAAGCTCTTGTTTGGTATTTTGCAACTATTGGGGCAGGAACTGGTAAATTAACTTGCTCAGTAATCGGCTGGACGCGCTGGGGCGATCACAAGTATGTTAAGCGGTGGTGTACCCAGTTTGCGATCGGTTAGGATTCCGGAGCAGTTGCGCTGCGCTGCCGCCGACAACGATCGGAGCAATATTTCACTTCGTCCCAGCACTTTTCCCATTTCTTGCGCCAGGTGAAGGGACGCTGGCAGACGAGGCAAACTTTGGTGGGCAAATCGGATTTCTTACGTTGACGGGCCATATTCGCTGTAAAGTTTTGCCAGGATTACGCTATTTCAAATTACTACACTTTGGGGATCTGGTAGTTAGGGGTATATGCTGGCATTGCTTGATCGTATACGCATTGTGTTGGTCGAACCGGCGGGTGCCCGGAATGTCGGTTCGATCGCGCGGGTGATGAAAAATATGGGATTATCCCAGCTTTGGATCGTGAATCCTCAATGTGATGTCCGGATCGATGAATCAAGACATATGGCGGTCCATGCTGCGGATTTGTTAGAGACGGCACAAGTTTGTCAATCGTTACCAGAGGCGTTATCGGGATGCTGTTTGGCCGTGGCTACGATTGGCCGGGATAGCGATCGGGTGATTTTGCCGCCGCGTGCGGCGATGGGAAAACTGTTGGCAACGGTGGCTCAAGTAAGGAATGAATTATCCAGCGCAATTATTTTTGGGCGGGAAGATCATGGTTTGAATAATCGCGAATTAGATCAAGCGCAGATTTATCTGTCAATTCCGACAGGTGCGGCGTATCCGTCGTTAAATCTGGCACAGGCAGTCGGAATCATCGCCTATGAGTTGCAGTTGGCCATATCTGAGGCAGGTATGCCGACAGAAGTTAGTCAAGATGCAGCACCAGCAGCTGATCTGGCTCAGATTGAAGGCTACTTTCAGGACTTAGGGGCATTGCTCCTAGAGATTGGTTATTTGCATGAGCATACAGCTGCAGCGCGGCTGGCGAAGTTGCGGAACTTACTCCGACGCAGTCAGCCAAACGCAACTGATGTGTCAATGCTGCGGGGGATGATTCGGCAGATGAAATGGGCGATCGGACAGAAATCATGACCTGATAAAAAATGATTGTTAGCGAAGGTGGTGCTACCCGGTAGTCTCCTGAGATAATCTCAGGAGACTACATGAGGCTTCAAATATACTGGGGTACAGCCGCTCCGCTTCAGTCCAAAGACGCTGCGTCAGGCCGATGGCGATGGCGGGGGGTGCGCATCTGATAGTGTCGTTTACCCTCTGGGAGCGGCAGTCGCGCTCCATCGGATAGTCGGTTTTACCACCACCACTTCGCGTTAAGTGCAATAGGCTTTTTATGTCCGCTCCGTGCAGATATCGGACGTCATTTTAAAGCAGCGGTGGTCGGCGAAGCGAATCTCGTTCTGCGCTGATTCTGTTTGAGCATGTAGCGATCGCATTACCGCGATCAATGCAACAAAAGCAAAAAACGTAGCTAAAAATAGCCACGCGATTTGAAGCTGGTGTGAAAAATTTCCCTGGAGAATCCGGGGAATATCACGCTTGATCGTACAGGAGACCGATGAGGCATCTGTGTTATCTAGATTGCAATCATGGACTGACAAAAGCCTGGTCGTTTATGTGTCCTCAGGCTTTGTGTGGAGGTTTGATTACAGGCTAGTGATCAACCGGCTCGGTTACCCAATTAGACAGCCGCGAATCGCTGATCACCAACGCGAGCGGCACCGCATCCAGGCACTTGCAAGCGGGACATCGTTGCGGTTCAACGGTCAACCGCCCAGTAATCGGATGATATTTCCCGCAGGTACGACAGATCAGAAGTTTCCTGGCAATTAAGTGGTCAACTTTGTAGTCAACCGTGCGCATCAGATGCGCGATCGAGGCATCAGTCAAAATTGTATGGGGCATGGTCTGTGTTGGTGTTATGGAAAGATGGGTAAATGCCTTTCAGGATTATCTTCTACTGAAGGGATTTTGATGCAACTTTTGCGAGCGGTCAAGGTGATCAGTCGTCGATACAAGCTGAACCTCGATTGGACATCAGGCCTGATCGTGCTTGAGGCAGCAACGCCTTCCGAGAAAGAATGGACTAACGTTTGCACTGTGATGCTCATCATGATTGCAAAACAACTAGCAGGCTAAGGCAATTCTAAAGAGTTCCAAGATTCTGATCGTTGATTGAAAAAGCGTAATGTAGATAACAGAATGCAAGGTGCGAAAGTATCTAGGGTCAAAAGTATCTTCATCGTCGGCCCCCGGCAACTCAGATGATCACGCCTCAAATCATCGTCTATGGCTTGGATTCAATTGGGTATCGAATTTTTTGCCTACTGCGTCAACAACAGGCTGCGGTAGTTGGGGTGCACTATGCGCCGCTACCTAATGAACCTGGGATTATTGTTGGGGTGCTACAGTCGCCACAAACGTTGCAGCAGGCCCAGGTTGAGACCGCTCAGACGATCGTCATTACTTATAACGATGATGCGACCAATCTCGAGATTTTGCTGCAGGTAAGGTTGCTCAACCCCCGTATTCGGATCATCAGTCGACTGTTTAATCATAGTCTCGGCGATCGCCTGGATCGTACGCTGCCGGGACATTCCAGTATGAGTGTGGCGGAGTTGTCCGCCCCCATTTTTGCCTTTGCTGCCATGGGCAAAGTGGCGATCGGCCATTTGCAGTTGTTCCAGGGAATTTGGCCGATCTATGAAGAGGCAATTCATCCCAATCATCCCTGGCAAGGGCGGCTCATTCGTGAGATTTGGGATGATCGGGGGCGGATGTTTATTGACTATCTCACCTCTGATACGGAAATCAGTTTGATCGAGGCAATTAGCCTCGGGCGTACTTTACAGGTGGGTGATCGGCTAATTATCGGTACCCGACCCCAGGTGGAGCGGCAGTCCGTTTCTCTAGTAGAAATCCTGAAGAAGATGGCGCTATGGTTGGGCCGATTTCAGCAATATTTGGGCTCAGGCATAATCGTATCCGTTTCACTGCTGCTCACCATTGCAATTGCCACACTGGTCTATGTTTACTTTGGCTGGCATCCAAGTACCCTTGTGGATGCGCTGTATTTTTCTGTGGGCATGATCACCGGTGCCGGTGGCAATGAAGCGATCGCTGAGAAGTCTTCTGCGAGCATCAAAGTCTTCACCGTTGTCATGATGTTAGTGGGCGCCGGGGTGATTGGCGTGTTCTATGCGTTGCTGAACGACCTTGTACTCGGTTCACGCCTGCGGCAATTCTGGGATGTCACACGCATTCCCTATAAAAACCACTACATTATTTGTGGCTTGGGCGGCATCGGGGTCAAAATTGCCCAGCAACTATCGTCCCAGGGTCATGATGTCGTGGTGATTGAACGAGATGCCGAGAATCGTTTTCTGGGGATGGCGCGCGCGCAGCAGATGCCGGTAATTGTCGCCGATGCGAGCTTACCTACCACTCTCAAAACAGCCAATATTGATCAAGCCAGTGCCATATTGGCGGTCACCGATAACGATATGACCAATTTAGAAATTGCGCTTACGGCTAAAGAATTGACCCCATCGTTATCAGCGATTGTTCGTAGTAACCACTCGGCGCAGACGAGTCGAATGAATCAGGTCTTTGACTTTACGGCTGTCTTAAATCCCGTTGATATTGCGGCACCGGCCTTTGCGGCCGCAGCATTAGGGGGACATATATTGGGGAGCGGGTTGACGGGCGATCGGTTATGGATTGCGTTATCCCTCTTGATTACTCCGGCACATCCGTTTTGTGGCGCCGCCGTGCATAGGATTGCGATTGAAGCTGATTTAGTCCCGCTCTATTTACAGACTCCCAACCAGCGTCTTCATGGTTGGGATTTGTTAGAGGCGATCTTAAATCCAGGCGATGTCTTGCATTTAACGATTCCAGCGAAAAATATCGAGCGTCTTTGGAAAACTGAAAACGAGCCATGCCAAGCGTAAACGAGACGTCCAAATCCCGCCGCTTTACCGTTCCTAGCGATCGTGATAGCAACGACTTTACTCAAACGACTTTACTCAATCGTGCCGATACCACTCTTAGCCTTGAGCTGTTCTAGCCGCAGTTAAAATCAGCGAAGGTGGACAATGGTCACACCCGCACCACCTTCTTCCTTTGCGGCCAACTCAAAACTGGCGACACGGCTATGTTGTTTGAGGAATTCATGCACCCCGTGACGCAACTTCCCAGTCCCATGGCCATGGATAATCCACAACGCCCGATCGCCATTCGCGATCGCCTGATCAAGTACGACCTCGGCATCCATGACGCGGCTGCCACGAATATCGACGGTATTTTGACTGGTTTTGATTAGTGGAGTCGGGGCTGGGGGAGCGACTGGCACTTTCCGTGGCGGCGGTTCTGGCTTCTGAACTTTCTCACCTTGCAGTGATTCGATCGCATCGATTCCGATCGTCATCTTCATCAGACCAAATCGGACAGTTAGCAAGTCCCCATTATCGTCAATCGCTAACACATCGGCCTTCTGACCTAAACGAGGTATCCGGACCCGATCGCCCACTTTAGGCTGGAAACCCGGTTTGCGCTTGGGTTGCGGTTGTTGAGAAGGCAGGTATTTCCCCGCGAGTTGATCGACCTTTGCCGTGGCCTGCTGGGCCGCTTGTCCCGTCACGTTACCGCGTTGCAACTTGCGGATAACTTTGGCGATTTCCGACTTGGCTTGCGCGATTGTTGCTTGGACGGCTTCCTCTTGCTGCTGCTTAAGTGTGCGTTCTTGATCGCGGAGTTTGCTCGCTTTTTGGGAAACTTGCTCATAGAGAAATTCCGCTTGTTTGATTAAGCGATCGGCCTCGGCAGACTTTGCTTCTTGTTCGCGACGTTGGTTCTCTAAGCCAGCAATTACCTGATTGAGATCTTCGCGCTGGCCGCCCACATATTGCTGAGCGCGATCAACGACATCGGCATGTAGGCCCAAGCGGCGAGCGATCGCTAATGCATTCGATCGACCCGGAATTCCCCAGAGCAATCGATAGGTCGGCGATAATGACACGTCATCAAACTCCACCGAAGCATTTTCAAACCGGGCGTCTTGATATTTCAGCGCCTTCAGTTCACCAAAGTGCGTCGTTGCGATTGATAACGCGGTCTTGTCTGCGAGTTCTTGCAAGAGGGCGATCGCCAATGCACTCCCCTCCGACGGATCAGTTCCCGCGCCGACCTCATCGAGTAGGACCAGGGAATTAGCGGTATCCTCCAGGGCATCAAGAATGCGACCAATCCGCCTAATATGGCCCGAAAAAGTGGAAAGACTCTGTTGCAGCGATTGCTCATCCCCAATATCAGCAAGTACCTGATCGAACCACGGTAGCTCCACCGGTTCACGGGCTGGAACAAACAGGCCCGCTTTGGCCATTAAAACGGCTAATCCCAGCGTTTTCAGCGTTACGGTTTTACCGCCAGTGTTCGGTCCAGTGATCGCAACGACCCGAATCTGTGGCTCAATGGCGAGGTTGATCGGCACCACTTCAGTGCCATCTTCTTGCAGTTGTTGCCAAACTAACAAGGGATGACGCAAACGGCGCAAGATGATCTTTTCTGTCGGCAAATTTGGCGCAGGTAATTCCGACGATTCCGCTGCTGCCGGATTCGCCATAGACCAATCAACAAATCGCGGTGGATTTGCCCCAAGCCAGTAGCTATAACGGGCACGAGCAGTCGCCAAATCCAAAACCGTACAGATTTCGACTAATCGGGCTAAGTCAGGTCCAACAGCGGCGATTTCCTCGGTCAACTGGCGGCGAATTTTTTCCTCTTCGGCCTGTTCTTGGCGCAACAGCTGCCGCATCTGATTATTGGCGTTCACCGTCGAATGGGGTTCGACATACAATGTGGAACCAGTCGTTGAAGTATCATGCACGATACCGGGGACAACATCTTTATGCGTGACTTTCACCGGCACGACATAGCGGCCATCACGCTGGGTGATCACCGATTCCTGCATCGCATTGGCATGGCGACTGAGCAATTTTTGTAGCGCATTGTTGATCTGATCACGGGTGCTGCGCTGCTTTGTCCGAATCCCGAGCAACTTGGGATTTGCACTATCGGTTACCCGTCCCCGATCGTCAATGCAGCGATAAATTGTTTTTTCTAAGTCGGGATAAGTTCGCAGCTCTTCCACCAAAGCTAATAGCGTTGGCACTTCTCCCTCTTCCTGATCATCGATCGTGCGTCGCAATTGCCGTGCTCCGGCCAAGGTGGTTGCCACTTCGAGCAACTCTAATCCTGATAGAATGCCCTGCAAATCAGCCCGTGCTAGACCATCGCGAATATCCTGAATCCCATCAAACGGCAGCGAGACGTTGAGCCGATTTTCGAGTTCGTAGACTTCCTTGGTTTGGGCCAACAACTGCTCGGTTTCAGCTTGCCGCGTTGGCAGCGCCAAATTCTGCGCGGCCAGCATACCGAGCTTTGTCGCGGCAAACGTCGAAACCTGCTGGCACAGACGCGGCCATTCCAGCAGTGTAAGTGTCTCAGCTTGAATCAAGGGAATAAAAGGCAGAAAGGACTTTCATTGTAATACGGCTGCTGGGGCTTGTGGGACTTGCATTCGATCAAAATCCCCGGCGCCTAAGGAGCGCTTAACCAGAAGACAAACTCTCCTGAAATAGCGGATAATAAGCCAACTCTATCTTGTAATCTCCGCTAAAAGTGGCATGTTTTATTTTGGTAGATTACACTATAACAAGTATTGCCGATCATCACTTTTGAGGAGCCGTTCCACCGTGTTTACATCCGCCACTGCACCCACTGCTAATGCGCCGACTGGCATTCCCCAGGATTTGTTTGGGGCGATCGAGGACTTGAAGCAGGAGATGAATGCTGTGATTCTGGCGCACTACTACCAAGACCCGGATATTCAGGATATTGCCGATTTTCTGGGTGATTCGTTGGGGCTTTCGCAGCAGGCGGCCCAGACGGATGCGGATGTGATTGTTTTCGCTGGGGTTCACTTCATGGCGGAGACCGCAAAAATTCTCAACCCTGATAAATTGGTGCTTTTACCGGATCTCGATGCGGGCTGCTCCCTCGCTGATAGCTGCCCCCCGGCCGCCTTTGCTGATTTTAAACGGCAACATCCTGATCATTTGGTGATTTCCTACATAAATTGCACGGCGGAAATCAAAGCCATGAGTGACATCATCTGCACCAGTGCGAATGCGGTCAAAATTGTGCAGCAGATTCCGGCTGATCAGCCGATCATCTTCGCCCCAGATAAAAATCTTGGTCGTTATGTAATGCAGCAGACGGGACGGGAAATGCTGCTATGGGAAGGCAGCTGCATGGTGCACGAGATTTTCTCCGAGCGGAAGCTGATTGATTTGAAGATGCAGTATCCGCAGGCTGAAGTGATTGCTCACCCAGAATGTGAGGCAGCTGTGTTGCGCCATGCCGACTATATTGGTTCAACTACGGCACTACTAAAGTATTGCCAACAGAGCGATCGCACACAGTTCATTGTGGTGACGGAATCTGGTATTTTGCACCAAATGAAAAAGGCAGTGCCCGATAAGGAATTGATTCCCGCACCCCCGACAACGAACTGTGCCTGCAATGAATGTCCCCACATGCGGCTCAATACCCTGGAGAAATTGTATTTAGCGATGAAGCATCGATCGCCCGAAGTGACGCTGCCGGAAGCGACTCGTTTAGCCGCACTGGCGCCAATGCAACGGATGCTCGAGCTGAGTCTTTAGGTGCATACAGATCAAGAGCCGAGTGCTTTAAATCGCCTCGGCCCTTGCCAATCAACTGTTCAATTTTAAGCTGGTTAAATCAACCAACAACTGTGTTTAATTGGACAAGACGTAATTACCAATACGGCATATACCCCACCTCGCTCAGTCGATTCAGACTGCGGTGTTAGTTGGGTGAAGGGCGGTTCCAATTTGGAGAAGACTCAAAAAAATGAACTTTGAAACCAATTCCCAGAGCTAACGAGTTGCGATCGTGAAGCATTTATCGCTTCAAATTGATAACCCGATTACAGTCAAATGGTACGTACTCTAATCGGCCTTTGGGGAAGAAGGGTTTAGCTTCTTTCGTACCATGTGTGTAAGATAACAAGCGCCACTGCCGCGTTGGAACTTCTTTGCAAAAATGTTACAGCAATTCATCTGTTGTGATGTTTTGGCAACAGTGATTCATTCCCGCCGGTTTGGATTTATACCCCTGGTTTGCCACCAATGTTTCAGGACAATCCTGCAGGGCCATTGTCCTGAAACTTGTCTGTCCTGAAACTCATCTAAAAATCGCGATCGCACTCGTCAGGCAACCGGGCTAGCCGTTGAGCACTTTAGCCGCCGCCGCAATACCCGCGCCAGCCGCAACGGTGTGGCCGAGTTCTTGCAAGGTCGCTTCGAGGGCGGCGATCGCCGTCAATAGATCCCGATCAGTCACAAAGCCCAAATGCCCAATGCGGAAGATTTTGCCTTTAAGCGCATCTTGCCCGCCGGCCAAAATGATGTCGAATTTTTTCTTCATGACAGAACGGATTTGTTCGGCATCGACGCTGGTCGGCATCACCGCCGTGATCGCTGGACTGGCACAATCATCCGCACCATAGAGTGGCAGTCCCATAGCTGTTACGGCGGCCCGTGCGGCATTTTTCAAGCGTTCATGCCGGGCAAACAGGGTTTCTAAGCCTTCCTGACGCATCATTTTCAGAGCCGCATGCAAGGCAAAAATCAGATTGATTGCTGGCGTAAATGGCGTCGTGTGCTTCGCTGCATTCTTACGATAGGGGCCAAGATCCAGATAAAACTTTGGTAAGTTAGCTGTTTCGTAGGCTTTCCAGGCTTTTTCACTGACAGCAACGAAGCCGAGACCAGGCGGGATCATGTAGCCTTTTTGGGAACCTGAGGCCACCACATCTAAGCTCCATTCATCGACTGGTACATTGCACGCGCCGAGGCTTGTGACCGTATCCACCATACTCAATGCACCATGGGCCTTGATGTATTGGTTAATTGCCGGTAAGTCATTCAGCACTCCGGTCGAGGTTTCACTGTGGGTGAGAATCACCGCTTTAATTGCTTTGGCCGTGTCGGCTTCGAGTGCTTGTTTGAATTCGTTGGGATCAAGTGGCTTGCCCCATTCGGCTGTAATGTATTGCACATTTAGGTTATAGGCTTCACAAACTTTGCCCCAGCGCTCCCCAAATTTACCGTTGGTGCCAACCAGCACCGTATCTCCCGCACTCAGGAAGTTGATAATTCCGGCTTCCATTGCCCCTGTACCGCTTGCTGCCAGAATTAACAGATCGTTTTGGGTTTGGTGCAGCCACTTCAGATTGTCAGTGACTTCCGCGAAAATGGCACTAAAGTCAGCACTACGATGCCCGATCGGATGCTTGGCCATCGCCTGCAATACGCGCTCTGGTACCGGAGTTGGCCCCGGAATCATCAGCATTAACTTATCATCCATATCTCATGTCCTCGTGTTGACTCAACGTTCTGCTTGCTAAGTGATGTATGTCCAGTTTGAAAAGCCATCATAATCCCACAGGGGCATACTCCACAATTGCATAAGGATGAAGTTTTCAGCACAAAAAGCGCCATGAAATTTCAAGTTTCCATGGGATCGCACATCATGACAAACCGCGAAATGTAAACCATCTTGTCGGAACATGAACCATTGTTGACGATCATTCCTTTTCCCCCCAACTTCGACAACAATGCTGTTGAGGGGATTTAATGCCATGCACCACAGGGAAGGGCATTTTTCGCTCGTCTTGGTTCGCTAGAGCTGTTGCTCTCTCCAGTACAGCTGATAATGACCAGCTTTATTTACGACATGTCGATCGCTTCAAAATAAAGATTTAGGAGAACTGCGCGTGAAACTTTCTGTTTATGGCAAGGGTGGTATTGGTAAGTCCACCACCAGCTGTAATATCTCAGTGGCCTTAGCTCGTCGGGGAAAAAAGGTCTTACAAATTGGGTGTGACCCCAAACATGACAGTACTTTTACGCTGACGGGATATCTGATTCCAACAATTATTGATACGCTTCAAGAAAAAAGCTTTCATTACGAAGATATTTGGCCGGAGGATGTCATCTATGAAGGCTATGGCGGTGTACATTGCGTCGAAGCGGGTGGGCCACCCGCTGGTGCTGGCTGCGGCGGTTATGTCGTCGGTGAAACCGTGAAACTCCTACGGGAATTGAATGCGTTTGATGAATATGATGTGATTCTGTTCGACGTTTTGGGTGATGTCGTATGTGGTGGGTTTGCGGCACCCCTGAACTATTCTGACTACTGTTTGATTGTGACGGATAATGGCTTTGATGCATTGTTCGCCGCAAATCGGATTGCGGCATCGGTGCGTGAAAAAGCCCGGACTCACCCACTGCGTTTAGCAGGATTGATCGGTAACCGGACCTCCAAGCGCGATCTGATTGATAAGTACATCGAATCGGTACCGATGCCCGTACTGGAAGTATTACCGCTAATCGAAGACATTCGCGTTTCCCGTGTGAAGGGCAAAACGATGTTTGAGCTGGCGGAGGATGAGCCAGCACTGACACCGGTTTGCGACTTCTACATGAATATTGCCGATCAGATTTTGGCCATGCCGGAAGGTGTTGTGCCCCACGATTCACCCGATCGTGAGCTGTTCACGCTGTTGTCTGATTTCTATCTCAATCCCCAAGGCAGTGCGACAGCTCCGCCTGAGTTGGCTTTAGTGTAAGCAAGCGGTGCTGCTACTGTACGTTGTGATCCCCCTAGTCCCCCCTTGATTCAGGTTAGGGGGATCACAATTCCATAATCCGAACTGATTTCGCAGCGCTACACCCACAACATTCCGCACAACCATAGTTTCGTACGCTTCATAAAATCCTATGACACTGGCAGACACTCAACCTCAAGCACTTGAATTTGACTGCGAAACGGGCAATTATCATACCTTTTGTCCGATTAGCTGCGTCGCTTGGCTATATCAAAAAATTGAGGATAGCTTTTTCCTCGTCATCGGTACAAAGACCTGTGGCTACTTCCTGCAGAACGCCATGGGCGTGATGATTTTCTCAGAGCCACGTTATGCCATGGCGGAACTCGAAGAAGCAGATATCTCGGCACAACTCAACGACTACGAAGAACTCAAGCGCCTCTGCGAAGACATCAAGCGCGATCGCAATCCTTCTGTAATTGTTTGGATCGGCACCTGCACCACAGAGATCATCAAAATGGATCTCGAAGGACTAGCACCCAAGCTGGAAGCTGAAATTGGCATTCCGGTGGTTGTGGCGCGGGCCAACGGTTTGGATTATGCCTTTACACAAGGGGAAGATACCGTGCTCGCGGCCATGGCCCAACGCTGCCCCACTTCAGCTGATGTGAAGCCTCAAGTCCCGGAAAAAGAAGCCGATCGTAATTCCATCAAAAAACTGTTCAGCTTCGGGGGCAAGCAAGCAGAAGCACCCGTAGAAGTCGAAGAGACAACAACTTATGTTGAGCATGAGCCACTAATTCTGTTTGGTTCACTTCCCGATCCCGTTGCCACGCAGCTAAATTTAGAACTGAAAAAGCAGGGGATCAAAGTCTCTGGTTGGCTACCAGAGAAGCGCTATAGTGAATTGCCCGTTCTCGATCCCGGCAACTTTGTCGCGGGGGTGAATCCATTTCTCTCGAAGACGGCAACGAGTTTGGTGCGGCGACGCAAGGCCAAGTTGATCAATGCCCCATTCCCGATCGGGCCGGACGGAACAAGGGCATGGGTTGAGGAAATTTGTGCAGCATTAGGGGTTGAGGCCAAGGGCTTAGCCGAGCGAGAGCAGCAAATTTGGCAATCAGTTGAAGATTACGTTTCGCTGCTCAAGGGAAAATCGGTATTCTTCATGGGTGATAACCTGCTGGAAATTTCCCTGGCACGCTTCCTGATTCGCTGTGGCATGAGCGTGCATGAAATCGGCATTCCCTATATGGACAAGCGTTATCAGAAGTCCGAACTGGAGATGCTGGAGCGCACCTGTCGCGAGATGGGTACACCACTCCCACGGATTATCGAAAAGCCGGACAACTACAATCAACTCCAGCGGATTCATGCAATCCAGCCGGATCTAGTGATCACCGGCATGGCTCATGCGAATCCACTGGAAGCACGCGGAATTACGACCAAGTGGTCGGTGGAATTTACGTTTGCGAATATCCACGGCTTCAGCAATGTGCGTGATTTGTTGGAGTTGGTGACGCGGCCCATGCGACGGAATGAGGCGCTGGGGAGTTTGGGTTGGGAGACTCTGGTGAAGAGCTAGGGCGCGATCGAACATCCACCCATTAGTCGCCAGGCCATAGCGATATGCTATTGGCCTGTTTTTCTATGGAAGCTGCCATTTCAGCAGCGCAATAATGGCTCAGGGTCGCTTCAATCACTGAGCCCCATTTTCTTGGAGTGACGCTTGTGATGAAACAGAATGTAATAGTTTCTGCATACTGCCAAGGAGTTAGCCCGAAAGTTTATGTATATAATTCCTATCTGGGGGGATATCCGGACAATATCTACTTAAACAATAGTTCTGTTGTGCTGAGAGACCTGGCACAATGAACAGATCGGCTGGACAAATATTTTTTCCGCGGCTAGTCGGGCTGACGTTATTTGGTTGCGCCAACAATTTATCTGGCCCGGCATCCGCCATAGAAACGAGTGCTGCGTGCGCAGCACTCGCGGACCGCGTCCGATTCATCGAGAACTACGTCACGTTCCGGCGCAAATACGAAAAACTCGATTACGACGTAATGTACCAAAAAAATGGCGGCGGAATGGTGCCTGCTCCATCGGACTGGGATATTCGATTGATCGCTGCTGTTCCGCTAACGGATGTGGACAGTTGGATTCCCACGCATGCTGAGAAAGATGACGGCCCACCACCACAATGGTTGCAGGACTTACCCGGCTCCATAGAAAGAGACGGAATCAAGGAATGGTACCGCAAATTAGGGACTCAGGTTGGGATCGATCGCGCACGGTCGATCGTCGCCTACCGAAACACATCAATGCCGGATTGAAGATGCGCAACCGAACAAAACCGTTAACCGAAGCATTCATTCACAAAGCAACTGAAATCAAAGTCTTCCGTTTGTGCCCAGTTGCGGCAGACATGATGTCGTCTAATATTTAGGGGGCATCATGCAACACGCTGTTAAATCCTATGTGTTTTTAGGACCAGTGAATGTACTACCTGCAGCCAAGCACGGAAACCGTGTAAGAGTTATTATTCTCGCCGCCAATGCGGGCATTGATCTGAAAGGGTTGTTTGCCTGTGGGCGAAGCGAATGCCCGTGAGTAGGTCTGCTCCCGCTCCAATTCAAGACTCCTACTTAAGACTGTTGCTGCTGAAGTATCACTATATTTGAAGTTAACTTCACCTTTGTAGGTGCCTGTATTGTCCGGCGTCATGACTAATACAAAGAACTCAAAGCTCTGCGTATCGGGTACAGAGAAGTCGGTATTCCAATTATTATTGAACAAAACGCTGTTCTTAATCTGCTTTTGGATGGCAGTTTGCCCAGTTGTAACTTCCTGTAGCGGTATACAGACCTCTTGGGCGATCGCTTTGCGATTGGGGCTAAATCCACCTAGGAATAAACCGGCACTCGCGAGTATCCCAAAACTCGCTGCATAGTACTTTCTCACAACGTTCAGTCTCCTCAACAACGTTTAGCCAAGCATCTAAATATATGCGGTTTGTCTCAACCTCCCCATGCTTGGAGTCACCTCGCTAAACATGACGCATTCCTTGAAAAGAACTGGAACGGCATCAAACATTGTCAATCACTAGCGTATCATGCCCAACTGACCAATAATGCCCACAATTGCCTGAATATCGCTGGGTCCAATGGCAATTGTCAGCGACGTGAATTTGACTAATTGTGTGGTCTCGCTGCATCATTCTCAGGGACATGTGTGGTTCTGCCCTGTAGCACCGAACCATGCACTTCTATTAGTCTTTTTGTGTCCAAGTGTATCCAAGTACCTATGTATTTTTATTGGCCTGCCTTATGGTGTGCACTGAAGGCGACGTTTAGTCGGCGACACTTTCACCTAGTCCATGCGAGCTTTGTGGTGGTGCTGCTGACGTTGTTCTTTCTACTGCGCTTGCTTGTGCAGGTAATACGCGGGCTCGACTGGCTCGTCTATCCCAAATTTCATCAGGTGCAAATTCAAGCCCCAATTTATATCATCGGCAATCCGCGCAGCGGTACGACCTATTTGCATCGGCTCATGGCCTTGGATGAGCAGTTCACGTCGATGAAACTCTATCAAACGATTTTTCCGGCGGTGATCTTTAACAAGTTATTTGCTGGGCTAGAACGATTGGATAAACGGCTAGGGCGTCAGTTAACCCGGTGGGTAGACTGGCTTGATCGCCAGGGCTTTAAAGGTTGGGAGGGTATCCATAAAACGAAGCTAGGACAGCCGGAAGAAGATGAGCAATTGTTTGTCTTTGCGGCCTTGAGCCCGGTGATATTTTTGCTATTCCCATTCCCAGAAGCATTGAAGGTTGCGAGCTTTGTCGATCATCAATCGCGATCGATGCAACGGCGTTTGATGGCCTATTATCGCGATTGCTTGCAGCGTCACCTTTATTCTGCAGGCCCAGATAAGACGCTATTGGTCAAAAATACGACTATGGCCGGTCGATTGCAGGCGACGCGGGAGCAGTTTCCCGATATGCGAATGATTCATCTAGTACGCAGTACTTATGACGCCATCCCTTCGTTTCTAAGCATGAATCGGGCCGCATGGAATCGCTTCGTGCCCCAAACGCGGCAAGATAATCGCTACAATCGCTCAGTCGCCCAGGTTTACTGTGAGTACTTCCGTCGCTACGGAGAATTTCGCGCAAGCCTACCGCCCAATCAGGCGATCGAGGTGCGGTATGAGGACCTTGTTGCTGATCCCCAAGGTACGATCGAACGGATTTACGCAAAACTTGGCATTACGATGACGCCAGCCTATGCGAATCGGTTAGCCAAAACGGTAGCGCAGACAAAACGCTATAAAAGCTCGCATCGCTATTCATTGGAAGAATTTGGATTGTCCAAACAGGACATCGATCGCGCCCTATTGGCTCAATCTGAGGTCCGTCAGGTTATCCCATAGTCATCGATCTAGCGCAACTAAATACATGACCTTCCGGCGGGGCATTCGCTATGGACGATCGTGGGTGGAATGGTGCGATGAGGTGATCGATTGGTTGCAGCAGCGAGGCTAAACGATTAGGGATTCTCGGCTGCTTGGCAGTAATTACTGATTTCTTGCAGTACCTTTGTTTCTGTGTCGCTTGCCGTGGTCAGTTGCTTTAGCGCGGTTTGGGCCGCCGGTTGATTTTGCGTTTTGACCGCTTCCGTCAGCGCTTTGCTGTTTTTGAGTGCGGTTTGGTAGGAGCTTACCAGTTGGTCTTTGAGCGGTTGTAGCGATTCATCCACCCCGATCGCCTGCATTTCCTGAATGTGCTTTTCCAGATTGCCCCCAAATTGATCTAATTGCGCGGCCATCTGATCGGCCTGTTCAGGACGCGCCTGACCACTCACTTGAATCGAACTTAGATCGTCACTAGTGCGATTGATAATGGTGATGAGTTGATTGCATTGAGAAATTTTGGACGAACCACAGCTGGATAGTAGCCCGATCATCATGGCGGTCCATCCATAGAGCAATCCCCAACGAATTGGCTCGGAATAACGATTCAATCCCATGTCTTGTATTTGATCTCCATGTAGGATCACGCCTGATGGACCAGTTCTTCTAGTCGCAGCTGTAGCCGCTCATGCGCCGTAAACAAATCTTCCAAATAATAAGACGTAATGCCATGCATCTGCTTCAGCTGCTGAATCCGCTCCAGAATTTGGTCGCGCTTCGGCAGTTTCTCGGTCTTAATGGCTGTAATCATAATGTTCTTATCGGTATGTTCCGACCCGATAAATTCGAATACCTTTGTCCGGTAGCCATACAGTTCCAAAAACAGCGATCGCAGTCGATCGGTCACCAGCTGTGCTTGACGCTCAATCAAAATGCCAAACTCCCAAGTCGCCTTAACTGTGTCTGATTGATTCATTTGCTGCCGAATTTGCTTATGACAACAAGGAGCCAAAACAATCATTGCTGCCTGAGCCTGAATGCTCGCATAGATCGCATCATCCGTCGCCGTATCGCAGGCATGCAACGCGATCGCAATATCCATTGGCCGTTGCGCTACAGCCTGGATTGTCCCCAGCTCAAATTTCAGTCCCTCAAACTGCGCTTGCTCAGCCGTCATATTACAAAATTCAACTAACTCTGATCGTGCTTCGATTCCAGTCACAGCCACCTGCTTACCAGCGGTGCGACTCAGAAAATCGTATAGTGCAAAGGTCAAATAGCCCTTCCCTGAGCCCATATCCAGCACCGTGATGCGTTCCTGTCTCGTGAGTGGGGAACTGCGGTACAGACTATCGATAATCTCAATAAATTTGTTGATCTGCTTGAACTTAGCCGATCGCGTATGGACAATCTCACCCGCTGCATTGGTAATGCCGAGGGCCTGCAAATAAACGTTATTCACTGGCTCAATATAGCGCTGCTTCTGCCGATCATTGCCCTGGGAGATTGCCTGTGCCGTATCCGGAAATGTTGGCTTTGAGAGCACCACACGTGGCTTCAGGCGCTTGTTGTAATTCAGCTGCAAATCCTGACTCGTGGTAAACAAGCGGTTATTCACAAAACTGTCCCCCACTAACGACTCAACCAAGTCGATACCCACCGTGATCGGCAAATTTTTGACAACTTCCTTGGTCTTATAGCGATAGGTAAACGCCAGTTTCAAACCAGCCTTCAGTCGCACCAGTTGCACTCGCAGCGAGTTTAGGTCTGTTTCTTCCCCTCGATACCCAGTGAGAGTCAGCCGGACAAACGTCCGGTTTTCTATGCTAGAGCGCAACAAATCGGTCAGCTGTTGTTTGGCATCGGATGACTGGTCGCTAGCGGGCATAGCTATAGCTCAGCGTTTAATACGAAGGAGAACTCATGATAGTGAACCAGCCGTAGTACCGTCAACTGACATATTGTCGGAGCTTTTGCGCCCGTCTAATGCGTCATCACATTCACCCGGTCGGCAACCCACCCAAGGCAGTAATATTTTATGGCCCAACAGTTCACGCAACGCTGGTGCATCGGCTTACTCGCGATCGTGGTCGCGGTTATATTCAGCCTGCCATTCCCCCCGTTGATCGCTGCAAGTCCCACCAGCCGAGAGATTCGTGGCGTTTGGCTAACGAATATCGATAGCCCTGTGCTGTTCCAGCGTGATCGCCTGCAGCAAGCGATCAATGACCTCGCCGACCATCATTTCAACACCCTCTATCCCGTTGTCTGGAACTGGGGCTATACCACCTATCCGAGCGAAGTCGCCCGCCGCACGATCGGTAGTGCCGTTGACCCCCGCCCCGACTCGCTACAAAACCGCGACATGCTTGCAGAGCTAATTCAGACGGCCCATGCAAATAACATGACTGTGATGCCCTGGTTTGAATTTGGGTTTATGGCCCCGGTCGATTCGGCGATCGCCATGCGCCATCCTGATTGGCTAACGTCCCAACGTGATGGGAATGCGGTATGGCCGGAAGGGATTCACCCGCGCGTCTGGCTCAATCCTTTCAAGCCCGAGGTGCAGCAATTCATCCAGGATCTAGTGCTCGAAACCGTCACCTGCTACGACATCGACGGCATCCAGTTCGACGATCATTTTGGCCTGCCCGCTGAATTTGGTTATGACCGCTACACCACAACGCTCTACCAACAAGAGCGCAATGGACGCAAACCACCGAGTGACCCTCAAGACTCCGAATGGATACGCTGGCGGGCCGATAAAATTACAAGGTTTACTCAACAGCTCTTCCGGGCGGTCAAAGCGCGCAAATCCAATGTAATTTTCGGCTTATCACCCAATAATTACGACTTTGCTCTCAAGCATTCACTGCAAGACTGGCGCCGCTGGGAGCGCGAGGGTTATATCGAAGAACTGGTGCTCCAAGTATATCGGTACAGTGATCGGCATTTTCGTGAGGAGCTGCGCCGACCGGAAGTGCAAGCTGCCAGACGACATATTCCTGTTGCTATTGGCATTTTGAGTGGACTACGCCAAAAGCCAGTCGCCATGACCCGCATTCAGGAGCAGGTCAATACCGTTCGCCAGGAGAAATTTGCCGGGGTATCATTCTTCTTCTATGAAACGCTCTGGAACCTGGCACCAGAACCGAAAATCGCTCGCCAATCTGGCATCCAGCGTATGTTGCCAACGGCAGTAGATCGGGTCGAGTTATCCCAATGATGACGGCAATGCACGGATTAATTCTGTCGTCGATCAGCGATTTTCATCGTACGATGTGGCAAAGTAATATGTAGTTTCTGTAATGTTTCATCGGTAGTCGGGTTTTTCCTGGTCTTCTGGCGAACAGCGCAGGACGATTGGATGATTCTCTTGATCACAACTTCAGCAACCCGCAGTCGCGTGTCAATTGCCGTATGATGACAACTCATAGAAGCCTGTTTCTCGATCGTCTCCACAGCAGCGATCGACCGGTTCTCGTATTTGACGGGGCCATGGGCACGAATATTCAATCGCAAGACTTGACCGTTGAGGATTTTGGTGGTGCGGAATACGAAGGGTGCAATGAGTACCTCGTCAAAACCAAACCCGAAGCGATCGCCAAAGTCCACCGAGACTTTCTAGCGGCGGGGGCGGATGTGATTGAGACCGATACCTTCGGCAGCACTCCCCTCGTCTTGGCGGAATATGACCTGCAAGATCAGGCCTACGAACTCTCCAAAGTCGCCGCTGAACTGGCGAAAAGCTGCGCCGCTGAATTCTCCACGCCCGAAAAGCCCCGCTTTGTGGCAGGTTCGATCGGGCCAGGAACCAAACTGCCGACCCTGGGCCATGTCTCCTATGACACGCTCAAAGACAGCTTTAAAGTCCAAGCCGAGGGACTGTTCGACGGCGGAGTCGATTTATTTCTGATTGAAACTTGCCAGGATGTCCTGCAAATTAAGGCGGCACTCAACGCCGTTGAAGCCGTTTTTGCTGAGAAAGGGGAACGCCGCCCGCTGATGGTCTCGGTGACGATGGAAGTTCAGGGCACGATGCTCGTCGGGACGGATATTTCGGGGGTACTCGCTATTCTCGAACCCTACCCGATCGATATTCTTGGGTTGAACTGTGCCACTGGCCCCGATCGCATGGCCGAGCACATTCGGTATCTGACGGAAAATGCGCCCTTTATTGTTTCCTGCATTCCCAATGCCGGGTTGCCGGAAAATGTCGGCGGGCATGCCCACTATAAGATGACACCGATGGAGTTGCAGATGGCGCTCCATCGTTTCGTTGAAGACTGGGGTGTGCAAGTCATTGGTGGCTGCTGCGGTACCCGTCCGGACCACATCAAGGCACTTGCGGATGCGGCCAAAGATTTGACCCCCAAGGAACGGCCGATTCGTCTCGGCGATCGGGCTTGGAAGAATGGCAGCATTCAAATCAGCGAGATTCCCCGCCCACATCTGAGTTATACGCCCGCAGCGGCTTCAATTTATTCAGCGCAACCCTACGAACAGGACAATTCTTTCTTGATTGTGGGTGAGCGATTGAATGCTAGCGGTTCGAAGAAAGTACGCGAACTGCTGAACGAAGATAACTGGGACGGCTTACTGGCGATCGCCAAAACCCAGGTGAAAGAAGGCGCACACGTGCTTGATGTGAACGTCGACTACGTCGGACGCGATGGTGAGCGGGACATGCACGAACTGGTCTCGCGGCTCGTGACCAATGCCACACTACCGCTAATGCTCGACTCGACCGAGTGGACCAAGATGGAAGCGGGCTCAAGGTGGCGGGCGGTAAGTGTATCCTCAACTCAACTAACTACGAAGACGGCGACGAGCGTTTCTTCAAGGTGCTTGAACTCGCGAAAACCTACGGTGCGGGTGTCGTTATCGGCTGTATCGACGAAGAAGGCATGGCCCGGAGCGCCGAGCGGAAATTCCAAATCGCCCAACGCGCTTACCGCGATGCCCTAGAATACGGTCTGCCTCCCCATGAGCTATTCTTCGATACCCTAGCGCTACCGATTTCCACCGGAATTGAGGAAGATCGGGAAAACGCTAAGGCGACGATCGAATCGATTCGGATGATTCGAGAAAATCTGCCTGGCGTACATTTCATGCTAGGTGTCTCTAACGTTTCCTTTGGTCTGAGTCCGGCGGCTCGAATTACGCTGAACTCGATGTTTCTGAATGAAGCGATGCAGGTTGGCATGGACGGCGCGATCGTCTCTGCTGCTAAGATTCTGCCACTCTCGAAGATCTCTGAGGAACACCAGCAGATTTGTCGTGACTTGATCTATGACAATCGCCGCTTTGAGGGGGATATTTGCACCTATGACCCGCTGGGCAAACTGACCACAATGTTCCAAGGAGTCAGTACCAAGGATGCTCGATCGAGTAGCGACTTGGCGGAACTTCCGATCAACGAGCGCCTGAAGCAGCACATCATCGATGGGGAACGTATTGGTTTAGAAGATGCTTTGCAAGTTGCGTTGGATGAAGGCCATAAGGCATTAGATATTATTAATACCTTTTTGCTCGACGGCATGAAAGTCGTGGGTGAGCTATTCGGCTCAGGACAAATGCAATTGCCCTTTGTGTTGCAATCGGCCGAGACAATGAAGTCTGCGGTCGCCTTCCTTGAGCCGTTTATGGAGAAGATCGAAGGTGAAGGGGACGATCGCGGTAAGGGCTTATTCCTAATTGCTACAGTCAAAGGTGATGTGCATGACATTGGCAAGAACCTAGTTGACATCATTTTGACCAATAACGGCTACAAAGTAATCAACCTGGGCATTAAGCAACCGGTTGACGCGATCGTCGATGCTTACGAAAAGTACAAACCTGACTGTATTGCCATGAGTGGTCTACTCGTGAAGTCTACGGCATTCATGAAGGAGAATCTGGCCGTATTTAATCAAAAGGGGATTAACGTTCCAGTGATTTTAGGTGGTGCGGCGCTCACACCGAAGTTTGTCTATGGTGATTGTCAGGATACCTATAACGGGCAGGTGATTTACGGTAAGGATGCGTTTGCTGACTTAACCTTTATGGATCGGCTGATGCCCGCCAAGCAGCAGGAATCCTGGCATGATGACACAGGCTTCACCGGCGACTTCGAGCAGTTCAATCAAAAGGGCCGCAAGGCGATCGAGCAAGCCGAACTGGAACTGAACGGTGGCGAACCAAAGGCCGAGAAACCCGCAGAACCTACGGTGATTGATACCACTCGATCGGAAGCTGTAGACGTTAATATTCCGCGTCCCATACCACCATTCTGGGGCACGCAGGTGCTAACCCCGCAAAACATCGACTTAGAAGAACTGTTCTGGCACCTCGACTTGCAGGCATTGATTGCGGGTCAGTGGCAATTCCGTAAGCCTCAGGGGCAATCGCGTGAAGAATACGATGCCTTCCTCGAGGCAAAGGTCTATCCTGTATTGGCAACTTGGAAAGAACGCATCCGCACAGAAGGAATTTTGCATCCGCAATTGGTCTACGGCTACTTTCCCTGTACGGCAGAGGGCAACTCTATCCACGTTTACGATCCAGCCGTGATTGAGCAAGGTCTGACGCCTAAGGATGCTCAGCCCGTGGTCACATGGACGTTTCCACGTCAGAAGTCGATGCGGCGCTTATGCATTGCCGACTTCATTCGCCCGATCGCGCAAAACGAATTCGATGTATTGCCGCTGCAGGCAGTCACGATGGGAGAGGTGGCCACAGAGTTTGCCCAGAAGCTATTCCAAGGGGATAGCTATACCGATTACCTGTACTTCCACGGCATGGCCGTGCAGATGGCGGAAGCCTTAGCGGAGTGGAGTCATGCCCGGATTCGACGTGAACTGGGTTATAGCGACCTTGAACCGGATAATATCCGCGATATGTTGGCCCAGCGTTACCAAGGCTCACGCTATAGCTTCGGCTATCCGGCTTGTCCGCAGGTCTCGGATCAGTTTAAACAGTTGGAAATTATGGGGGTCGATCGCATTGGCATGCAGATGGATGAGAGCGAACAGCTCTATCCCGAGCAATCGACCACGGCGTTTATTACTTACCATCCAGTCTCGAAGTACTTTAGTGCTTAATGGCAAATTGGTTCGACAAACACAAAATACTGCTGGAGCGGCCACATCAAAACCATCTTGAGCTAGCTTCAGTAATTGCCGCGACGGATGCTGACTCGTGATTCGCTGTACGCCACATCTTCACCCCATGCATGGGGTAATTTATTATTTGCGAGTTTAATCCCGACTGAACTAGTCGGCTTTCCGACTTCTGTTTTACGATCGGTTCCCGACCTGTCCTAGAATAAGTTCTGGGTCGTCAGTACCACGGCGGACTGTTGGGAGCAGTTGCTCCCCGGTACCGAAAAAACTAGCCACTGAATCAAATCATGTTGAATCCTAATCTGGATGAAATCGAACTTTCAAAGGATGACTTTGAGCGATATTCCCGCCATTTAATCCTGCCAGAAGTTGGTGTGGAAGGGCAAAAGCGGCTCAAAGCCGCAAGTGTACTTTGCATTGGTACAGGCGGATTGGGGTCACCCTTACTGCTATATCTCGCCGCCGCCGGTATTGGACGCATTGGCATTGTTGATTTTGATGTGGTGGATACATCAAATCTGCAGCGCCAAGTGATTCACGGTACTTCTTGGGTTGGTAAGCCCAAAATTCATTCGGCGAAAGATCGCATTCTAGAAATCAATCCCTACTGCCAAGTTGACCTCTACGAAACCCGCCTCAGTGCCGAAAATGCACTGGATATTGTGCGACCCTATGACGTTGTGGTGGACGGTACCGACAACTTCCCGACGCGTTATTTAGTCAATGATGCCTGTGTCTTGTTGAATAAGCCAAATGTCTACGGTTCGATTTTTCGGTTTGAAGGACAGGCAACGGTGTTTAACCATAAAGGTGGTTGGCAGCGACCAGCTGCTTGGGAGTCAATGACGGCTGCGGAGAAAGCCGATGCCCGCCGTCGTGGTAAAGATTGGAACTACGATGATGAAGTCCTCAGCCCCAACTATCGTGATTTATACCCCGATCCACCGCCACCAGGATTAGTTCCGTCTTGCGCCGAAGGTGGCGTACTGGGGATTCTTCCCGGCATCATTGGTGTGATTCAAGCGACTGAAACCGTAAAGGTGATTCTTGGTCAAGGGCGGACGCTAAGTGGTCGATTGTTGGTATATAACGCTTTAGATATGACTTTCCGGGAGCTGAAGCTGCAGCCGAACCCCGAACGTCCTGTCATTGAACAACTGATCGACTATGAGGAGTTCTGCGGTATTCCGCAGGCACAAGCCGCAGAAGCAGCGGCCCAATCAGCGATGCAAGAAATAACGGTGACTGAGTTGAAGTCGCGTTTAGATAGTGCGCAAAATGACTTTGTGCTCTTGGATGTGCGCAATCCCCACGAAGTGGAAATTGCCCATATTCCTGGCGCAGTATTGGTCCCTCTTCCAGACATCGAAAATGGTCAAGGGGTGCAACAGGTGAAGGAAATTGTTGGCGATCGCCAACTTGTGGTGCATTGCAAATCGGGTGGCCGATCGGCCAAGGCGATCGGCATCCTGCGACAGCATGGAATTGATGGGGTCAACGTGGTTGGTGGAATTACGGCTTGGAGCCGCGAAGTTGACTCTTCAATCCCCGAGTATTAAACCTGATTCAATCGGCACCACGATCAGCAGCGGGAGTTGAGTACTCCCGCTGCTTGATGCCGATATTTTGCAGCGGCGATAGCTGGCATAGCCACGTACCACTCCAGGCAGATTGTTAGCATTACCGATTAGCTAACGTGAAAAAATGGGCATATTTAACTTATGAACCAATAACCATCGATGCTTCGGTTCTGTTTGTTAGCGATCCCTATGATTATGTCGGAACCGGTGAATCACTCAGAGCTGCTCAAGCATGCGCTGCAACTCAGTCAAATTGGTGACTATCAAAGCGCGATCGGCTACTTAAATCAAGTTTTAGAACAACGACCAGACTGTCTTGAAGCCTGGTGCGAAAAAGGTAATGCGCTGGTGAGTCTGGGCCAACTTGAGTCGGCCCTAAACTGCTTTGACAAATCGCTGCTGGTGCATCCGACGTCACCTTATTTGCAGTATCACCAAGCCTGGGTGGCGCATTTACTCGGTCGATATGAACTTGCCTGTAAGGGATTTCAGAAAACCCTAGTCTTTCAGCCGGATTACCCTAACGCGCATTACAGTGCAGGTTTAGCCATGTACATGTTGGGGCGGTATGAGCTAGCACTGCCATACCTGGTCAAAGCGGTGGAGTTAGATGGCGAATCAGTCGATAGCTGGTATGTCCATGGTGCAATCTTGCTGGTGCTGGGCCGGTATGAATCAGCTGTAACCAGTTTCAATCGTGTGCTCGAACTACGCCCACAGTATATTGAAGCGATCGGTAACCGCGGGCAGGCACTATTTTATCTAGCAGACCATGAATCGGCACTCGCCAGCTTTGACCAAGTGCTGGAATTAGAGCAAAATGACAGTCAACTTTGGTTTTTTCGCGGTCTCACGCTGAAGGCATTAAAGCAATATAAAGCCGCGATCGATTGCTTACAAAAAGCCATTGAATTATACGAAGACTATGCCGCTGCTTGGTATAACCAAGGCTTCTGCTATATGAAAGTCGCCGCTTACGATCAAGCGCTGATGGCATTTGATCGAGCCACTCAATTACAGTCGAGTTATCCTGATGCCTGGTATAATCGCGGCCTGGTACTCAAGGCTTTGGGCCGGTTGGAAGAAGCGATTATCAGTTATGATCGAGTGCTCGAAATGCGTCCCGATGACTTCCGGGCCTGGAACAACCGTGGCGGTGTTTTAGTCAACTTAGGCCAGTATGAAGCGGCCCTCGACAGCTATGACCAAGTGTTAGCACTGCGTCCGAATGACAAACTGGTTGCACGTAATCAGGCGATCGTCCAGCAAAAACTTGCCGCACAGCGCTCCATACAAACGCCATCGCCTGAATCGCAACAACCAGCGTCAGAATAAGTAGCGCTTCGGCGTGATATGGCTGGGCCATCGCGATCTCTGGCATTGTATAGGCGCTTAATCCTGGATATATTCGCTACCACTGTAGAGCGCTAGCTCAGCGCGAGTAAATTCCCGGCCCAAGTAAGCGGCATGATCCAGTCGCGTCACGGGTGTTGTATCCTGCTCAAACATATTAATGCAAAGCTGCTTGGCAGTCTTGGCGCGAAAATGCTTGATTGGTCGGCGTTCTAGGTTTTGATTGCAAGATAGTGGTTCGCCGGTTTCCGGGTCACAGGCTAAGCCCTTATGGTTGATCGTATTGCTATAATGATCCGCACAAATTTCTAAACTATCCCGATCGAGATAAATCAAGAAGTAACCGGCATCATCCAACTCAATGAAACGGTTGGATAAAGACTCATCAAGTTTATGGGCTTCAGTCGCAGCTTGACTTAGCATGGCTAATTCATCGTGAATCACTACCAATTACCTATTTATTGTAGGCGAGGGTGCGCATCGCACAGATTATCGCATCGTTAAACCTGAATTTGCACAGACTCTTTTTTAAACGGGAGTTCTTGATTGATTGCGTCAATCTCCTGCTGTTCCATCTCGTTAATTTGATTGATATAAGTCGTAAAGATTTTGGCTAGGCGTGGCGGATAGAAGCGATGTAGCGAGTAATTGACTGTGGCTGGGAAGCCCCGGCGTTTTTTGTGTCGTCCGCCCGCACCCGGATCAAAGATCTGAATCTTGTTGGCGATCGCCCATTCGATCGGTGCATAGTAGCAAGCATCAAAATGGAGACAATCGACCGGCTGAAATGATCCCCAGTAGCGACCATATAGCCGATCGTCTTTAGTTAAACAGAAGGACATGCCCAATGGCTGCGCATGGTTTTCCGCAAATGCCGCAAACAGTACGACGCGATGCCGAAATTCCGTATGCAACTGCGCGAAAAATTCCGGTGTTAAATACTTGCTACCCCACCAGCCGAACTTATCACAGGTGTCTTGATAAAAGTCATGCATTAATTGCAGATGCGATGGCTGAATATCATCTCCGGCGATCGCTTGAAAATTTAAGCCAGCATTGACAACCGCCTTACGCTCACGTTTGATATTGCGGCGTTGATTGGCATTAAACGATTTGAGGTAATCATCAAAGCTGGCAAAGTTTTGATTTTGCCAAATATAGCTGTGGTGCTTCCAAGCATGAAACCCTTGAGCTTCCATGCGCTGCTGCCATTCTGGGTCAACATAGAGAAAGTTGCAGCCGGAAATCTGGTGTCGCAAGCAGAATTGATCGATGGCGTTGATCATGATTTCAGTGATCTCGACCTCATCTTCGTCCGGCGCGATCAAAAAGCGGTAGCCCTCGACCGGCGTAAACGGTGACATACCCAATAGCTTGGGATAATAGTCAATCCCCAATCGCTCTGCCAAATCGGCCCATTGGTGATCAAAGACGAATTCACCATAGCTATGGCCTTTGATATATAAGGGGGCGATCGCAATTAGATCTGATCCACGCCACACAACCAAATGGTTCGGCAGCCAACCAGTTTTGGCCGTTGTGCTGCCGGAAGTTTCCATATTATTCAGCCAAGCCCATTCAAAAAATGGTGTTTTGAGCTTGAGTGCCAACTCATCCCAGGCCATTTGCGGAATTTCGGCAATTTTATTGATCCAGGCAACACGATAGGAGGTTTTTACTGGGTCCTGCATACTGTTGAGAGAGACTCAAACACGAGTGGGCACAACTTTCTTCTCCAGGTTAAAGCAATCCTGAGAGATCTGTCAGCTTAAATCTGGTCATGACGCTTAGGGGTGAGTCCAGAACGCTTAGGGGTGAGTCCGGAATGCTTAGGGGGGATAACGATTAGTTGATTCGGTAGTGTAGGAAAACTTCGTTGGCGATCGTCCGGACTTCGAGCAATTTTAGTCTTGGGGCATGTGCCTCCAGCCAGCCGCGGCTTTGAACTGGTGTCGGGGCATTTTCACCGCCCAAGATGATGGGGCATACAGTTAGCCATAGCTCGTCGATTAATCCGGCTTCCAAACAACTCGCAACCAGTTTGCCGCCGCCCAGGAGTGCGAGTTGCCTGATCCCGATCGTGTGCAGTTCTGACATGACGATGTTCCAGTCGATGCTGTCCCCAACCGTCCATACCCGCTCAAACTGGGGAGCGCCCCAAGCCTGTGCGCCAGCGTTGGTAGTCAGCAGCCACCGGCGAATCGGCTGGGAGAAAAAAGCCGCTTGACGATCTAATCTCCCTGAAGCTGAGCAGACAATCTGAATTGGTTGCAATGGCTTGCCTAAGGCGGTGCGCTGTTGCTGCAATTCAGGCGTATGTACTGTCATGGTTGTCCCGTAGGCCCGTAGGGTACCGGCACCAAATAATACGGCATCTGCGGCTGCAACGCATTTCTCTAAGTGCGCTTGATCCGACGGTGAGCCAAAACGCCCGGCGGCTTGAGTATAGTCAGCGAGCTTGCCATCAATGCTCATGGCTAACACAACCGTGACATGGGGTCGGTTTAGCATCTGTTCAAAGCCTCAGGGGATTGCGGGCATACTCTAGCGCGCATCGGTATACCATTGCGCATAATCAACGGTGATCATGTGATATCGCTATATCCGTTGTGAATAACTCGCGGACGATTTCATCGCAGTTTGTACTTGAGGGTACTATTGATGACGGAGCCCCTGAATCGCTCTAAATTTTTGCTCGTTACCTTTCTGGATGCTCCTGCTGGCATGACCATAGAACCCAATCAGGATTTGCCTACAGCGCCCACTGATACTCCACGATTGCCAGTTAATGGCGGTCTGGACAGTCACAGTGGCAGTAGTATTACCCCAAAAACGGCTGGCGTGGGGCCGACGCCGCATTTATTTAATTATCCTTGGGCGCAGGGGCGGACTGTGCTGGTTTCCCCATTGCTAGTTTTGGGATTAGCCGCATCGATCGGGTTGACGATCTTGGGGGTGTTGCTGAGCGGTAGTTGGTTCGGCACGCTGATTTTATTCGTCGGGACCATTGCCGGATTGGCGTTGTCTTTGCAGGTGTTGGCTCCACAGCTTCAGGTGTATTTTGCTAATTTATTGACTGGCAGTGTGCCGTTATTTCTGGCTGGTACTGCATTATTTGTGGCGTTAGTTGGGGTATTGAAGCTATTAGGCGTAGACCGCCCGATCGTCGATTGGTATGCCCAGGCGAATTGGGACGCACTGGGTGCCTTGGGCGAGATTTTTGGGGCATTAGGTCAGATCATGATTGCGTTGTTGGCCGTCTATGTGGCGTGGCGGCAGTATGTGATTTCGCGCGATTTGACGATTCAGCAAAATACGATCACGCAACAGCAGACAATTGATGCCTATTTCCAAGGCATCGCTCAACTTGTGCTGGATGATGAAGGCTTACTGGAGGACTGGCCGCAGGAACGGGCGATCGCCGAAGGGCGGACGGCAGCAATTTTGACGAGTGTGGACGCAACGGGGCGCGCCAAGGTACTGCGTTTTCTGTCGCGGGCCCGATTGCTTTCTCCCTTGAAACGCGATCAGCGACTTGGTCGGCCAATTTTAGATGGCTCTGGGGGCTATGCCGAAGATCGACCGTATGGCACGCGCGTGATTGATCTGGGCATCATGCTAGCAGGGGCTGACTTATCTCATACGGATTTGCGCTGGGTTGATCTGAGCGATTCGAACCTGATTCGGGCCAAACTGAATGACTGTGAACTGGTGAAGGCGAATCTGGCTCGAACAATTTTGGTGAATGCTACCCTGCGCAATTCGGACATCAGCAATGCCAAGTTTTTCTACGGTAAGGTGGCCACAGCCAGTCCCCGCAGTCGGATAGAACCACCGGACTACCGGACCGGCGCCCATACCGGTGCAGTTGTGGAGAATGCGGATTTTACGAATGTCGAGGATATGTCGGAAGAACAGCGCCAGTACATCTGTGCTTGGGGTGGTTCGAGTACCCGTGCAACTGTCCCCGGTGGCTGTGGTGATATTCCGAACAAATTAGGTCGTTAGGCTTTGAGGCCGTTACAGCTGTACAAGTTGGCTGGTTTCAGCCGCTTTGCAGGCGGCTTCGGCTACTTTCATGCTGTAAATACTGTCGGTGATGTTGATGTAGAGGGGTTTATTTTCGATTAGATAATCAAGTACCGCGCTGGTATCGCGGGCAAAGAGGCCCCGGCGGCCAGTGGTGTCGATCGGTTGTTCACCCTGAGGTGTGATCAAGGTGCCCTGCTCGCCATGGAAAATGATCGCCCCACGATCGCCGTGGACTTCGAGTTTGCGTTCCGGTTGCCAAATGGCTTCGCCCTTGCCATAGATCACGTCGGCGATCAGACCACTGCCGAATTTGAGTTTGGCGGAGCATAGACAAGCGATATAGTAGCCAGCGGGCCGATCGGTGGCGTTGAGATAAGATGCCTGACAACTAACTTGTGTGACTGGGCCAAAGGCGTTGGTGAAGCGGTTAAGGCGTGAGAGCGCACCCATGAGTGGAAAGCCAAACATATCGTGGTTATAAGTCCACTTGAGGGGGGCTGGATGCTGTGGGGTGATGGTGGCGTAGCGGGCATAAAACGGTGTGCCGATTTTGGGTAGGTTGGCGAGCAGGGCCTGGTGGACGCCGCCCATCAGTTCGATATGTTCTACGTGCAGGAGCCGCTGTTTGTTTTGGGCTAGGGACAGCAGTGATTCGGCAGTAGAAACGTCGAGGGCCAAGGGATATTCGACGACGACGTGTTTGCCAGCAAATAGCGCTGCGCGGGCAATTTCGGCGTGGGCGCTATTGAGGTTGGAAATGATGACCAGTTGGACATCGTTGTGGTTGATCAGGGTTTGCCAGGAAGTGAATGCCTGGGTTTGGTGGGTTTGGGCGAAATTCTGGGTTTTTTCGGGGGTGTTACCAGCAATCCCAACTAAAGTGGCGCGGGGTTCGGTGTTGATGGATTCGGCGCGGACTTTGGCGGCGTAGCCAGTACCGACAAGACCGATACCGATGGGTAGTTGGGACATGGGTGGGAGGAGAACTTAAGGACTTTCACTATCTTAGGTAAATGTGGTGTCGATCGAAAATTCTCTCCGATGATTGAAGCGAGCTACGCTGCGGCTGAGCTTGTCGGTATGGGGGAGTTTTACTATTGTCATCAGTAGCTTGCAGCATTCAAGCGATCGCATAGCCGGAATAGGGGCGCTGGAAGCCAATTACGATATTTTCTTTGGGAACACCTACAGCAACTAGGTCTTGGCCAATGTCGAGTTCGGTATTGTTAGTTTGTATCCAGATTTTGTCGTTTTTGATGTCGAGGTGGATCGAGCCGCCGTAGACGCGGTGTTTGTTATCCCAGCCGACGGAAACTATTCCAAGCCTGCTTAAAACTAGCTAACAGAGCCTCCAACGCTGGCATACTCAGATCTGTCAGACTTTGTGGGATGCGAGGTTAAGGCCGTAGTACTGCGTAGTGAGTTGCATCAGACGTTTCTGTCTTTAACATCGTCTCGTCTTACCAAGCTCAATCGCCAATAAAGTCTAATCAACACTAAGCGGAAAAAATGGGTGTTTTCGCAAAGGGTTGATTAAATGGCCAGGATTTGGTTTTCGTCGATGTAAAAAGGCTAATGATTATCGCGACTGTCTCGATACAGAATCAGGCTTTTGCCACTTGCCTAACAACTAACAGCCGCGCCCCTGATTAAACGAAAATTGTAACTACTATGAATAAAAAAATGGCCGATGTAACTATTTGGCTGACGGCAAACCGAATATTTGTACTGTTTCCCATGATACTGATGATGGTGAAGCGACATTTAAATTATATGGGATTAAAAATATATCGTCAACTATCGTTAAGTATAGTTCTACCAGTGGTAAGGTTCGTCTGATTTATTTGTGAAATCTGCAGAAGTCCCTCCATTAAGATTTTTAGAGGTTTTTGCGCATCACCTCTAGTCTCGATGTAACCTCAGCACTATGTGGGACAATATTGCGAAAATCAATACTCGGAGCGTTAGGATTTGTCTGAAACTGACTTCTTGGTTTGATCAAAATTCCCAGGCGATTTTTCAAAGGGTCAAAATGCGATTTCACCGCAAATTTATTTGATTCCCACAGGGGAATTTATAAAAGTTCATTTTGAATGATAAGAAATTGTCATTTTCCGGATAATCTAATCTGACTAGATCAGTTCAAAAAAAGATTTCACTGTATGTCCGAAATCAGTCGATATAAAAATCTTTGCGCCCAAATTCAGGGGATTTTGTCTACAAACGATTGGACTCAAACAGATTTGGCCAAGCATATTGATACGCGGCAACCGGTTGTATCAGCATGGCTGAGTGGAGAAGCATTTCCCGGAGAAAGGTTGCGGCGAGAACTCGCAAAGTTAAGAGGGGCTATCCCTTGACCAGTTCGATGCGGTCATTGACGGCAAACCGATCGAACAACGGGATTTACCGCTTACGGCAGAGCAGACAATGCCGCTCTTGGTGAAGCTACCTAAGACGGAGCTACTGAACTTGATTAGCCTAATTGCCAGACAACTAGCGGGCTAACTAGCTGACTGTGCTGAGAAAATTTCGATTGCACGACAAGCATAAACGCCCATTACGCAAGTGCTCTCTATGAATACTTTCTGTGCCGATCGTAATTGACGCGTTAAGGACGATCGGTTGGCATATGAGACGCGATTTTCTGGGGTATCACATCCGTCAGTATTCCGTAGCCCTACCAGGAAAAGGATATTGAGGTGCTCCAGCGAAAGTAGCCTAATCTAGGCGGGCGATCTGGCGTTTATGAGAGCTTTTCGTTTGTATATGTAACGGTTTGCATCACCGAACAGCAAAAGTCTTAATTCAAATCCACATCACTGCATGCAAGTCTTATGTGTCTGACACTTGAGAAAATATATTTTTGGCAGTTTGCCCGCAGCTATTCACAAAAATGCCATCAACTGTTCCTCCCACAACACCTCCAACCAGTGGTACTAGCTTCATGAGATTGATGACACCTTTTTCACCAGCCTTGGTGATCAGGCGAAAACCAACCTTTTTATTTATCTCAATAAAAACTTTACCAGGTATTTGCTCAATAATATTTTGAAATACCTTAGTTCCAATAGTGATACCCGCAGTTTTAAGAATTTCTTCCCCTGCTTTACCAATTAGACATAACAAAACCATAGTTCGTACCTTCTCGGAATGGATGTCATATCCGTTAAGGCAAGCTATTGCAGCAGCAGTATTAGCTCCAAGAGCATAAGATGCGGCTAAACCTGCTGGAATAGTAATGGGCATTGCTGCAATGCCACCCAACCCAGTAATAAAACCTGTACTAGCAGCATATGTAGTTCTCCAGGCAATAATTGAGTCAATAGCATCCTTAACACTAGTTGCTTTACTCAAATGATCTGCTGCAACTTCTTCCGCAGATGGTAGAATCCCCAACCCGTTAATTCCGGCATTGGCAATCCACTCAAGAGTTAATCGTATAAGATCGCCGTTATCGTCGCTTGCGCTAGCTACAACCATAAATTCAAGTCTTGTGGGTTATTTCATTTTTTTAACTCTGGGTTCTGTAAAAAAGCTACCGTAATTTTCCTAGATCACTGATCACTGGAAATCCCAAAAGGGTACTAGCATTAGTTTTTATATCAAGATAGCGCTAGTATTAAGTTACCAGTGACCGGTAAAGACACATAACTAGTATTTATATGGGGATATTAGCGAATAACTTAGAGATCAGGGATATTATCCAACCCAATCCAAATAAATCCGGGAGAACGGCATTATCGGGACAACAGCTGGATAGTTCCAACTTCAACGGTATTATCAAGTTGTGGTTCTGTATCAACTAAAGCCTTCGCTGACCCCTGAGCTATGTCTTAATCCTGCTGCGCGATCTCTCTTCCGCGTTTATTTCAGTCTACTCACCCACCAATCACCTGCTCCAGCGTCTCCACAAACGTCGGGTAAGAAATCGCTGCCGCCTCCGCTCGATGAATCGTCGTTGTACCCTGCGCCATCAGCGCCGCGATCGCCAAACTCATGCCAATCCGGTGATCGGTAAAGCTGTCCACCTCCGCACCCGTGAGCGCCTTACCCCCGGTAATTTCCATGCCATCCGGCAGTTCGGTGACACTCGCGCCCATCGCATTAAGCTGATTCGCCATGACCGTAATCCGATCGCTCTCCTTCACCCGCAATTCTTCTGCATCCTTAATCACGGTTGTGCCCGTAGCAAACGCCGCCGCCACCGCCAAAATCGGAATCTCATCAATCAAACGCGGAATCATATCCCCCTCAATCCGGCAAGCCTGCAACGGCCCATGCTTCACCCGCAGATCCGCCACCGGTTCCCCCGCCACTTCCCGCTGATTCAGTAGCGTAATGTCCGCCCCCATCATTTCCAGGGCTTCCAGTACCCCCGTGCGCGTCGGGTTCACTCCGACATTTTCCACCGTCAAATCCGACCCCGGCACGATCGCCCCCGCCACAAGCCAAAATGCCGCCGAGCTAATATCCCCCGGAACCACTACGGTCTGACCCGTGAGTGTTGGATGTCCAGTGACGGTGACAGAGTTCGTTGTGGGATCAACATCGACCTGTGCCCCAAATGCCCGCAGCATTCGTTCACTATGGTCGCGAGAGAGCGCCGGTTCAGTCACAGTCGTTCGACCATCGGCCATCAGACCAGCGAGTAAGATGCAGGACTTTACCTGGGCCGATGCGATCGGCGAATGGTAGTGAATCGGCTTGAGCGATTGGCCGCGGACTGCCAGCGGTGCGTATTGATTGCCTTCGCGACCCCAAATTGTTGCGCCCATTTCCGTCAGTGGCTTGATCACACGCGACATTGGTCGGGTGCGTAAGGAACTGTCACCAGTCACCGAGAAAAAACGATCGGGATGCGAGGCCAAAATTCCCAGCATCAAACGCATGGTCGTTCCGGAGTTGCCAGCATCGAGAATGTCAGTAGGTTCGCGGAGATTGCCGAGGCCAATGCCCCGAATTCGGACTTCCTCCGCATTGAGCGGGGTGATCTCTGCCCCCATTGCGCGGAAACACATAGCAGTACTGCGCGGATCTTCTCCCAGCAGCAGGCCGCGCACAATCGTTTCACCCTGGGCAAGTGCGCCCAGCATCAACGATCGATGCGAAATCGACTTATCTCCAGGGATTTGGATCTTGCCGTGGAGTCCCTCACTTACCATGTGAACGTCAATGATCAAATCCTGGTGTTGGCTGAGTGTTTTCACTGTAATGACGGTGGTTTTACACATGGGGAATCTACTAGACTGACAACAAGCTGCGATAAGACATCCTACCGTTTATCGCGTCCGGCTTTGCCAGTGTCTTACTCAGTGCCCTAATTCCATGGGCGACGAAGGTAACCACCATACGATTGAAGAATTAGCATTGCTAGGCGATCGTGGGGTAAACCTCTAAGCCAGATTTCCTGTTGTTTACGTTAAAAATCACGAAAGCCATGCTGACTCACTATCGCCGTCCGGTACAATTTTCGCTCTCTTCCTTCGATATGGCCATGTGGTCGAATGTCGATACGGTAGCGACGATTTATAAACGGGATGCCCAGCGATTTCACTTACTGCTGACCGAGCCGAAGGTCACCGACCAAAATTTAGTGCTTTCAGAGCCAGCACCGGTACTAAACAATCAAAAGTCACGCTTGATTTGGATCGAGATGTCGCCCAATCGCGTCACGATGACGATGCAAGGTAATGGCAGCTATAGCTACCGTCACCTGTGGGAAAGCGGCACCTACGGGATGAGTCGTTACTGGTTGCAGAGTGAGGGACTAGGACAAAGTCACCAATTGCAGATGCGAAACTTTGCCTTAAAACTCGATCTCGAAGGCGCACCATTGCCGAATCTACTCCATGTTGATTACGAACTATGGTCGAGCGATACGAACTTGGGGCGGTTTATGCTGCACTTGGAAATTCAACATTAAGCCGCACTTGAAGTTGCCACCAATTCCACCCGCACCGGCTTCGAAAACTGTCTGATGAACTTTTCGTTAGTTAGGGCGAAGCGCGATTGTAACTTTCACTGAATTGGTCTGGCGCTTACAGTGTGGTCGTTTGACTGGTTGTCTCAATCAGGGGGTTGGTCGGTGGGGTTTGGCTGAGTCGTTTCCACTGGCCGGACCTCCCAGTCAGCCGCTTCTGTGTCTGTGAGCCGGTTTTCCTTGACTAAGTTCGCTGGTGGGATGGGCGGTGTTGAAGGCTTTTCGGTGGCAATACGATCGGGTTTGGGGGATGGTCGTAGGGTTGGCGCTAAATCAGTTAGTCCTTGATCGCGCTCACGATTGGGCGGTTGCGTTTTGAGCCAGGCGATCGCTCTTGCTTGACCGTTTCGAGCAAGTGTCGCGGCGGCATTCCAGGCTTGGAGTGCCCCGTTGTTTGGGGTGATTTCGAGTGCTGTCTTAAATCTTCTGATCAGTTGTCCGGAGTCGGCGTTCAACAGGCTCAGAACATCGCCGCGATCGGTGGGAACGGATTTAATCACGGCAATTGCCTTGTCCCAACGGCCATCGAGTAAGTATGCCTGGACTTGTTGACTGGTACTAGCTGATTGCCGATCGGCTTGTGCTTTAAATTGTTTGGCGTGGTACGCAATCATGTCGCGTTGGAGTGCGGCTGAGCCATTCTGGCTGAATGTTTCTTTGCCTAAGGTTTCTAGCTGCTGCAGCGCTAATGACCATAAACCGTTACGTGCGAGCTGGAGGGCGTCGGTGTAGTCACGGCTGTCAAGCGCGGGCTTGGCTAAATCAATCGGTTTGAGGGCGAGTCCGCTGGGAGTGTGGCTGTCCGGTTGCAAGGACTGAATTTGATAGCGTGTTTCCAGTCCGATCGTTTGATCGACAATCAGCTCGGCGGTGCTACCGGAGGCCACATTTTCCCAAACAGGCAGTTTTCCGTTGGGGCTGCTCCAAGGGGCCATGACGGTTAGGGTGAAGGTCTTGGGGCTGTACAGGATGATTTGACCATATTTTCCGAGCTTTGACCGTTCTCCCGCTAAGGTTAACCACGTACCGTCTTTGGGGGCACCCGCAGCCAACTTTTCAATCCGATGAAATCCCAGCGGGCGATCGCTCGGTGGTGGCACATCCACTTGCGCCTCAACAAACGGCGCTTGTACCAGCCAATGCTCAATGCCCGATGTGGGCAACTGGTCGATCATCCGAAAATATGGTGTGGCTCGCTGGCGATAGGGGTGATCTGTTTGACGGTAGACGCGTAATTCGACGATTTGGGAGCAAAGGTTATGATCACCGCTGCAGGTATCATCATTGGGCGCCAAAACGGGCACCACGATATCGGGTGCATCCGCATCGGTCAGGGCAATTGATTGCCCCATCCGCAACCCCGAGGCATTCAGCTGTTGGTTGATTTCCGCTAGGGTATGGGGCTGATCCCAGCCTGGAATTTCGACTTGTAGCGTTTCAGGCAGGTACGCATTCACCCAAACGACGGATTTTGGATTGACCAGAAACTGCGCACTGAGCCAGCCAAGTCCGTTTATAGCAACCCCACAACTCAATAGCAGGAAAATTGATGAAACATTTACCATCCAAGGGTGACAGCGCCACTTAGTCTGACCAGTTTTTAGCGCTGGTGGCAATACTGTCTTGGTCGAGTGGGGCCGTCTGGCAGCACGTCGACCCTGCGGCAGGGGGCGTGGCATAAATTAACCTCCTCCCAAAATGGATTTGGGCATATTGCTCATCGGTCGCTTTAGACAGACTGAATCCTTGGGCCAAGCAACACCACCACGCTAATGCTAACAAGATTACCCATCGCCCTGATAAATTTCATCAGTGTGGCTACCCTCGTCGCGATCTGGCATCAGCTTGGAATTAATCGATCGCGGCAATTAATTGCCAGGTGCGTGATTGATGTTGATACTGAAAAAGTCGCCCCTAGGTTAGAGGCGACTTCGTCATCGAGGTAATTAATTTGAATAAATTGACTTACTGCTGGTGATATTCCTGGAATGTCTGATAGTTCCGCTCGGGATGGTACAAGTGACATTGCGTTACTTCTTTGACCAAAGCCCAGTTGAACTGACGCTCGACTAACCGATCGCCCCACACGCTTTTCAAGAAGCTGTGCGCCTGGCGCAAGTTATAAGAAGGAATTGCTGTAGAAATGTGGTGTGGAATGTGCACATTGATGTCATGGCACATAAACTCGACCCACTTCGGATAGTCGCAGTGGACGGTACCAAATAATTGCGCTTCCGCCTCGTTCCAAAGTTCCGGCTCCTGAAACGGAATTTCGGGCAAGGTATGGTGAACGATCGTGAAAGTGCTCATCCAGAAGTGATAAACCAAAAATGGCATCAGCCAAAAGTTGACTAAGCCCCACCAACCAGCGGTGTACACCAAAAGCGGCAAACCAATCAAACCCGCAATAATCACAACGGTGTTAGAGAATTTCGCATTTTGCCAATCCTTGTCGCTGGCATAACTTTCGCGCTTAAAGTGGATCAGGGCCCAGTGCAGAATCGAACCAACGCTCCAAACCTGACCGCGCATAACCCGATAAATCGCCCGCTCAAATCCGTTCAAGCTATCGTAAAATTCCGGTCGCCAAGGCTGCCAAGCATTATCGACATCCATCTTATTGGTGTACTTATGGTGCTTGTCGTGGAGCAACCGCCAGCTATGGAAAGGATACAAGATCGGCAGTAGCAGCACATGGCCGACCAAATCATTCACCCAGCGACGGTTGGAAAACGATCGGTGGCCACAGTCATGGGCAATCACAAAAAAGCCCGTCAATGCTGTACCAGTAAAGACCCAACCCAATGGTAATAAATACCAAGGTGCGACGGCCAAAGTCCAGTAGCCAAGTGCTACTAAAGCAATGTTGATAATTACTTTGGTCCAAGCCTTGCGGGCATCTTTGAAGAAATATTCCTTAGGAATGCTGCGAATAATATCCTTCAAACGCAACTCGACAGCATCAGTTTGAGCCGATACTGCCTGTTGAGAAATTTGCGTTGCAGTCATGTATGTATTCAACCTTTTCGGAAGTTGGAACGATCGCACTGAGTAACCTGCAGATGTCACCAAACGCGACTCGCAAGCTAACCCGTGTTGAATTAATGAGAAGTTTTGTTTGCTATTCGTAACAAAACCCCATCATTTATAGCACGTTTCGGCATCGCCTTTGTGCTCGATCGATGTATCAATCACCGATGGGGTTGGCTGCTAGGATTTACACGGGTGCCACTTGTGCCGATGCCTCAAGTAGCGGAAATCCCAGGGCTTTACGTTGTTGGTAGTACAGTGTGGCGACTTTACGGGATAGGTTTCGAACTTTGCCAATGTAACGGTTCCGCTCGGTGACCGAAATCACCCCGCGGGCATCGAGCAAGTTAAATGTATGAGAACATTTCAGGACGTAGCTGAATGCTGGCAACACCAGCTCCTTATCCATGAGGCGCACAGCTTCCTGCTCATAGAGACTAAAGAGATTGAACAGAAGGTCGGCATCGGACGCCTCAAAGTTGTAAGTTGATTCTTCGATTTCGCCTTGCAGATGAATATCGCCGTAGGTGATTTCGTCATTCCACTTGATATCAAAGATCGAATCAACCCCCTGGAGATACATGGTCAAACGCTCCAAACCGTAGGTGATTTCGACGGAAACCGGCTTGCAATCGAGGCCGCCACATTGCTGAAAGTAGGTGAACTGTGTCACCTCCATGCCGTCAAGCCATACTTCCCAGCCGACCCCCCAAGCGCCAACCGCGGCGTCTTCCCAGTTATCTTCTACGAAGCGAATGTCGTGCTCCTCGGGCTGAATCCCCAATACGCGGAGTGAATCGAGGTAAATTTCTTGAATATCCTCTGGTGATGGCTTGATCAGCACTTGGTACTGGTAATAGTGCTGACCCCGGTTGGGGTTTTCGCCATAGCGCCCATCACCTGGACGACGGCAGGGTTCGACATAAGCCACTGACCAGGGTTCTGGCCCGATCGCCCGTAAAAACGTATGGGGACTTTTTGTGCCAGCTCCCTTTTCTGTGTCATAGGGTTGCATAATCAAGCAGCCACGATCACTCCAAAATTGATGCAAAGCCGAAATGACAGACTGAAAATTCACGCTTTGCCTCTCCCGCGCCAGAAAAATATTGCTTTAACAATCTACCGTATCCATGGTGTTATTGAAGCAGCTGCAGCATTGATTATATCGCTAACGGCAAACAGCCCACTGATGACGATGTCCTATGCCATTTCAAGGTCTTGAATCGGTTTTACGCCAAATTGAGCGACAGTATCGGTCGCCAGCCCAACGGCATTGGCAACTCGTAGTTGAGCTATGGCCTCAAGCAGTGGGGGCACAATTAGCACAGCAGACAAAGCCCGAGAATATCCGATCGCAGGTTTTGCTCGTAGCCGTAGCGAATCCCGTGATTGTCCAGACGTTGATGTTCGAGCGATTGCGTTTACTCAAGCGGCTGAATCAGCAATTAGCGGCACGACAAGTGGAGCAGTTAGCGGAAACGACCATTACTGATTTGCGGTTTTCCACCCGGGGCTGGCATCAGCCAAAAACGCTGGAATCGCCCTATAACCAGTTTGGTCGTTGGGAACAACATCCCTGTCGTGTGGCGTCAAAGACTGCGGCCGCAAAGCCGATTCAGACTAGTTTGTTCCAGGATCCGGCAAATGTATTTCAGCAGTGGGCCGATCACATGCGAGATCAACATCAAACGTTTTCCCTATGTCCCAATTGTGCCGGTCCGGCGTTAGCGGGTGAGCTCGAACGCTGGGGACAATGCAGCTTGTGTTATGCCCAAAGTCATGCACCGCAGCCCCAAGGACATTCAGCCACAGAAGAATCTGACTGAGCGCCATAAACAGGTTCTGCATAAGTTGTTGCGGCGTGCGTGTATTCACTCAGGCGAATTGCAATTTACTGTGCGAAAAATTACATTAATATCTGAAAAGGTTTTGCCTTCTGCCGATTCAACGGAATTACCTAGAACGGACAGCACGTGTCTCAGAAGTTCAAAGACCGAAATGTGACGAAAATTACAGGCAAATCTAAAGAAAATCTGTAGTGGGGATCGCTCAGTTCACGGTCAAAAAAGACTGCTAAAAGGGGCCTCGGTCATCGCCAAATGACGCAAATGTGCTTTTGTTTAGCGCCATAATAGAGCTCGTATCTAACGGCTAGAAACTATGTCCTCTGCTGATCCCCGAATTTCTAACTGCCGCCACTGCCATCACTATCAGGTGGAAGGCCGTCGGGGTGGGTTATGTCAGAAGTTAAATGTTGGCGTACAGGGAAATTGGTCTGCTTGTCCTTTGGCGATCGCGGCTTTTGCACAACCAGTTGATCCGATCGCACTTGAATTGGCCAGTATCGTTGCGCCGATTAATCCGGCTTTTCAGAATGACATTGTGCTAATTGATACTTTAATTAGCGGAGAAATGGACGATAGACCCAGCCCCGCTGTCCCTGAAACGACACCTCGCGCCATGAGCCAATCTGGCGACCTTCATCAATCACCTGGTAACCATCGGGAACAGCGCGAATTCGACGATTATCTTCCCCCGGTCCGACCCGTAAGTTGACCCCATCGTAGTTCCCGGGTGATTCTACCAAAAAGCGTTTGATCGATGATGGGGCTGACTCATCTGTCACTGCTGGTTGGCTCGGTGGTGCTTGGTCAGTGCCAGTTGGCGGCGCAGTTGGATTGAACGATTCAGTGCTCGGTGGCGGTGGTGGTATTAAATTTTCGCTGCTTTGTTCAGTGCTTGCTGGTTCAAGTAGTTGCTGAAACCCACCGCGTGTCAGCCATAGGATGAACCATAAAAGTCCCAGTCCGGCGAGCAAAACGATGAGAAACGTGACGTTGCTGGTTAACCCGTCAAATCGCCGTGAACGTGATTCATCTGGCTGAAATTTCACATCTTCGGGCGACATTTCTCTGGGTTCATCCAGATAGGCTGGATGAACGACGGGCGATAGCTGCAGCATTGTTTCCGGAGCTGGTGGCTGAGTTAGGTGCGCTGGATGGGCTGTAGCGTGGTTTTGTGGCTGTTGCCGCAGCCAGGTCATAATTGCACTCGCTCGATCTTGCAAAATTCCTTCGGTTGCCAAATCTGGCTTATCCCTGCGGGGATCCCAGTAAGGATCTTCGTTGATGTAGCTGAGAAATGTGTGAATTTTTCGTGGTTTTGCACTGGCTGATGGCAGCAGTGTGACTTGGGTTGGTGCAGGTGTAATTTCTAGTGTTGGCTCAGCCGGGGCAAGCACCGGATCATGCAAGTTGGCAAACGGATAGTGATCAACGGCTGCTTGCGCTTGTTCCCGATCGTCAACGGTGCTTGATTCACCAATCGCTACCACTTGGCGAATGCTGGAATGGGGATCAACTGACTGTTCAATAAGTTGTTCGATATGGCGAAATGCCCGATTGATCGTATCCGGGTTAACGTGCGCTAGGACCCGACGGCCGCGGAGGTCCAAACGGGGGCTCATCCAACTGGACGAACGGCTTTCTGCCGGCCCAACATCAAGGCGTTGTGTTCTCCAGCGGTGATCGTCCGGTGCGCGATTTGTTTCCTGCAGACAAGTCGGATCCCAGAACGGAACAGGACATCCGGGAGTTTATCGGCCGGATCAACGCTGCACACATCGAGCATGCTGGTGCGGACGAGATTCTTGCCGGTCGCATTCGCAGCTACGAGCTCGCCGCGAAAATGCAGTTGTCTGTGCCCGACGTCGGAGACCTGTCAAGCGAGCCGGCGTACCTGCAGGAAAGGTACGGCTTGCATGAACCGGGGACCCAGGACTGTGGACGGCGCTGTCTAATGGCTCGCCGCTTGCTGGAGCGAGGCGTGCGGTTTGTGCAGTTGTTTTCAGGCGGCCCCATTGCGGGTGCACCGCGCACGAGTTGGGATGCGCACGAGAACGTCCTCGAGAATCATTCTGCCGAAGCCGGATTGATCGATCAGCCGATTGCCGCGCTGATTGGAGACCTCAAGCAACGAGGAATGCTCGACGACACGCTGGTGTTATTCACCACGGAATTCGGGCGAACGCCGTTCACACAGTCGGCGGCCAATCAAGTCGGGACCGGCCGAGACCACAACCGATACGCGTTCTCCGTCTGGATGGCCGGAGCCGGGCTGAAGCCGGGGTACGCTTACGGCGCTACCGACGACATCGGCTGGAAAGCCGTGGAGAACGCAATGAGTTGGCATGATTTCCACGCCACCGTGCTCCACCTGTTTGGTATCAATCATGAACGTCTGACCTACTACCACAACGGCATTCAGCGCAGGCTCACCAATGTGCATGGTGTGGTGGCCGATGATCTCTTTGCATAGGAACATAGAAGCCGCATGTTGAGGCAAATGCTGTTACTCGTCGTCGTCGGGTTGTTAACGCCGGTCGCGTCTTCGCCAGCAGGGGAACCGCCGAATGTCCTCATCGTGCTGGCCGACGACCTCGGTTTTTCTGATCTGGGTTGCTACGGGGGCGAGATCCAAACTCCGAACCTCGACGACCTGGCCGCCGGGGGGATCCGTTTTTCCCAGTTCTATAACACGGGACGCTGCTGGCCGACTCGCGCTTCGTTGCTGACGGGATTCTATGCTCAGCAGGTACGCCGCGACAAACTTCCTGGAATCCGGAGCGGCAACCCCGGACAACGCCCGGCTTGGGCCAGGCTTCTTCCCGAGACGCTCAGGCCTCTGGGCTACCGCACCTATCACTCCGGAAAATGGCACATTGACGGAATGCCGCTGGAGAACGGCTTTGACCGCTCGTATTACCTTCGCGATCAAGGTCGCTTCTTCAACCCCAAGGTTCATTTCGAGGATGATCAAAAGCTGCCGGCGGTGGAGCCCGGTACCGATTTCTACGGGACCGTCGCCATTGCTGATCATGCCGTCAAGTGCCTGAAAGACCACGCACAGAACTATGCCGCTCAGCCTTTCTTTCAGTACGTCGCCTTCACCGCCCCTCATTTCCCGCTGCAAGGCTTGTCAGAAGATATCGCCCGCTACCGCGAAACGTATCGCCCGGGCTGGGAGCAGATTCGAAGCGAAAGGTGGACTCGAATCAAAGAGTTGGGGTTCGTTGACGGGCAGCTGTCCGCCGTCGAACCGACTGTCGGGCCGCCGTATCATTTCCCGGAAGCATTTGAAAAACTTGGCGAGGCAGAAGTCAATCGCCCCGTGCCTTGGGATTCCCTGACCGTCGAGCAACAGGAGTTCCAGTCAACCAAGATGGCCATCCATGCGGCCATGGTTGATCGGTTAGATCGCGAGCTGGGAAGAGTCCTTGAGCAAATCAAAGCGATGGGTCAGTGGGACAATACGTTGATCGTCTTTTTGTCCGACAACGGGGCCAGTGCCGAGATCATGGTGCGTGATGATGGTCATGATCCAAACGCTCCGCTCGGTTCAGCGGCGACTTATCTTTGTCTCGGCCCAGGCTGGTCGACCACCTCCAATACGCCGATGCGTCGCCATAAGACCTGGGTCCACGAAGGGGGTATTTCAACGCCCTTCATTGTTCACTGGCCCAACCGGATCAGTGACCGGGGAAAGTGGTGCAAGCAGCCCGGTCACGCGATTGATGTTGTTCCTACGATTCTGGATATCCTTCAAGTCGAGGGGCATGGGGCGGGAGCCGATCATCAACCGCCTCAGCGACCTGGCCAGAGTTTACTGCCTTGGCTGCTCGGCAAGCAGACCGTCGAGGAACGAGCATTGTGGTGGAGCCACGAAGGCAACCGTGCCCTTCGAGAAGGAGACTGGAAACTCGTTGCCGCCGGGGATAAGGCACCCTGGGAGCTTTATGATCTGAGCGTGGATCGCACTGAAACCAATGACCTGGCCGATTCGATGCCGAAACGCGCCGAGCAGATGGCTGCCCGTTGGCAGCAGCGGCAAGCTCAGATGATCAAGATCGCTTCGGCCGACCTGGCCGCCAAACCTGAAGTTCCCGAGCAGCCGCAGAAGTAACAGCACAGGTGAGGAACGAAGTGGCTCGGCCGGAGCGGGACACGACGTTTCCGGGTGAGCCATTTCTTATCCCTTTCGCTAGCCGCCAGCCGAATTCTCAGCCGCTGCACGCTGCTTCGCAGCACGCTCCTCAGCTGCTTTCCTGGCCCGTTCCTCGCTCTGCCGCCGCAACTCTTCCATCCGCGAGAGTTGACTCGCCTCAAAGTCGTAGGGATCTCCGACGAGTTCTCGGAATTTCTTGCGCTGCTCGGAAGTCAACTCACCGAGGACTTTTTCGAGGGCTTTCTCCTTCGCCCGTTGAATTTCTGCCTGCATTTCATCCCGTATTTGTTCCACCGCTTCCTCAAGCGAGTCGATCTCATGCTGGGTCAACTCCAGATCTTTGGCTACTTGTAAGGGGAGACTGAGGGAGTCATTGGACAGGGAGTATTGCGGCCCACCGGGCCAGCCCAGTTGGCGTACGGATTGTTGACGAAGAATTTGCTTGAGCCGCTTCACCTGGTGGTCCAGGAGGGCAACTTCAAAGCGTTGGTAGGTTTCGTCACGGAGCTCACGATTCTCTTCAACATAGAGCTTCTGAGCCAACATCCTGTCCCCTGCTTGCATGTCCCTGCGGAACGTCTCCAGGCGGGCAGATTGCCGCTTGCGAAACTCTGCCACGATCTCGCGCAGCTCTCTTCTTTGATCCGGGGACAGATCGAGCGCGGATGAGAGATCCGGATTCGACTCGAGCGTGACATAGAGGTTGAAGAGGCGAATCTCCTCGCTAACTGGACCGTGCGACTGTTGTATGCCCTGCGCATGAGCCGCTGCCGTGGAGGTTGATACGGCGGCCAGGAACACAACTAAGGCTCTCGATCGGAATCGTCGCGTGCCCCGCAAGTCGTGGCTGGTTTTGCTCATCAATCTGCTCTCCCGACTCATAATTTCATAGCTTGTCGCGAAAAAACGCTCTGAACTCTCCCTGTTCACGTCTGGCCATCGGTCGAAGCCAGTTTTCGATGGCCGCTGAATCGAGTCAACGACGCATTCGCCAAGCAAGCGTCAGTCAAGCCGATCTCGGCGGGTCGCCGCAACACGTGATTGCCGACTTCCCCTAGCGTACCGTGCTGCCCGAAATACAGTAAACGTTGACATTGGGTCCGCCTGGATCACAGGCAGGGTGAGTCGGCCAATGGCACAAAGTGGCGGTTCCGCGCCGAACGATGATCTTGCCCGATCTGAACGGGATCGTGATGGCCAGGCGAAGATGAGACGCTGGCCCACGTAAGGCGCTCCATTAGCTGCGTCGCTATGACCTGGGTTGCCATCACCCATCGAGCCTTGATCGACTGCTTGCAGCTGACACAATCCGCAAACCTTGCCGCGGCGGCAAGGTTTTCCTGGACTTTCCATTGCTTCGGCTCCACTGCGGAAACGCCATCAGTCGATTCCTTGTTTGACATCAGCGGCAGCATGTGTCGACAGGCGAGTCAATGATCCGAAATCGTTGAAGGAGAAGACATGGCAACATCATCCAAAGTCGGCATACGCATCGATCGTGCGCTTGAGGATCATCCACTGCTGAAGGGGAAGAACGTCCAGATTCAGCGCGATAATCGACGGGTCGTTCTCGAGGGAGACGTGACCAGCTACTATGACAAGCAACTCGTCCAAGAGATCGTGCGACGGATCGACGGCGTCGAGGAGGTGGATAATCGACTCCTCGTCGACTGGGCCGCTGTTTCTGAAGAGCACGAGGCCGCTGCGGAAAGCCTCTATTAGTCCGCTTGTAAATCAGTCCGCCAGCAAATGATCCGACCGTGCTCGCTTCTGCGTCAGTCGTGAAACCGACCAGGCCCTCGGTTGTCAGCTCATGCGACGGTATGCGAACGAGTCCACGTCAACGAAAAAAGCCGACTGCGGATAGCAGCCGGCTTGCACTTTTTCTTGAATCAGTTCGGCAAAGTCTTAACGACTGGAGGCCTTGAAGGACTCAACAGCTTCGCCTGTCGACTGATACAGCTCAAAAATTGGACCGATGAGTCGGCAGATGTCGAAAACCTCTTGGATCCGTGAGCTCATGCTGCAGAGTTTCAGTTCACCACCGTAAGCTCGCACCTTCTTGGCGAGCTTAATCAAGTCTCCAACAGCCTGTGATCCGCATGAGCGGACATGGTCAAAGCTGATGACGAGTTTCATCGGCTTGGAGTGGCTGACGTAGCGGAACATCTCCTCGCCGGTCTGCACAATCGACAGCAGCTCAAACAAGTCTTGCGGCAACCAGACGATGACGACGTCTTCAACATTCGAGAATCGAAGCCGATATTCCGGTTTGCGACTTTGCGAAGTGACTTCGGCGTTCACATCACGTGTGGATAGATGAATCATTTTTGCATTCCGATAGGTGGGATGTGCTTTAGGGTGGGAGAGAGCCGCACGATCGAACAACGGCCGTCGCGTTTCAAGCCGTTTCGCGGCAAGAGGCTCGCCGCATGCTTCATGGCTTTTTGGATAGTATCCACAGCCCTGAGGTTCTTTCGAAGTAGCCGGAATTCCCTCTCCGTTTCGGTAACCCTCGGTTGGATCGAGGGGGTCGAATCCGTTCGACGCTTCAATTACGCGGCCTCTGCTGTATTGTTCGCCAGCACAGAGCCAATCGCCAATCCCAAATGTCCTTGCAATAAGCACAAGGCTGGGGACTTCTTAATTAATAAACCCGAGCGGTCACGCAAGGTTCTGTTTCCAGATCGACGCGTCGAACGCTCCACTCCTTACAAGTTTCCCGTGCCACAAGGGCGTCATCGGGGGCAGCCGAGCGGTCAACGGGTGCCCGCAGGGCCTCCAGTCTTGTGGGGCACTGCAACACCACGCAACTACAACTCATTCGTTCTCGAGCCTCACATCTTGCAAGCAATAAGACGATTTGTCGTCCATGGGCTCTTGATTTCATCGACGAAAGATCGCGAAGCGGTCCACCCAAAATCCCGAGTAGCCCATGCTCTTCAGTCGCTAGCTGAACCAGGCACGAACTGGTGGCCGATTGAGGCCGACGTCTGACTCAATCCCGGCGGGCAGCCAACTCGCCAACATGCCGGTCGAAGGGCTTGAAGTCTCGCATAAATCGTCATCTTCAACCTGAACCGGGGAGCCAGTGTCCGCAGAGGGCTCGGAACTCGCAACGAAAAGCGATGGTTTCCCAGACAGCGTCTGCTCGCGGACCTCAAACTCACCCGATTCGAGGGTGAATTGTCCACGTCGACCCGGCACCGACGCGAGTTCGTCTGGTATTGAGTCTTTATCCGAGTACTTCAGAACGTCTATGCTAGACGTGGCGTGTTTCCTTCGAATAAGGGACGACAGAAGTGAAACCTATCTTCATTCGCTGGGCGTCGGCGCTGGCGAGCTTGACCATCCTCTTGATGGTCATCGATTCACCGGCTTTGGCCTATCAGGGCCGAGGTCGATCGGGAGCCGGAGGTTCAAGGGCAGGTGGTTCGAGATCGATGTCCGGGAGTCGTGGTTCGGCAGGCCTGGGAAGTCGCTCCGCAACCCGAAGTTCCGGCGGGTCGAGAGCGGGCGTGTCGCGATCGAGTGCGGGCCGAACAGGTCGGCCAGGCAGCTACGTCGACCGGGCGAGCAAGTACCGGGCGATCGGGCATCTCTCGCTCCGGCATGGGGCAAGCCGCCAATCGCACCCGCTCAGGCAATTCCGTTCAAAACGGTAGCCGCTCATTGGGGCGGCCCTCGGGCACCTCGGCCGCTCCCACGTCGCGTGGCCGAAGCGTTGGCCCGGCAATGACCGGAGGCACTCGTAGGCTCCACGTCGGGACGAGATCGTTCTGTCACGCGAGGTAGCTCACTGACCAATGGATCAAGCCAAATCGGACGCCTGCGAATCGGTCCAGCACCCGGTCGCCTTCGACCACAGGTCGGCCTTCGGTCTTGTCCGGTGAACGATCGTCTTCGGCAAATCCCGCCAGGACAGCCCCGCGATCGACGGGCGTCAATTCGGCGAGATCCGCGACTGACTCGGCAATGCCGCGATCGCGATCCTCGATTCGCAACTCGATCCTCAGCGACGGCGACCGGAGTCGCATTCGGCGGAACGCTTTGACGGACCGGGATTCCGCTACGCGTTCCGGTGAGCTTTCACCTCGGCGTACTCCACCCACCGATTCGCGCATCGGGCGAACCGACTCAGCACCGGCGGCCGGTCGAGAGATCAGGCCTTCAAGTTTGAGTCGCGGTCGCGGCGCGTCCGATGCTGGGAGATCCCTTCCCGGCGCGAACCGCACCGAGGTGCGTCGATCGGGAGTTCGAGAGTCCGGAAGCTTGACTCTGAGCGGAGGTCGTGGGCGCGGCGGAGCGAAACGCCACGGCAGTGTCACCCGCGACTCGTTCGACGACTCGCCTCGGATCAACCGGTCGTTCAGATCGACATCACACCGGCCGGCTCTGTCGTCAGGGTAGGGCGGAGCGATCGGACGCGAAGTGCCTTTGCCACCGGTTCACGACGATCGTTGACCGTTGCTCCAACTGCCCGGAATCGGGGCGGTCATGGGGCTCGTTATCGATTCGACGCTCCAGCGACGGGCTGGGGTTATTCGAGCCCCCACTACCTTAAGCCTCACTACGGATATCGTCACGCCAAGATTCATCGTCATCACAACTGGTATCGTGGCGGATGGGCGGGCCATCATGGACGTTATTGGTACGCTCCGGTCCTGTACGCGACCACCGGCTGGCGACTGAGTCTTTGGGCCACAGACTGGGGCTATGGCTACGGATATTACAACCCGTACTGCGTGGTGGGATCCTCGGCCGCAATCTCCGTCTATAACTACAGCCATCCTGTGATCGTCAGTTCCTATCGAGAGCCCGTGGTCGACGTTGAAGAGGCGTTGTTCTTGGGAGACGATCTGGAATTGACGTTGGATGAGCATCGCGCACTGGCACTGTTTGACGAAGCGCAAGAGTTCAAACGAGGTGGTTTCGCAAATGCCCTGCGATTGACCGAACAAGCGATTCCGTTGTCGCCCGAGGATACCGTACTCCACGAGTTCTACGCGACCGTTCTATTTTCACTGCGCCGTTATGACGCCGCCGCCATCGTCTTGAATTCGCTCTTGGCTGTAACTCCAGGAATGGATTGGGAGACGATGAGCCGCCTCTACGAGAACGACGCGACTTACACAACGCACTTGCGGTTGCTTGAAAATCACGTTGGGTCGAGCCCGAGTGATGCCGCCGCCCTGTTCGTGTTGGCGTATCACTACCTGATGCTTGGCGAAACCGCCGCCGCTACGAATGCCTTGCAAGAGGTTGTCGCCTTAAAGCCCGACGATCGCGTTGCCTCGCAATTGCTCATGGATCTGACCGGTGACGGAGAGCCCTTGCCGGCTCCACGACCGATCGAAGCCAAAAAAGCCCCCAGCGTCATCGAATTCGCCAAGCCTGAAGTGGCCAGTGAAGACGAGGGAGTTGAAGACGAAGCGACGGATCTGGCGGGAAATTGGCGATCCGACGCCGCGACTCAACAAGTCGACTTGACCATCGACGAGTCAGGCACGTTCGAGTGGCGATTGCAACAGGCCGAGCAGCCACCCCGCGTCATCGCTGGTAGCTTCGAATTGGCCGGCGAAATCCTTGTTCTCGACGGGGGCGAGCAGGGGACGATCGTCGGACGAGTCACGCCAGGTGGCCCCAGCCAGTTTGGATTCAAGCTGGTGAACGGGTCTGACGAGGACCCTGGTATGACGTTTAAACGCAAATAGGATTCATTTAAGCCGCGAGCAAGCTAACGATCGGGGTGGGAGCCAGTGTGGTGGCTCTTGCCCCGTTCTTTTCGCTTTTTCGCTGTGGCGGCGGTCGATCCTCAATGGCGGTCGATCCTCAATGGGCGGGTAGTGCCCTCAGTCTCGAGTCGCTGCGGAGCAACATCATTCCGCCCGCAACGGCCGGTGTCGCTCGACTGGTTTCACCAAGGTCGACTTCGCCAAGCTGTTTGAACTCACGGGCTGCTGATAGCACATGCATCGTGCCATCTTCATCCATGCCATAGATCTTGCCGCTGACACAGATCGGGGAGCCGGAAAACCCCTTCGCGACCCGTTCACGCCACAGGCTCTTTCCGCTTTCCATATCGACGCAGCTCACGATCCCCTTGTCACCAAAAAGAAAGACGAGATCGTTATAGACCAAGGGGGTGGGCACGTAATTGGCACTCGCCTCGACGCGAAACACCTCTTTCGGATTCTCACCCGCTTTGACCGCAACCAGGACGTTGCCACCGCCGCCTGAACCGCAACTGCCCAGGACCAGATCGCCGGCCACGACCGGTGAAGCCACACATCGTTGGGTGAAGACCGGCAGCTCCCAGGTGATCTTTCCGGTGTCCAAATCCATACCGAAAATACCATTGCCCGTATTGCAGCAAACCAACTCAATCCCACCTTCTGGCGTCTTCCGCACACAAGGCACCGAATAGCAGACCCGCGTCGTGTTCGTTGGCGATTCCCATAGGGTTTTGCCTGAAGACGCCTCGAAGGCCATCATGCGGCTTTGACCCGGCTGCGCGTCTGGGGGGAGCTGATCCTTTTGCTGAGAATTGAACAAGACGACGCGGTCGCCGACGACGATCGGTGAAGTGCCGAATCCGTGTTGGCTGACCCAGCTGCCCAGATCTCGAGTCCAAAGCTCTTTGCCGTCATGGCTAATCGCCTTCAAGATCGTCTCGGTCGGAGATGACCACGCGACGTAGACCGCCTGGTCATCCACCGCCGGAGTGCTGCTGCCGAACGAGTTGCGATTGTGCAACTTGTGCACCGAAGACTCATAGTCCTTCCGCCAGAGAATTTCGCCCGACTTGAGATCGATCGCCAGAACGTGGCGAAGGGCCGATTGAGGATCAGCGCTCAGCAGGAAGACCTTGTCCCCAAACACAACGGGACTTGATTGGCCGATACCCGGCAGGTCGATCTGCCAGGCGTAGTCCTTCTCAGTCCACGTATTCGGAAAACTAACACCCTCCACAACGCCCGTTCCATTGGGGCCTCGAAATCGGGTCCAATCCTGGGCGAACGAAAGGGGCAAGGAAACACCAGCAAGGCAACCGAATGCCAGAAGAAAAGCTCCGACTCGGGAAGGGGTAGTCATGGACATCAACCTCAAATGGAAAGCCTGTCGAGTTCTCACGCTTGACCATTTTCGCACGGGGCCCGGAGTGATGCAACGATCCGGGAGGGCCACGGAATCAGACGTTGAGTGGAAGAAATCATCTGGGAGGTCGATCGAGCGGGTGGCCGGAGGCCGAGCGAACGCACTCTCAAGTCGCCGACTTTCTTGGCAGTAGGGCCTTGCCCGATCCGCGGCTGACTTGCACAGTAGAGACGCCCGCATAAAGCCCCATGATCTCGTAACGGCCTGCTGCCTTGATCCGCGTCGCCCGTTCGTATCGCGGCATTGCAAGTAAACAAGGAAATGATGGATGCAGTTAAATACGGTGTCGACGACCAACGCGATTGTCCACGTCGAGCTCATTGGTCGACTCGATGCAGTTGCGGTTGAGGAGATCCAGAGAAGAATTTGGCAAGGCGACGGAGACGCTGGATCACGATCTGATCATTGACATTCGCAAGATGCCGTATATCAGCTCACTCGGAATCGCGATGCTGATCTCCTCGGAACAGGCGCTGAAGCGGCGGGGTCGAAAGACGGTCATCGTAGGCCCACAGCCCGAAGTTGCGACCCTGCTCAAACAGCTGCGGATCAAGGAAATCATGCCGGTCTTCGAAACCCGCGAATCAGCCTTCGAATTTCTGACGAAGAAGTAGGCCCGGATCGCGTGCCGCAGCTCGACGGCCCCCCTCGCTGTTTCGCAGTCGTCGCAGGAACGAATGCGGATAGGGCACGTTCGAGCCCGGTCCGCCCGCAGATCGGCGACCGGGCTGGCGTTCCGCCGTGCCACCGAAGGGCGATCCGCCAGAGCGAACCGAAGGGCTGAAGGAAACGATCGCTCTACCGCGGACGGACTCACTCGCTGGTCCCGCGAAATTCGGTCAAGGTTGGAACTCGACCCTCGGCAATAGCGAGGCGGGCTCCCTCGATGGAGTGTGCGCCATCCTCCTGTTCTGGCTATCGGCAGTCGTCTTTAGATTTCACTCGACTATACTGACCGGAGTTCTCGATGTCGTTTCCGCTGAGTTCTGAAAGCTCATGGGGCCATTGGCACGCAGCCCCGACGCCTCATGGGTTGGACGGCACTTCGGATGAAACGTCCGCGTTCGAATCAGTCGTTGCCCATGCGACTCGGTTGTCTGGCGGCCTGAGGCACAGCAAGACCCCGGGGAACAAGTTGGGAATCGGCGCACAGCTATTTCCGCGGAAGTTCGGCGACGTAATTCGCCTGCGGAGTCCTTGCGACCGACCCACTTCGCCGTCGTTTGATTCGTTGCATCGCTTCACAACCAATTCGCGAATGCCCCAGACCATCCACTGACCTGGCGGCCGGAGAATGACACGTTGAATGGACTGCGGTATCTGGTGCAGAGGTTGATCGAATCCGTTCATCGACTGCTGTACTTCTTACTCACACCGTTCCATGCGATCCGTCATTTCTTCGGCGGCTGGTTTGCTCGCTTTCGTTACAGCGATGATGAACTGGCCGCCCCGCGATCGTCGCGCCCGCTTTGGCTGACCTGTCTACTGTCTCCGATCTTGTTGCCGTTGTGGGTCGTTCGGCGCGGGATACCTCGCTTGCTGTTTTTGACCTTTCATCCGGCCAATCGCAAAGCATTGCTGTTAGGGCTGCCTGCGCTTTTGATCGCGACCGTCGCCTTGCTGGTTTTGACCCTCTCGTGGTTGTATCCGAAAGAGCGGTTGGTTGGACGTTACGAGCGAGCGGCTTATCGCTCCTTTAACAGTGCCAATTGGGATCGAGCACAGATTTACTACGAGAAACTCTGTTACTTGGAGCCGGCCGAAGATCGCTACCGCTACCTTCTAGCCCTGGTGCGTGAGCGGAAACGCGAGTTGGCGGGTGCCTACGGAATTATGGCCGGCGCTGGCACCGCTGGATGAGCCCGGCTTTGCCCCCGCACACCTCTGGATGGCGCAGGCACTATTGATAACGCCGCAACTAATCCGCCTGGACCAGCGGCTCAGTCCCCAAGATCGGCCACGGCTGATTCGATATCACTTCGAGGCGGTGCTCCGCGAAATGCCTGATAATCCGGCCGCGTTGCAACTGAAGGCCAGGATTCTGGAAACGGAAAGCCCCGATCAGGCACTCGCCATTTATCAGCGTCTCGCCGAAAACGACCCGCGGTTGCTGATGAAGGTTGCTTCAATCCTGCAAGCCATGGGACAAGACGAGGCAAGCGATCAGGTACTCGAGGGGTATCTGGCCCTACTCGATGAGTCCTTTCAGCAGCGGCCCATTCTTGTCGGAGGCTACATCGACTATGTCACCTGCTGCACGATGCGCAGGGAATTCGAGCGCACCTTGCAGTTCATCGCCGAATACGCGGTCGACGTTCGGCGTGAGGTCGCGAACGAACTGCGGGCGAATGTTCTCGTCGCTTGGGCAAAGGACACCTACGCCCAAGATCCCGAGGGTCAACTTTCGGACGTGCTAATTCGCTTGACCCAGGCCCTACGACTTCAGCCGAATCAGCCGCAAGCTTACGAGTTGCTCAACGAGCTGGTCCAGGGCTCGGCTCGAGCATCGCTCGCAAATCAGAAAGACCTGCGAGGATCTAATCGCCGAGGGAATCAACTCGGGAATGGTGCAGCTGATTCTCGGCAGCTTGCTTTTGGCCGAAGGAGACTTCGAACGAGCCGAGCTGACGCTGCGTCTTGCGCTCAGCCTTGACCCCAAAGCAAGTGCGACCTTGAACAACCTCGCCTGGCTATATGCCTATCGCCCCGAACCTGATTACGAACGAGCACGGGCCTTGATTGATCAGGCCATTGCGATCGATCCGCAGCGCAGCAACCTACTATGACACGCGCGGTCGAATTCTGCTCAAGCAAGAGGACTACGCTGCGGCCATTCTCGATCTCGAGCGGGCCCATCAAGCGATGCCCGACAATCCCGAACTTCTTCTCGCCTGTGCAAAGGCACACGAGGAACTTGGGAATGCGTCCCAGGCCCAGTCGTACCGTGAACGGGCGCAGGTCATGCTGCGTCCGGAGAGCGAAAGCGAACTCAGGCAACTCGACTAAGGCCAAGTCGCCCGAGTGACCGCTGCCCTGCACTCCGGCTGCCCGAAGCGGCATCAAGCGAGTCCCAGAAATGTCTTAGCCGGTTTTGGCTAGGGCTTCGGCGCCGGCGGAAGCGTGAGACGCCGAGGCGGTACGGCTTCGCAACAGGAACCCATCGACGAATTGGCGTGTCAGCCAAGGGGCTAAGAATGCCAGGTTGGCTACGATCATGATCGTCCCAAACGTGATCATCCCCATCCCGAAAGCAATCCCCAGGTGTAACGGGAATGCAAGGAAGATTACGAAGGGCCGCGTCAAGCGAGGCCAGACCAGGACACAATAGGAAAGCTCCCAAACCACCGTCACATGGGTCAGGAAGTCAATGACAAGGGGGTAGGGGGCCAGCCAAGTCATGTCGATGGTTTGATACTCGTAGTTTGCAAACGCACCCCACAAAGCCTCGCCTGTCCACCAGGTTTCACCCTGCAATTTTCCTAACGCGGCGAACAAATAGACAACGCACATGTGTAGCTGAATCAACCGAGTCGAAACATTGGCACCGATGCTCGCCGTGATCGGAAGAGGTGTTTTCGAGCGGCGACTGGCTAACCAACGATCGACCGAGTAGGCGGCTCCGCTGGGCCCCACCGCTAGATAAAGCGCCAGGAAACAATTGATCTGATCCAGTCCAAACGAACGCGTGCACGGTTCGATTCGCATAGGCCACAGCGAACAAGAAGCTCAAGACGCCGGTCCAGCGAGTCTGGAAACCGACCATGAAAGCCAGAAAGACCGCGATCGCCGCAAGATGGGCGATCCACAGCACGGTCGGAGATTCGATCCAATAGAGGTGGCTCCACGCCCAAGTCGATCCGTGGAACTCGCGAACAAACCCAGGTGCCAACATCGCCTCGCTAGAGAGAAATCGATCCAGGCCCTTGGTCCAAACAAGATGCGTGTAGACCAACATCCAACCACAAAGGATGCGAATGAGTCCAAGTGTCGCGGGGTCGACGCCCGTGAACCAAAACCAATTCCAACCGCTGATCGTTCCCTGGCGAAGACGTTGGATGTAGTCGATAGCGACTTGGATCATGGTAGTTCCTCGGTCGAAATTTCCTCGATCGGCCACTGGTAAACGAGTCGTTCCAGGTACGAGTCTGGCTCGTTGAGTTGAAACCCGCTTGCGACCTCGGCAGGGGCCGGAATCGGGTGCCGAACTGAATAGATGCGAATCGATTCGGCCTGATGAAATCGAAGATAGTACTGCGCAATTCCGTCCAGCAAACCATCGCGAAGTTTTCGTTGGTGATCGAAGGCAGCTCGATCCGAGAACAAGACTTGTTCCAGATTGCGGGCCCATGCGCCATCTCCCGTTGACCGCAGCTCTGCGATCAACTGCTCCCGTTCTCGCAGTTCTTCGGCAAACTCCTGGTCCGTTGGTATTGAAGCCAGTTGATTGACTTGTTCGGCAACCATGAAATGACGGTGATAAAGCAGGCGAGGCCATTGCTCCTGGGTATCGGGGAAGCGATGGCTTTCCGTTCGACCATCCGCGAATTCGACCTCATAGCGAACCAAATGGCTTGGGCCAGGATTGGGTGCAAAGAACCGGTAGCCATGGCCCAGGAAAGGCTGCCTTGAGATACGGATCGAAGAGGCTTGCGACGAGCCGAGACAGATCACTGGCGGGAGGCGGTCCTGACATCGGAGCGGCGACAATGGCGATCAGGTGCAATAAGACCAGAACACTTACGATTCGCCGTCGTAGCGGGCTCCACGGCCGTGCTTCGTTCATCTTTGTCGATCCTCGCATGGCTATGAGGCCGGGCGACCAACGGAAGTCCCAAAACGACGGTCGCGAAAAAGAGCAGCAATTGCACTGGCCCCACGAAAATCAAGAGAATCTCCGGGGCTTGCATCACTGCCGCAACCTGGAGACTCCCATCGTCCAATGGCGCGTAACGCAGCGGAAAAATGTGCGGCACAGGTAAACCACGCGGATCGCACCGTTTTCGCCTTTGGATTCATCGGCAACCGGAGCGCAAAAGAAAACCCTTTCGTCCTGGACTCAGAACGAAAGGGTTTTGAAGGTTGTTTAGGTCGTGGATCAAAAGATCCGAACCCAAGCTTGTTACTTGCGTGCCGAAGCCAATCGAGCCGGATCGGTCGTCGATTCGAATTCGAAATCGATTTCCTGCGTATCGCCCGCTTGAAGATCAATGACCTTTTCGCGAGTAATCGTCTGGCCATCGCGCTCCACTTTGACCACGATCTTGTAGTCTCGCCAGACTTGGCCCGACTCAAGCTGACTGGTCGAATACAACCGCACCTCGCCCTTGCGCGAGTCGGTGCACCACCCAAGGTCACTTCCGCATCATCCGGAACATTGAGCGTCAGTGAAGTGACTGGCGTTTCCAAAGTCTCGCCGTCAAAATCGAACGCAATCGATTTTTCTAATCCCGCCTCGAGCTCGACAACCTTGGTCTGCTCAAGGACCTCACCATTCGCGTTCGACTTCTGCCCGAACTTCGTAGGTGTAAGTCGTACCTTCTTTCAGGTTACGCGAGATGTAACGACGAACCGCACCCGGAGTGCTCGTGGGCTTGCCGTTAACAAAGACCTTCGCATCTTCAGGAAGGCTGACTTCAAGATGTGCCTCGCCCGCGTCGACAACCGTTTCGACGATGCGAACTCGGTTCGAGGTGACGCTAGGGCTCATGTAAACGGTTCCGCTCGATCCACCACTGCTGTAGTACGATCCACTGGAACCACCGCTTGATCCACCCGACGACCCGCCGTAGGAACTGCCGTACGAGCTATACGATTTGTAGTAAACGGTTCCGCTCGAACCGCCATTGCTGTTGTAACCACCACTGCTGTGGTTATGCATGCGGGCTTTCATGCGATGAATCTTCTGATGCAAGTGGGCAAACAGGCCAACCCGCTGGCCGCTTGAACCACCACTGCTGTAATAGCTGCCGCTCGAGCCTCCGCTCGAACCACCGCTGCTGTAATAGCTTCCACTGGAACCGCCACTCGAGCCGCCGCTACTGTAGTAGCTTCCGCTCGATCCGCCCGAGGAGCCATGCGAACCCCAGCCCGCAGACACCGACGATGCGGTCAATGCGACAGCCAACACCGGCCCTGCGGCCAGAACCAAGCCTTTCGCAATCGATCGTTTCATGAACACCTTCCTCAACCAAAATTCTGATCAGTAACCGGTCGCGTCAACAAAACACGTGTTTGAAGTCCCTGCGGTCAGCGCCTTAATCTGACTGACAACGTGAACAAGCTGGCAAACGTAGCCTAATTTGCCTCAATGTTCCAACATACCAAGGCGAATTTTCAATTCAAGCAGAATGGGTAAAGATTGCGGCGCTCCCCCCCGGGGAATTGTGCCGCCAGTGTCCTCAGGCATCGATAAGAAAGCCGCCGCAGTAAGGTCAACGACTGAGAACCTTCACATCCCAACTAAGCCAGGGCGACCTGCGGAAGCACGGTTGAAACAGCATTCGGAACCGGGTGCTCACTTCCCACGCGAAGTCCTATCAGGCCCTAGGACGCCGTGCGTTGGCGAGCTTTGCCGCTTCAGTGGCGATCAACGACCGCCTCCAGGTGAGGTTTCCGGGTCGTGGCCGCGACGACGCTCGGTCGGAACTGCACCGGAGGTTTCCGGCAAAGACGATGGTGCGTGAAGGAGTCGACGGCTACGTGCACAGACCGCTGGGCTATTCCTCCTTGGCCCCTCGCTCCTGAGCCTTCTCGATGCTCACGGCATCAAACGCAATCGTGCCAGTTGCTCCGAATAGACCGATTCGAATAATGCCCTCGCGTGCTTGTCGAGGCACGGGAATCAGCTTGCCGACGTCATGCCAGTCCTGCGTGCCGATGAATGGACCGACATAACCGACGCCGAGATCACGCCGCTTTTCGTCATAAAAAGAGATCGCGATCAGCGGTACCTCACCCTTTGCGGTCCCGGGAAAGGTCAGTTCCGACTTGACTAAGGCCGTGACTTTCAAAGCGGCCACTTGCGAACCGTCGACAGCGAAACCTTGCAACAGGTGGGCCGTCCTGCCCACGTCTTCGTTGGTGAAGGACACATACTGCTTGCCTTCGGGAGCTTTGTCGTCCTCGGTCAACTTGACCTGCCGTTCATAGTACCAACCTTGAACGAAACCATCGTCACCCAGAGGAAGCTCAAAGTTGCCATTGAGAATCGAGGGGTTCGTCGGGTCCGGCTGGACCTGCCGCAGCGATTCCGCACGCCCCGTCATGGGGACGAACAGCGTGGGACGCAACGCTTCCGATTCGAGTTTCCCGTCGCGTTTGCGAAACAGATAAAGGGTTTGCTGATATCGCTCACCTACCGGAATAATCATGCGACCCCCTTCAGCCAGCTGATCGATCAGAGGCTGGGGAACCTGTTCTGGCGAGCAAGTGACGATAATCTTGTCGAAAGGTGCGTACTTGGCCCAGCCTTGGAAGCCGTCGCCGACTCGAACATGGACATTGTCATATTCCAAACGTTTGAGGGTCTTCTCGGCGGTTTTGCCCAGTTCTTCGACAATCTCGACGGTGTACACCTGATCGACAATTTCACCCAGGACCGCGGCCTGATAACCACTTCCCGTTCCAACCTCGAGGACCCGATCGGAAGGCTGTGGATCGAGCGATTCCGTCATATAAGCGACAATGAACGGAGACGAAATGGTCTGGGCTTCGCCGATGGCAATCGCCGAATCAAAATAGGCTTGGCTGCGGTATTTGACCGGCACAAATTCATGCCGCGGCGTATCGATCATCGCTTGAATCACGCGCTGGTTCTTGACGCCGCAGGTGATGATATATTCATCGACCATCTTCTTACGGGCCGAGTCCCAAGCAGACTTGCTTTGTGCATCGGCTGTCGCTGTAGCGGCGGACAGGACGAAGCCAGCAAGTACGAGATAGACGAAACTCCGAGATGACATGGGTCGTTTCCTCTCCAGGGGACAGTTGCGGGACGAGAGCCGCGTCGTACTTGCAACCCTTGTAACGATCAGGCCAACCGCCTGAGGCGACGGTCTGACCGTCCGCGAGCTCGAACTCACTCGTTGCACCGCCCGCCAACGTCACCGAGAATCGCAAACTGGAGGCTGCAAGAAACGGTAACTTAGACACCCAATTGCCGTGCTCTCGGCTCGCAATGTCGCGACCAGGCAGCGGGGTTACTGCTGGTTTTGGCATATTGGATTGACCTGCGCCTTCCAAACGAGGCGAGGCGACCCACGGGAGCCCTGTTTCGACGGCCGCCAACTCAACAAGGGGCGGGTTTTCCAATCGAAAAGTCAATAACCAACCCACGCAACACCAGCGACGGGACGATAGGCTCATTATAGGACAATTCTTCAGCCAGCCATCAACTTCAGAGCCTCAAAGCACCGGAAACCGTACATGAAGCGAAACGTCGTCAAGGAAAAACTCGAGCAGGGTCAGCCGACATTTGGGACCTGGCTAACGCTGGGTGACCTCTATGCGACCCGAGTCCTCGCCCGGATGGGTTTTGATTGGTTGACCCTTGATCTGGAGCATTCGGCGATCGACTGGGCCAACGCCGCGTCGCTGTTCGGCGCCGTCGCGGACGCCGGCTGCGTGCCTTTGGCCCGAGTCCCCGAAGGTTCTCACCACTACATCAAACGAGTTCTCGATGCGGGGGCATGGGGAATCGTCGTCCCGATGGTAGAGACGGTCGAGCAGTGCAGTTGGCGATCGCTGCCGCAAAGTATCCGCCAACCGGAAACCGCAGTATTGGGGGCGGCATGGCGAATCTTAATTTCGCCGCTACCAGTGGAGATTACTTTGCACACGCCAACGCTGAAATCCTGGTGATCTTGCAGACTGAAAGTCCGTTGGGTGTCGAAAACGCCGAACAGATCTACGCTCTACCTGGGGTCGATGCGATCTTTATTGGTCCCAATGATCTGCAGTATCGGATGCGGCAAGCGGACGGGACTTTTCCCACGCCGGAAGAACACGAGTCACTTGTGCAGCGTGTCATCCAAGTCGGTAGGCAAGTTGGAACGCCCACCGGTATTCACACCATGTCGGCCGAGGATGCGGTGCGTCGGGAAGAGCAGGGGATGCAGTTTCTCGCAATCGGCAGCGACATGAGATTCATGGCGCTCGCCGCTCAACAAGCGATCGAACAGGCCAAGCCCGATTTGAAAGCGCAAGAGATCACGCGGTACTAGGGAGCCCTCAAAGCCAAAGGCCTGGTTGCGTGAATCGGGCGCTGCTCAAGCTTGTGCGGAGCTTCCCTGAAATCCCCAATGCCCAATGAACCAGTTTTGGGTTTCGAGTGACCTCAAAAGGTTGCTTGCGAATCTCGTCGCGCTGCGAGCCGATTGAAACCAGTGGTCAGCCTTTTCTGGATTCAGGGTGACACTCGCCTGGTGCCGACCCCGGTCCGATTTCGCCTCTGCTATCGTGACCCTCGTTCCAGCTCCGCCAGGCAGGCGCCCTGGGTGAGGCCCCACCGCCTTTCCATTCGCCAGATCTATTGGGTTGGAGCCGGATTTGTCGGGCCGTCGCCAAGTGTGGGCGATCCGCTGGAACGCTTGTCCGTCTGCTTCAGTCCAACGCGAAAGCAGGCTGCCTGCCGAGAGTTTCGCACGAGCAAGTAATCCTTCCAGAGACAGAGATTGTTCCAGGTAATGCCGTAGAGCGCTGGCAGGGCCGGTGGCATTTCGGGTTTCTCGCGAGACGCCGGCATCTGGTACAGCTGGCCATCTTCACTCAAGACAAGTAGGTCGTCGCCCACGACAAGAATCTGCCCATGCCGAAAACGTCCGCTCTTCCAAAGTCGTTCGCCGTTGGTCAGATCGACGCATTCGAGAATGCCTTCGTTCAATCCAAAGGCCAACGCACCGTGCACCACTGCGCTCGTCAGCTTGGTTCGCAAGACACGACGGTTCTGCCAAACCTGGCTCGCGTTAAAGTTGCCTTCCTCGGTAAGCTCGAGCTTCAGAAGTTCCGCGCCCAAGCTGTAACCTTTGGTGACCAACAAGCGATCTTCGCCGACTTGGCGTGGCTGTGATGTATTGGCGTCACTGCTGCTGTGTCCGGTTCGTTCGTGCCGCCATAACTCTGAACCCGTCTCTGGGTCATATCCCGCGACGGCACCCTCGTTGACCACCACAATCTGCTCGCGACCTGCCAGTCGCATCAGGTCCGGTGAACTGTAGCTGATCTGGTCCGTTCCGCCGCGCCAGACCTCGGTTCCCGATTCCCGATCGTAGGCGATTAACGAGACGCACTGACCCGTCCGCCCACCGCCTGGCACCACGACCTTGTTGTCGACGACCAAGGGACTGCCGGAACGGCCCCAGGTCACCAAATTCAGATCGGTCGTTCGATCCGAACCGACGTCGGCAACGATGTCCCGCCGCCAGAGGAGTTCGCCGGTCGACAAAATCAAGGCAGACGAGAATGCCGGTCCCTCCTTGAGCAAAAACTCGATCTCCATCGATCGTGGGAGTTGCCCGCGGTCCGACACCGCCCATCTCTTCTTCATGTCGAATGCCCGGTTCGGCATGAAACCAGATCGGTTCACCCGTCGCAATGTCGTAGGCCGTAACCAACTCCTGATCACCACGCTGTTCCTGGGTCACCGCCACACCGTTCGCAGCTGCAAATGCGGACCAACCGGCACCCAAGTCCCGTTTCCAAACCAGCTGAGGCGGCTGTTGCGACCACGGGACCAATTGCGTGGCAGGCAAGTTTCCAGTCCCGTCTGGGCCATTAAAACGACCGAAGGCCTCGGGGTCTTCGGTCGCCGCAATCAAGCGACCCCGATCCGTTGCGTCGACGACCGGCAACTGCCATGAACCGATCTGGAGCCATCCAGCGAAACTGGAGGTGATAAGAAAAGAGGTCGCCCGAATGCTGAATCTTGAAAATCAACGGAAACGAGAGGACCGCAGCAACAACCAGGAGCTTGACCCACGTCGGATAGCCGCTCCGAAATACGAGCCAGGACAAACCGACACAACGCCCAGGAGCACCAGCGGCAACACCAATAAATTGGCAAACGCGCGTCCCGCCGCGGGCAGGACTTCGATCAGGTCTTCGGCGAAGAACTGAATCAGCATTCCGAGCAACACCAACCTTGCCAGAACGGTCAGTAAAGGCCAGCCCGGCAAGTAACGAGTGCCAGGGCCTCTCGATGCCTTCAGCACCCACCTCGGCGTCGGTAGCGTTGTTTTCGACGGACTGGACATGGCGAGACAAACCTCGACGGCGACGAAAGACTGGGTTTCATACCTGCGGCTCAGCAGGCTTCGTGAAGATCAGGCCTAAGCGACTCGGATGCCCGCCGCTGGCGATCGGTTTAACCTCGGCACCGGCTGAGCCTACGGTCATGCCGCAACCAATGGCTGCTTGCATTCCGCGGCCAGTTTCAACAATGGCCATCTATTCATCTTTTTCGGCTAATGTCCAACGGACCAAAGGGAACCCGCTTTCGACCGTCGCCAGCCTGAACCAGGGCCGCGTTAGCGGCGAACTCGATACCACCATTCTTTACCAGAAGCGAATTCTTGGTAAGGACGGGTGCCGCAGATCGCTCGATCGGCAGCGGCCAGGCGGCGGTCCGTGAGAGCACGGGCAGGCTTTGAACGCCGCTACGGGTCCCGACAGAATCGATTTGCCCGATGTTGGCTTGAGGTATCCATCGGCGCAACAAAAAACCGCAGTCCTCCCGGAAGGAAGAGACTGCGGTCAATTTTTAAACCTCCAGCCAATGCAGCGATGGGAGTCGCTGGGAGACAGGCGGGGTCGGACGTGCTAAGCACAAGCCGCTAATTGACCCGGGCCTACCCTAAAAATGGTCCCTCAGCCGTATGAGCCAGAGGAAAAAATCTCTACTGAGATTAATCCTTTGCAGGTTCTCCATCTATCGACCAGTCAAACCTGCAACTTGAAAGTCATTGGGATCGATTGGACCCCTAATGTAGCTTAAACCACCCGGTCACTCTGGCAACCGGCTGATTTGTCGAACGCGATGAATAATCGCAGGACTGCCAAATAAATCAAGGCAGCTTTTGACGATTCCCCCCGCAAGCCATTTATGCCCGTCAATCGGCAACACGATTCGGTCGGGGTGACCGAATCGGGCGGCCAAGTATCCCGTAGATGACCGTGAGGCGAGGCCTCTTGGGCCTCTGATTTTGCACAAGCTGAGCACGCAACACCCGTCAATGCTGACCCGCACGACCCCGATCGCGTTGGGGAAAAACTGTTAGCGAGCGGTTAAGTTTCCGTTGGGTGAGTGTCGCATTCGCTTCCGGATGGATGTGCTTTCGGCGACTCAGAACCGGGCGACGCACGGGAGCCCGATCTCGCCAGTTGTCGGCTTGCAGCCGCAGGGCATGATCGACGCGACCCTCGATCGTGATGAGGCCGTCGTCTCGCGTCCCAGATTACCTTTCCAAAGCCCCGCTTGGCCAGATTTTCAAGATAACGCTGGTCGCGCCGGTCCCGGGCATCGTGTATTCGGCCACTTTGCGAAGTTCAAGCTCGTGCAGCAATCCCATGCCACGCGCCTCGGATCTCTCATCCGGCCAACGCGGTCCCTTAATCGCTGCAGCAGCCGGCCTGCTTCGACCCAGTGCTCTCTTAACATGCCGAGCAATTTTCGAAGTGGCCCAACGGCCCGAGCAACGACAACGTCGAATCGACCATCTTCAAGTCGCTCCTCGCCGCGACCTTTAAACACCTCAATGTTCAAGTTAACGGCCGCCACGATCGCCCCTACAGCGTCTGCCTTTTTGCCCACCGACTCGCAAAGCGTAATTCTCAAATCGGGACGCAGGATCTTCAGCAACACGCCGGGCACCCCACCGCCGGTCCCCAAATCGAGCACATCTTCGCCTTCGGAAATCAACTTCGACAGTTCGTAACTGTCCAACACGTCACGGTTTACAAACTGTTCGGCAGACGTGTGGCGAGTCAGATTCATACGCTCATTCCAGCTCCAGAGCTCCTGAGCGTAAGCTGCTGAGCATTTGAGTCTGCTCCGGTGAAACCGCGACCTGCAACTGCTCGCAGTACTGCTGAATCTGCTCGACAATCGAGTCGGCCATCACGACTTTGCCCATCTAATAAGGAACTGACTTGGCTGCTTCTCAATGCGACAGCATAAGGATCCGTTTCCCAGTCGAATAGAGTCCAAGGTGGGCGAGCTGGGAAAAGCCAGGCCTTGGGTCCGCCTGCAATGACGCAGGCTCGGCCTGGCAGCCGCCAATCACCAAATCAGATTAACTGGAGCGAAACTCCGAATGGACCTTGAAGGATCGAGTCCATTTACGATAATGCTGGGTTTGGCCGACGAAACGAAGGTCCGTCTCGCGGCGGTTGCGGCGTGCCCGCGACCCAAAGTAAAGGATGACGCCGGGCTTCTATCGTCAGGGACTCGGCGATTTTCCCGTTCGCTTGCTTCGGCCAGGGGCGGGGTGATAAAGACAACTATTCAGTCGGAAAACAATTGAGAGCGGAACCATTTAGCCGCTCCTGAGGAGGATTACGTGTTTAAGAATCTGACCGGTGACGGACTGGGCGTTTCGGCTCGCCAGAATGAGATGGTCGAACTCGCGCTTACCTACGGTTTCAAGGGTATCGACGTTGATGTCGCCGAAATGGTCTCGCGAATTGCTCCTTTCGGAGAAGATTTCGCCAAACGCTACATCGCGAGCGCCCAGAAATCTGCGAAGCTCAAAGACGGGTAGCTTCAAGCTGCCGATCTCGCTGAGCGGCGAAGACGCTGATTTTGCCGCCCGAATTCCGAAGCTCGAGCAATCCGCTGACTTCGCCGCGTCGTTGAACGCCACCCGCTGCGTCATCGACGTCCCTCCCGGCAGCAACAAATTGGCCTACCACGAGAATTTTGAGATGTATCGTGCACGGCTTGGCCAAGCCGCTGAGATCCTCGGTCAACGCAACATTCGACTGGGCATCGGAATGCAAGCCGCGGAAAACCTGCGCAAGAGCTATGAGTATCAGTTCATCTATCAGGCCGAACCCATTGTGACGCTGATCAAGACGATTGGACTCGACAACGTCGGGTTGTCGCTCGACCTTTGGAACTGGACCGTGGGCGATGGTGGCCTGGACCAGATCGAAGAGTTGTCCATCGACAAGATCGTTGCGGTTCGCCTCGCGGACGTTCCCGACGATGTTGACTTCGCCACCGTCTCCTCCAAAGAGCGACTGCTCCCCGGGACCACCGAGTCCAGCCGCGCTGTCAAACTGGTACAGTGGCTTCAAAAGTCAAGGCTATCAAGGCCCGGTCAGCGCCACACCGCATGCCAGCCAGTTTTCGGCCCTCACGCGCGACGCCGTCGTACAGCGAACCAGCGATGCCCTCGATCGCGTGCTCGAGAAGGCTGGCGTGACTGCATCGACTGCCGTCGCCGCCGCTGCGACCAGCGAAGGTTAGCAGCGGCTTTGCACAGTCACTCACGGCACATCGTAAGGACACGAGTTATATCGTGTCCTTTTTTTGGGGCCTTTCTCCAAACCTTTCGAGCTCAAGAGCCACGGTAAACAATCAAACCTCTCGCCCGTGGCGAGAAGCTCGCCCCGACTCGAGCTGGACTGTCGTTGTTCTTTCTGGCTGCTCGGCCGCAGGAAAAGCCAACCTGCTTCAGTCGTGATTCGAAAATCCCGTCCTGCCGATGAAGTGCGATCCGGGTGTGAATGCACGGTCTATCTCACCGCGCCTCCATTTTAAGACGATCATGCCGCTGTTTTTTTACAAGGGCGTCACCGTGAAGTCTCTATCCTTGAGTCATTTACGTTGGACGGAGAGTTCCCGAGTGAAGTCGTTGGCCGGCTATCTGGTTGTGGCGACCGCATTGCTTTGCGCAGCCTCCGGTTGTCAACAGCAGACGAATGGGCCGGCCGCAACCTCCAGCCTGCACGTCGATTCGAGTCAAGCCGGCGAACACGATGCGGCCCTCGTGTCTCCCCAACTCACCGGCCAGCGGCGACACTTCAACTTCGTATACGAGGTGACGGTCGATGGGTTGCCTGCCGGTAAGGTCGCCCGCTTGTGGATTCCGATGATTCAAGACGGGCCCCATCAGCAGGTCACTGTCACTCGTCAAGACTTGCCCGGTCAACCAAGCGAAGGCCGTGATCAACGGTACGGGAACCGATACTGGTTCACCGAGGCTCAAGCGGATGAAGCGGGGATGATTCAACTGAGTGTCGTCTACGATGTCGTGCGGACCGAAGTGACTCCGCAGAACTACGCGGAAGTCTCCTTGGCGAATCGAGACGTGTTTCTCGAGTCGAATCAGCTCGTGCCTGTCGGTGGAAAACCTGTTGAGCGACTGTTGGATAATGTCACTCTACCGTCAATCGACGGTCAGAAAGCTCGCCTCTTCTACGAGCGAGTCTACGAACACGTCGACTACGATAAGCCCGTCGGCGCAACCGTGGGGACGAGGTGATGCTAACTGGGTCTGCGAGTCGGGGGTCGGTAACTGCACCGATTTCCACAGCCTGTTTATTTCCCTTTGTCGCTCGAACGACATCCCGGCTCGCTTTGAAATGGGATTTCCGTTGGGGCCCAAACCGACGGGCGAAGTTGCCGGCTACCACTGCTGGGCATTTTTTGCAGCGGAAGATCTTTGGCACCCGGTGGATATTTCTGAAGCGGATAAGCAGCCCGCTCTCAAGGAGTATTTCTTTGGACGGCTCACCGCCGATCGAGTCGCGGTAACCCAGGGGCGAGATCTCAGGCTCGAGCCGGCACCAGCCGCAGGGCCACTCAACTACCTGGTCGATCCCTATGTCGAAGTCGACGGCCAGCCCCATGACTCTCTACGGAAAAACTATCGGTACGAGAACCGAGACTGATGCTTGCCGAGAGCTCGGGCGAACAACACGGAACGTCCGAGAAGTGTCGACGGTCAGACTGCCCGCCACTTTCAGAACGCGATGTCGCTCCGTTCACCGATCACTCTCGCCACGTGCGCACTGACGTCGATTCGCATTGCAGGCGGGCGAAACACTTCGTCCAAACAACTCGTCCAAACGACTTGCAAGTCGCGTCGTCCGGTTGCCACGCCTGGCGAGCGCCGCTGGGGCTCTTTTTCTCAAGGCCTAGCGAATCTCCAGTCGACGCAATAGGTCTTGATTGAGTCCAAGATCCGAAGATCGATAGAGCTTTGTCGTGGATCGGTAAACGGTCCGCATCCGAACATCCACCGGAACCCAGCTTTCTAACTCGTCGCACAAAACGTCGAATAGTTCGTCGTTGTCTCGCGCCGAAACCAGCAAGTCATAAACCAGACGAGCCTCCTGGTAGTCGGACGATTCGAACTCGGTCCGCCACTGCGAATAGCCCGATTTCCAAAGGCTCCATTCAACTTCGACGCGATAGCTGCGAACGTAATAGGTGCTGCTCGCCGCGGCATCGCGACCCGAGAGAAAAGTGGCACTCAAGGTGACGACGGCAACGGCAAGTAAAACGATGGATCGCATGACGGAATCTCCGCTGATTGGGGTGAAAGGATCGTTCGATACCCAGTCAGCGGATTCGTCGACGGTTTGTTACACCGACTGAGCCTCGCAAAACCCAGTGAGCCGGCGCCCGGTTTCGAGCGTCGTCAGCTCAAAACCGGGAGGCGCATTTTTCACGTCAGGGTCAAAATCCTGAATCCATGCGGGCGTCAGCCGCCCTCTCGGCAGCGATTACCAATTCAACTCGGTCGGGCTGATTACAGCCGCTTCGAAAGTTTTTCGGCAAGTCGCTGAAGTGCCGGGCTGGTGTCCAGAGGTTCAAGATGAACGTTGATCAGGCTAAAGCAGTCATGATTCGCCAAGGCAGCCTGGAGAGCTTTCTCGAGCTCTCCCTCCGTGCGAACTTCAAATCCCCAACCCTTGCCCAGCAGATCGGGAAGTCGATGATAGTTCCAATTCGGAATATCGTTGAAGGGTCCATCCTGAAGGAAACGCTCGGTCGTATAGCCCTTGTTGTTGAGCACGATCACGATCGGGTCGTAACCCAACTTATTCGCCGTCGAGAGTTCGAGACAAGTCATCTGAAACGCACCATCGCCGACCAAGACAATCGGCCGCTGTGACTTGTTGGCGGTCTGCACGCCAACGGCGGCTGGGATGCTGAATCCCATCGAGGTGTAGTACGCCGGGCTGACGAACTCCGTGTGGCGATAAATTTCCAGATCCGCCGCGCCAAACAGGCAGTCACCGACGTCGGCCACGACGACTGTTTCCTCGTCGAGGATCGCATTGATCCGCTGGAACAATCGCTTCACGGTCATCGGCTGGTCCTTCTGGACCTTGAACTCCGGAATCTCAGGCCGGTCGACCTTCGGCTTGACTCGCTTGTTCTTCTTGATCGGGGAGTCCTTTAGACCCGCCATGAAATCCGCGAAGGTCACGTCGTGGAAATGGTGATGTCGGATGCGGAGGTTCTCGCTGGTCGCGTAAACGCAGCGGTTGGGATCAAGGCGAGCCGTAAAGATCCCCAGGTTGATGTCGGTCATGAACGTACCGAGAAGAATCACGCAATCGCTCTCCTCGACATACTCGGTGACGGCAGGCCGCCCCATCGCACCTTCGTAGACGCCCATGTAAAGCGGATGCTTTTCGCTGATCACCGATTTGCCCAGCAACGTGGTCGCCACGGGGATGCCGTTCTTCTCGGCGATCTCCAGCAACGGCTCGCGCATTCCAAACCGATGAACCTCGACTCCGGCAACGATGACAGGCCGAGTGCTGTTGCCGATCATTTCGACGGCTTCTTCCAACGACTCTCGCAACGCATCAGCGTCACTCTCGTGTGACTCTTTGTGCGCCTGATGAGGAAACAGGGGCTCCGCCTGAACCCGGTCACGCGGAAGCTCGAGATAAACCGGCCGTTTAAAGCGGACGGCCGAGTCCAAACAACGATCGATGTCCCGAAACGCCGTCAGAGGATCTTCCAGTCGTGCGGAATCAACCGTGATTTTTTCAAAGACCTCAAACTGAGTGTTGAAGTCTCGCACGCGGTGATGCAGCAAGGGGTCACGCCGACGCTCCTCCATGCCGGGAGCCCCACTGATCACAATCACCGGAGACTTTTCCGCGTAAGCACCGGCAATGGAGTTGCAGAGACTCAAACCACCCACGCAATAGGTCACGCAAACCGCGCCGATGCCGTTGAGTCGAGCGTACCCGTCGGCCGCATAGCCGGCACAGTCTTCGCGGGTCATGCCAATCATCTCAAGCGGACTGTTTTCCAGCATCCCGTAAAATTGGAGTACGAAGTCGCCTGGAATTCCAAACACCGCCCCGACACCATAGTCCTGCAGGCGCTGGATGAGATACGAACCGATCGTCTGACGCTCAACCACCTCTTTGGCCGAGATCACCTTCGGGACGGATTTTTTTTTGGTCTGGGTCTTCGTTGCACTGCTGCCTCGGGCAGAATGCTTGGCCATAGATACACCTCAAAAAGATTGCCGATCGAGCGGCAGGTGCGGAATCGATTTGAAAAGATCGCTTAAGATTGCGGACGCTTACTCGCCCTCAAGCGTGTACCGAAAAGCTACGGAACTTTTCACACGGCATTTGAGCCAAGGCGACCATCGGGAGCCCGAACACGGTGACGACACCGCGAACCGAAATTCATCGGGTGCGCGAATAGTCGATCCACGGTGGGGCACCGCGAATTGCAAACTCGTCCCCTCATTCTTGGGCCCTCCCCCTTCATCGTCAACGTGGGGGGATCGCAAAAACGACGAGATCACGCCCTGACCCCTTTCCGACGGCAATCCGCAAGATTCTCCAACAGAAACGTTGATCTTGCTGAACCGAGAGAGCCAAAATAGAGCTCGTCTCGATCGGAGGCCCTGCCGTACAACGGCGATCTGCCGGGTTCGGTTGTCGATAAGCCGCTGTCGGCGATCGGTTGTTGCCCCGATATCGTGGTCAAAGTGAACATGCACGCCCGAGGAAAACTGATGTCTGAAGCCTCAAATCATCTGTCCCGTAGAAAATTCTTGCAAACGACGGCCGTCGGTACCGCCGCGACCTTGGCGGTGCCCGCCATCGTGACTGCCAACAAGAGCGGAACGCGCAACATCGTCGGCTCGGGAGATCACGAGTTTGAAATCCTCCACGCTTGGCCGCAGCTCCCCGAAAAATTCACGTGGCAGACGACTCACAACGTTGCGGTCGACAAAGATGGCTGTTTGTACGTCATTCACGAAGGTCGAGCCGATCAACCTGACCATCCGGCGATCTTTGTGTTCGATCCCGAAGGTCGCTACATGAAGTCGTTCGGCAATCAGTTTCAGGGGGGCGGCCACGGGATCGAAGTCCGTAAAGAGGGAAACGAACAATTCCTTTACGTGGCGGCTTACCAGCAACTCAAGACGTTCGCGAAGTTGAGTCTCGATGGGGAGACGGTCTGGCAAAAGTACGCACCGATGGAGTCGGGTGTTTATGCCGAAGGCGAAGACACCCATCCGCAGAAAGTCTGGGGCAACGATCGCTTTCTGCCAACGAACTTCGCTTTCCTGGATGATGGTGGCTTCTTGCTGGCAGACGGTTACGGTTCGTGTTACATCCACCGTTACGATAAAGATGCCAAGTGGATCTCCTGCTTCGGAGGTCGCGGTGAGGGAAAAGGCACGTTCAATACGGCGCACGGAATTTGGATCGACAAGCGGCCGGGCCGCAAGCCGACGATCGTCGTCACCGACCGTGCCCACAACACCCTGCAGATCTTCGACATGCAAGGCCAGTACCTGGAAACGCTCACCGGTTACGGGCTCCCCGCCAACATGGATACCTGGAATGACCTCATGGTCGTGCCTGAACTCAAAGCGCGTGTGACGCTGCTGGACAGCAAGAACGAGGTGGTCGCGCGTTTGGGCGACGACGTCGAGAGAATTAATGCCGATGAGAAGTTCTCGATCCGCGGTGACAGCAGCAAGTGGCTCGACGGCAAATTCGTCCATCCCCACGATGCTTGCTTCGACAAAGACGGTAGCCTCTTCATCGCCGAATGGGTCGGCACGGGACGAGTCAGTAAGCTCAAGCGACTGACTTAGCCACCGCTGCCAGTCGTCTGCATGCCGCACCGGTCTGCAGGCAAACGACATCAATCAAGCCACCGCATCAAAGGCCTCGGGTCGAATCGCCCCGGGGCCTTTCTCATGAACGATCGTGCTGGCAATGTTGACCAAGCTTGGCAGCGGAATATAACGCGGGTGAAGAACACGCCTTCGTTCGCGGTCACTGCCGACGGGTGGCACGCGGTCACGTCGCTGCGTCAAGTAACGGCGTAACGACCAAGGTGTCATGTCGTATGTGCTAATGAGCCGTGATTTTCGAAAGAAGAAAATGTGAGGGAATACCTGGTCCATCAGGAACGGTTAAACCCTCTATCGGTCTCCAAAGCCCATTCAAAAGCAACCTTTTCGGGTGGTTTTTGTTCTGTCCGTCATGCAGCGTGAATTTCTTAATGTAAAAATAGAATCCCATAAAATAAAAAGCGGGTAGCCGCCTTTCCTTTGCGGTTGTCCGACATAGGGATGTTACTACAATGCTAGTGAAGTCGAGGGGGCGCACATCCCCTCAGTTTGGTCAGCCAAAGCTCGCGTGAGCTTTGAATCTCGGATTCCGAACGATTCGGAACGACGCTGGATTGGACGAAAGGATTTTGAAGATGAGTTTCAAAACCCGCCCATTGGCGAACTTCGACAGCTATCAGATCGGGCTTTTCGACGCGGCGAATGCCAAGCAACTCCTGGCCGCCTGGGTTGATGCGATTCCGAACCGACTGTTTGGTTATTCGCCATCAACCTCGGATCGCAGGTCGCTTCGCAACTCATTGCGGATGCGATACACATGCGACTTCGTTGAGTATCAAGTCGTTGATCAAGAGATTGACGAATTGACGCTAGCCGCCTTGGGTGATCATCTTCGGGCTTTCGCACAAGGCTGGGCGAAGGGCTTTCAGCGCAGTGAAGAACTGTTGATGAGAACGTTCTAGGAATCGCTCGGGCTTCCTGACCGAACCGTATCGGTTTCTTCCTTGGCGCCGTACCAGCGTGGGAAACTGACCGGCGGAGATTTCGTCGCGCAAAGTAGCTTCGAAGTTGCTGTGATGGTACAAGAGGTAGCACCCAAAAGCTGCTAACTTGAACCACGTGATCACGGCAAATGACATTGATGGTGCGAGACGCTGACGGTTCTTCATCCGAGACGGCGACATGAGTCGCCTGGCTCTGTTGACTCCTCCCGAAACGGGACATCTCAATCCAAGCTTGGGCTTGGTGCGAGCGCCTGCGCGAGCGCGGCCACGAGGTGATCTTCTATCAACTCGCTGATGCTCAGCGTCGAATCGAAGCGGCTGGATTTCGCTGCGTGGTTTATGGCGGGAACGCGTATCCGGTTGGCGCTCTGGAACGCGAACATCAGGAAATGGGTCGTCTGACCGGTCTGCGGGCTGCGCGATACACGGCCCGGTTGGGTGAATCACGACTGTCCGTTGCGAGTTGCGAACTCCTCGACTTGCTAAAGAGGGACGATCTCGACGGGATCGTTAGCGACGAGGTGATGGCGATCGGAAGGACGCTGGGCGAAGTCCTTGAGATTCCGGTTGTGACGATTGCCAACGCACTTCCTCTCAGACTCGAGACCGCCGTGCCGCCACCGCTGGTCGGTTGGTCTTACCGGGACAGTTTTCTCACCCACTGTCGCAACCGGGCCGTCAATTTTCTGATTGATCAAATGGCGCGACCCGGGCTGCGCGTCGTCAATCGGTTTCGAATGGAACACCGATTGCCTGCCTACCGCAGTTTGGACGCATTGGCCTCGCCTTTGGCGCACATCTGTCAGCTTCCCGCTGCCTTCGACTTTCCCCGCAAGCAGTTGCCCAGCAGTTTTCATTACGCTGGACCCTTTGACAGTTTCTCGGCTCGTCCGGCCGTCGATTTTTCGTTCGACCAACTTTCGGATCTGCCGCTGATCTACGTTTCCTTCGGCACACTTCAGAATCGTGTGATTCAGTTCTTTCAGACGATCGCGCGAGTCATCGGTAATTTGCCGGTCCAGGCCATCATGTCGTTGGGGGGCGGACGCGATCCGAGTGAGTTCACAAGCCTGCCGAGCAACGTCAAGGTCGTCAAGTACGCGCCGCAGACCGACTTGCTCCAGCGAGCAAGTTTGTGCGTGACGCATGCCGGGATGAACACGACGCTCGAGTGTCTTGCTCATGGAGTCCCGATGCTTGCCATTCCGGTGACCAACGACCAACCCGCTGTGGCGGCGCAGGATCGTGCATCACGGAGTCGGCCGGCGTGTAACCCTTGCACAGCTCCGATCGACTCGAGTCGGGGAGCAACGATTGACAAGGGCCTTGAGAGAGGTTCTCGAGCAGCCCGTGTACCGAACGCGGGCTCAGGAGTTCGCCCGACAGATCCAGGCAAATCCCGGCGGGCCGTTGGCGGCGGCCATCGTCGAAAGCGTCGTGGCGGGGCAGTAGTTCAAGATGCTAGGCGTCTCAAACGAATAGCCGAACCTGTCGTGCCGAATTCTGGCCGGCGAACAAAGTGACCCGCGAGTTTCAGCTGGTCTTTACGGGGGTGTCCCGGTACCATAACTCGCGCACGGGCTGGCGAAAGCGTGCGAATGGAGTTTTGCTCGGTGAGAGCCTTGGGCGACCCACGGAAGATCGAGAGTGACGAGATCCAAGTGAACGGCTTGGGTCAACAGCCACGCGAAAGTCCAACAGCGAACGAGGAAGAAGCCCATGATGATTCGACAATTGATATTGCGCTTTGGGCTGGGGCTGATTTGCTGCGCGGTCCACTTCAGTAACGCCTCCGACAGTTTGGCCGAAGAAAATGCGTTAGCGAAGCGGCTGGTCAGCAACGCGCTGACGACGCAATTGGGGCGAGTTGATAGCCTGCAACGCAGTTGGGAATACAAATCGTCCCGTCGCATGATGGCTTGGCTGGACGTCGGTGTCTGGCGTGAGCAATGGTACTGGATCGAAGCCACCACCGTTAACCTCTGGATTGCCGATCCGCAGGCGGTGGACTTGCAATTCAAAGAGTTGCATGCCAGCGACGACCGAGTGGCATTCGATGTCGACGTGAGTTTGCCGTTGCGACTGCACGCGTGGCATCGCGTGTGTCAGTGGATCGATACCGATTTTGGGGCTGAGTGTCGCGCCACGATTTCGATGCGGGGCTCGTTCGGGCTCGAGCAAGGCAAGGTCAGCGAGCCAGAGTTTTCGGAGCTATCCGTGGCGGTGAAGGAGCTCACGTTTGATCGGACGTTTTGCCAGACGTTTCGCTCGCCGATTCGCGGGATCATCAATTCTGCATTGAAGCGTCAGCAGGCGCGAATCTGTGCGGCCCTGGAAAAGGAACTGGCTGGACGTGCGGTATATTAGTCGTTCTAAATCGTCGTCGGCAACGCGAGTCTTAGGCACGCAAATGAAGCTCGGTTTGGTGGCGGCTTCGTTGCTCTTCGCGACGACGTTCGGCTCTGCTCAGGACAAGTCGCCCGGGCCCGAGGAGGTCACCATTCGTCGTCAGGCGGGCGATTCCGAGATCGTGATTACGACGACGTCTCGTTTAGCCGGCGCGATCCACTCAGTGACTTGGCGCGGTAAAGAGTTTATCGACAGCGCGGACCATGGACGGCAGTTGCAATCGGCGATCAATCTCGATGACGGGGCAGGGCGGATGGTGCCCGAGACGTTTAATCCGACCGAGGCGGGTTCGCGTCGTGACGGGGCGGGTCCGAATTCGACGAGTCGTCTTTTGCACCGAGTTGTCGATGGTGAGCGGTTGCAGACAACGACGCAGATGGCTTTTTGGCTTGCTCCCGGAGAGCGCTCCAGCGGAAATCTTGCGACCAATTCCGAGGCGCTGTCGAATCATCTTTTGACGAAGCGAGTCAAGATCGGTTATCGCGATCTTTCGCGGGTGTTGCAGTACGAGGTGACGTTTGGTTTGCCGATCGACGAGCATCACGAGTTGGCACAATTCGAGGTGTTAACCGGCTACATGCCCGCCGAGTTTAAGAACTTCTGGAGCTACGATCCCGAGTCGCGCAAGCTCGAGCCGCTGAGCGACGGACCGGGTGAGCAACGGTGGCCGGTGGTATTGGCGACGGCCGACGGCCGGTATGCGATGGGCTGTTTTACACCCGATCGGCAACGCGGTCAGGGCTGGAGTGGCCCGGGATATGGACGATTTCGATTTCGGGAAGAGCAGGTCGTGAAGTGGAACTGTGTGTTTCGTTATCGGAATCCGGCAGGAGTAGAAGCGGGGGACTATCGCTTTCGCGTCTTTGTGGTGATCGGCGACCTTGAGATGGTTCGCGAAGATCTGGTTCGTTTGCACGAGTTGCATTTGATGTCGGTTCCGCAGTCGTCGCCTTGACTGCCTGGTCGCTGGCCTCGAGCGGTTCTTTGCCTGAGGATTGTCAGGAAACGGAAATCCGCTAGACTCTGTTTCGAACCTTTGGCCGGCGCGGAGTGTCTCGCTTGTCAGTAGCGAAGTGGCGAAATTCGCCGGCTCATGGGGTCGCTCCGTGAGTTGCTGAGATGGCGGCCAACGAACTGGGCGGGGCAGAGGGTCATCGTGTCAATGAGTTTGGCTTGGAAGTGATGGTGGCAGTTTTCGACGTCCGCTCGACGGTTTTTTGACTCGCTTGAGTGTCGCGCGTTTTATTCGCGAGCGGGGACACGCTTGGAAGCACAAGTAGGGGCCGGTAGCTCAGTTGGTTAGAGCAGGGGACTCATAATCCCTTGGTCGCGGGTTCGAGTCCTGCCCGGCCTACTTTCTTGAGACCCCGTATTTCTTGGGTTTTGGCCGCGTAAGTCCTTGCCCATCAAGGGTTTGCTGTCTTGGGCTGAGATCTCGGTCGTCACCTTCGCTGTGGCACCGTGTGGCACCACCCGGCACGGATTCGCGTCCTGGGTACTGTCGAATATGCTGCGTTTTGGTTCCGCCTCCGGACTCAAACATGGCCTCCAGGCTCTTCACCGCGGCTTCTTCTGAACCAGGTAACAGATGGCCGTAAGTGTCCATGGTCAGCGTGATCGAGGAGTGACGCATGATGGCCTGGATCGTCTTCAGCGGTGTCCCTCTCATCGCCAACCAGGTTCCGCAGGTATGTCGCAGCGCGTGAAAGTCCATTTGCTTGCCAGTAGCATCAACGTCTTTCAGAAAGTCCTCCGACCAGCCAGCAGTTCGAAAACCTGAGTCGATACAGAACTGCCGGGCATCCTCGATGTCTCGCTTGAGCATCAGGGCCATGTTGGTCGAGTGGGGCAGGGCAAATAGAGACGAGCCAAGAGAGGCGGAGCCGCGCAGGCTCGCGAGTTCGGTTGCCAAGCTCGCAGTAATAAGCTGCCTTGACGTTTGTCGATTTCTTGCTGTGGTTGCTCCCGCAAGTGATCGTCGGACGCTTACCAAAGTCAACATCTCCCCACGTCAGTTGGCGAATCTCTCCCGCCCGAAATCCGGTCTCGATGGCAAGGCGATACAACAACCGACGAGAATCCGCGGCCATTCCATAGATCGTGCCGGCGTGCTCAAGGTAACTCGACAAGGCGTCCCATTCGTCGGGCGTCAGGAATCGTCGCTCAAGGCGGCGATCGGTGGATGGATTGGGCTTCTTTACTCTGGCCAGCGGGTCGAGCACCACTCGTCCCTCGTCGGCGAGCCAGCGAGTGAAACTCTTGATTGCGGTCAGGTAAGACTGAATTGGTTCGCGGTGAGCGGTTCAGGTTCCGTTGCATGCTAGAAAACTGAACCACGCGTTCTGCAGAAAGCTGAGCAAGACTGCTCACTTGGGTCGAGGAGCAAATACTGCGGATCATTCCCAGGGCCTTCTTGATGTGATGTTCCGATCGACACTCCGCCAACATCTTGGCTTCAAAATCGTCGAAATGCGCCTCCAGAGACTTCATCGATGCCAACCGCCGAGTCTGCTCCGAGGGATCGATCAAGCCTTCTCGCATCGATGCTGCCTCTGCTTCAAGCTTCTGAGCAATCCTCAGGGCAACCGACTTATCAGTGGTTTTCGACGAGCGGGTCTTTCGTTTTCCGCGTTCATCGGTCCATTCGATCTGGTAGAACCCCCGGCGGTTGCTCTTGCCGCCCTTTTTGAAAACGCTCGCCATAACAACCTCTCGAACAAAACGGACAAGCTCGGGCAAGCTTGCCCTCAATAAAATACGTTTCTGCCATGTCGTCGCAGCTTTCGATAGAAACCTGCCAGCCAGTTTTCGCTCTTCTTCCGCTGGGCAGCACGTTGGTCAATTCTTTCAACACCCGCTTTCTCGGCCCGGTTAATTCGGCCCCTAGGACCGAAACCGCGTCAGATAAGATTGCTGTTGTCTTGCCACCCAGTCTTCGAGCGTTCGCACGTCATATCGAACACATTTGCCAATCATGACTCGAGGAATTTCCCCCTTGTGCGGCGAGAAAAGAGGGTTCGTTTGGAAATTCCCAGTCTCTGGGCCGCCTCTCTCGAGTTTACGAGTTGCATGCTCATGCCAACCTCCAGTTGCTTGAGTCTTCAGAAGCCAATCTATGATCAGCTCCGAAACATCGTTGCCGTTGTCCCGAAAACCCTTACCAAGTCGTGGATGACCTGGTCATTCTTCAAAATATTTATTCTTGCGATTGCGGCTTGTCGGCGCAAGAGAAGAAGTTGCCGGCGGATTCCTCGAATTGCCACAGCACACGACATCATGCCAGTCTTTGGGATCGCATCATGTTCATTGCCGTCGCAAAACTATTCACGCGAGTAGAAAATCATTCCCCATGAAGTTCGGCACCACATGTCATATAGAGAATCGGCGTTACACGGTTAGCGCTGGATTCGTCTTGTTCGTCGCATCGTGATTGCCCGTTGAATGCCTTCCCATTGATCAACTCCCTTTCGCCAAGCTTTTCAGAGAAGACGAATTCATCCGGCGTCTCGACAAGCGAACATTTTGCACCCGCGTTGAGCACGGACCGATGGAGCCCTTTGAAAGTGACCGTTCTGTGGCAGGGCGAATTGTTGGCTCAGCCAGGCAGACATGGCGTCATAGGCTCGCAGCGTGTCTCTGCAGCCGTCCTGGTAACGCTCCAGGAGATCGCTGAGCCTTTGCCAGCAATTTTGCGGCAAGTGAATTCGTAGACGTTTCGACCCTTGCCGGGAGAACTCGAATCCCAAATAGGGAACACGACTCGAGACTGAAAGCTGATGGATCGCGTCTTGCTTGGGGTGTTTGAGCCGAAAACCGGCGGATGTTACGAGGCGATCAAGCTTGTCGTGAAGCTGGCTGGCGGTGTCAGTGTCTGGACAAGGTATGCAAATGTCGTCGGCTGTGCGCAGGAGCGGCCAATCGGGAGCTGCCTTGACCCAGGGGCGATCGAGCACTTTGTCGAGGTATGCATTGAGCAAAACGGGCGAGAGTGGATTGCCTTGAGGCAGTCCTTTACCTGAAAAACCCCTGGTCAGAGCAGCGAGTAGCCCCAGAAATTCGTCGGGAAAGCGACGGGACAAGATGGACCTCAGTCGCCCCTTGGGGACATGGTCGAAGCAATCCTTGATGTCTTGCACGATCCAACACTGCGCCGATCTCTTTTCAGTGAAGTACTTCGCCGTTGCGATTGCGTGACGCCGGTCGAGTCCTCGGCGGATCCAAACGAAAAGGGGCTAAAGCCAGGATCGAGCAGGTCTGAAACAACACGAGCTGCTGATTTGCAGACAACTCGGTCGAAAATATTTAGCAACTCGATCGTACGAGTGCCGTTGCCCGACGTTTTCTGATTGACAACTTTTTGGAATTGCCGAGCTGAAACGACCCCCCTTTGATCTCCCGACTTATTGAGCGAAGCGTGTCCGAGACCTCCGGACCCTTGGGTTCACGGTAGCGAATCCCATCAGGTCCGGGTGCTCGGCCCCCAAATCGCGAAAGCTCGTCCCAGGCAATTCTAGAACTGCGCGTATCGGCGGCCATGGGGAGCAACCGAAGGTGAATTTTCTTCCAGGGCGTGCCGGCATTATGGAACTTTCGGACGAGGCCGCACCACCGCCGATCGAACTCCCGCAAATGACCCTCGTGGACAAGCAGCCTGCGACAATGATCGTCAAGCGTTTTGGGCTGATAAATTGAATACATAGGTTCTCAAGGACGAGTAAGGAAAAGTCGGGCCCGACCTCAATCGGCCAGGGCCCGAATCATGCCAGCCTCCGCTGGCGAAGCGTAGCAGGGCAGCGCCTCTGAAAGTAGAAAACAAATAATGCTCCATACCTATCTAGAACATGCTCCCTCGGTCCCGTCACCTCCCGCTAGACGTAAGATCAATCTCCCCGGAAGGAGAAGGTCTTTCCTCTCTAAGGTCGGTTCCGACGGGTTTCCGACGAGTCGGCCTGTGTCGATGGACTCTCCCGAAGAGAATCTTAGGTAGCCCTCAGTGAGCTCCTTTCCTTCCGTATCCAAGAAAGCATCTTCATACAGGTCCGTTTTCCCACAGTAACGCAAAGCCCGATATCCTGAGCTTCGCTAGGGAAGCTCGACACGACGCTTAGGCCTGTGAAGTCACAAGCAAGGGGCCCGGGTCTTTGGATCTCCTGGTACATCAGTGACGGTCGTTCTCGATGAGAAGTGCAATTTGACTCGGGCGGGCTTCCGACGCATCCTATTGCACTTACTGGCATAGGAGTGAACGCCCCGTCAGTCGCCATTGGGCCGACGATCAAGGAGCGTTCAAATTCACTGGCGGTCCGGAGTCGTCCCGACTGCCCGGTGGTGACGAGATTTTATTCACGTGAATAATTTTGGGCCGGCGTCGGCTGCGGCTTGAGCAATGACTCGATTCTTTGATCCCTCGGTCACCTTTCCAGATATCATCAACCGCGTTTTCGGCGGAAACGCGCCCAACTGACACGCTAACCAGGCGTTCAGAGACGTCAGATTCTGTGTTTCGCTTCTCGATTTTGCCAAAATTGACGCAAGCTCATGATAAGTCAACGTCGCCCCCCTAAGTTGACTCTGCCATTACTGGGTGTCCGAGGGCCTTGGAGGTGCTCGGAGGTAAAGGCAGATATCCACTCCAGATCATGCCTTGAGAAATCAAAAGTTCGACCCCGTCTTCGAATCGTTGACCATGCTGTGAGTATGCGTGAGTTTCCACAAGTCGTTCCTGGAGGTCTCTATCGCGAATCCCAAATCACGAGATCTCTGGGAGTCGAGCCAACTGAACAGGCGGTACGCCGAGAACCCACACAGTCGTCTACGAGATAGCTCTTGAACATGGAGAAATATGAGGACGTTGAGACACGCCCATGTTCACGCAACGGCCTGGTGAGTGGTGAGCAACGGGGCTTCGCCTATCAATTCCCAACACCGCAACTGTGTTTGTCTGCGCTCAATCGCTCTTTTCGATAACGAATGATTCCGAGAAATCCGCGATTTTCTGAGATTCTCTGGCTGAGTTGGTAACCGAAACTCGCTTCCCCGTATTAGTGCGAGGGCATTCGAATTGTTATGGGGGTTGAAATGCGAGGTTTTGTCGTATTGGCCATGGCTTGGCTGGCACTGTCGGGCAGATCGGTCCAGGCATCGATAGTCGTTGCAGGGAATGCCAATATTTTTGGGGCTGGCCACTTGGCTCCGCCAGCTCCAGGAGGCCAGGGCGGGGGGGTGCTTCCTGTGCAAGTACCGATCGTCATCAGCTCAGGAACTGTGATAACGTTCTCGAGCGTCACAGGGTTGGCGAATGAGGGAGGGGGCACCGGGATTCCAGGTTGGGAGAACTCTTGGAATGGGCCTGACGGCTTTCAGGGGGCTGCGAGCTACAACTCAGTCGGTGGCATTGCCGGTCTGCTAATGCCTCGGAGAATGCCGTTGGTTGGAGTGTTTCTTGACGACACCGAACCAGGCGGAACAGCACCCGAGCGATTGGACTTCAATGTAATTGGGATCAATTTTTCATCCCTCGCTCCTGGACTTCGGCAGGTGTTCTTTATTGGCGATGGAGAGCCAAACAAGGAGTGCTTCAAGAGTTCATTGCGCCTACAGGCGCCTCGCGTCTGTTTCTCGGAATTGCAGATGCCAGTAGTCACCAGGGAAACGTCGGTCATTACTTTGACAACCAAGGCGCGTTTGCAGTATCGATCAGCCCGGTCCCAGAGCCTTGTGCGGCAGGTGTTTGGGGAGTGTTAGGGTTGATAATTGTTGGCTATGTGCTTGTCTGGCCGCGTAGGAAGGCGGTCACTTCCTCGCTTCCAAGGCTCGGTCGAATCAGTTCAATTGACGTCGCCATCTTTATGTTGACAAGTGATTTCACGTGTCGAGTGAACCTCGATCTTCTCCAACGGCTAACGCAAACTCTGGAGAACATGGGAAGCTGCCTCTTCCAGCCAGTTTGTCTTGCGGCGAAAGCACATTTAGTTTACGGCGGTCAGCCCTGTCCTTCTGGCCATACACGTTTTCCGAACTTAAGGCAATTCAGGTTGGGTTGACTTCAACGCCACGCGGATTGCCTCATCGCATCCAAAGTACGCGTTAGCCCTGGATCTTCTCCGACGTCTGTCGGCCCATCGCTTCCCAATTATAGAGCCCATATTCTGGCGGCGGATTCCTGACACAACTGAGGGGTGCCTGCGAAAGATAATTCCAAAAATTGGCGAGATTCTGAATTCAAAGACGCTTCAGTCAGTAGGGATCATCGTCAATGGTCCGTCAACAAGAGCCACAGTTCAAAGAGGGTTTCCACTGATGAACCGACTGATATCAACCCTGGTCGTTATGGGCTTTGCAATGGTCACCAGTGCAACCGTAAAGGCCAGCATTGAGTTTGAGTACTCTTTCAATCTCTACGATGCTGGGGCCGATACGCCTTATTTCAGCTCGAACGCATTTCTAAGAAAAGAAAACTTCTACGGCACGGATAGCGTTCGATACTGGCAGCCCGCCAGTCCCAAATTCGATTGCAGAAATCGTCTACGAGGTGTCGACCCCGTCGCCTATCTCTCTGCGAGTCTGAGGGCGGCACCTCTGGGGCTATCAGGCTTTTCACAGTGGAGCCCTGGCGTTCCTTGATGTGTCGACAGATTTCAACACTTGGACACACAATTGCCGAGGCTGGCCCTCGAGGACCTTTTCCTGGACCTGAGTACCACAACACCGACACGTTTGACATTTCAAGTCTTGTCGCCGGGAGTGACGAGGTCTATGTCAGGGCAAGGTTGTTTAGACGAAGTACTCGAGTGGCGGAACATTTGTGTGTCGCAGTGGCTTCGAAGCCACACCGGTGTCGAGACACCCACCTTTGTCTTCAAGTCGTACCATGCTAATCCTGTACCCGAACCTGCGACAATCATCGTCTGGGGATTGATCGGGGTAGGTGGGCTTGCTTATGGTGTTCGCAAGCGTCGTGTGCATCATGCGTCGCGTTAACGCCATAGGAGACAATCGACCGTCGGCGCCTGGAAGCAGGGGGCACGGTTGAGTCTCCATTGGCAAAGCCGCAGATTGCCCAAACTCAAGGCTGACTCTGAGAATCCGCCGTACAATCGCATAACTGATGCTCATGGGTTCCAAGATTGACGATGCCGGCCATCAAAAGGAGCAAGCCAATCGCTTGAGAGAGCTGCTTCTTGAGATCTCTGAAATAGACGACCCCACTCTCAGAAGTGAACGGCTTGCAGATATTGCGACTGGCTTTCCCGATTTATTCGACCACCTACAACGATTGCTTGACAGTAGTCAGAAGAGTCCCGAGTTTTCTTGAAACGTCTGTGCCCGAAAGTACCAGGGACTAATACATGAGTTGGACGGCGGGCGATCAGAAGTCGACGGAACGGCTGGGAAAAGTCACATCGCAGTTCAGTCTGTTGAGGGGCAGATTTGGGGAGCGACGGTTTGGGCACTTTCGTCTTGAACGCCTTCTGCACGCGTTCAGGAGGGCATGCTGTATCGTGCCTTCGATACGCAGTTAAGCGTACCGTTGCTTTGCGGATTCTGGCCTCTAGCCAACTGTCCCACGCAGGGAAAAAAGAGCGGCTGATCAAGGCTGCAAGTCTCGCCGCGAAAGTGCGTCATCCCAATGTTGCCATGATTCTCGGGATCTACGACTTTGGAGAGTTGCTCGAAATTGTCCGCGAATGGGTCCCGGGTACAGCCTTGAGGCCTGGATGCGAAAGGCTGACAAGAGATTTCTCGACGAGGTAGCAGCGGTGGTTTGTGGCGTGGTGCAGGAGCCGAATGCGTAG
>CAVPGX010000025.1:0-20289 GCA_963704065.1 uncultured cyanobacterium | reverse complement strand
TCGGTTGGTGTGAATTTATCTGGACGTGCAGCACAATAGCATTGATGAAAATATTATTTCTAGATCAAACAGACAGTCTCGGTGGTGCGGAATTGTGTCTGTTAGATACGGCTGAATATTATCGTGATTGCTGTCTTGTCGCGTTATTTGAACTGGGGCCGTTCGACGATCGACTCAAGCAAAAAAACATTCCTGTCCAAATTTTGAATCAGCGACCCCTGGAAATTCGGAAGCAAGGTGGTCTGTGGCAAGCGGTGCGGCAGTTCGATCGATTGTTGTCACTGATTATGCAGGTAATCCAGTTGAGTCGGCAGCATGAACTGATTTATGCGAATACGCCCAAAGCCCTAGTCGTCGGTGCGATCGCCAGTCTGTGGAGCCGCGTACCATTGGTTTACCATCTGCATGACATCATCAGCCCGGAGCACTTTAGCTGGATAAATCGCACCTTACTGATTCGGCTGGCAAATGCGACAGCAAAACTGGTAATCGCCAACTCCGAAGCATCGCAGAATGCCTTTATTCGGGCTGGGGGTAAAGCCAATCTGGTCCATGTCGTCTACAACGGATTTCAAGTCGATCGCTATCGCATCGATGCCACCCAAGCCCAATCACTCCGTCAACAGTTGCAAATTGATCACCAGTTTGTGATTGGGCATTTCAGTCGTCTGTCTCCCTGGAAAGGTCAACATGTTTTACTAGAAGCCCTGGCTAATTGTCCTGATAATGTGGTTGCCCTATTTGTTGGCGGTGCGTTATTTGGTGAAAATGAGTATGTGCAGGCGCTACATCAGCAAGTTGAGCAGCAAGGGTTACACGATCGAGTCAGTTCCTGGGATTTCGTGAAGATATTCCAGATTTGATGGCTGCCTGCGATCTAATTGCGCATACTTCAGTCGCACCGGAGCCATTTGGTCGGGTGATTATCGAAGCGATGCTATGTCAAACGCCAGTCGTCGCTGCCGCTGCTGGTGGTGCTGTTGAGCTAATTGTGCATGGGAAAACCGGTTGGTTGACGTCGCCAGGTGATGCTCAAGCATTAGCGACCATCATTCGGGATTGCCAAACATCGTCCTTTCAGATCGAAACGGTGACAAAGTGCGCCTACCAAAATGTCGAACAGCATTTCCAACTAGCTACCGTTCAAGCACAAACTGACACCCTACTGGCTTCTGTAATGTCTGATGCTGACCAACGTGCCAACCTTGACTAAGCACTACAAGGTTTCTGTGAGTCTGGCAAATTGATTTGGAGAACCGGCGATGCTGTTACAAATGTATTGGGTCGGCCATTAGACGCATCTGCAGACGCATCGGCGTTAGTTTGGCAATCGCGCATCAGTCGGTTGCACCAATCGCGGCACGTTCATCGGCGACAAACATTAGATGTTTTATCTTCAGGTGCCGCCCAAGGAGCACTACAGTTAGCCCACTTAATCACGTCAATCTCAAAAATCATGATGGTAGCCAATAGGGTGCCAATTCCAGCGAGAAAAGCCACCACAGCGATCGTTGTCGAATTTTTATTCAAAATATCTCCAGTGCCTACAATGAATGGAGGATGGGTAATTTATTATACTTCACTGGCTCAATAATCCGGTGATTTGGCACGGATCAAGCCTGAAATGCCCTTTAACCTATACAAACTGAAAACTGAATCACTGTCAAAACTACTCCCGAATTTCCAGCGTTGCGGCTGCCGATCGGCCAAACTCTTCTGGTGCATATTGCAACTGCGCTACTGCTCCGGGATAAACGAAGGTTCCGGGCGTCACCGATCGCACCAGATAGTGCAATTTATATACTCCGGCTTGCAGGTGATCACCATAGGCCATCACCCGATCGCGATAAATCGTCTGGTAGTTAATCTCCCAACTGTCGGACTGTGCTTGGAAATAAGGCGTTGCGGTTTGGAATTGACTGTCGATCGCTTCTAAGCCCGCTGGTAGCGGATCGTTAATCACTAAATGATCGATCGGATGATCGGTAATCACTTCTAACTCAATATCGAATACTTGACCTGGTTTAAGCTGAATTGGTTGATCAATCGATTGCAGATCCATTGTGGCGATCGTCTCTTCACTATTGGCCGGATGAATCTGGCGACTCACGCGCAGACCATTGAACCGGCCCGGCGGGTTGCCCTCAGGACGATAGCGATAGGCGGCCAGATAGTGCAGTGTGCCTTTGCCCGACTTCTGCAATTGCACATCGTGTTTGCCACGCGGTAGCTCGGCCATCGGTACAACACGATCGACACTTGTCTGTTTGTAGCCTTGGAACTGCTGCGAGACGAGGGTTTTGCCTTTGAGTTGTGCGGTTGCCGTAAAGTTTGGAGGTTCCGGCAACAACTCACTATATTCTGCCAACGCGGTTAGGGCTTGGGCATTGTAGTAGCTACAGCCCCAAGTCCCATCACGACGCAATGACAGCAAGCCACTGAGTAGCTTATCGATCGTATTTGGTTGGGCCTGACGCTCAACCATCAGCCTCAGTGCTTCCGCTTGAGCCGTTGTGGGGGAACTGAACCAGCGCCATTTTTGCGGTAAGTTAATCGTCGCTTGACGACCCGTTTCATACACCGACTCCTGAATTTTTGCGGCCATATCAGCTGACTGGCGTTGCCAAGCGGGGAATTGGGATAAATAGCGGGCTAGTTTGATTTGGTTCACGGCTGGGAACTCATTGCGCCGATCGTACAAATCACCCAGAAATTCATTCCGGCGATCGCCCAGTTCAGCCAAGGCCATCAGGCTTTCGAGCCGCAGTTGATCTTGGCAACTTTGGGCTTTGCAAAAGTCGTATTGTCGGGGATTAGCCAATACTTTTTGTAAATAGTCCTTCACCGCGCTAATGAGGGACTGATCAACGGGTAGTTTGGCGGCCTGCGCCTGGGCTAAGGCTGCCGCCGCATAGGCCGAGACAAATGGATCGGTCGTTTCGCTGCCAGGGAAGAAGGCAAAGCCCCCATCCGGGCGTTGCAGCTTTTTCATCTGCTCGATCGCCTGCTGTGCTTGTTGCGGTGGGTTGAACTCGCTAAAGCTCTGTTCGTAGGTTTGTCCCAAAATTTGCAGATTGGCCGCGATCGTTAAGCGGCTGGCGGTGGTTTCTAAGAACGGCCATTCGATATCGAAACTCTGCTTGGCGGGAGCCTTGAGTTCGGGAATCAGCGTACTCGCGAGGGATAGCTCTAGTCCACCCACGGCGTTACTCACCTTGTCATCAACCACGATCGGGAGCTTGACTTGATTTTGAGTCGTGCCCGTTTCCACCACTTGTTCGGTAATTTCGAGTGGTTTGACCGTTAGCGGCAGCTTGAAGCCATCGGTTGCACCATTCAGCTCCGCCCGAAACTGCACTTCCCCTTCCCCCGCTTGCTGGGCGACGATCGGGAAGCGGTAGGCTTGCGTTTGTGTACCTAGGTCGGTCTGTCGATCCTGTGCTTGGTCATCGGCCAGTTGCAATGCACCGCTGACTGTCCCCTGAATCCGCGCAAGCCCCGATTGTCCGGTTGTGTTAGTCAGAGATAAACCCGCTTCTAGCCGATCGCCCACACGCGCAAACTGCGGTAGCACCGGATTGGCCATCAGAGGTTTGGCGGTCATAAAGGTCGCATCGGTTTTACCAAAGCGCATCGCTGTATCGGTGGCCACGGCCATTACCCGCCAAGTGGTCAGATCATCCGGCAGGGTAAATTTTACGGTGGCGTTACCGTTGGTATCGGTTTTCACATCGCCCTTGTAGTAGGCGATCGGTTTAAAGTCCTGACGCAATCGATCGTTCGCCGCACCGGCAGAGAGGCCACCACCAAAGCCCCAGCCTTTCTCGATCGGGGAACTCATCGGTGTCAGTACCACTTCCCGCCGGTTATCGGCAAAGCGGACGGAAATCGGCTGATCGGCATAAACCGTTTTAACCAGATCGGGAATGCGGTAATTCGTCAGTTGTAAGACGGCTTCGTTCACCGCCATGACGGTGACTTGGCCCTGGACGGGAGTACCGTCCGCATCCCGCACCAAAAGCTGTACGGTTTCCTCGGCACCGGGTTCATTTTTGGCCTGCTGTGGTGTCGCTTGTACTTGCAGATAGCGATCGGCTAAGTCCGTATTGAACGACGCAAAGCCGACTTTAGCTAAATCCTCAACCTGTCCTACTTCCGTCTGACTCAAAGGTGTCCCCTGACGCACCAACACAGCCTCGACCGCAGCATTTGGCAGCATATCGGGTGTGACGGTGAAATCAATTTTTGGCGCGCTGCCTTTCACCTGGGTGACTGTCTGATAAAGCGTGTTGTGCCGGACGATCGCAAAATACAGTTCAGCTTCGGGATAGGGTGACTGAATCACCACATGGGCCGTTTCGCCAGGCTTGTAGGTTTCTTTGTCGAGTTGCAGTTCGAGTCGATTGTTGCTGTAGCGTCCACTCCAAGCGGCCATCCCCTCCCCCGTGGCCCAAATCCGTGCATCCGTTGCCGTTACGTCATCTTTGGCATTCGTATAATTCGCTCGAATGCGATAAGCTCCCGCCTCCGGTGGTGTTAGTGCGACCGTTTCTGGACCCGACTGCGATCGTACCTCAGCTGTGGCCACAGTTCTATATTCCAACTGATCATAGGGTTGTTGGCTACCCGCGACAACCTGGGTCACACTGTGATAAATCATCTGTTGCAGTTCCAGCTTCACCGGGGTATTCGGCACTGCTTCTCCCTGGGGATTAGTCACCATCACCTGTACGTTGAAGGGTTTACCGGCATCAGCAAGGAAGTCTGTTTTTAAGCCAATCAGGCGATCGCTGGGCAAGGCGGTAAAGGTTTTAGACGCGGCAACCGATAAATTGGCGGCATCATTCACCTGGGCATCGACCCGATAGGTCATGGGATAGGGTAGCTCGCCATCGACTTTGATGCTCTGTTTGCCCTGCCCTGATCGATCCAACTGCGCCTTGGTTTGCAATACATCACTGTTAATACTCGGTTCTTCTTCCGGCCAGTACCAGCGGCGACCAAACTCGAACTCCGACCAGCCCTTTGGGGTGAAATCAGATTTTTCCCGTGTGACGTAGTATTCCACTTGTGCGCCTTCGAGCGCGGGGCCAAATAGATAGTTGCTCTGGGTTTGGGCCGTTACTGCGTCGCCTAAGTTAGCAAATTCACGATCGAGGGACAGATCAACTTTGAAATTCGGCGGCTTAAACTCAGCCACGCGAAAATCACCCCGAATCGTCACGCCTGCTCTACTCTTGGCTTCGATTTGGTAATTGCCTAAAGCGCGATTGGCCTGGAGCGGGACTTCGAGGGAAAATGTGCCAAATTCATTCGTTGTCTGTGTGCCTAAATCGGTCTTATTGCCTTTCGGATCTTTGAGTGTGACTTCATAGGCGATTTTCCGATCGCGTTGCAGTTTACCGTTGCTCAGATAGGCGGCAACGCCGGTCAACCAAGCCGATTCTCCAGGTTGGTAGAGTTGCCGATCGGAGAAGATTGTCCCGCGTGAAATCGGTTTGTCACCTTGCCAACCGGCGTAAATGCCATAGCCATAGCTGCCGCTCCACTGCTGTGAGCGACTAAAAGCCCAGTCTTGATCTTCTCGGACGATCGTCAATAACTTTGGGGCTTCGCTAAAGATCGATTTGCCATCGGGCATACAGGCTTGGAGCTGCGACTGGTCAAGTTGCAAGACGCCGGTTGTATTAGTTTGGCCGGTGGCACAGGGACGCGGGGTGGGACGCGACTTCGCTCCTAGCTGCGATCGATAGACTTCGACTTGGGCATTTTCCACCGCTTTACCATCATCAAGGTGATGGACGCGCACTAAGCCTGACTCGGGGAACCACTGGGTGAAGACGCCCAAATTGGTCAGTTGCACCATGCCGTAGAACTTCGGCTCGCGCCAGCTTTTGGCATTACTTTTTTCTGGATTGTCGCTGTACTGGTAAGTGCGGGCTTGAATCCCGTAGGCCAGCAGTCCGGTACCGCTACCGAGTTTTGTTTGCAGGGGAATGGTAACTTTTTGGGTTTGATTCGGTGTGAGTTTATCGATTGATTCCGTTGGCCAACGACTCGCATCCGGTAACAAACCCCGCTCCTGACCCTGCGGATAGGCCGAATCGAAATAGACGAGTTCCGTGGGTTCGACGCGGTGATAGCTGGCTTGGTATTCCGGTTTGGGCAAGTTGACGGCATCGATCGTCAGTTGCAATTGTTTGCTGGTGGGAAAGATATTGAAGCCGGTTGGTGCCCACAGGTCAGCGGCGACATTGCCGGTTTTGTATTCGAGTGTGACCGGTTGCTCCAGGGTTTGACCAAAGCTGTCGGTCAACTCTGGTTTGATCGTGATCTTGTAGGTTGTATCCGGTTCTAAAGCCCAGGGATTCAGCCCAACCCAACGATCGTCGTCATAGGTGCGCAATAGGGAGGGATATTCTTTGGGCGGCGGCGTGATTTCGATTGCTTTTTGGGCTTTGTCAGCCACGAGGCCGTTATTGAATTTGAGTTGGGCCGCGCCTTGGGTAAAGCGGCCAAAGGCACCGCCACCGTGAGGTTGATCGATGTACTCTAAGCCCTGGAAGGCCAGGGGGGCATAGGTCATGATGCCCCCGGTGAAGGCGGTTTCGCTGGCGAGGTTGCCAGTCTTGGGACGAATGCCGGGGGCGATTTCGAGCTGATAGCGGGTGGCTTTATCTAACTGACGCTGCGGTGTGAAGCGATAAATCCACTGCTTCAAGGCCGGATTAAACTTTTCCTGCGGACTCGCGAAAGGGTCGGTGTTGGTGCGATCGGTTGCTTCTTTTAGCTCAACTTTGACTGGTACTGAGCCGTTTTGGCCTGCGGGGTTCAACGTTGCCTGCACCGATTGCACGTCTAATTCTGTATTGGCGGTGATCAGCACCTCTGGTTCGAGCCCGACGGGGGAGGGTTCGACTGATGCATCGCTTGGTAATGTTGGTAGGTCGGTCAGCTTGATGGTTTCGGTATTAAAGGTCCAAGCGACATCCTGCCGGATTTGGTGCTGTTCTAAGTCTTTGAGTCCGGCTTTGAGCGTGACTTTGATGCGGGTGGCTTTGGGTAAGGCCCGATCGGCTTGAAAGCCAACCATGCGTGGGGTGAGGAAGCGGAATTGGCCGGGGAGCTGTGGGGTGATTTCAAAGCGGTTGAGTTGCGCTTGCTGTTCGTCGCTGCCTAGTGCTGATAGCGGAATAATTGGTGACTTGAATCGAATCCGAATCTGGGCGAGAGCATCGGCTTCTCCGATCGGACTAATTTGCTCGATCCAGGTTGGCAGCTCCGGATCAGGGACAGCTTCGACGGTTTCAAGCGGCTTTTGGGGCGCCAACTGGGCGATCGGGTTAGGGCCTTGGTAATTGCAGGCAACGATACCCAAACAAAATAGCAGTCCTAACAGGCAATATTTCCCCAGTCGGGAAATCCGGCGCACTGGCATAGCCCTACCCCTCACAGCTTCGTATATTCTTTCGTCTTAGCGAAGGAAGCAAGTGAATATACGGATATTCCTGAAATCCCTACATTTCTTAACTTGCCGGATGTTCGGTCGAGTTCTTGGGTAGGGGGCGAGTGTCCCATGCCGTTCGACCTTGATCATGCGCTTAACCCCCGGCCATGGGCTCGTTGATGCTGGCGCTCGACCGTTAGCGCTGGGGTTCGTTCAAAAGCGGATTTCAAGCTCTGATGGAGTTTGGGCTGATTACGTTTGACCGTAATGCGATCGTCATTTCCTTGCTCAACAATTAGCTGTGCCGTTTTTTTCTAGCGTGGTAAAGTTAGCTGGATAATCGGACAGGATTTCGTTAGGGGCGTTGTAACGCCCCTGAGGCTGTGATCCATCATGGCTAAAACCGAATCGCAACCGCGCGCTGACCGGGAAGTAATTTGCCCATCTTCCATTCATTTAGGTACTGGAGATATTTTGAATACGAATTCGATAACGATCGCTGTGGTCGCTTTTCTCGTTGGAATTGGCACCCTATTGGCTACCATCATGATGTTTGAGATTGACGTGATTAAGTGGGTCAACTGTAGTGCTCCTTGGGCGGCACCTGAAGATAAAACATCTAATGTTTGTCGCCGATGAACGTGCCGCGATTGGTGCAACCGACTGATGCGCGATTTCCAAACTAACGCAGATCCGTCTGGAGACTTAAAGATTTGCAAGCCGATCGGCGGCGCAATCACCTCTACCAAGCATGATTTGGCGGTGATAGCTGATTGTGATTCCGCATTGAGCATTTTTGCGCATTGCACTCCATTTGGAGTAGATAGCAGTGAGCGGCTGTCGCCATTGGCAAGTTGTACCGATTGGCAAGTTGTACAATAGTGAGGCTCGACGCTATCCCTCGTCATAATATGTCCGCCAGCGCATCACCACCAACAGCACCGCCTCTGATTAAGCAGCCTGATCGGCTCGAGGCAAGGCTGAAGGAAATCCCGCCAGAGCCGGGTGTGTACTATATGCGCGATGCGACAGACCAAATTCTCTACATTGGCAAGTCGAAAAAGCTGCGATCGCGCCTGCGGCAATATTTCAACGGTCATGATACGCGTCCCCGTATCCAGCTAATGGTGCGGCAAGTGACGGATATCGAAGTAATCGTCACCGATACGGAAGCGGAAGCGCTGGCCCTAGAAGCGAATCTAATTAAGCAGCACCAGCCGCATTTTAATGTGGCGCTGAAAGATGACAAGAAATATCCCTATCTCTGTATTACTTGGTCGGAAGACTATCCGCGGATTTTTATTACCCGTAAACGCCGATCGGGAAAGGAGCGCGATCGCTATTATGGGCCTTATGTCGATACGCATTTGTTGCGCAGCACGTTGAATGTCGTCAAGCGAATTTTCCCACTGCGGCAACGGCCTCAGCCATTATTCAAGGATCGTACTTGTCTGAATTACGATATTGGCCGCTGTCCAGGAGTGTGTCAGGGACTTGTTTCTTCGGAGGATTATCGCAAAATTTTGCAGAAAGTAGCGATGATCTTTCAGGGACGATCGTCGGAGCTAGTCGATCACCTATCGGCGCAGATGGAAAAGGCGGCAGCCGAACTGAATTTTGAACATGCGGCGCGGTTGCGTGACCAAATTCAGGGTTTGCAGAATCTCGGGGCGCACCAGAAAGTAGCGTTGCCAGATGATACGGTTTCGCGCGATGCGATCGCCCTATCAGCGGATGACGTGCATGCTTGCGTTCAGCTATTTCAGATTCGGGCGGGGCGTTTGGTGGGGCGGCTGGGATTTTTTGCCGATGCGCAGTCGGGCGAGCCGGGGGCAATTTTACAGCGCGTGTTGGAAGAGCACTTTCAAACGGTCGATCCGGTGGAGATTCCGGCAGAAATTTTGGTGCAGCATGAGTTGCCGGATGCCGAGATGCTGGCGGATTACCTCAGTCAGGCGAAGGGGCGAAAGGTGACGATCGTCAATCCCCAGCGCCAGACGAAGGCGGAATTAATCGAGATGGTGGAGCGGAATGCGACCTATGAGTTGGCACGAACGCAGAAAGCTGTCGATCGAAATAACCAAGCCATGCAGGACTTAGCAGAAATTTTAGACTTGCCGGAGTTGCCCCGTCGGATTGAAGGTTATGACATCTCACACATTCAAGGTTCCGATGCGGTTGCGTCTCAGGTTGTGTTCATCGATGGATTGTCGGCGCGGCAACATTATCGTCATTATAAGATTCGTAATCCGGAAGTACGCCCCGGTCATTCCGATGACTTCGCGAGTATGGCGGAAGTGATTACGCGGCGGTTTCGGCGGTATGCCCAGGCAAAGGCGCGGGGTGAGCATATTCGCAAGTGGCATGAATCTTCAGTCCTGACGCGGCAGTCGTCGGCCTATTCCGATTTCCCCGATTTGTTGATGATTGATGGTGGTAAGGGGCAGCTTTCGGCAGTGGTGGCTGTGTTGAAAGAGATGAATCTGCTGGAAGAGATTCGGGTGGTGAGTTTGGCGAAGCAGCGGGAGGAGATTTTCTTACCGGGAGAATCGTTGCCGTTGCCGACGGAAGCCGAGCAACCGGGGGTGCAGTTGTTGCGACGACTGCGGGATGAAGCCCACCGATTTGCGGTGAGTTTTCACCGGCAGCAACGATCGACCCGGATGCGGCGATCGCGCTTGGATGAAATTCCGGGATTGGGACATTATCGTCAGAAGCAGCTGTTGGCGACATTTCGCTCGATCGACTATGTGCGGGAGGCAAGTGTGGCACAGTTGGCCGAGGTTGAGGGCATTGGCCCCAAGATGGCGGAGCAGATTTATGAGTATTTCCATCCAAATGGCAATAATGGAGCCGAAACGGCTTAGGTGAGTCAGCCTGATCCTCAGGTCATACGCAGTACTACCGCTTGCATCCCAGCAAAGATTAACTGCGGGTCCCAGAGGATTTGTGACGACTGATTTGAATTTGCGGCATTAGCGGCATTCCACCATGCCTTGAGTTGGGCACCATCGCCGCCGGTGAAGACGATCGGGCTTGAGCCATAGCGGTTCCACCAGTCGGCGATAAAATCGGTCAATCCAGCGGTGACGGTGTGGATGATGCCGCTGTGGATTGCCGCTGCGGTGTTGGTGGCCCAGCGATTGGGCAAGTGAGTGGCGATCGCTGCGGGCGCGGATGAAACGGTCGCTGACAAAACATCGGGCAATGCGGCAGTGGCCCGATCGAGGGTCTGGAACAGGGTGCGAACACCGGGCAAAATCGCCCCACCCACCAGCCGCCGCTGGGCATCGGCCCCGGTGAAGGTAAGGGCAGTACCACCATCAATTACAAGCACTGGCGCGCCATATTGCTGGATTGCACCCCAGAGCGTGAGGGCCCGATCGATCCCGAGGCTAGGGTAGCAGTTTTGCAGGGGAATATCGGCGAGGGTGAGGACGCACGCCTGCGTATACGGCTGCCACAGAGTGGTTTGGGCGGGGACGACGGAGGCAATGCATAGGGCAATCGGCTGCGGCCATTTGGGTAGGGTGATCGCGCTTGGTCGCAGTTCTACAGCAAAGTCAAATTGGGTGGCGATCAATTGCAGAACTGTGGCCTGAGGCAAATGCGGCGTATCCCAGGCGATTTGTAATTGGCCGGATTGAAACCAGGCCCAGTGGAGACGGGAATTGCCGATCGCTAGGGCCAACCAGTCGGCCACATGATTGGCTGGGAAATCTTGGAAACTTGTCACAAATCATTCTCCAAGTGCATCAAAGTACGAAGCCGCATCGGCAGTTGGGTCACTTAAATCCTCTGCCCAGTAAACCGATCATTCGGCAGTGCACTGAAATAATTCGGCTCTAGCAACAATCCGCTCTAGGTCGATCGCACCGCCAAACATCAAGCAAGAAAAGTAAAATCGCAACTTCAGGGGTTGAACATCCCCATTGAGCGCATCACCTGAGCAGCGGTATCGGACATCTCACATATTTGCTTCCTTTGGAAAAGTTTTAGCTTGCTTCTCATGGGCTGAACTCATCCAAATCGGCACTTTCATTCTACCGAGTCCCTGAATCCAAACGTCCAAATTCAAGGCACCGCTACCGACCAAACATCAACTCCATTGCCCAAACTCAAAAACCCAATGCTATAACATTAGGCACTTCGTCAGGCCATTCCACCGTTCCTCACCATGTCACAAACCTGGATTCTGCCCACCGCTCAGCCCCCCGAAAACTTCCGCCAAGCCGTACGTGACCTGAGCCAACCCTTCAGCGGCGAATTCATCGCCCAAATTCTATGGCAACGCGGCATCCGTGACATCGATCGACTCCCCGGATTCATCCACGCCAGCCAATACCAACCCCACAGCCCCTACGACTTCGGCCAAGAAATGCAACTGGCCGTCGATCGACTCAAACAAGCCCGCGCCACCCAAGAAAAAGTCGCCATCTGGGGCGACTTCGACGCCGACGGTGTCACATCCACATCCGTCCTCTGGGATGGCCTCGGTCAATTTTTCACCCAAACCACCCAACTCACCTACTACATCCCCAACCGCTTCACCGAATCCCACGGCATCTCCCAAATCGGCCTCGACCTACTGCACGCCCAAGGCTATACCCTCATCGTCACCTGCGACACCGGCAGCACCAACATCGCCGAAATCGAATACGCCAAAACCCTCGGCATGGACGTGATCGTCACCGACCACCACACCCTGCCCGACGAGCGTCCCCCCGTCAGCGCGATCGTCAATCCCCGCTTCCTCGACCAGGAACACCCCTTCTACAGTTTTTCCGGCGTCGCCGTGGCTTACAAACTCGTCGAAGCATTGTATATGGCCATGCCCGACGTCCCCACCCAACCCTTAGCAGAACTGCTGGATTTAGTCGCGATCGGCCTGATTGCCGACTTAGTCGAACTCAAAGGCGACTGCCGCTACCTCTGCCAACAAGGCATTATCCAACTGCAAAAACAATCAAAACCCGCCACCGCGACCCGACCCGGCATTTCACGCCTACTGCAACTCTGCAAAAAAACTGGCGATCGGCCCACCGATGTCTCCTTCGGCATTGGTCCCCGGATCAACGCCGTCAGCCGTATCCAAGGCGACGCCCACTTCTGTGTTGAATTGCTCACCAGCAAAGATGCCGATCGCTGCCACCGACTCGCCGAAGAAACCGAACTGGCCAACGCCCGCCGCAAATCACTGCAGCAAGACGTTTATAAACAAGCCCGTGCCAAAGCCGAAACGCTCGACCTATCAACCACCTACGTCTTAGTCCTCTGGGATGAACAATGGCATCCTGGCGTCTTGGGCCTGGTCGCTAGCCAACTGGCTCAAGAATTTGGTCGTCCCGCCGTTTTACTCAGTACCGCAGACGGCATGGCCCGCGGTTCCGCCCGATCGATTCGCCAAATCGACCTCTACAAACTGGTTAAAGCCCAAGCCCACTTACTCCACCGTTTCGGTGGCCATCCCTTCGCGGCCGGATTAAGCCTGACCATGGAAAACCTGCCGATCTTCGCCGATGCCGTCAATCAAAAAATGCGGCAAGACTTTATTGACGTTGACTTAGACACCGAAGAAGTCACTGCCGACTTAGTCATCCCCGTTGCCGCCCTCAGCAAGGAATTATTCCAAGAACTAAAACTACTCGAACCTTGTGGCATGGGCAATCCGGCCCCACGGTTATGGATTCAAGACTGCAGCTTCAAGCGCACATGGCAACGCAACATCCAAGATATGAAGGGGCAAAAGCTGAAATACATCAAAACAGAATTCGAACTCACCGATCAATCGGTCGCAACCGGCTTTCCCGGCGTCTGGTGGGGCCACTACCGTGAAGAACTACCCGAAGGACCCTGCGATGCCTTAGTCGAGCTGGACAACAATACCTACAAAAAGCGTTACGAAGTGCGCTTACTCGCCGTACGATCCGCCGCCGCCAATCCAGCTAGCGACGCCGCTAACACCGACTGGCTAATCGACTGGCGCACCACCAAACCCGAAAAAATTGATCGTTCGATCGTCCAACTCACCCAAGTTCCCCACAACTGGCAAGAATTGCGCGGCATCTTCCGGCGCGTCCTCCAAAAGCAAAAAACCCTCGCGATCGCCTATGGTCCAATCTCGCCCGAGTCCCATCCAGAGCGCTGGACAACGCTAATCGGTATGGCCAAATATATGGCCCGAACGGGCACCATCGTTACACGACAGCAATTCCAAAGACAGCTTGATATCAGTACCCGCACCCTCAAAGTCGGCTTTACCGCTCTCAACCAGCTTGGCTTCACCATCAACTCTAGTCGCTCGGGCTTCCAAATCACTGCTCCGGACCAACACCGGATTTCTCCCGCAGTATTTCAACAAGCTACCGACAGCTTTACCCATGCACTACAAGAAGAAACGTTTCGCCGACGCTATTTCAGTCAAGTGCCCTTCGACCTCCTACAATCGATCGCCAAACAAGTAAGTTTGGAAACCGCCACCGAAGCCGCCAATCCATTGTCCTAAAAATGGCTTGATGCAGCCAATGGAAGCTCAGACCCGCACCCTCGCATCATCGATTCTTCGGGCTCACTGTCGGAACGGTGGACGGCGACACCTCAGTATCGCTCGTTGTAGGCTAGTTGTTCAGCGCATCCGCTGGCGCTGTCTCTTCGGGTGATCTTTCTTCGGACGCGGCATCTTCCGGCACCGTCGTCTCTTCCGAATCCGACTCTTCGGACTCCATCGCTTCCGGCGTTGTCGTAGCAGTCGGCTGAGGGCTCGGTGATGGTTTGGGCGCAACTAGCTTAAAAATCGACTCTCCCGACGCATCTTTCTCTTCAACAGCACCGAGCAACAACAATTCTGCCCGGGCCCGCGCCGCCGTTTTATCATTGCCCGTCGCCTTGGCCTGCCGATACACCACCGTCCAAGCCCATAAACGCACAGCCTTACTGTCCGGATCAGTCTTTAAGAACTCACTGCGGCGCTGCAGTACCGGCGCCACTGGCCGCATCTCAGGATCGGGATCTTGCTGCGCCCACTCGGCAGCCATCGCGTAGGAAGTCGCCGCCCCTGGAGCATCACCTAAAAGCAATAACTGATCGAGCCCCTTGAGTGTCCACAAGGTAAAGGCCCGCTCATGCAATTTTGGATCAAGCGCCGCAATGCCTCGATCGAGAATCTTAATTGCCTCCTCAGGCATACCGAGTTCATAGGATAAGGTTCCCGACGAAAATAGGTAGGTTTCGACAAAGCGGGGATCCCGCAGCGAGATGACCTCAAAAAATTCTGGAGCAATGCTATAACCAGTTTCCTCCCGCGCCTCAGAGTCGCCGTAGTACTGTAAAAATCGCAAAAATGTCCAATCGGCAATCAGATTATTGAAGCCAAATCCTTGCGTCGGTAAATATTGCAAAGACCGGATATAAAGATCTTCCTGCTGCTCCTGTTCTTTCGGATTCAGCGTCGTCAGCCGATTTTGCTGGAGCCGCTGCCATTGCATCAACGTGATCCCACTGGCGGCACCCAGTAGCAACAGCACGGCAAAGACGCCACGCAACCAATTACGCTCAAATAGTTGTGAAACAATCCGGAAACGCATAATATCCTTCGAACAACGCTAAAGATATATAAATTAACTGCAGGAAATTGACTCAACTTCCATTCGCCAGGCAACCGCATCAAAAAATCGATCGACGGAAATCGTCACAAATCGACTGGTCATCCCAAGGGTTCTTTCGTTACAGTTGACATAACTTTCGTTACAGTTGACATAAAGCGAATTGAGATAGTATGGAATATCCATAGTTTACATGACTCTAAATTTACCGCCCATCTCTATCCCCGCCGCTGCACCCTCCATTTTTGAGTTTGACAGTAGCGCACCTTAAAACGTGCACAATCCTGTCAAGTATTTTATCTATCCATCCTTGCCGAATCCTAACGCTATGACTCGCATCCATCGACGTTTCTTACACAATCCGATTCTTGCCTTCAGTACGGCGGTCATAAGCGTGAGTGCGCTCACGGTTGTGGCACCGAAGACCCCTGCCAGTGCCACTTTGCAGGACACGCCAAAGGCGATCGTCGACGAAGCTTGGCAGATTGTCAATCGGGAATATGTTGATCGTGAAGCCGTTAAGGAGAAGTGGTTACCACTACGTCAACAACTCCTTAGCCGCGATTATGCATCAAAGGAGCAAGCCTATGAAGCGCTGCGCGAAGCCTTCAAGACTTTCGATGATGTCTACACACGGTTTATGGATCCCAAAGAGTTTAATGCGCTGAATAATCAAACCCAAGGTGAGCTATCGGGGGTCGGGATTCGCTTAGAGATGCCGAAGGATACCCAAGTTCTAACCATCGTTGAGCCCTTACCGAATTCTCCCGCCAGCGCGGTTGGCGTTAAATCTGGTGACCAAATTATCGCCGTCGATGGTAAACCTACCAAGGGGTTATCGATCGAAGATGCTTCCGCGCTCATCCGTGGGGAAATTGGCACAAAAGTCGTTTTGCGGCTACGCCGTAAGGGAGAAGGCGATTTTAACCAGCCAATTACCCGCGCCAAAATCGAATTGCAAACGGTAAGTTATGGGCTACGCGATGAAGGTGGCCAACGCATTGGTTACATTCGACTCAGTGATTTCAGCAGTCACGCCGATGAGCAAATGGCGGCCGCAATCAAAAAATTGAATCAGGAAAAGGTCGATGCCTTTGTCTTGGATCTGCGCGGTAACCCCGGGGGACTACTCGATCAGAGCCTTTTGATTAGTCAGATGTGGTTAGATAACGGTGATATTGTCAAAACAACCGATCGCACCAACGTGGTTGAAATCGTTGATCGTAGCGGCATGATCAAGACCGTTGACAAATTGGGTCAGGTCAAGATGGTGAATCGCCGCGGATTCTATCAAGAGGTTGTCCCAAACCGTCCCGTCCTCAGTAAATTGCCGCTAGCTGTACTGGTCGATGGTAACTCCGCCAGTTCGGCTGAAATCCTGACCGGCGCACTCCAAGACAACCAGCGGGCGACCATCATTGGCACCCAAACCTTCGGCAAAGCCCTTGTCCAATCGGTCCATCCATTGATGAACGACCAAGCGGGTCTGGCTGTTACTATTGCCCATTACTACACACCCAAGGGCAGCGACATCAGTAAAAAAGGGATTGCGCCCGACGTTGAAGTCAAGCTAACCGAGAGCGATCGCGATACCCTATCCGCCAATCCCAAACTCATCGGCACAATGGCCGATCCCCAATATGCTAAAGCGGTCAAGCTATTAGGTGGTGGCGCGATCGCGGGGAAACCCGTTCCCCAAACCAGCCAAATTCCATAACCGCTGATGACCTAATCACTTACTTGTCGTTAGACCATCACAAGCCGCATTCTCTCATGTACGGGAGAATGCGTTTTTCATATTGGAATTGAGCCAGCCGCACTATGCCACATGGGCCCATCATGCCTCGCATCCGCCATAACCGGATCAGACAATTTGGGCCAAGCTGAGTTCTCGCGGATAAATCAACCACGCTCTTTGCATTGGCTGGCTAAGGGTTTTGACCAGCGGTGAGCATTCACTAATATCCTGCAAACCTTGAGCTATTTGGAGGTTAATGCCGCGCTGATATAGGGTGTACCCCCGGCTGAGTGCCAACCGCAATCCAACGTAGTAATCCGGATCAAAGCCTTGACTGAGCGATCGTGCTTGCACTTGTTGCAATATTCGCTGACGTTCGGTCGTCGATCGCTCAGTCAAATCATAGGTTTTGAAGATATCGCGATCGCGGTAACGCCGACAGAGATCCGCCAAAATCGAATCATCGGATTGCTGCCAGCGCTGCAGATGATACATAAACACCTCATCATCCGCCGCTAAGTATTGGGCCAAGGACAGGTCTGTGACACCTTGCAGCCAAGCCGTCACAGTCGCATCCGCGTCCAACTCACCCTGATTCAGCAGTTCTCGGGCTCGGGCAAATGCGCGTTCCAGCACCCAAGTTGCCGCCAAATTTTTGGCATGGTTATAGATCTGCGCGTACATGAAATACCGCACGATCAGGTAATGCTCGATGGCGGATAGTCCTTTTTTGGCCACGACCAACTGCTGACTCACCGGATCATAGCGCAGTGCTAAAATAATTCGATCAATATCCAACTTCCCATAGGAAGCCCCCGTAAAATAGCTATCCCGCATTAAATAATCAAGTCGATCGCAGTCAAGCTGACTCGATACCAACTGCCAAACTAGCGGCACCGGAAACCGCTTCAAAAAAACCTGTTCGATCTGAAAGCTCAACTCTGGGTCGAAACCATCGAGCAATTGGCGCACTGGTGCCGAATTTAGAATAATTTGTCGCGTCCAGTACTCATGATGTCCCCCGAAGATTTCCTCTGCCGTATGGCTAAACGGACCGTGGCCGACATCATGCAAGAGGGCAGCACAGAGAACCACCACCCGATATTGCTGCAAATGCGAATAGTCTGCCACCAGACGATCGAACGCTCGTCGCGCAATTGACATCACACCCAGCGAATGTGTAAACCGAGATGTTTCGGCACTATGAAACGTCAAATTCGCCGGGCCAAGCTGACGAATCCGACGCAGGCGTTGCACCGCTGGTGTATCAATTAGACGAATCAATAACGCTTCAATTGGATCAGCATGACTAAGCGTAATCGCACCATGAAGGGGATCATGATAAGTTCGTTCAATCGCCACAATATTCCTTGCCCCATCCGATTCGGACAGTTATTTGCACCCATTATCGTAGCTTCCACAGGCGCTTTGGCAATGTATTCTCGATCGCCCACCCAAACGCACTACATTTACCTGCATGGATTTGCCTCCAGCGCACAATCCTATAAGGGCCAAAGACTGTGCGATTATTTTGCCCAAACCGGCATTACACTCGAACTCATTGACTTCAATCAGGATGATTTCACTCACCTCACGCTGACGCGGCAAATTCAACAAGTCCAACAACTTTTGCCACCGAATCAACCCACCATTCTCATTGGGTCAAGCCTTGGGGGACTGACGGCTGCCTGGGTCGCCGAAACCAACCAACAGGTCCAACGGCTAGTACTGCTTGCACCCGCATTCCAATTCCTTGCACAATGGCTCCCCCGGCTGCCCCCGGATCGCCTGCAAACATGGCAAGCCGGACAGCCACTCAGCGTATATCACTACGGCTATGCCAAACCAATGCCGCTGGATTATCAATTCATCTACGATCTAGCACAGTATGACGACGCAAATTTACAGCGGGCGGTCCCGACACTGATTTTGCATGGCCAAGCTGATGAAACAATCAAATATCATATCAGCCAAGATTTTGCCGCAATTCGATCGTGGGTCAGCTTATACCCCCTTAACAGCAATCATGAGCTGACAGACGTCCTTGAGCCAGCTTGGCAATACATTGCCACATTCTGCCAAGTAGTGTAGTACAAAAAGTCTACAAGAAAATACGGATAAGAATTCAATCTTGGGTGGCAGGAAGGGAAAAGAGACAGTATTATTTATCAGTCGTGGTTCAAGAGGGTGAACGGATTCAGGGCTTCAACAGAGATTGAAATCACCTCCCCACCGGATCCACTCCCAAACAATTAGTCAAAGGGATAACTATGGAATCTGAATTAAAAGAGCAAAGTGCCGTTGCGACCGAGTCCGAGATCAACACAGAAATAGGCGGTAGTTTAGCGCCAGTCTCCAGGGCAGAGGATACAACTGAGCAGCTGAAGGAATATGCCGGTAAGGTATTAGATTCACTGGGCAATCTCGATAACATTCTCGGAGACTTCTTCAACGAGTACAGAAGTCAAATCACGGTTGCCGGGATCGCGTTTGGATCGTTTATTGGTGTGAAGTTGACCCTGGCACTTCTAGCAGCGCTCAATGAGATTCCGCTAGTCCAACCAACTTTGGAACTAGTCGGCTTAGGCTATACTGCGTGGTTTGTCTACCGCTTTATCCTGAAAGCCGATAACCGCCACGAGCTATCGGAAAAATATGATGAGGTAAAGAGCCAAGTTCTCGGCAAGAAATAAGCGCTGTATTGATTTGGCCACAGCCCAGACCAAATTGGTTTGGGCTGTTTTATTTTTAGGTCTTAATTATGTCCTGACATCATGGCTCAACCAATCATCGTGGCCCATCGCGGCAATACTCGCGCAAAAGATCACCCCCCATTTACGGCGGAAAATACAATCGCTGCCTTCGAAGCGGCCATCCTTGCCCAGGCGGATATGGTGGAATTTGATGTCCGCCGCACAAAAGATGGAGTCCTCGTTATTCATCATGATCCAGAATTGGCGGGGCACCCCCTCAACTATCTAAGTTTCCGTACAGTTCAAGCCTATAATGCAGCGATCCCCACTCTAGAATCAGCATTAATTCACTGCAAACGAAGAATTCGACTCGATCTTGAACTTAAGGAAACCGGTTACGAATCAGAGGTGATCAACTTACTCAAGCAATATCTCACGATCGAAGAATTTGTCATTACGAGCTTTCAGCCACAGGTACTACATCAAATTCGGTATCTGCAACCATCGATAACGATCGGCATACTGCTCGACTCGTCAGCAAACCAGCAGATATCCTCACGCAAAATTCATCTGCTCAAGCCAAATTTCGTAGCACCACACCACACCCTAGTCAATTCAAGCTGGCTAGCAGCGGTTAATTATCAAAAACTGCCCTACTGGGTCTGGACCGTCAACGAACAGGAAGAAATTCAACGCTTCAGTGCAAATCCACAGGTGCAAGCAATTATCACCGACCAATGCAGCAACATAAGCAAAAGAATTCCAAAATAATAGGGGTTGCCTGAAAAGTTTTCAGACAACCCTACCGAA
>CAVPGX010000024.1:0-15494 GCA_963704065.1 uncultured cyanobacterium | reverse complement strand
GTTATCATTTGCTACGTTCAGCGTATTGCTTTTGTGAGATTGGTTAGTGTCAAGGCAATCCGAATTGGCTCGCCGACCGTCACCGGGTCAGTGGGAAGCCGTTGTACCTGCAGCGACTGTAAATTCTGATAAGACAAAACCGCCGCCACGAGCAATAAAGCGAACATTGCCCCACTCATGACATACAGCCAGCCAGCCAATGTATTGGTCGCTGCAATAAATAGAAAAATTGCTAAGCATAGCAACAGCCAACCGCTATAAGCGGGATTTACCCATCGAGTTTCGAGCCAAGTCGTAATGCGTGCGTGCCAGGTCATGGAATCATTCAAACGTGGGGATGATGCTTTTAGGGTACCCCTGGGTTACCGCTTTCTGCCTAGAATATCGACACAGTTGATTACAGAATCGGTTAGTGCGGTTTACTGTGATCGTCGATAGTTTGTTCGCGGCAGGAAACTTGATGGCATGAGTCATTCCTATTTAGATGCAGTTTACCAAGGTAAAAACGATTGGTGGCGTTATTTGCTGGGTGTCATGACAATTGTTTTTTGTGGCTTTTTCTGCGGTTCTCTCGCGGTTGCAATCGTGGGTATTGCCTTCCTGTTGCTGACGCAGCCTCATCCGGTGATGCTACAAGATCCCACCCAACTCAACCAAGCTCTAAAGCAGTTACTTGATTCCTCTTCGTTGAGTAACTTTGTGCTCCAAAATTTGCCGTTTGTCGCTTTGATACTCGGGATTTTTCTGGCTGTGAAGTTGATTCATGGTCGTTCGGTGCGATCGTTGATTAGTCCAAGCAGCACAATTTAGTTATCGCCGGTTTTTTACCGGTTATGGTTTGTGGTTAGGTCTATTGCTAGTTTTGTTAGGTGTGAGTTACTGGCTCGAGCCCGATGACTTGACGCTGACGTTTTCTCCCGCAAAATGGCTGTTATTACTATTGGCCTCGCTGTTGCTCACACCGATACAAATCGCGGCTGAAGAACTCTTTTGCCGGGGTTATTTGATGCAGGGACTGGGGTTGCTGACGCGTAACCGTTTGGTGCTGGTGACTGTGCCCAGTTTGTTATTTGCCCTGGCGCATTTTAGTAATCCAGAAATGGCGCGTGGTGCAGTCTGGATGGCGCTGCAATACTGGGCTTTAGGCGTGTTTCTGGCGATGCTCACGCTGCGCGATAATCGGCTAGAACTGGCGTTAGGGATTCATGCCGCCCAGAATATGTTTGTGTTGTTGCTAGTGAATACAGAGGATTCTGTGCTGAAAACACCATCAGTTTTGACCCTGCAAGATACGGGTGATCCACGGTTTAGTTTAATTTGGCTGTTAATTCAAAGTGGAATTTTCTACTGGCTGCTCTTTGGTCGCCCGTCGCGGCGCAGGGCACAGTCGTAAGATGATTGCTGTCTAATTTCCGTCTAAAAATATTGGCCCGTAGACTTGTCTACGAGCCAATGAGTTTTAAGTTAGGTCATCAAGTTAAGTCACCAGGTGAAATCTGGCGTTGTCATGTTCTACAGCAGGCAAACCGTATCGGAGCAGAACCCAGCGGTTTGAGTCACTGGAACTGGCTCAACTTTCCAAATGTCCTGACAGTACTCCCGAATCGATCGATCGCTCGAAAACATCCCCATCCGCGCTGCGTTCAAAATCGACATCTTGGTCCATTTTTCCTGGTTACGGTAGGCGGCGGCCACCCGGTCCTGACACTCTATATAGGATTGGTAATCCGCCAAGAGCAAATAAGGATCGCTATAAAGCAGATTATCGACAATTGGCTTGAACAAATCCTTATCGCCATGGGAGAAGACACCAGAAGCGATCCGATCGATGACTAATTGTAGTTCGGCATTCTGGTTGTAGTAAGCCATCGGATCATAGCCCTGGGCTTTTAGATCCCGTACCTCATCAGCGTTTAAACCAAATAGGAAGAAGTTTTCCTCGCCAACTTGGTCCATGATTTCCACATTGGCTCCATCCAGCGTGCCGATCGTCAAGGCCCCGTTCATCGCAAATTTCATGTTGCCAGTACCCGATGCTTCTTTACCCGCTGTGGAGATTTGCTCCGACAGGTCAGCGGCGGGATAAACCTGCTGCGCAAACTTGACGTTGTAGTTTTTCAGGAAAACCACCTTGATTCGACCACGCACATCGGGGTCGTTATTGACGACATCCGCCACCGCATTAATCAGCTTGATGATCAGCTTAGCCATGAAATAGCCGGGAGCGGCTTTTCCGCCAAACAGGAAGGTGCGCGGTGTGATGTCGATATTCGGATTGGCTTTAATCCGATTGTAGAGTGTGATGATATGCAGCACATCCAAGTGTTGGCGCTTGTATTCATGAATCCGCTTAGCTTGGATATCAAAAATCGAATTCACATCAATATCCACACCGTAATCCTGCGCAATGTGGTCGGCCAGCTTCTGCTTGATCGATTGTTTAATCGCGCGCCATTCCCGGCAAAACTCGGGGTCATCGACAAAGGCTTCGAGCTGGCGCAATTGCTCTAAATCCGTGATCCACTCAGTGCCAATCCGATCGATGATCAGCTGGCTTAACTTGAGATTACTCAACACCATAAACCGACGCGGTGTGACGCCATTGGTCTTATTGCTAAACTTCTCCGGTGAAAACTCGTAGAAGTCCTTGAGTACGGTTTGTTTCAGGAGTTCAGTGTGCAGTGCGGCAACACCATTGATTGCATGGCTACCGACACAAGCGAGATTGGCCATACGCACATAGCGCTCACCCGATTCATCAATCAACGACATCCGAGCAAGACGGGCCTCATCGCCGATAAACTTCAACCGCACCTGGTCAATAAATCGGTGGTTGATCTCGTAAATGATTTCTAGATGGCGTGGCAGGAGCTCTTGGAACAAGTCAATCTGCCAGCGCTCGAGGGCCTCGGGCAGCAATGTATGGTTGGTGTAGGCTAAAGTCTTCTGGGTAACTTCCCAGGCCTTATCCCAGCCGAGAAATTCTTGGTCAACCAAGAGCCGCATCAACTCAGCTACCGCGATCGCCGGGTGGGTATCGTTGAGCTGGACAGCATACTTCTCGTGGAAATTATCGATCGGGATTTTCTGCCCCTTCATAATCCGGATCATATCTTGCAAGGAGCAAGATACGAAGAAGAACTGCTGCTGTAGGCGTAAGACCTTACCCTGAATCTCGTCATCATTCGGGTACAGGACTTTGGTGATATTTTCAGAAACCACCTTTGCGTTGACCGCGCCATAATAATCGCCCGTATTAAATGCCTGGAAATCAAATGATTCGGGTGCTTCCGATTTCCAGAGACGTAGCGTATTGGCCGTATTCACGCCGTAGCCGAGGGTGGGGGTGTCGTAGGGGACGCCATTGACTTCCCAGTCGGGCACCCAGCGCACACGGTAGGTTCCCTGACTATTGACGTAGGACTCGGTGTGGCCGCCAAACGGTATCTTGACTGTCCATTCCGGGCGGGCCAGTTCCCAGGGATTGCCATTGCGTAACCATTTGTCGGTAATCTCGACCTGCCAGCCATCGCGGATGTCCTGGTCAAAAATGCCGAACTCATAGCGAATCCCATAGCCGATTGTGGGGATTTCTAATGTCGCGAGTGAATCGAGGTAACAGGCGGCCAAGCGGCCCAAACCGCCATTCCCCAATCCAGGTTCTTCCTCTTGCCTCCAGCAATGCGTCAAAGTCGATGCCAAGTTCCTCGACGGCCTGCTGCATCTGGTCATACAACCCCAGATTAATCAAGTTATTGCCCAAGTGCGGCCCGAGTAAAAACTCCGCTGAAAGGTAGCAGACCGTCCGGCATTGATTCTCGGTGTAGGCGCTGGCGCTGCTATTCCAACGTTGCAAAATCCGATCGCGCACCGTGTAGGAGAGTGCCATGTAATAGTCATTCAGCGTTGCCAATGCCGGTGGCTTACCCTGAATATAGTACAGATTCTCTAGAAATGCGCGCTTCAGGCTATCAATAGTCGTTCCAGTCCGATCAGCCTCGACGCGAAATAATTCATTCCGTAGTTGCATAAGTCATCCAGGGTAAATAATATTTGAGCAATCATCCAAGATTTGGAGATGCTGTGCTCCTGCGGTGTCTAGTGAGCGATGTAATGGTCAGCCAGCTATCTAGCGTAATTCTCTAACATTAGCATTCGCTGCTTAACTAATTAGCAAACACCGGTAGTATGCCCGGAATCTGTTGTCTTCACTACGTTTTGCTTGTCCTAAAGCTTAAGAAAATCGGCAGGATTTTGCTGCCGGAGTGCGGGTCTATGAAGCTGCGACTATCGATGATTTTTGCCATTCAATGCGCCCTTGAGGAAACGCTGGAACTCCAATGTGCGTCGAATTGGATTAAAGCGGCGATCGGTTTTTAGCATTGAGCGAGTCGAAAGTGGCGAGCATTTCATCGCTTGGGCCAGGTTTTCTAATGCCGGTTCAACTAAGCCTTGCATAGCAGCGCAGATGGCTTTGCCGTACCAAGCCCCAAAGTTATTACCCCGTAGGCGCAGGGAGCAGTCGAAACTGGCATCGGCGTCGGGATGACGGTCCAGTTTGATCAAGAGCATTCCCTGGGCGCTCCAAGCATAATGGCATTCGGGCCGAATCTTGAGCGCCCGATCAAGGCTGGATAATGCCGCTAGCGGTTTTTTCAGCCCGTCGAGGGCAATTGCTCGATGGTACCAGCCCTTGTAGCTATCAACTTTAAGTAAGAGTGCCCGGTCTAAGTGTGAAAGCGCCTCAGCATAGCGTGCCATGCTCATGAGTACACGTCCCATATTTTGCCATGCGCGATAATCGTCGGGTTGCCAGCGAGTGACTCGGCCAAAGCTCATCAGGGCTTCCTCGTGATGGCCCAACTTGGCCAGTGCGATGCCACGGCCTTGCCAAGCATCGACGCAGTGTGCGTCCAAGACGATCGCCCGTTCGAAGCTGATAATTGCGTTTTCGTAATGGCCCATTGCTTCCAGCGCATATCCCCCTTTCACCCAGTTTTGAACGCGTTTCTGAGTCGCTGGAGAATAATCCAGCTGCTGGCTGTTAAACCGGCCCGTTAGCATGGACGCGTGATGTTGCGTGGGGGCTGATAGTTCAGCGGCTGTTGTGGGGGTTGAAGTCACGGATCTATCCTTCGATCGGTACGACTGATTTGTAGTGGGCGCTAAAACCATTTGATTGCGGTTGGGGGCTTGCAGCTGTATGAATTGCTGTAAGATTGTCGAAATCTGAAATTGTCTATGTCTTAAGTGAGTAACAACACCAATTATTTTCAACCTTGCTTGGCTGACTCAGGAAATAACGAATGGCGTGTTGCCGTGTAATTACCTGAATTAAATTCAGTGGTTAACTTTAAAATTGCTGATCGTCATCGGTTGCTCAGCCGTATCGACTAGCGACCGATTCGATCCATTTCGAATTCATAATTTTTGGTTGATGCACGACCTAGGCCAACATGATTCGATATCGGCTTGGTCCTAGAGTCCCAACGATGCTATATTTCCAACTTGCCCAGAAGTTACAGTGGCTTAACCAATCGCTACCCCGTATAAACACGAGACTGCATATGAAGATTTGATGTAGTCCCGACGCTGATACGGCTTATACGTAATCAGCTGACGATTAATTATGACCGTATGACTGTCCAGCGAAAGTCCGATCGGACGACGGTGAATTTAGTTCTCTGCGCAATTTCTATCATGATTTGTTCGCATCTTGGGGGATCAGCACACTTGATTTAAGATCAATTTCGGTCGTATTGTGTTGTGAATGCCGAGCAAAAGTCGTAAAGCCTAATATCGGCAAATAATTGGTTCTCATCAATTCATCAACAGGCACAGAATCTATGGCTGCTCCACTTGTAGCAAACTACTACCTGACTTATCGCTGCAATGCACGGTGCCATTTTTGCGATATTTGGGCGCTAGAACCGAAGGATGAAGCAACACTTGAGACAATTGAGGTGAATCTCAAGGATATCAAGCGGTTGGGGGTGAAATACGTTGACTTCACCGGGGGCGAACCGCTGCTGCGTAAGGACGCTCCAGAGATCTTTCGTATGGCGAAGGCGATGGGGTTTGCGACTAGTATGACGACCAATACCATCCTTTACCCACAGCGTGCTGCGGAGATGCGAGGGGTGGTTGATTTCCTTAATTTTTCCCTTGATGGTGCGGATTCTGAAACCCATGACCAGTCGCGCGGTGTCCAGATTTTTGACACACTAGTTCAATCGGTTGAGGTGGCTCAAAGTCTGGGTGAAAATCCAGTATTGAATCACACGGTGACGGCCCAAAACTACCAAAGGATCCATGAAGTTGCCGAATTGGCTCAGCGACTACAGTGCCGCTTATGGCTGAACCCAGCCTTCACAGCCTATTCCAACTATAATTCGAAGAAAAATCCCACGCCAGATATGGTGCGTGCGATCGAATCAGCTGCCAAGAAGTACAAAAATGTTGGCTACAATAGAGCCGCTTTAGCGTTCATTGGAGCCGGTGGAAACGACACCCAAAATCCGCGTTGTAAAGCAGTGGATGCGGTGATCGCAATTTCCCCACACGATGAATTACTGCTGCCTTGTTATCACTTTGCGCAGAAGGGCTTGAAGATCAACGGGAACTTGTACGAGATGTATACGCAATCTGAGGAAGTGGATGAGTTCCGCCAGTCTCAGGGACGTCTTTCTGTGTGCGAAGGATGCACCGTCTGGTGCTATCTCATTCCTAGTTTCTTCAAGGGTTTAGATAAGTATTGGGTCCTTAATCAAGTTACCTATGTCGGAGAATTCTTGGCCAGAAAACGATTCGTTCAGCAGGCTTAATCCGGATGGCACTTTAGTGGCATCGCTGGCTGAAGATGATTTTCAATTTCAAATTGATCCAGCCTTCTTACGTGGGCTCGAAGGTCGGCGATTGAAGTCAGCGTTAGTGCTGGGCTTGATGTGGAGTGGCACGATCGCCTTGCATCAATTTTCATGGGCTTATTGGCTGACTACAGGACTCGCGGCCCTGATGGGGGCTCATTGTTTGCATGCCTATGCTACGAAGCCGCGTGCAGTGGTGGCCCCAATGGCACCGGATGCGCGGCGGCCGTTGGTGACTTTAATGGTGGCAGCAAAGAATGAGGAAGCGGTTGTCGAACGCTTAGTGAGCCAGCTGTGTAGCTTAGATTATCCGGCTGATCGTTATGAAGTTTGGTTCATTGATGACGCCAGTACTGATCAGACGCCGAAAATTTTGGATCAGCTGGCTGAGCGTTATCCGCAACTGCGAGTCGTGCACCGGTCGGCCGGTGCGACTGGTGGCAAGTCGGGTGCCTTGAACCAGGTGTTTCCCCAGACGATGGGTGAGTTTATCGTCGTCTTTGATGCGGATGCGCAGATTGCACCAGACTTTCTAATTCGTTCGCTACCCGCTTTCGACCGGCCCGCGGTGGGTGCAGTCCAGCTGCGAAAAGCAATTATGCAAGCCGAGTCCCTCCATCACCCTGATAAAAATAATTTCTGGATTCAGGGGCAACAAGCGGAGATGGCGCTGGATGCCTTTATGCGGCAGCAGCAGATCGCGGTGGGCGGTATCGGTGAACTGCGCGGCAATGGCCAGTTAGTGCGCCGTCAAGCGCTAGAAAGCAGTGGTGGCTGGAATGAATCGACAATTACCGATGATTTGGATCTAACGCTGCGGCTGCATTTGTCGGATTGGGATATTGAATGTCTGACTGTACCAGCCGTCTACGAAGAGGGCGTTACCCAGGCAGTGGCATTGTGGCATCAACGCAGTCGTTGGGCCGAAGGTGGCTATCAGCGCTACCTTGATTACTGGCGGCTGCTAGTGCAGAACCGTTTGGGCACGCGTAAGTCGCTGGATCTGGTTGTATTTATCATCATGCAATACGTCATGCCCATGGTGGCCGTACCGGATTTGCTGATGGCACTGGTCAAGCATCAGGCGCCGATCTTTACGCCGATTACGATTCTCACCTTTGGCTTGTTTTTGATTAGTGCGGTGCGGGGTCTGCGACGATCGCGGTTGTTGATGCCGTTGTCAGAGCAACGGGATTTGACTTGGTATTGGTTAATTTGGCAGTCGCTGTTGGGGGCGGTTTATATGGCCCATTGGCTGCCTGTGATTGGCTTTACCACAGCCCGAATGGCGGTCCGTAAGAAGCAGCTGAAGTGGGTTAAAACCCTGCATAATGGAGTCCATTAGCGGTTTAAACAGTCGCTCAAATTTAGTGACGCGACCATGTCCAGTCATGGCCAGCGATTGCCGCAGTGATAAGATTGCAAACACATTATGCTTGAGCAAGCGATTTCAGTCGCCGGGTTGACGGAGTATATTCAGCTGCTGCTAGAAGATGATCCGCGGTTGCGGCAAGTCTGGGTGGTGGGTGAGGTCTCAAGTGCGAATCTCCATCGTAGTGGTCTATTCTTCGCCCTACAGGATACGGATCAAAAGGCGGTGATCAACTGTGTTGCTTGGCAGAGCCAGTTGGCTAAGTTTGCCACCTTGCCCCAAAAGGGAGAACAGGTGATTTTGCTGGGTGCCGTGAAGCTATATCCCGGTCAGGGGCGTTATCAATTGACGGTGTGGCAGTGTCTTCCGGCGGGGGAAGGGCTGCAAGCACTACGCTATCGTCAATTGAAACAGCGTCTAGAATCAGAAGGCTTGTTTGATCCAGCCGTAAAAATGCCATTGCCGGTGCACCCCCAGACGGTAGCGGTTGTGACTTCGGCGCAGGCGGCGGCCTGGGGCGATATTCAACGATCGTTGGGCACGCGTTATCCAGGGCTACAGGTATTGCTATCGCCAGCGATCGTGCAGGGGCACCAGGCACCGAAATCGATTGTGCAAGCGATCGAACGGGTAGTCCAAGATCAACGGGCGGAAGTGTTGATTCTGGCACGGGGTGGTGGTGCGACGGAGGATTTGGCTTGTTTTAACGAAGAGGTGGTGGCACGAGCCGTGGCGACTTGTCCGATTCCGGTGATTACGGGGATTGGGCATGAACGGGATGAGTCGTTGTGTGATCTGGTGGCGGACTACTGTGCCCATACGCCGACAGCGGCGGCGGCCAAGGCCGTACCGGATTTGGCCGATCTGTATGATGCCCATTGCGATCGGATTCATTGTCTGCAAGCGACGGTCCAGCAGCGATTGCAGCAGGAGGCGGAAGTGATTGCGACATTGCAAGCGCGATTGGCCCAGATCAAGCCCGATCGTTTACTCACGCAGGAAAAGCAGAAACTCAGTTGGTTGAAACAAAGTCTGATTCAGCAAGTGCGATCGCGTTTAAACCAAGCGCAGCAGCGTCAGCAGATGTTGCAGGAAAAAGCCGCTGCGCTCGATCCGTCCGCCGTTTTGAAACGGGGTTATGCGGTAATGCGGGCAGAAGGTGAAATTGTGCGCCAGGCCGAGGCGCTCAAAGTTGGTCAGGTTGTGGAAATTCAGCTCGGCAGCGGTCGGGTGCGATCAGCAATCCAAGCAATTCAACCCGATTAATGCAGTGTTTCAGCGATTCTTGCCAGTGACGTTCAACCCGATCCGACCATACAGTGTGGTGCGGTAATTGTCATATGATGACACTCTATGGAAATTTGCATTACCAGACGCAGAACGCGATCGGCATGTCTCATTTTAATCAAGCCTGGAGCTTCGCTGTTGCCCTATGGATAGGATTAATACTTTGCTAATTCGGGCTTATGGCAACTCAGTCAAATCAGCCTTGATCAACCAAACGCGCAACTTAGAAGTTTCCCAAGCCGGCTTTTTGCAACGCCTGCTCCGCGCCCATCAAAATACCGAACTCGGTCAGAAATTTGGTCTGAGTCAGATTAAGACAGTCGAGCAATTTTGCTGTCAAGTACCGATTTTGCCCTATGACTTCTATCAGCCATTTGTTGAGCGGATTGCGGCAGGCGAAGCCAATGTGCTCAATCCAACTCCGGTGGGCTATATCAATCTCACTAGTGGTTCGACCGGCAATAAAAAGCAAGTGCCTGTTACGCGTCAGTTTCAAGCGTCACTGCGGCGCTCCGACATGGCGGCGATCGGCTTCTGCTTGGATGGATTGCAGCGGCGCGGTTTACACTTCGGCAAGCTGCTACTGACGAATGCGGCGATTCTGCAAGGTCGGACCAGCGGCGGGATTGACTATGGTCCTGTCACTGTTGGGAGTTTGCGCCAAGGCAAGCCATTGTTTGAGCGGTTTTTCGCGCTGCCCTTTAATACTTTGACGATCGCGGATACCGTGGCGCGGCATTATGTCGCATTGCTTTTTGCCCTGCGTAATCAGCAGCTGCGTGGGATAACAGCGAGTTTTCCGATGCTGATGCTGCGTACCTGCGTCTATCTAGAGCGCTATGCAGCAGAACTGATTGAGGATTTAGAACGGGGAGAGATTAACCCAAAATTAAACATCGAGCCGCAATTGCGGACCGATTTGACGTCACGCTTGACCGCGCTCCCGGCGCGGGCACAGGTACTGCGTCGCACGCTTCAACAGCATGGCCATCTTACTCCTGCATTGGCTTGGCCGCAGATGTCCTACCTGTGCACGGCGCGCGGCGGCACATCCGATTTTTATTTTGAACAATTTTCTCGCTACTTTGGCCAAATGCCAATTTTCGGTGGTGTGTTTGGCACCTCTGAGGGGACGTTTGGCGTCTATCCAGATTTAGATACCGATGGCAGTATTTTGGCCCTAGAAAGTGGCTTTTTTGAATTTATTCCGCGGTCGCAATGGGATGTCGATCAGCCGCAAACCTTGCTGCCGCACGAGCTAGAAGTAGGGCAATGCTATCGAATTCTCGTTACGAACTATAGCGGTTTCTATCGCTATGACATTGGCGATGTGATCGAAGTGGTGGGCTTTTATCACCAAGCACCGCTGATCGTGTTTCGCCACCGTCGGGGAGGATTGCTTTCCGCGACTTCAGAAAAAACCACGGAATTCCATGTCATACAGGTGATGCAAAGGTTGCAACAAGAGTTTGGTGTACATTTTGAGGATTTTTGCATTACCCTATCAGCCCATGAAAATCCATCGCGGTATTTAGTCAATGTCGAACTGGCCAATGCGCAAGTGTTGCAGAGTCCGGTGACCTTTCTGGTCCAGTTTGATCAGTTGATGGGTGAATACAACAATCATTACCAGTTCCTCCGTGGCAGTGAGGTCCCGCCGCCCCAACTGCGGATACTGGCAGCTGGTAGCTTTGCACAGGTGCGACAACGCCAAATCGATCGCGGCATGTTTGATTCTCAGATGAAGATTCCGCACATTAGCGAAGATCGGCAGTATTTATCGGGGTTGTGTGTGGAGCAATCGGTGGATTTCCCACTGAGTCAGTACCGTAGCGGGTTAGACGATGTGGCAGACTTAACCATGACGGCTGGCGAGAATCATAATGCCAACCAATAGATTGATGGTTGCCGCTGTATAAAAAACACCGGGCAAACCGAGATGAGCTAGGACGATGCCCAGGACAATTGGCGATAAAAACTGACCCAGAAATCCGGCTCCCGTTCCGGTCGCCAAAATACTGGACTGTAATTCAGCGGGTGCTACCTTCGCGAGGGCGTCGTATAGATTCGGCATGACAATCCCAAACCCCATGCCAAAAACGATTGCGACGATACCGATCAGGAACAATTGCTGTAAGTTTGGCAGCAATATTAGCATTGTACCCATGACCCCTAGGCCGAGTCCGATACTGCCGAGGTTGCCAAAACGTCCGACTAATGCGCGCATCCCCACAGCGGAAATCACTGCGGCTCCGATCGCTTGCACCGCCAGTAGCATGCCACTCACTAGCATCCCGGCCCCGATTGTGGTTTTGAGGTAGAGCGGTAGGTAGGCGATGACCGCATAAACTGTGCCGGTGGACAAACTCAAACTAATTAACAAGCCTAAAGTTGGCAATTGGGTCAAGAGTTGTCGGATATTTTGAGTGTTGTTGAGGGCGGCAACGTTGGTGGCATTGGGATCCTCTGTTGACACGACAGCATTGGCGACTGCGGGCAATCGCACACGCAATCGCACCCAAAACGCCAAAGGAATGCCGACACCGTAGAGGGCAAAGGTCCAGCGCCAATTCAACAGGCCCAAAGCGCCGCCTAAGAGCGGATAAATAATATTGGCCAAGGTAATGGTGGTGGCCACATAGCCAATCACCTGGGTCCGAGTGTCACCTTGGTAAAGTTTGCCCACCAGTCCCAGACCGGCAGCGATAACGCCGCCACTGGCAATCCCGAGCAAGCCGCGCAGAATGAGTAATGGCCAAATTTGCTGCATCAGACCACCGGCCATCCCCACTAAGGCATAGGCAAAGAGTGAAATCAGCAAAAGCCGTCGCTGTCCACAACGATCGGCGACCATGCCTAATAGCGGTGTGGCGATCGCCACGGTAATGAAGTGGAGGCTGACCAGGCTACTACCTAAGCTGGGGTCAATTTGCAATCCGGTGATAATCGCTGGCAGTATGGGCGCAACGATCGCGCCAGCCATGACCATGAGCGAGGCGGAAGCCAGGATGGGTAGGAGGCGTGAATCTTGCCACAGTTTGGGTGAGGAATGGGCTGGTCTGTGCAACTTTTAAGCGGGCACCAACTTGCGTGAAACAGCCCTTAGAATAGCCGGTTATGGACCGCCCGCCAAACACGGTCGGGCTTGAATGGACACCTAACCGGATCAAACCGCCGTGATCCGATGACACGATGCGAATCGCGACGATTGCGACGTCATGCTAGATGAATTGAGGGGACGGATTTTTTGATCGGCGCTAAGATCGCTTTACAGCATGTCGGGCTATGGTGAGACTGGACGCAACTTTCTGATGGCTTGTACGATTTATGAAATGTCTTCCCCGACTCGCAGCGGCGACTGCTGAGCCTTATTTCCGTAAGTCTTTCATCTGTCTCTGCGTCGGTGGATCAGGGTTGCTGCCGCTGGCACCGTTGCAGGCGCAACCGCCCGGGCCCAATGCCCCGCCCCAAATGGTCCTCGATCGGGCGCGAAATGGCATGGTGACTTCGGCCCACCCGTTGGCCACCGATGTGGGACTGCAGGTGTTGCGATCGGGTGGAAATGCCGTTGATGCAGCAGTGGCTACAACATCAGCAGATCGCCGTCGTGGAACCGTTTTCAGCCGGTATTGGCGGCGGCGGATTTTTGCTATGGCATCAGGCGCAGACGGGCACAATGCGCGCCCTTGATTTTCGTGAACGGTCGCCACTACAAGCCGGACAGGATATGTATTTGGATCAGTCTGGGAAAGTCATACCGCAGGCGAGCCGCGATGGCTATCAAGCAGTGGGTGTACCGGGCACGATCGCCGGTCTTGCCAAAATTCATCGGCAGTATGGTAAGTTGCCCTGGCCGCGATTAGTCGAACCATCGGTGCAGCTTGCATCGCAGGGATTTCCAGTGACCGCCCGCTACCTGCAAGCATTGCAATGGCGCGCGTCAGCCATGCCGCCCGGTTCGGAAGCGGCCAAAGATCTTTTTACCGCAGGGCCGAACGCCGACGATCGGGGAGGTGATTGTTCAAACGGATCTGGCTAAAACCCTGGCTGCAGTGGCCCGCGATCCGAAAAACTTCTACCAGGGAAAAATTGCGCAAGCGATTGTCCAGGATATGCAGGCAAATAACGGCCTGATTTCCCTTGAAGACTTGCAGCAATACCGTGCGATTTGGCGCGAGCCAGTCTGTGGCCCATTTTTACAAGTGCGTGTATGTTCGATGCCGCCGCCTTCTTCGGGTGGGGTACATCTGCTGCAGATGCTGAATTTGATTAATGCCAAAGATCTGAAGCGTTGGGGCTGGCATCATCCCGATACGTTGCATCGGATGATTGAGTCGATGCGGATTGCCTACGCCGATCGGGCAACGCACTTGGGCGATCCAGATTTTGTCCAAGTGCCGGTACGTCAATTAATTAGCCAGGAGTATGCGGATTTACGTCGCCAGGAAATTCACCCGCGCAATGCTAAGCGCTCAGCCGCAGTGCAAGCTGCGACGCCAGAAGTTTTGCAGCAAATTCAATCCGAGTCCGCCGAAACCAGTCATCTCACGGTGGTCGATCACGATCGCAATGCCATTAGCTTGACCTTTACGGTCAACCTCAGCTTTGGGGCAGGGGTGGTTGCCAAGGGAACCGGCATTGTTCTGAATAACGAAATGGATGATTTCGCGATTGCCCCGAATACGCCAAATGCCTTTGGTTTAACCGGCAATGCCGCCAATGCAATCGCGCCGCGCAAAACCCCGCTGTCGAGTATGACCCCGACGATTGTTACCCAGGATGGTCAACTACGCTTAGCTGTGGGCGCACCGGGCGGGAGCACCATTATTACTACAGTGTTACAAGTGCTGCTGAACCAATTGGTGCACGGCATGGAGGTTAAACAGGCGATCGCCGCGCCAAGGCTACATCATCAGTGGTTGCCCGATCAGGTCTGGTTCGATCGCTGGGGCTTTGACCCGCTTACCCTAACTGAATTAGACCGTCGGGGCCATCGGGTGCAGGTGCGTCGCCCATGGGGCAATGCGAATGGCATTGAGGTTCTACCAGATGGCACGTTGGCCGGAGCGGTTGACCCACGAGGGGAGGGCACTGCCGCCGGATATTGATGGGATTGGCGCTGTCGAAACTAATTGGCGCTGTCGAAACGGTGGTGCCAATCGGCGTTCGAGCGAGCACTGTCTAGAATTTGAGATAGTGCATTAAGTCAGAGGTGAGTGCATTCGGTAGCGAAAGGCGTTCCTGCAGGTCGAGTAAATCGCCGAAGTTGCCGCGAGACGTTCGATCACGCACGATCGCCCGCGCCAAGACCGGCCCAATTCCTGGCAGGGTCAGGAGGGACTCTACCGGAGCGGTATTCAAATTCACCCGATCGATATGGCTCAAATTTTCTGGATCATAAAAGCAAAACTGCATGATCATTTCCAGCGGTTTTAGCCGCTGCACGGATGTGCCCAGGGCCGTTGCGACATCATCAATGCAATAGAAATGTAATCCGGCCTCGGTAATGTGTGTGAGCAGGCGTGCCTGATGAATCGAAATTCCGGGCAGCCGCAGCCAGTCATCAACAGTTGCCGTATTCACATCAATCCGAATACCATGTTCGGCGGCAATGCGTAGTTCACTGAGTGACTCGAAGCGATAGTAAGGATCGTTCGTAATTTTATACCTTAGCAATTGCCAGGGCATGGCTTTCGGCGATTGTGGCCCGGGGGTTCATGCAAAACCAGACGTCCGAGCTGCTCGACCTGATCGAGCACCCAATCAACAATCACTCGCTGTAGCCGTACCATGATTCCTCCATCTATCCAATCCGATCAATCAGCCGTCGGCGCTTTTGCTCAAACTCATATTCTGAGATCAACCCATCTTTTCGCAGTTGATCGAGTTCGCGTACGGCATCGGTCACCTTTAAGGTCTGTTTGATTGGTCCAGCGGTGGCGGTCTGTATGGCCAGTTGATCGGCAGAA
>CAVPGX010000023.1:0-56220 GCA_963704065.1 uncultured cyanobacterium | reverse complement strand
GTGCTGCGTCAAGTCTTAATTTTAGGGTAGACGGACGTTAGTTTGGTGCGGGCGTCGTCGATCTTCATTTGCCATTCGACGCCGCGTTGCGGTGTGGTTGACGTCGGTGCCAGGCGGTCCTGGCACCGCGGAGCTGTCGATGTCGCCAAGTCGTCGCCCGGCGACGCATTGACGTGTCATGCTGCTCAGTTCGTTCTCGGCGATGTTCAGCCAACTGCCGTGCTTGGGCGTGTGGGAAACTCGATGCGGCTCACCAGATCGGCGGGCGCGTTCCGGCTCAAAGGCTTCGTAGAACGCCCCCTTGGTGTGCGTGTTGAGATTGTCACAGACCACAATCACCTTTTCGCATCGGCATAACGACCTTCCAGCAGGTCGGCCATCTCGATCGCCCAGTCGACTTTCGTTCTGCGCGGACCGAAACCTGTCGCCACCCGGCGAGCGGTTCGGCAAACATGAAGATGTTCGCGATGCCCGCACGTTCGTACTCGTAATCCACACGCCTGGGATGATCTTCGAGCGTCGCCTCGATCGGCCGCTTGACTTCTTCGACCAATTGCACCGGTTGCTCGTCCATGCACAGCACCGGAACCCTCCGGGTCGTAAGGCAATAAACGTTCCAGCACGTCCTCCATGTGGGCCACAAATTCGGCATCCGCTTCGGGAGGAATCACCCAGTACTGGATCGTGCGGTTGGTCATGCCGTTTTTTTTAGCGTACGACGCACGGTTTGGTAACTCACCGAATCGACTATCTCCAGTTCCACCACCTTGCGGGCCAGCAAACCGCAGCGTCCATTTGGCATAGCCTGTCGGAGGTGGCCCAGTCGCATGGCAATGATCTTCGCCTCCTGTTCGCCATCGAGGAGTTTCTCCGTCGGGGGCGTGGTCCGCTTCCTGCCCTCCAGTGTCTCGGAAAAGCCCCGTTCCACCAAACGTTGACGAATGTTCTCCACCGTCTTGGTCCGACACGAGAATGCCTCGGCGATCTGCAAGTCGGTCCAATTCGAGCCGTTCGCATCAGCTTTCAGCAGATGAAGCCGAAGCTTGTCAGCCGGGCAGCTCAGGTTGCTTGATGGTCTGAGCTGGCCTGATTCCGGCTTCCGGTACGTCGGAGTGATGCTTCGGCATAGTGCATCGGTTTACGCGATCCGACGCGAATGAATGGAACAATGTTGCCTACCCTAATTTTTAGGTTTGACGCTGCACTAGCTCTTATTTTTCTCTCACGAATTCTGGTGCGGAGCCCCTGCCAGATCGCCGGTATCGGCATCAATTCTAAAAGTCACAGGATGGCCATGGTGTTTACTATCTAGTTTATTCTCACCACGCAATAGTAAACGTTGAACGCCAATCCATCACATCAGAACTCACGCTCTTTTAAAGATTTAATGTTGCTCGCCAAGGTTTGCCCTTTACAATAATTTACATGAACTGACTCGTATTCGTTCATCGTCGTGCCATAGATTTTTTGCCAACCATGACCTTAAAGCCTCCTATATTGCCTTTTATGCTTGGATTGAAGCGCCCAGAAGCGTGGTTGAAAGAACGCGTTCCACGGACAGTGCGACAGTTCCAAGTCGATTCGCTCAAATCACCGTTCTGGTGGCTACGGACCTTGCATCCTTGGTCTGGCATGACATTATTGGCTTTAGGCTGGATGCTAGAGCATGATCGGCGCATGGCACATCAAGTCCGGTTGCAAAGGTTATTTTTCGATCGAGTCAACTTCCGCGATATCGAAATGACCCTGAGTGATTTCGTGCGGCCGGAACTCTGGCTACTGTGAACGACCTACAGCATAGCGGCTAGCTGGGCCAATTAGGCATGTTTTTTAGAAACATCCTTGTTGATGTTCAAGAGAACAAGCTATCCTCTTAAGGCTGCATTTTGTCTGTCCCAATTTGTAAGTAGGGTTGCCTAAATCAAATTTGGGGTCATCAAGCCCTAATCAAACATAGATCGGGGGATGTGCCAGAACTTTGACCCTATCGAGAATCCTGATTCGGTTGCACGCCTTGCGTATAGAAACGTATGTCTCGCCGATATGTAATGAATACAAGCCTTTTGGCACGCCGGATTTAAGGGTTTTCCATGAAAGCTGCACAAGCAATCTAGGCTAACTGATGGTCGATCTGTCTGTTAAATCGTATGAAATATTTCCAACTTTTTACAATCTTCAGTCTCAGCGCCCTATTCGCCGTCGCTTCAGCAGCTGGCAGCAACGCTCAATCCAACTCCAGTCAGGCCACCACTCCTAACACGACATCGACGCCGAAGGAAATGACAGGCGAGGATCAAGGTGCATCTCAGCCGTTATTCCCTGATGCATCAGAACCGAATGAATCGGTACCCGATGCATCTGTACCGAATGGATCAACGCCCGATGCATCAGATACACCCTCACCACCCACAATTACTGCACCCGCTGAAGCAGCATCAGATCCAGCAGAGGCCAACCCGCCGCTACCCGCACCTGGTTCTACCGCAACTGACGCCGCTAGCTTGATCCGTGATGTGTCGGTACCGCAATATCTCACACCTTCACCGAATCCATTACAACTACCTACCAAGCCCTCAGAAGTGCAGATCAAGGGAGCTCAGCCCCTCACGCTTGAACAAGCCATTGAATTGGCCGAGCGCAATAATCGCACGATCGAACAAGCAAAACTGCAGCTCGAACGCAGCCGTTCAGTTCTACGCGAAGCACAAGCGGCACTCTATCCCAGCATCTTTTTTGAGGGGCGTTTAGACGGGTTCAAAACCGCTGAAGGCGAGATTTCAGTGGATCGGCAGAAAGTCAACCTAGAGCGGGATCTCAACTCGTCTGATCCAGAAGTTCGGGCTCGGGCAAGGCTGAGTGAACCTTCTCTGCGACAGGCGTTTCAGGACACCGATAAGTTCCGTGGTCAAGGTCGTATCGGCTTTAACCTGAACTACGATCTGTTTACCTCAGGTCGTCGCTCTGGCCAAATCGCCGCCGCGGAACGCCAGCTTCGCTTGAGCGAACTCGAAATCGATCGGGTCACCGCCCAAACGCGCTTTGATGTGTCGGATGCCTATTATCAACTCCAAGACGCAGAGGCCCAAATCCTCATTAGCGAAGCCGCCGTGCGCAGCTCCGAAAGTAACCTCAAGGATACGCAGGCCCAACTAGAGGCGGGATTAGGCACCCGGTTTGATGTCCTGCGTGTGCAGGTACAGTTGGCCAATGAACGACAGCAGCTGACTCAGGCCATCGCCAATCGCGAAATTCAGCGGCGGCGACTCGCCCAGCGCATTAGCCTGCCAGAATCGGTGATTGTAGTGCCCGCCGATCCACCTGACGAAAAAAATGGTGAATGGCCACTGAATCTCGAAACCAGCATCATTCTGGCCTACAAAAATCGCGCTGAACTGCAACAGCAACTGGTCCAACGCGAAATTAGCGATGCCCGCCGTCAAGTTGCCCTATCGGCACTCGGTCCCACAATCAGTTTGATTGCGCAATGGAATTTTGTCGAAGTTTTTGAGCAGGACGTAAACGGTGATGGTTATCTATTTGGCGCACAGGCCAGTTGGTCGTTATTTGATGGGGGTGCGGCTCGCGCTCAAGCGGCACAGCAGACGAAAGATAAAGAAATTGCCGAATCCCGTTTCGCCGAACAGCGGGAAAGTATTCGATTTGAAGTGGAGCAAGCCTACGCCACACTCCTAGCCAACCAAGACAACATTGAAACCACCAGAGTTCGCGATCGATCAAGCGGAGGAAGCTCTACGCTTAGCCGTCTTGCGCTTTCAAGCGGGCGTCGGTACCCAAACTGATCGATTGTCTGCCGAGGCCGATCTGACGCGGGCTCGGGGAAATTACGCCAGTGCTTTTATTGGTTACAATCGTTCACTGGCACAATTACGACGAGCCGTTAGCAACGTGCCGTTGGACGTCAATCAAGTTGAGCGATTCTCGCAGCTATAACTTGACACAACGATTAAGTGAGGTACACCTTTGTGGGCCGAGTGACTGTAAATGTTTTTGATAATTTCTGTTAAGGTATAATGGCCAAAAATTATGTAAGGCTAGTTGCTCTAAGGCATTAAATCAGTATTTCATTTCTTTCCGTGGCTACTACCAGCATCTCCGTTATTCCTTTTGTTTCTAACCTTATGACTTCTAAGCGTTTAGTTTTAACAACCTCTCTCGTGACGACTAGCTGGCTCATGGGTAGCCACGCTGCAATCGCCCAAACAGTGATGGCGAATAGCGATGACGGAGCGACAGTAGCCATTGCAGCAGAACCCCTGCCAGAAGTCCCGGCGGCGGTTGTTGAGGTAGCGCCGGTTAGTGTAGCACCGGCTGAAGTGATGCCGGCATCTAAACCGGAATCAGCATCGCCTGTTAAAGCCGCTCCAGCAGAACCGCCACCCATCAAAGCCACTCAAACGAATTCTACCCCGACCAAAGCGACTCCTGAGCCCCTCGTGGTTGAATCAGCTGAAGTATTTATTGACGGCAACGACTACAGCCTGGGCGCAACTGAGCGCGAATCGGTTCCAGTTGAAATCATCACGCGCAATCAGCCACCGAACAAGCAAACTGTAACTCAGTCAGTGTCGGCCATTCGCAATTCGCGCCCCACGTCAGTGCAAATCGGCGCAGTTAATTTATCGAGTGGCGGTATCGGCTTAAATGCTCAGGCAGCCGCAGCACCAGTTTCATCGAGCATTGTTTCACCGGGAAAGGCATACTTCGATCGTAAATTTCTGCAGCCCTTAGGCACAGCCAGTCAGAATTTACTCCGAATGGTTTTCCCTGTGGCGGTACCGGCGCCGATCACTTCGCTATTTGGATGGCGAATTCACCCAATTGCAGGCACGCAGCGGCTACATACTGGAACCGACATTGGTGCGCCAATGGGGACGCCTGTCATGGCAGCCATGCCAGGACGCGTCATCTTAGCCGACGAGATGGGTGGCTACGGTATCACCGTAGCGATCGAGCATGATAACGGTGTACGGCAGACGCTATATGCCCACATGTCAGAAATTTTTGTGCGACCCGGTGACACCGTGCAGCAAGGCACCGTCATTGGACGCATCGGCAGTACTGGCGCATCGACTGGACCCCACCTACACTTTGAGCTGAGACAGATGATGCCGGATGGCACTTGGGTGGCATTGGATGCTGGTCGTCATCTTGAGCATTCAATGGGCAATCTCGTGCGATCGCTGCAACTGGCAAAGCAACAAAAAGCTGAAAGGACGACGGCGCTTCGAACGACGGCATCTCCGGGTAACTAAGCACCGTTCCAAGCATGTGTGTCTGCTTCGATGGGAACTTTGAGCGTTGCGGCCAATGTTTTCCTGGGCTAATTGTGTAATTCCGCAGGCATGCCTGTAGAATTACACATTTTTTTTTGGAGAGAACTATTTTGAGCATTTTTTCATAAATCACAGGGCAGACTTCATGGTTTATGCATGGAAATACGTAGAATGATCGTTCATAATAAACGTATTCCACTGAGGTCATCCAAGCATTTCCTTGATCGGCTCAGGTAATCTAGGCAATCTCAAGCGAGGTTATTCCATGTCTGCTCAAAGTGCCACACGTTTTTTGTTTGCTGCTACACACGACCAAAGTTTACGCAACTGCTTTGCAGCGGTCCAGTCACCTGATGAGTTTGTTGATATGTCGCATCAGTTGGGCTATCGCTTCACCAAGGCAGAACTGAAAACACTCGTCTGTGAGCATAGTCAGGACATTTTGTGTCGTCGCTCTACAGGCGTCTGGAAGTGGTTACGTGAGGTGAATTGGATGTAGTTCTCGATTAGATTCAATGAGACATAAACCGTAGGTCGAATCAAACTCCGTTAATCAGCATCCTTCATTTGAAGGGTGCTTTTTTGTTCGCTACACTATGCAGAAGCTGATTTGATTTATTACTCCGGCTTTTGCGGCAATTATTCATGCGTTTTTCCCTTGGTTTATCCTTTAGTATGCTGGCCGCGATCTTGAGCGCAGCAGCTTTGCCTTCATCCCAACTTATGGCCCAGACCACTACTCCCACTAAAACGATTACACCAAATGAGAATCTAGTCGTTGAAGGAATCACCGCGATTCCAGCGGCGCTCGCCCAAAAGGTCAATCGCTATACGCAATTTCGTTCGGCAAGTCTTGCCACCTGGCACCCAACTAAACGGGAAATGCTGATTTCTACCCGATTTGCGGATGTCGCCCAGGTCCACCACGTCCAGTCACCGCTAGGCGCACGGCAGCAGTTAACGTTTTTCCCGAACGCGTCAGTGGAGCAACATTCCAACCGACGGCGGGCCAGTATTTTGTTTTCAGTAAGGACATTGGCGGCAATGAATTTGCACAAAACTACCGCTATGACTTGGCCAATGGCGAAGTCACTTTACTGACGGATGGCCAGTCGAAAAACAGCCGCGGGGTCTGGTCCAACCAGGGCGATCGAATGGCCTACGCTTCGACCCGCCGCACCGGGGGGGATAACGACTTTTACATCATTGATCCAGCGAATCCAGCGAACGAGCGTCTACTAACGCAGAACGTGGGCGGTGGCTGGTGGCCAATGGACTGGTCGCCGGATGATTCGCAGGTACTGGCGCTGGAGTATGTGTCGATTAATGAAAGTTATCTATGGCTGATTGATGCAAAGTCCGGTGAGAAAAAACTAATTACCCCCAGAGACCAGTCACCAACCGTTTCCTATGGTGGCGGCGCGTTCAGTCGCGATGGTAAAGGGCTATATGTGATCACGGATAAAGATGACGAGTTTCAGCGCTTAGCTTATTTCGACCTGGCGACTAGAGAGCATACCTATCTGTCAACCGATATCCCTTGGGATGTCGAAAATTTTGATCTTTCGGATGATGGCCGATATCTGGCGTTTACTACCAATGAAGATGGGGCGAGTGTGCTACACGTTTTAGACACGGTAACAAGGCAGAACCTCAGCTTACCCCCATTGCCCGTTGGCCTCGTCTTCAGCCTCAACTGGCATAACAACAGTGAGGATTTAGGATTCACCCTAATTTCGGCCAAATCCACGGCTGATGTATATTCGCTGAATATCAAAACGCAAACCCTCGAACGCTGGACCAAGAGTGAAACCGGTGGGCTCAATACCGATGAATTCTCGGATGCGGAAGTGGTGCGCTGGAAAAGTTTCGACGATCGAATGATCTCTGGCTTCCTGTATCGCCCATCCCAAAAATTTACCGGCAGGCGTCCCGTCATCATCAATATTCATGGCGGCCCTGAAGGACAAGCGCGGCCCTATTTTCTCGGGCGGATGAACTACTACTTGAATGACCTTGGCGCGGCGATCATCTTTCCGAATGTGCGGGGCTCGAGCGGCTATGGCAAGACATTTCTCACCTTAGATAACGGTTACCAGCGGGAGGATTCGGTCAAGGATATTGGCGCATTACTCGACTGGATTGCCACACAACCGGATCTCGACAAAGATCGTATTTTGGTGACTGGCGGTAGCTATGGTGGCTATATGTCGCTGGCCGTCGCCACAAAGTACAGCGATCGGATTAAAGCGGCGATCAATATTGTTGGTATTTCTAACTTTGTTACCTTCCTTGAACGCACTGAGGACTATCGCCGCGATTTACGACGGGTTGAGTATGGCGATGAGCGCGATCCAAAAATGCGGGAATTTCTGATCAGCATTTCCCCGACGACCAATGCGCAAGACATCAAAGTGCCGTTGTTTGTGATTCACGGTAAAAACGATCCACGCGTACCGCTGAATGAAGCGGAGCAAATCGTTAAAACTGTGCGCGAAAATGGTGTCCCAGTTTGGTATCTCATGGCAAAAGACGAAGGCCACGGATTTAGCAAAAAGCGTAATGTGGACTATCAATTTTATGCCACGGTGCAGTTTATCCAGGAATTTCTGCTGCAGTAGTAAAAAACAAGTTATGTGGTAGCGGGCCGCTTCCGTAGTGAGCACTAGCTTCAATCATCAAGGTGAATTTAATCTCTCAACGATTGAAGCTGCACTCAAACCGACAATTCAAAAGAATTTTCCTACATTAGCGCAGTTACACCACTCATACCCTGCAACAAAGGCTGTTCCGCGTTATTAATAATTTGCGGGTTCCAGCCAGGTTCTGGCAATTGGGAGATGTATTCCGCTGTAACAACTGTGCTCCCAGCCATCTCCCACCAAGAGGTTTGTTGGGTAATTTCATTCACCCAGAAGACGTCTGATTGATCATCGCCATTCAGGTCACCAACATGGGGATTCCAACCAGCTTCCGGCAATTGGGAGATATACTCCGCATTGAGAATCTCGTCCCCATCCATTTCCCACAGCGAGGTTTGCTGAGTGATGTCATTCAACCAGAAGATATCTGACTTGCCATCACCAGTAAAATCGCCAACATGAGGATTCCAACCTGGTTCGGGCAATTGGGAAATATATTCCGCATTGACCACCTCGCTGCCATTCATCTCCCACAACGAGGTTTGCTGGTGATTTCATTCAACCAGAAGACATCTGACTTGCCGTCGCCAGTGAAGTCACCCACATGGGGATTCCAGCCTGGTTCGGGCAATTGGGAAATATATCCGCATTGACCACCTCGCTGCCATTCATCTCCCATAGCGAGGTTTGCTGCGTAATATCATTGAACCAGAAGACATCTGACTTGCCGTCGCCGGTGAAGTCACCCACATGGGGATTCCAGCCTGGCTCGGGCAATTGGGAGATATATACCGCATTGACCACCTCGCTGCCATTCATCTCCCATAGCGAGGTTTGCTGTGTGATGTCATTCAGCCAGAAGACATCGGATTGACCATCGCCATTGAAGTCACCCACATGCGGGTTCCAACCTGGTTCGGGCAATTGGGAGATGTATTCTGCTGCGACAATCGTGCCACCGTTCATCTCCCACCAGGAAGTTTGCTGCGTAAGGTCATTGGACCAGAAGATTTGACTGGTACTTGTCGATGGGACCTCATCCTCTGCCCAAATGACAATGCCACTCAGCTTAGCCGAGTCGACCGATGCCTGAAGGGAGATATCGATCGCATCTGCAGCGCCAAAACTATCGGGCGAAACCGTGTCGGGCAGCTTGAAGATAAATGGCTGAGTTGCATCGCCAGTCTGCGCTAAAATGTCCAAGTCATCGAACACCAGTTGGCCTTCGACTTCAATATCGAAAATACGGGCACCCGGCTGGGTCTGGAAGATTTCGGCGAAATATAATTCAACGGTATAGTCGCCCGGAGCCACCGGGATTGAGTAAGTTAGGGGTGAACCAAAACGTTCTGTTTCGTAGATCGTACCGTCAAAGGCAGGCTCGTCTGGGTCAAATCCTCCGTCTGTATAGGTGTCAAAACTCTCGACAAAGAAATCATCGGCCTCAAAGGCAATTCCATCCTGCGTTAAGGCCGATCCACCCACGTTAATCGCAACCACAGGTGACACTGAAGGTGGTGGTGTTATTGGTGGTGGTGTTATTGGTGGTGGGATTATTGGTGGCGCACCATCACCATCACGAATGACAATGCCACTAATTTTCGCTTGGTCAACCGATGCTTGGAAAGAAATGTCGATCGCATCCGTTGCTCCAAAGGCATCGGACAAAACATTAAATGTAAACGACACCGGCTGATTAAAGTCACCATTCGTCTCCGCCAGAATATCAAAATCATCCAGGACCAGCTGACCCTCAACTGTCACGTCAAATATCCGACTACCAGGAGTGCTGAAAAAGAGTTCGGCAAACTGTAGCTCAACTGCGTATTCACCCGGTGAAACCGGAATCGAGTAATTGATTTCAGTGCCGTTGCGCTCGGTCTCATAAGCCGTCCCATCAAATCCCGCCTGCTCACCATTGCCGACTTCGCCATCGCCAAATAAATCACCATCGAGGAAGAATTGGTCCGGTAGATATTTAATCCCATCTTGGATCAAGGCAGAACCACCCGCGTTAATCGCCCATACGACTTCCTCAGTCGCCGCCCCAACCAGCTCCCAATAGCCGATCTCACCACTCAATAAATTGGCAAAGTACAGGTTGTCATCTGGCCCCATCGCCATGTAAGCAATCCCCACTGTGCCAGACCGCGTGTCAAACGGAATCGCCGAATCGAAGGCACCCGACTCATCAAACACTAATGCTTTGATCCCACCAATATTGAAATTAGTAAAGAACAGCGCATCTTGATAAATCTCCGGCAGCGCCGTGCCCGTATAAAAGTCACCTAAAGACACCGCGCCTGGCCGATCGGCATGGTTCTCCGCATAGATTGGCGCGACTAAAGGTGGGTCAGTCGAATTCTCTACCGCATTGTATAGATCCTGGAAAGCATCCGACTCTGCATAAAACGGCGTTCGCACACTCACACCATTGCCGCCTTCATAGAGGGGCCAGCCGAAGAAGTTACCCACCCCTCGATTGATCTCTTCCCAAGTTCCTAATCCCACATCGCCCATGAACGGCTCATCGGTTTCAGGGTGCAGGGTATAGCGCCAGGGGTTGCGTAAACCGTAGTTGTAAATCTTTGATTCAATATCAGTCGGGTCACCGTTGTACCAGGGATTGTCCGGCAAACCTTCGCCCGTAATCGGGTTCATCCGCAGCAACTTACCCAGAACATTATCCCGGCTACTGAGGACTCCCGGCAGTTCAGGGCTACCCGGTCCACCAACCGCTTCACCATCGCCGTGGCTAAAGTATAGGGCTCCATCATTGCCAAACTTCAGCGCACCCGCTGCATGGAAATTATTGACGAGACCAGTTTCCAGCAAAATCACTTCACTACCAGGTAGCGCTGTTCGATAACCCGTCGCCGGGTCCGCCTCTACGCGCACAACGCGCGTTACACGCGGTGCATCTGAGAGATCCGGTTCCACATCCGGTGGATCATAGGAAAATGCCAGGTACACATAGGGATTAGTCGCAAACTCAGGGTGCACCGCCATACCCAATAAGCCGCGCTGCCCCCCGGTATTCACCGAAGCCGAAATATCAATAAACGGCTCTGCTAAAAGCTCACCGTTCTCAAAGATCTGCACCACCCCATTCAGTTTGCCAATAAACATCGCCCCGTCCGGCGTCCAATCAAAAACAGTCGGACCCAGCGGGCTAAAGTTTGCTGCCCCATCTTCCGATAAGCCGGAAACGACAATCTGTTCATCGAACAGATACGGCGACGTTGCGTCTTCGCGGATGGTCAATTTCGCCACATCCTGCGCCCCAAGTGTCGTGCCAATCGGATTACTTAGGGATAGCTGTAGCGATTCATCGCGCTCCACTAAGTCATCGTCGTTGATCGCCACAGTGAAGGTTTGACTCATTTCACCAGGCGCAAAGGTCAATGTCCCGGAGGTCGCCACATAATCTGAACCAGCGCGCGCATAGTCATCCCCAGTTGAGTAATCAACGCTGGCCGCTTGGTCACTACCACTGGAACGAAACACCGTGATGGTAGCAACTCCACCATCTTCGCGGATGTCATATGCTGATTGGCTAAAATCAATGGTGTTGGGCGCAACTGCATCATCGTCTTGAATCGCAATCACAGCGGTGCGAATATCAAACTTCTTCTTGTGCTTGGGTTTCTTCGGGCCACGAGGGGATTTGCGAAAACGTCTGAGATTGACGCGCGTCGCCCAGTTTTGCAAGCATTGGGCAAATTCGGCAGGCGGCATGGTTGCAAAGCGCTGCCAATCTTCTAAAGGAATGGCAATTTCCATACCGCGCCAAGTTGACTGGACTTCTTCAACCACATAGTAATTGGATAAATGTGTCTCAATTTCAGCCGCACCATGCACCTGTTTCAGGGCGGCTCTCACAGTTGACAGAATGTTAAAGGCAACCAAAGCGAGACAAAATACAAACAGTGCCGCACGCGGATAGCCCAGGGTTTTAAGTTCACAGTGAAACGTATCGGTAATCGTTTGAAACATGGTTTCAATTTGCCAACGGTTCAAATAGAGATCCGCAACCGCCAATGCATCGATTGCCATCGGTAAATTGGTTAAAACTGCCACCTGCTGATCACCATGGCGGGTTGGTTGCTTGAGTTGCACCACCACGCGCCGCACGACCAGACCACTGCGGAGCTGCACTTGTTGTTCCAATAATTGACCGCTGTCAGTCTGACCCACAGGTCGTAAGGACGTCTGCTCTGTCCAACCAATCTGCTGGTGCTCACGCATCACGAAGTAGGCTTGCTGCTGTTGAATGCCGTTCAAAAAATCGCCGGTGCAGAAATTACGGTCCGCAATCCAAACTTCGTCGGCCTGCACCTGTGTCAGCACCCAGGGTAAGAGTGACCGTTCTTGCGCATGGCCATCGGTTTCCGGAAACACATCCACCACCATTTCCGCTTGCGGGTCGAGCACCGCCAGTGCTTGGCCTGGCAAGGCACCGGCCGCTTCGGTCCGCAAGACTTGAAGCCGATGCTCTGTGCCCCCAAGATGATTCCCATCAATGATCCGGACCGCATATCCCGCCAAAATCGATGACTGGGCCGCCGGCAATTCGGCCCGAACCGCCAACAACTGCTCACGGCTGTAACGCACTAAGGCCTGGGCAATCACGGGTTCTAGACGATTCAGTTTGGCATAGAATGCCACTTTCGAAACGCCCACGAGCTTCTCAAACCCCTTGTAGGCAGCACTCACCGACGGGTACATAATACTCGCCTGGTCTAAACCTAGACTAATTATACTAAGCAGCTCTTCCATGATTAATCTCCGCGACTTCAGGAAAACATTGATAAGATTTCTGCCCTAAGGCGTATTGATTCGCCACTGAACATTAAATTAAACTAAAGTCTCAATTAAAAGTTTTTACCTTACCTAATTGGGAAATAGCATAAATCAAATAAAAAGCCTGTAACTTATGCCTAAAAGTCACTACAAGCATTTCCGGCAATTATATTCACCATCCCTGCCACCTTATAGACTTCTTACCAAATCATAGTTAGAGCAATACTAACTTCGACCGAAAAATGCCATCTAAATCAATCAACTAAAGCAACCGCAAATAATGATACTTTAGACATTTGAATACATGAGCCAACGCGAACTAGAGGTATAGGATCATATCTCTAAAACACGATGCCGCAATAAACACACTACATTACTTTATTTCTGGGAAATAGAATTTAGTGCCTTCTTCATAAATTCTTTAATCAAGGCCAGCTCACAGGCTATACGAGAAGTATATTTGAATACGATTATTTCATTTTCTCCACGTAGGTGGGACACTGAAAGGACATCACATCCCGCGATCGATTCAGCGAAACGAGCCTCTTGACTTTCAACACATACCTTTATAGGAATTCCCAAACGGACAAAGAGTTATAACCACAAATGCATTGTGCTGGGCAAGAATACGTCGCTACTTTGTTACGCCTGCTTTTTTTCCACGACTCTTTGCTACAGTCTTGGTGGTTGTCTTAGTCGTCTTCGCGGCAGCTTTAACCGCAGTTTTTTTTGCCTTGGTCGGCACGGTATCTACACCACGACTGGCCCTAAGCTTTTCCGCCTGCACCAATAGCGAGTCAGCAAAGTCAAAGGTGGCTTTTGCCGAACCACTCTCCGCCTGGGTAACATCTCCCCCAGCGATTGTCGCCAACTCTAAGCGCCGCGCATCCATATCCAGTGGCTCCAGACGCACTACCGTTCGTAAGCTGTCGTCTTTGCGCGAAGACTTACTCACCGGTTTACCATCATCGCCAATTATTTCTTTCCGAACCCGATAATGCGCATCTGCCATCGCCGCAATGATCGGTTGGTGAGTCACACATAAAACCTGATGGTGACGGCTCAAATGGTGCAGCTTCTCGGCGATCGCCCCGGCCACACGTCCGGAAACGCCGGCATCAATCTCGTCAAACACCAGCGTACCAACTTCATCTACCTGCGAAAAACAAGCCTGCAAAGCCAAAAGGAAGCGGCTCATTTCACCACCAGAAGCTACTTCCACAAGGGGTTGCAGTGGTTCGCCGGGATTGGGACTAAATAGATAGGTGATGCGATCGCTCCCATGTGCGGCTGGTGAGCTGGGCTGAATGCCAACTTGAAACTGCACTTTATCCATCGCCAGCGGTTTAAGTTCATCGACAAGCTGCTTCTCTAGCTGCTGAGCTGCGACCTGTCGCAGATTCGTCAGCACAGCACAGGCATCAATCAGTTGAGTCTCGCATTTGGCCATATCAGCCTCGAGTTCTTCCATCGACTGACCATTACCGGTCAGCTCATCCACCTGCGCTTGTAGTGAATCTCGCAGGTCGATCGCTTCTGCTAAGTTTGGTGCATATTTCCGCAAAATCTGTTTAAGAACGCTAATCCGCTCTTGGACTTCCTGTAATCGCTGCGGATCGGCTTCGAGGCCCTCCCCATAGGTATTGATCGCTTTGCCTGCCGTTTCGACCTGGGCCAGTGCATTCGTCACTGCATCCGCGATCGGTCGTAATGAGCTATCGACCTCGACCATATTCAGCAAAATCCGCTCTGCATCGCCAAGCAGCTCGGTACAAGGCGGTGCCTCGCCCGTCTCGTTGTCGTAGAGCATTTGGTACAGCGTATAGCTCTGCTGCTGCAGATCGACTACGTGACTCAGACGTTGCTGCTCATTTTCTAGCTGTTCGAGTTCATCAGGTTCTGTCAGTTGAGCTTCCTTTAGCTCTTTCAGCTGATACTCAAACAAATCCAACTGCTGTTGCCGCTGCGACTCCAGCTGGCGGCGGTCTTCTAGGACTTTCATCGCCTGCTGATAGGCCACAAATGTCTCGCCAACACGATCGCGTTGCTGGATGATGGCGCTGCCGCCAAAACTATCGAGCCAATGGCGCTGGAGTGCCGGATTGCCCAGCTGAACAGTCTGCCCTTGGGCCGTGATTTCGACGAGGCGATCGCGCAGCCCTTCCATCTGCTGCTTGTTAACTAGCACACCGTTGATCCGATTGCGATTGCGCTGACCAGAACTGCCAATCTCGCGGCTGCAGACTAAGACATCATCATCCGCATCAATTTCCGCTTGTTCGCACCATTCACGTAGGATTGGCCGCAGTTGGAAATGGGCCTCGATCGTTGCCTTATCTGCTCCGGTGCGGATCGCTCGTCCTGGAGGCTTACCACCCAATACTGTATCGATCGCGTCGAGGATGATCGACTTCCCGGCACCTGTTTCCCCGGTCAGAACATTTAACCCCTGCCCAAACTCTAGTTCGAGGTGGTCAATAAGCGCAAAATTGTCAATGCAAAGGGACAGGAGCATGGGCGATGGTTTTGCGTGACAGGGATTTAATACACAAATATCAATTGTTGCATTCTAACTCAATGTCATGGTTCGCAAGTGAGAATCGAAAGATTGAGCCAGGTCAGAAAAGTTGGGCAAAATGGTTCAATCAGACAATTGCCGATTGAACCAATTAACTATCGCTGGATACCCGCCGATATTTTCTTCCTATGCCAACGATCTCAGATGCCGTTACTAAAGCCTTTCAAGCCTGCCAAACCGGTGAGTTTGAGCAATCAGAGTGGTGGTGTCACCAAGTGCTGCAATATGACCCCAGTCGTTCTGAGATCCTCAATTTGCTGGGCAGTCTGTGTCATCAAACGGGTCGATCGACGACGGCCCTGACTTGGTATCGCAAAGCGATTGAGGTCAGTCCCAACTATGCTGAAGCATATAACAATCTGGGCGTTGTACTCCATGCACTAGGGCATCTTGACATTGCCCTGGCACAGTTTGAAGCGGCTGTGGCGATCCAGCCTGACTACGCCCAAGCCTATTTCAACTGGGGCAATGCCCTTAGTGAAGATGGCCAGTTCGAAACCGCAGAAGTAGCTTATCAAACAGCACTCGAACTTCAACCGAATTACACAGCCGCCCAGAATAACTTAGCCAATCTGCTCCAATCGATCGGCGACTATCAGCGATCGATTGCGCTCTATCGTCAATCGATCGCCCAAAATCCAACATCGGCGAATGCCCACATGAATTTAGCGAATTTGCTCCAGGAGCAATGCAACATTGAAGGGGCAATGGTGCATTACGAAAAGGCGTTTGCACTTGATCCAAGCAATCCCGATCTGGCTTACAACCTCGGTCTTGCCCGCGAACGATCCGGTCATCCCCAGCAGGCAATCCGCACCTACTACCAAGCACTGCAGCTCAACTCTCGTCAGGCAGAAAGTCACTATCGGCTTGGCTGTTTGCTTAAACTCGATCGTCCGACTGAAGCCCTGGCCCACCTGCAACAAGCCATCAGCTATCGGCCCGACTTTGCCGAGGCATTCAATGCAATTGGTCAAGTCTGGCATGATCGAATGGAACTGTCGGCAGCGATCACCAGTTTCCAACAAGCGATTGTCCTTGATCCAGATTTCGCTGAGGCACACGTTAATCTTGCCGAAGCGCTCCTCCTCAATGGTGATTATGCAAAAGGCTTTGTCGAGTATGAATGGCGCTGGCAGTCCCAGACTTATTTAGTCACCCAACTTCCCCGCCATCGATCGATGCTGCAATGGGATGGCTCTACCCTCAATAACAAAAAAATCTTGCTGTGGGCGGAGCAAGGCATTAGTCAGACATTGCAATTTGTTCGGTTTGTTGCGGCTATCGCTGCAATGGGCGGTGAGATTTATTTAGAGTGTGATCGGCATCTCGTCGATTTATTGCAAAATCTACCTGGCGTTAAACAACTCATTCCTCGTGGTGAACCGGTGCCTAAATGCGACTATCAGTCGTCACTAATCTCACTCCCCAGAATTCTCAATACCACTCTCGAAACAATTCCCAAGCGGCCAGATTTAGGCATTGCCGTAACCCCACCAAAGCAAATTCAAAAAGTTGGCGTGGCGGTGAGTGAGGATTGCTTGGCTATCCTCCAGTCTCAGTTGAGCAAACGCGGAAGTCTCGAAATCATCGAGTTGCCCACAGCTCCTGAAAACACTAGTTATGCAGAAATTGCCGCCACGATCGCCGGATTAGATTTAGTCATTGCGACCGATCAGCCGATCGCGCACCTCGCGGCTAGTTTGGGACAGCAGACTTACATATTATTGGAATACGCACCAGCTTGGATTTGGCTAAGCGATCGGGCCGATAGCCCTTGGTATCCTACGGTGCAACTCTTTCGTCAGACTCAACCAGGGGATTGGACAGCGGCGATCGAGCGTTGTATCAACGTTTTGTGATCGGCTGAGTAGCAATTATTCAGCATTGCCCAACATTCGGAATGCCTCCGCCGGGGCCCCAGCCTGGAGCCATTCGATCGGCTTTTCGTCTGGCTTGTCGGGATTCACCCAGACAATTTGACGTAATTTTGGAAGCACTTTTGCCGCCAGCGTGTAATACCTCCGAGCCGTATTTTCATCAAGTGATGCAATGCGTTCTATCCGTTGTCAAGGCAGCTTCGAGCAGCAAAATATCTTTCGCCATGGCCTTTCGCTGCTGATCGCTCTTAGCCATATCGCGAATTGTTTCCCACAATTCAGCATCGAAGAGTCGCTCACGAATCGCGATTAGCCTTTTCCGGGAGACCATTTCCCTTCGCCAGCGCAAAGCATTTCGTGATTGATGTTTTTGCCATTCCGCACGAATCTCTGCTGTCATCACAACTTTATGTTCATACGCCAAAACTGCATACAAGAAGTCGCGACAGCTACTTCCAGGTGGCTTATCAGCTGTGTCACTCCCACAAGAACGGGCAATTGAAGCATCAATCACTAAACGGAGAGATTCAATTGTCATTTCCGGCATGCCATAACTTTGCCTCAGCGGCACTCAAATAACGATTTTCCAGTGCTAAGGCAGTCGAACCAAAATCCTCTGGCCAATCACCGAATGCCCCCGTCTCATCAAGTTCGGCACTCGTTACTTTGGATGAACCATCGGGATTGCGTGTGAACCAGTGTAGTTTTACTGACTGTGAATCGAGTTTGTCTTCGGCGACTAATGCCTGAATCCCCAACAGGAAAAGTTCACTGTGAGTTTCTACAACAACTCGCACTCCACGATTTGCCGCATCGGCAAAGATTTCTGCTAATGCAATCTGGGCACGCGGATGCAGATGAATTTCCGGTTGTTCAATGTAGACTAACTGCCCTGGCTGGGCCACCAGTAACGCCACAATCACAGGCAGAACCTGAGATACACCAAAACCCACATCCGCAATATTAACCGTATCTGTTGATGTCAGTTTGTCCCAAGAACACGTCCAACACGTAGTTCAATCTGTGCATCGTTTAACCGCTGGGTTTGGATACATATTCGGTTAGTCCCAACTTTTGCAAGGCCTCCTGGAGTTTCGCTAATTGTTCAGGATGTATCCTTTTGGAATCAATCGATAAGGTTAGCTACATAGTTTTCAAAACTGGCCCTAAAGGCATGAACCAGAAATAGCCGCCGTCCTATATACTCGTTTTGGGTTGCCCCTTAAGCCTTGAACATGAATTACTGAACTCAGTAATTCGCTCAGAAAACATCGATTCGTAAACTTATAAAGTATGTGGCCTTTCACATAAAGAAAACAACGGTCTCGCAACCTGTAAAGGATTTCGGATAGGTCATACTCACGAGGTAGCAGTATCAAATACCAACCGATGAATCTCCTCTGAAGTCATGCCAAATCGAAGGTTGATGCACTCATGCAATGATTTTAGTGTAGAGCTTTGAGACTGAAGATGAATGCCAGATTCTGCAGACCAGTTGAACTTACTACGTAGCAAAACCGAAGTGGTATCCAAAGTAATATTCATATTTGCCGGGGCTTTAGATGATAGAACTTTTCTCGTAATAAACTGCGCTCCAGAAGTAAATTGAACATTTGGCCCGTCTAGTAACAATGCTCCTGGATCATAAGGAGCTTCTAAGGTCTGTTTCATCAGAAGAAGCGGCTGCATAATACTTGACTTGCCGGAGTTATTTTCACCAGCCAATATTGTCAGCGATCCCAGTTTAATCCGTCATTTCATCGTCTAAAGACTTAAACCCACTCACCCCAATTTCCAAGAAACTTGAGTTTCTGCAACCAACTTGGCAGAGATTTTGCTTGGGATTATCGGCAGCGGTTTGCGTCATACCGGATCGAAAAGACGCACTTCACCCGAATTCTAACCGATTGTCCAACTCCGCAAAACCGAACAGGTCACTCCGAATCTCTCCACCAATCGTATAATGGCAGCAGATTCATCCGATTTTTTAAGGTTTTTCATGAATTACCTCGTTGCCGTCCTCAAAGACCGCATCCAAGCCGAGGCGGCCTACTCCGCCCTCGAAAAGGCAAATCTGCCGATGGATCAAGTCGATATCCTCGGCAAGGGTTACAAATCCGCTGACGAATATGGCCTCATCGATCCACGCGATAACGCCCGCAAACAGGTCAAACGTATGGCCTTCTGGCTGGTGCCCTTCGGTGCCTTCGGCGGTGTCACTTTCACGCTGATGACTGGCCTCGATACCTTTGCCTACGCCGGAGAAGTGAGCAACTACGGCATTAGTGCATTGGTCGGAGGACTGTCTGGACTGCTCGGCAGTGTCTTTGTAGGTGGTGGTACAGGACTGCTCTTAGGCGGAGGCGATGCGATTCCCTATCGGAATCGACTGAATGCTGGCAAATATATTGTCATCGTCAAAAGCACCGACCCTAATATTCGCAAGTCAACCAACATCCTGCGCGACTTTGATCCAGAAAATCTTCAGGGATACCTTGATCCAGCCACGTCATAATCGATCATGATTAGTAAATATCGTCGATCGAATGCAATGCCATGATTGAGCATGATGTCCTAATTGTCGGTGGTGGTTTAGCTGGATGCCGCGCTGCCCTCGAAATTGTCCGCACAAACCCACGCCTCAGCGTTGGACTGATTGCGAAAACTCACCCGATTCGATCGCATTCAGTCGCGGCCCAAGGTGGTATCGCGGCCACTCTGAGAAATGTCGATGAAACTGACTCCTGGGAAGCACACGCCTTTGATACAGTCAAAGGTTCGGATTATCTGGCTGATCAAGACGCCGTTGCGATTCTGACCCAGGAAGCGCCCGATGTCGTCATCGACCTGGAACATATGGGCGTGCTGTTTTCCCGTCTACCGGACGGACGCATTGCCCAACGGGCATTTGGTGGCCACTCCCACAATCGCACCTGCTATGCCGCCGATAAAACCGGACATGCGATTTTACACGAGCTGGTTTCAAATCTGATGCAATACGGCGTCACCCTCTATGAGGAGTGGTATGTCATGCAGCTGATCTTGGAAGATAACCAGGCGAAGGGGTTGGTCATGTATCACCTGCTTGATGGCGATATCCAAGTTGCGCGCGCGAAAGCCGTGATGTTTGCCACGGGAGGCTATGGTCGGGTGTACAACACGACATCCAACGACTTTGCTTCCACCGGGGATGGCTTGGCCATGACCGCTGCCGTTGGCTTGCCCTTGGAAGATATGGAATTTGTGCAATTTCATCCGACCGGTCTCTATCCAGTGGGGGTCTTGATTTCGGAAGCAGTGCGGGGTGAAGGGGCTTACTTGCTCAATAGCGAAGGCGATCGGTTTATGGCCAACTATGCACCGAGTCGAATGGAACTGGCACCCCGCGATATTACTTCCCGAGCGATTATGCGGGAAGTCGCCGCAGGACGGGGCATTAACCGCGACGGTACCGCCGGGGGGCCATTCGTGCACCTTGACCTACGCCACATGGGCAAAGAGAAAATCATGAAAAAGGTGCCCTTCGCTTGGGAAGAAGCAAATCGTCTAGTCGGCGTTGATGCAGTAAATGAACCGATGCCGGTTCGACCGACCGTGCATTACTCCATGGGAGGGATTCCGGTGAATACGGATGGCCAAGTGCGACGTGATGCACATACCTTAGTGGAAGCGTTCTTTTCAGCCGGGGAAACTGCCTGTGTATCAGTGCACGGTGGTAATCGATTAGGTAGTAACTCGTTACTGGAATGTGTTGTCTACGGCAAACGCACAGGCGCGGCGATCGCGCGTTATGTCGAGCATCGGCTCCTGCCGACAGTCAATGAGCAAACCTATCTCCAGGCGGCAAAAGCCAAAGTCCAATCACTGCTTGAGCACCAAGGCGAATATCGGATCGAAGCAATTCGATCGGAATTCCAAGACTGCATGACGCATCATTGTGGCGTATTTCGCACCGCTGAAAATATGCAAGCTGGACTTGCAGAACTCCAAAAACTGAAGCAGAAAGCCGAACGGGTTTATCTTGACGATCAGAATACTTGTTGGAACACAGAACTGATTGAAGCAATGGAGCTGAAATCACTATTCACGGTTGGGGAAGTGATTCTCACTTCAGCCCTAAACCGCCAGGAAAGCCGGGGTTCGCACTACCGGGAAGATTATCAAAACCGGGACGATGATAATTTCCTCAAACATACCCTGGCGTACCACAGTAAAGCAGGCGTAAAAGTTGACTCCATGCCTGTGGTGATTAATCAATTTGAACCGAAGGAACGCAAATATTAGTGTCCGCTCTACGATCCATCACCGCGCATAGTAATTCGGAATATCATGGATTCACGCCCTGCTTGATCGTACGCTAAAAGCCCAAAGGGAACTGAGCAAGAAGGGAATATTGTTCTTGGCAAAGCACCATGAGCAACACTAACCAAATCTCTGGTAGAAGCTACCCAGAAAGTCATTTGGCAATGCGATTGGATTGTAAATTCGTGTTTTGCATCTTTCGTTAGAACTTTAAGGTGCAGGTCTCACCGATCGGGCAATCATCAGGGTTAGAAACCGTTCGGTTTTGAGCTGAAGACCCGGTTGGAGAAGATTGAATAGGTGTAGCTGAAGCGCTCGGAACGCTTCTAACTGGAGTCGGTGTTGATCTGGCCCGTGCTGATCGAGATTCTGCATTTGCGACGACTGGATCTGGCCTAGGGTCTAGCTGGAGCAGGCTCTTGGTTGATCGGTAGTGGGTTGCCCAACGCCTTGTATCAGGTTGACTGCGCCAATCTTGACGGCTGACTTCCAACAATAGCAATGGGACTTCGTTGCCTTGGTGTTCTCCCATGACCATCACGGAGACTTCGCTCATTAAAATATCGCGATCGAAGCTCTGCTGGGCGGCAGCCCGTGCAACCATGTGTGCCCGCTGAATCAGGGCTTCATAGGTTTCATTTCCGCTACGCTCCAGCCGCACATCAACACGATTTTTATAGGCTTGGGCCACCTGAGGACGCAATACTGTCTCGGCACTCAAGATGCCGCCAGTGAGCATGAGGATGCCGATCACGCCCACACGCACTGGCGTTTGCCTGAAGCATCGGGAAAAACTTGTCAATCCTTGAATCGCTTGAGATTGTTTCGGTAATTTCTGCATTTTCATAACTGCTCCCATTATTAATATCAATGTCAACGCCAACGCACCCAAGACAATCAAATTTTGCTGCTGCATGCAAGCCCAGCATTGCTACCCGGCGATCGCGAGTTTCTTATTCGCATCAACGGGTCGATGACAGAGGGCACTATAGGGCAAGACGCGCTTGACTTCGTCAACCGTGGTCACACCCAGCAACACCTTTTCGACTGCCGCATCGCGGAAGGAGAAAAAGTTCCCCGCATGAGTACGTCTCCGTCACACGGCATGATCGTGCCTTCATAAATGGCTTGACGCATCGCATCGTCGATATTTAACACTTCCATCACCGCTTCCCGGCCCAAATAGCCTGTATCAAAGCAGAGATTGCAGCCTTTGCCCTTACGCCAGGTACCCTGTCTCGCTTGCGCTTCGGTAATCCCCAGCAAATCCAACTCCGCCGCAGTTGGGAGATGCGGTTCACTACAGTGAGGACAGACCCGTCGCAACAAGCGCTGGGCGACCACCCCGAGTAAGGCATCACTAATCAAGCCCGGATCAGGGCCAATGTCCTTCAAGCGGGGAATCACGCCACAGCGTCATTGGTATGTAAGGTCGTCAAGACTAAGTGACCGGTCAAGGCCGCTCTTACCGCCGTCTCTGCCGTTTCATGGTCGCGGATTTCCCCCACCATAACGATATCGGGGTCTTGCCGCAGGATAGAACGTAACCCGGCGGCAAAGGTCATCCCAGCCAATTCATTCACTTGGGTTTGGGTAATCCCCGGCAGAACGTATTCCACTGGGTCTTCTACCGTAATGATATTCACTTCATCCGTGGCGATGGCTTGCAGACTGGTGTAGAGCGTACTGGTTTTACCAGACCCCGTGGGGCCGGTGAGAATGACCATGCCCTGGGGTTGCTCTAGCCATTTGTAAAAGGTAGGTAGGGTCGATGGCGCAAAGCCTAAGTCATCGATCGTCTGGAAGCTATTCTGCTGGCGCAACAGTCGCAGGACGGCTTTTTCGGCGGGTTCCCCTTTGATACCGCTGACACAGGGGAGGGTGCTGACGCGGAGGTCGAGGCCCGCTTCCTGCTCATCGGCCCCAATATAGCGTTCACTGATGCGGCCATCGTGGGGGCGGCGACTGTCGGCAATGTCCATTTCGCACATGACTTTGAGCGCGATGATCACCTTGCGGCTGACGGCAGCGGGCAAGGTGGTAATGTGGCGCATGATGCCATCGATCCGATAGCGCACTTTCAGCCCGTCGGGGGTGGGTTCGAGGTGAATATCACTGGCCCGATTACGCAAGGCGCTGGCGATGATGGCTTTGATCCGTTCAATTTGGCCGTCGGTCTGGGCCAGGTAGAGTTCGGTGGTTTGGGTGATGTCTTCCTGTTCAACTTCGCCGGTGAGCGGATTGAGCTGATCACCGATCGCCATTTTGCTCATGTCGAGGTTTTTCAGCCGGAACCAGTTGCGATAGCTGTCGGCACTGATTTCGACGACTTTCACCTGGGCGTCGAGGGAATCGCACATCAGTTGGACAATCGGTGCTTCGACTACGACAGGGGAGCCAATGTAGTAGCAGTTTTGCCACAGTAACAGGGGAATCAGTGGCGGCAGATTGGGTCGGTCACGCAATTGGCGGAAGAATAACGTGCTTAACTCCCGATCAAGATAGGCCAGATGCAAGGTGCCATCACTATCGAGTAGCCGATTCAGGGCAGTTTCGATGCACAATTGGCGACGCTTGAGTTGTTGCTGGATCGACAGTTGAGGCATGGCGAAATTTTCCAACGTGAAACAGTAAAAAGTTGCGGAGCGTTCAAATTCTCGTTATGAGCGCGAACGTGGCGAGCAATGGGTAGTCTATTCTCTTAGTGATTGAATCCAAACAAAATTTTGAATCTCTCATGGGGTGAGATGTAAAGGTTGGACTACGCTAAAATCTACTCTCACCCCGTACCAATGAATCCTGTCGGTTCGCCCATTTTTTGAGCCAAAAAGTATTTTTTGTCATCCATCTTTTAGTTATTAATGAGATTTCTTTCATTAGTAACTAAAAAGATGAATGACTACAGGGATGGCAATTTACATAGGAACAAACAACATGCTCTTGTTTGATGCAGATACCCCGTCCGCTTACGGTGGGGTAATTTATTCTCTCATGGGGGCAGAGATAGAGGCTGTACTATTGAGTTTTAGCGCATATAGCGTAGGTCTGTCCGTCGTTGAACGTTGTTTCGAAGTACCAGCCGTACGCTTGGACATTGAATTCGCCAGGGAATACTGGCCGACTCGCCTTAATTACATCATTAGAACCCAGCCGCGTCTGACCGCCACCACCCAGTACTCTTGTTCCAGGCGGACAGAAGATCAAAGGATTCCTGTTCTGAAGAATCACAACATATTCGGATAGACCTGGAAGACCTCGTTCACCTTGCGGACCTCGTTCACCTTGCGGACCTCGTCGACCGGCTGGACCGACTGCACCATCGGCACCGGCAGGACCAGCAGGACCTTGTTCACCGGCAGGACCGGCAGGACCTTGTGGACCTTCAGCACCCGGCGCACCATCGGCACCGGCAGGGCCTTGCTCACCTTGTGGACCCGCAGGACCTTCGGGACCGATAGGACCGACTTCACCTTGTGGACCGGCAGGACCCGCAGGACCGACTGCACCATCGGCACCGGCAGGACCAGCAGGACCTTGTGGACCTTGTTCACCGGCAGGACCGGCAGGGCCTTGTGGACCTTCAGCACCCGGCGCACCATCGGCACCGGCAGGACCGGCAGGACCCGCTGGACCGGCAGGACCTTGTGCACCATCCGCACCCGCTGGACCTTGTGCACCCGGCGCCCCATCGACACCATCCGCACCCGCTGGACCTTGTGCACCATCCGCACCCGCTGGACCTTGTGCACCATCCGCACCATCGGCACCCGCTGGACCGGCAGGACCGACCTCACCTTGCGGACCGACAGGACCCGCTCGACCGGCAGGACCGACCGCCACCATCCACGCCCGCCTGGACCTTGTGCACCATCCGCACCATCGGCACCCGCCGGACCGGCAGGACCTTGTGCACCATCCGCACCCGCTGGACCTTGTGCACCATCCGCACCATCGGCACCCGCTGGACCGGCTGGACCGACCTCACCTTGCGGACCGACAGGACCCGCTGGACCGGCAGGACCGACTGCACCATCCGCACCCGCTGGACCTTGAGCACCCGGCGCCCCATCGACACCATCCGCACCCGCTGGACCGGCAGGACCGACTGCACCATCCGCACCCGCTGGACCTTGATCACCCGGCGCCCCATCGACACCATCCGCACCCGCTGGACCTTGTGCACCATCCGCACCCGCTGGACCTTGTGCACCCGGCGCCCCATCGACACCATCCGCACCCGCTGGACCTTGTGCACCATCCGCACCATCGGCACCCGCTGGACCTTGTGCACCATCCGCACCATCGGCACCCGCTGGACCGGCTGGACCGACCTCACCTTGCGGACCGACAGGACCCGCAGGACCGGCAGGACCTTGTGCACCATCCGCACCCGCTGGACCTTGTGCACCCGGCGCCCCATCGACACCATCCGCACCCGCTGGACCTTGTGCACCCGGCGCCCCATCGACACCATCCGCACCCGCTGGACCGGCTGGACCTTGTGCACCCGCAGGTCCTGCAGGACCGACTGCACCGTCCGCACCCGCTGGACCGACGTCACCTTGTGGACCGGCAGGACCGACAGGACCATCCGCTCCCGCAGGACCGACAGGACCGGCAGGACCTGGATCACCTTGAGGTCCCTGTGCACCACCACCGCCTGTATCAATCAGATATTCAGTTTCATTTTTTTTACACGGATCGTTTCGAACGAAGGCGTTACCGCTTCGATTGACACAAACACGGAGCGTTAGAGCCAATGCCGGTTTCAGTTGACTGAAAGGCGACGACATTAGTACAAGCGCAAGCACTGCCGACGTCTTTTTTGAATACTTCAACATCAGATCTTCCTTTCTAGAATACATTCTCACCAATAACCACCAGAATTGTACATATTGCGCCAATTTAGGTGAATAATGCGGGACTAAACTTTATCCTTTTTTTACAGAAAAGATAGAATACTTGATTAGCAGTTTGGTGTATTCACAAACTCTGTGCATCTTTTGTATCAATTCAAACTTTTTTTGCACTTCTAAGTGATACTAAAATCCTCAAGCAACAAACTTGTTTGGTATTAATCGGCAACCGACTCTGATGGTCTTTTTGGTAGCCCTCAAGCATTTTCAAACGGCTTAATTCATCTGGCTCCCTATCTTAGGGAAGTCTATACTCCCTCAGTTACGGCAATTTCGGTTGACTATAGATTTCACAATTCAAATCATTTTTTGTCTTTAGAAGCAAAGTATTTCTTCAAAGCGTTAGCATACATGAGAAATACATGAGAAATACATGAGACAATTCTCATGTATTTCAGTTTATTGCATTAGAGATAAATCTTGAATATTGATGAACTTTCCCCGTTGCATAATGTCATCAATTTAGTTAAAAAATAAGATATGTATCGAAATTTTTGTCTTTGCACAAAATTGATAAAACGTGGCTTGCCACATAGAGAAAATACGTAATCTACGCCGCCAATACCAAATCTACAAATAAATGCGACAGCTCAAAACTTCCCTGCCCTGACATAAGGAGGGATTTACTCAAATTCCCCTGAATTAAGGAGGATTTAGAGGGATCACCGACTGTGATCAAAGACTGATGGGATGAGCTGCATGGGGCACAGTTGCTATGGTAAACGTCGCATGGCTTATGGAAAGCATTCCCGCTCTATTTACGACGAATAGTACCAAGTTGCCGCGATGATCTTTTCACCTGCTATGACTTCTTGCCCCATATGGGGATGAGTCCAGCCCGAAGGAAATATTATTGCTTGGCCCTTGTTCGGTTTGATCACCTGATGAATAAATTCCGTTCCACCCCCCTCAAACTCATCATTCAGATAGACAACTACAGAAATTGTTCGATTATGCTCTTTAGCATCCTTGTTCAGTGGCGTATCACGATGGAACTCATACTTCTGGCCCCTCGCATATCGGATAATTTGAATTGCTTCACGATAGCAGCGAACCCCAATCCCACCAGGCACCGGCGGATAATTGAAAATATTGTTGAGCTGCGCAATCTTCTCCTTATATCGCAGCAGAGACGCATTAATCCTTTCATGCAACAGCTGAGTTTCCTCAGCGCTCTCCGACAGACTTAATGAAGTACTGCTGCGAAACGTTGCGCTCGTTGTTAGCTGTGCGCCACTCCGATTGAAAATGGTCGAACCCCGAGTTTGAGTGAGATTAACGCGACTCAAAACAGCGTCACATTCCTCCTTGGTCAAGCAATCGACAACTTGAACAAGTTTATCCATAGCTGAATGAACCTCTCCCGTATCACCTTACGCAATCTATATTTTTCAATCTAATCAAAAATAGTTGCTGCATGTAAACCCCGATTCCCCCCGAAAAGCAACACCACCGAGAATAAAACGGGTTCCAATGCTCCCTCAAGATACAAAGCTCCCTCAAGATACCAAGGATAGTGTGTGACCCGGGGAACCCATAAGCTCGTTAAAGCAAGATGAGGCAGGATGTGCAGGCTCTGCCCATGAAAGCCTCACTAACGCCCTAAACTTCATCAGGATTAACCCCTAATTCGCGCAATTTCGCGGCCAGCTGCCGGCTCTTCGCAGGCTGTCCTGTCTGCTTTGGCTTGCCGTTCCTGTTCTTTGGCTTGCCGTTCCTGCGCAGCAATGCTGCTGTTCGCAGTATCGGTGAGAAACCAATTGCCCGCTGCATCACACCAGCGCAGCCAATGTCCTGGGATCCCCTCAAAGGTCCCTTCCCAGATGCCCAGACCCAGCTGCAAATCGGTTAGCCAGATCATCGGCGCAGCATCCTGAACGGGCTGTTCTTCATACTGACGGCCAACCACCTTAAAGTAACGCAGTCGCTGGGTATAGCGGCTATAGACAATGTAATGCGGGACCCGCAAATACTGTTCATACACCTCTAGTTTCCCAGGCGTCGCGGCGGATGTCCGCGTCTCAGTCTTGCTGCCATCAGCAACTTGGTCCGCTGGCTCGAAAAACCGACCGAGATCCTCCCGTTCGGTGCTGGGTGATAAAAACTCCACCACGACGCAAGGTGTCTGTCCCTCCTGCCAAACGACGTAACTGCGCCGCAGATCGTGGCCATCGTACAGTGCCGGGACACCAACCGCCAGAAACCAATCGGGCCGTTTATGCCACAGCGGGTGCTGCACGTCGTAATAGAGGTTGAGATCCGATGCGGTGAAATAATCATCCTGGGCATAATCGGCTAACCGCAGTGTCCGACTCAGGAGTTGTGGCTGCAGGTCATGAAACACATCGGGCAAACCGGGTTCCTCGGGAAATTCACTGGGCAAATCATACATGGTGGGCAGTGTTTCCCGGGGCGATCGGGGCGGATCACCTTGCGGCACAGAATACCCAGTGGCAAAAGTCATAACTCAATATTTAAGTGAAGGGTAATCGGTTCTGTCGGGTGGTTCAATCTTAACGTATTCGAACTTTGCCAAAACCATCGGCCCAGGGTGCGGTTGCAGCAATTCGCCTCAAGGTTGAATCTGTTAGACAGCAGTGCGACTTGGTGACTCATAAGCCCATCATCATCACAGTGGTGAGCATCAACGACGATACTGGAAACCTCCTTCAACGATCCGTGCCCAGCATCTGCAATTTGTCGAGACTGGCATACAGCCCATCGGAGGCCAGAAAGTCGTCATAACTATTTATCCCGCGATCGTTAGCCGCTTATTCGTGTCGATCGGCCGATGGCAGAGCGCACTATAGGGCAGTACGCGTTTGACTTCCTCGACCGTTGTCACACCCAGCAACACCTTTTCGATCGCCGCATCGCGGAATGAGAAAAAATTATCGGCATTGGCGCTGTGGCGCACCTGCATGATCGTGCCTTCGTAGATCGCTTGCCGCATCGCATCATCGATATTCAGCACTTCCATCACCGCTTCCCGGCCCAGATAGCCCGTGTCAAAGCAGAGATTGCAGCCCTTGCCCTTGCGCCAGGTTCCCTGTCTTGCCTGGGCTTCGGCAATCCCGAGCAAGTCAATTTCATCGGCAGTCGGGGAATGGGCTTCACTACAATGGGGACAGACACGCCGTAGCAAGCGCTGCGCCACTACACCTAACAAGGCATCACTGATTAATCCCGGATCAGGGCCGATATCTTTCAATCGCGGAATCACCCCCACGGCATCATTCGTATGCAAGGTGGTCAGCACGAGGTGGCCGGTCAACGCCGCACGCACCGCTGTCTCAGCCGTTTCATGGTCACGGACTTCACCCACCATAACGATATCGGGATCTTGCCGCAGGATAGAACGCAACCCCGCTGCAAAGGTCATCCCGGCCAATTCATTCACCTGGGTTTGGGTAATCCCCGGCAGCACATATTCGACGGGGTCTTCGACGGTGATGATATTCACTTCGTCAGTGGATATCGCTTGCAGGCTGGTGTAAAGAGTACTGGTTTTGCCGGAACCAGTGGGTCCGGTGAGGATGACCATGCCCTGGGGTTGCTCTAGCCATTTGTAAAAGATAGGTAGGGTCGATGGCGCAAAGCCTAAGTCATCGATCGTCTGAAAGGTATTTTGTTGGCGTAATAGGCGGAGAACAGCTTTTTCACCCGCTTCGCCTTTAATGCCACTGACACAGGGCAACGTACTAACACGCAAGTCCAAACCCGCTTCCTGCTCATCAGCGGCGATATAGCGTTCACTGATGCGGCCATCGTGGGGACGGCGACTATCGGCGATGTCCATTTCACACATCACCTTGAGCGAGATGATCACCTTACGGCTAATCTCGGCAGGCAGGGTGGTAATGTGGCGCATGATGCCGTCGATACGGTAGCGGACTTTCAGTCCTTCGGGTGTGGGTTCGAGGTGAATGTCACTGGCGCGATTACGCAGGGCACTGGCAATGATCGCCTTGATCCGTTCGATTTGGCTGTCGGTCTGGGCCAGGTAGAGTTCGGTGGTTTGGGTGATGTCTTCTTGTTCGACTTCGCCGGTGAGCGGATTCAGCTGATCACCGATCGCCAGCTTGCTCATGTCCAGATTCTTCAGTCGAAACCAATTGCGATAGCTATTGGGACTAATTTCGACGATCTGTACTTGAGCATCAAGGCAATCACACATGCGCTGCACGACATCGGCTTCGACGATCACGGGAGAACCAATGTAGTAGCAATTCTGCCACAGCAACAAAGGGATAAGCGGTGGCAGATTTGGCAGATCGCGTAGCTGGCGGGAAAATAAGTTACCTAACTCGCGATCGAGATAGGCTAAATGTAGCGTACCGTCACGATCTAGCAGTTGATCTAGTGCTGTTTCGATGCCAACTTGGCGTCGCTTGAGTTGTTGCTGCATCGATAATTGAGGCATCACTCATTTCTCCAAACCGGAACATTCACACAAGCAAACTATTCACCCCATCACAGGGCCAAAGTCCATCACAGGGCTAAAGATTGATTTGGGTCTAGCTCCCATACCCGATCCGCACCACAGGCAACAACAGCAACTTCCTAGACTTATCACTAGTCGCATAGGACTGACCTTGAGCACCTAATCCAGTTCTCAAAGTCTGAATTTAATCGTCATCCGACCATCCCTAATCCAGGTTTCCCTAAAAAATCAGAGGTTCAACCATCCGTGCCCAACATCTGCAATTTATAGAGACTGGCATACAGCCCATCCGCCATTAACAATTGATCATGACTACCCGATTCGACCAAGTGTCCCCGCTTCAGCACCAAAATCCGATCAACATCCCGAATCGTTGAAAGTCGATGGGCAATAATAATCGCCGTTCGATTGACCAAAAGTCGATCGAGCGCTTCTTGGATCAACGCTTCCGTCCCAACATCCAAACTCGACGTGGCTTCATCCAGCACCAAGATGTTCGGATCACGAATCGCCGCCCGGGCAAAGGCCAGTAGCTGCTTTTGTCCACCCGAAAGATTCGTCCCACGCTCCCGCAAAGACGTGTCATAGCCCTGGGGCAACTGCTCAATTAACCGATCGACATTCGTTTTCGCCGCTGCCGCTTTCACGGCTTCAATACTATATTCCTCACCCAAAGTAATATTGCTTTTCACATCTCCCGCAAAGATAAACCCATCCTGCAAAATAATTGCCAAACGTCGGCGCAGATCCGCTTGAGGCAGATCACGAATATCCGTCCCATCAATCAAAATGCGCCCCTTTGTCGGGTCATACAGACGGCTAAGCAACCGAATAATTGAACTTTTACCTGCCCCCGTCGGCCCCACTAACGCCACCTTCTCGCCCGGACGAATCGTGAAATTGAGATCGTGCAGCACAAATTCATCTGGCTTATAGCCAAACCACACATGCTCAAACCGAATTTCACCGGCGACTTCCTGGGAATAACTCATTGGAACAGTGGAGGCTCGATCTTGAATTTCGATCGGTTCCTCCATCAGCTCCCCCACCCGCTCGATCGCCGTAAACCCTGCTTGAATCGCGGTAAACTTCTCCGCAAACTGGCGTAATGGATCAAATAACTTCGGTGAAGCAAACACAAAGGTCGCCACCGTACCAGCATCGACCTGATTACCCCGCAGCAGCAGCACACTCACGGACAAAATCCCCGTCGCCGCCGCAAAGGCAATCCATTCGAGGGAAGCCGATACAGCCGAATCATAGAAAATGGTGGCATCCACCGCCCGCATATATTTCTCGTTATTGCGGCGAAAGGTCTGACTATTGGTGATTTCCCGCCGAAACAGTTGCACAATATTGATGCCACTGATGTTTTCCTGCAGCATCGCATTCAATGAGGAAAGTTCCTCGCGGGCTTTATAATTTGCCACACGATAGCGATTCTGAAAATAGATCGTTAGCCAGGCCATTGGCACTAACATGGCCAACATCAACGCCGCCAACCACGGCTGAATAGTAAATAGTAATATCGACATGATGACGATCGACACCATATCGCTCAAAATGCCAATTGCGCCCGTAGAAAACGCCTCTCCCAGCGCATCCACATCACTCGTCAAACGGGTAATCAGCTTCCCAACCGGCGTCCGATCAAAAAACCGGACGGCCAATGCCGTCACATGCTCAAATAAATCATTGCGAATCTCTGCCGTCACCCGTTGACCGACGATCTGCACTAAATAGTTTTGCACTGTATTCAGGACCAGCCGGACAAGCAGGACCAACAGCATCATCACCACCAACAGTTGCATGCCGTTCGCCACGCCCTGCGCTTGCAGAAATGCCCAAGCCGAAGGCTCATCGCGAATCAGGGAGATCGCTTGACCGATGAAAATTGGCTGTAAGGCATTACCCAAAGCACTTGGCACGAGTAAAATCAACGACCACAGCAAAATTTGGCGATTGCGGCGGGCATAGGGCAATAATCGGCGGAGCAGTCGCCAGTCATTCGCACGGGGCGCATCGGAAGCTGTCTTATTCTGGCGGAAGGAATTTACAGACATGTCAGAGAGAGGAAAAGCAAGAAAATATCAACCTGACTCCAGGGTCCTAGACCGTTGCTACCATGGAGTGGTTGACTTGTTCACGGATTTGCGCCACGTAGTTGGCCATATTACCTGTATTCAAACGGTAGCTCAGCGGATGGGCAATCAGACGCGCTGTGCTATAGAACAGGGTTTCAATCTCAATTAAGCCATTCTCACGTAGGGTATTTCCCGTGGCCACCAGGTCAACGATCGCCTCGGACATGCCGGTAATTGGCCCTAGCTCCACCGAACCGTATAGTGGCACAATATCGACCGGTAAATCTAACGCCTCAAAGTGCTCACGGGCACAGTTGACGAACTTAGACGCGACACGCCCATGCATGGGCAAATCCAGGCTCGATCGATAGGGGCTAGATGCCTGTACCGCCACCGACAGCCGACAGCCACCATACTTCAGGTCAACTAACTGCGCCACCTGCGGCCGTTGCTCACGTAATACGTCATAACCGACGATGCCCAAATGGGCCTGACCATAGCGCACATAAACCGAAACATCGCCATTCCGAACCAAAAGGGCTTTGGCCGTATTAGTCGGATCAGTAATTTGTAACTGCCGAAACCCCGGCTCCAGGAAAGCACTAAAATCAAGGCCGATCGATTGAAGTAACTGAATACTCTCTTTGAGCAGCGATCCTTTGGCAAGGGCGAACGTCAGCATGGTGAGCAGCGTGAAATGGACTGTCTACTATCCTACGTGACCAGCGATGCGTTTGCGAATTGCTGGATCGATCGCTGATCGTCAATACTGGTAAACACTGACCTCGAAGCCGCTAAATCGGATTTTAGGCGATGCATATCTTACTAGTTGACGATGAAGCCGAAATGGCCGACCCCTTGCGGCTAATGCTCAAGCGGGAAGGTTATACCGTTGATGTTGCCTATGATGGCGATCAAGGGGAATTAATGGCCCAACAGCAGCAGTATGACTTACTCATCCTCGACTGGATGATGCCCGGAAAATCGGGGATCGATATCTGCCATAACCTGCGCACCCAGGGCCATTCGACACCAGTTTTATTATTAACCGCAAAGGATACGATCGACGATCGCGTCGCCGGACTAGATGCGGGAGCCGATGACTATTTAATTAAACCCTTTGAACTGCGAGAGCTAATGGCGCGCGTGCGCGCACTCCTGCGACGCCCCACCGCTGTCACCCCGACACCATCCCCGACACTGAATATCGATGGCGTTGCCCTCAATATCAATAACCAAGTCGCTCACCGCAATGGGCGGACAATCGAACTGTCAGAAAAAGAAACTCAGCTCCTCGCCTGTCTCATGGGACAGCCCAACCAGTTACTCACCCATGAGCAAATCTACAAACTCGTCTGGAAAGAGAGCGACATTCCCAGTAGCAATACCCTAGCAGCCCAAATCCGTCTACTCCGACGTAAAATCGACAGCGACGGTGAAGTACCTGTGATTCAAACGATATATGGCAAAGGCTATCGCTTCGGTGCGACCGCACCGTCGACGCCCCACCAATCCGATGCGTGAACTTAGGCGGGGGCTAAACGATGTAGCCAAATATAGTTCCGCCCTTCAGGTGAGCATTTACGCTGAATCAAACCATTGGAGTAGTGCAATTTTGCCCCATTCACACCCCGACGATAACCATAGGCGGTCCACTCACCGTAGGGATCATTCACATAAAATCCATTTTGGTCGTAGCCACGAATCACAATAATATGACCAAAACTGGTGAAATAGCCATGCACAATACAAGGCCGACCCTCGGCGATCGCCTTACGGATATCATCCAAACTGCCGCGAGTGGTGAAGTTGCTGATCACACCATAGTCCTGTGACATCTTGGCCAAATCCCATGGGTCGTGGCGACTCAAGCCCTTGCGCTCCATGTATCTGTAGAGTTCATCTTCTAATTGTCCAGTTCCCCAGCGTCGCACCCGAAAATAGGCCATCACCATCGCAAAGCAGGTGACATTACAAGCACCACTTGGATTGAGCCAGTTATCCATCTGGCTCTTATAGGGCACATTGAGCATCTTATACTTCGGTAGGCTTGGCGGCTTTGGCGCTGGCACTGGACTGCCACCACCTTGCTTTTCGATGCGAATATGGGGCTCAAATGCATACCAAGTGTTGCGGGGCGGTGTACCCAAAGATTGCCCCAAAAGCGCTACCCGAATGTGCTGCTGTCCGACCGATTTCCAAGAATGAAGCTCAAACTCTGCGTCCGAGCGACACTTCAACTTTATCTTCGGCACTGAGGTCGCGGGCATCCCGGACTTCCTGTTTAAAGACAGTATCGCGAATAACTTGAAGGGTTATGGGATTTGACAGAGGACTGCCACTTTGCTTTTCAAGCTGAATATGGGGCTCAAATACATACCAAGTGTTGCGGGGCGGAGCACCCACAAATTGCCCTAAGAGCGCAACTTTAATGTGCTGCTTGCCGACCGGCTTCCAAGAATGGATCTCAAATTCCCGCCCAACAGATACCACCGCCTTTTCCTGAGCGCTGAGATTGCGGGAATCCCGTACATATTGCTTAAATACGGTATCATGAGTAACTTTAAGTTTCATAGCAAAACATGGAGCACTGGGCCTGCATCGGATGCCTCACAATAGGATAGCTCAGGAACCTCGAATTGTACGCCAATCATGCACATCAGCCTACTTGGGCGGAAATCCACCCCATTTGTCACGCGGCTTATGGACTGGAAATGTCTATCCTAGGTAAACGCAATTGGCGTTCTGTTTCTTACTCCCTTGATTTTGGCGATGGCTCAATCTCTCGAACAAATCAACCAAAACCTGCATCAGCTGGAGCAGCAAGTAATCGATTTGGGTGAAAAGCTGCATCTCGCCCATCAGGGATATCGCAATGTCCTCGGTCAGACGGCAGTCGATCAGTTGATCATGGCTTGCTTCACCCTGTGTACCGAAGCGTACCCAGATGAATTCCTCAAGCTCTCAGTCAATGAACGGCATCAGCTACAGACCGACATCCGGGCCATCGCCGAAAAAATGCGGCAGGATTTGAGCCAAGTGCCATCCCCCCAAACCGCGATCGAAGAACTCGTATCCGCATCGTCCTCTGGTTCGCCCGCAGCAATGTTCGCACTGCCAATGCCAGAAACTTTGATCGATCTGGATGAAACCGACGCCGACCTGCTAATTGTCGAAGCTGATGAAGATGAAGATGACGCCGATGAAGCGGCTGATTTAAATCAGCCCGACGACCCCGATCAGCAGGCGCGCCAAGGCGGTCAGCAAATGGAAGCTGAACTGCGTGCCCTATTTTCCCTCGAGTCGTTACTCAGTCAGCGTCAGCCGCAGCTACCCCAAAATCCAGTTGAGCAAGTTGGCTTCTGGCATGAACAGATTGAAGCACAGGTACATCAGTGTCTGCGCCAAATCTCATCCGAAATCAACCAACTTATCCAACAGCGTAAAATTATTCCTGGTCAAATTCCACCGCCCATACTCGAAGCGGCCGCGTTCGCAGAGGGCAGTGATCGGTTTGGAAAAACGCCGCATTTGGTCCGCATGATCCTCGAAGCGCACGAAAAACCGAAAACGCCTCCAGGCAATAATCCAGAGCCACGCCGGCAGCGGCGTCCTCGAAGTCAGGGACGCCGTGGAGCCGCCATTACGATCGTTACCCTACAGTTGCACTTAGCCGAACTTGAGTTCCACAATACCAACCTGATCTCTTGGCGCAACCAAATTCGCGCATTGCTCAAAGAACTGAAATCCATCACAAAAGCCTACAAGAAGTTGCAGCAGCAACAGGCGATCGCCAAGGCACGAATTGCCTGGCGCGCCACCTGGACGAACGACTAACGCCCAACCGACATCGGTGTCGCCGATACCAATCACCATTTCCTGTGCCATGACGCCATATCGTCCAATTAACATTGCAATCGTTGGTGATGTCCATGAACAATGGGATCAGGCTGATCACACTACCCTTAAAGCACTCGGCGTTGATTTAGTGCTATTCGTGGGTGACTTTGGCAATGAAGTTGTGCCGTTAGTGCAGCAAATTAGCCAGTTGGACTTGCCTAAAGCGGTGATTCTCGGCAACCATGATGCCTGGTACAGTGCAACTTCCTGGGGCAAACAGCGCTGCCCCTACGATCGCACCCAAGTCGACTGGGTGCAGCAGCAGCTTGATATATTGGGTGATTGCCATGTCGGCTACGGCGTTAAGGATTTTCCGGAATTGGGTTTAAGTGTCGTCGGATCGCGCCCCTTTAGCTGGGGTGGACCAGCCTGGAAATATAGCAAGTTTTATAAGCAGCGCTACGGCGTCCACAGTTTCGAAGCGTCGTCCAGGCGAATTGTCCAGGCAATGCGCAATGCCACCGCTGAGCAGGTGTTGATCATTGGCCACAACGGGCCGACCGGGCTGGGTGATCAGGCCCATGATCCGGTCGGCAAAGACTGGGGGGACAACCCAGGGGGCGACTATGGCGATCGTGATCTAGCCGCCGCGATCGCGCAGTCTGATGCGATCGGTAAACAACTACCACTGGTAGCCTTTGGACACATGCACCATAGTTTGCGTTATCCACGCGGAGCGCAACGTCGCACCAGTCAAATGATCGATCGCACATTGTACTTAAATACTGCCTGTGTTCCACGGGTAAGAAAAATTGCGGGGCAGACAGTACGTCACTTTGCCCTAGTTCAACTAGGTGATGGCCAGGTTCAGCGGGCCGCTCAAGCCTGGGTGAGTTTGACCGGCACAGTTGTCGCTGAGACGATCGATTATTTAGCCCCAAACTCCCCATCGCCAACCGGAGTAAATCGGTTAAAATAAACCGAGTTGAACGATGCTTTGACATCAAAAATTACTGGGAGAGGTGGCAGAGTGGTCGATTGCGCCTGACTTGAAATCAGGTGTGCCGCAAGGTACCGTGGGTTCGAATCCCACCCTCTCCGTTGGGTTAAATGTAACCGTCTTAACTATCTGTAATATTTCACCAGCATTTTGCCGCGAAATGCCGCATCGCAGTGCGGTAATCTGGATAACTGTGGCCAACGTCACTGTCCAGCTTTGGCAACTTAGGCCGAATTTATCCGCACTGTATCAATATGTCCTCAACCCGCACAATTCGTATCGCATCCCGCAAAAGCCAGTTGGCACTAGTGCAGACTCACTGGGTACGGGATGAATTACAAACAGTCTTCCCGGATATCACGTTTGAAATTGCCAGCATGAGTACCAAGGGTGACAAAATCCTTGATGCGCCCTTGGCAAAAATTGGTGATAAAGGTCTATTCACCAAGGAACTCGAAGTTCAGATGTTGGATGGCACGGCTGATTTTGCGGTCCACTCGCTAAAGGATTTGCCGACAAATCTGCCGGAAGGGTTGATGCTGGGTTGTGTGACAGAGCGTGAGGACCCAGCGGATGCGCTCGTTGTACATGAGCGCTATAAGTCCTATCAGCTAGAGACCTTACCAAAAGGCACTGTAATTGGGACATCATCCCTGCGGCGCTTGGCGCAGCTGCGCCACCACTATCCCCACCTAACGTTTAAGGATGTGCGCGGTAATTTAAATACGCGCTTAGCCAAATTGGATGATGGTGAATATGATGCCCTGATTTTGGCTTATGCGGGCTTGCACCGTTTAGGCTTCGGCGATCGGATTCATCAGTCAATTCCTGCGAACATTTCGTTGCACGCGGTGGGTCAAGGGGCTTTGGGCATCGAATGCCGCGATGGTGATACCGCCACGCTCGAAATTATCAAGGCGCTAGAACATACACCCACGGCCCAGCGATGCCATGCGGAGCGCGCATTTTTGCGGGAACTGGAAGGCGGTTGTCAGGTGCCGATCGGGGTTAATACCGTAATCGACGGCGATACAATGACCTTGAAAGGTTTAGTCGCCAGTCTTGATGGTCAGCAGTTAATTCAGGATGAAGTATCAGGTCCAGCCAACGAAGCGGAAGCCCTCGGCACCAAGCTCGCAGGCATGCTGAAGGAGCAAGGTGCTCAAGCGATCCTTGAAGAAATCTTTGCCACCGTTGGTCGCGGCTAAATATATTTTTGGGCGAGTTTTCTCACTTGGCGAGTTTGCTGACAATACCAACGTTATCGCTTTTAGACATCGCTGTGCTGTGGGTCGCAGCGATGTTAGCGGGAATGTTTAATGCGATCGCGGGCGGTGGCAGCTTCCTCACCTTCCCAATATTATTGATGTTGGGAATACCGGCTGTTGCCGCTAACGCCACAAGCACGATCGGTCTGTTATTTGGCGTATTGACCAGTACGTTTGCCTATCGCAAATCCCTGGTTGATGAAGCTGAGTCGGGATTTACTGCACGGGATTTTTGGGGATTAACGGCTGTCAGTTTGCTGGGCGGCATTATTGGTTCATTGCTATTGCTGCGCTTACCGGCGCAAATTTTTACGCGCCTCGTGCCCTATCTGATGCTGGTGGCGGCGAGTTTATTTAGCTTCAATCCGGCCCTAATGCGGTGGCTGCACGCCCAAGGCAAAAATACTCGTCTCCCCTTTGGCGGCGCACTGGTCTTACAACTGGTAATTGCAATTTACGGAGGCTATTTTGGCGGCGGGGCCAGTATTCTGATGCTGGCGGTAATGAACTTCATGGGATTGCAGAATCTGAATGCAATGAATGGTATGAAAAGTTGGCTGGGAGCAGTATTCAACTGTGTGGCAATTTTTCTGTTTATTCAGGCTGGCAAGATTATTTGGCTACCAGGATGCATCATTGCAGCGGGGTCGATTTTCGGGGCCTTTGTGAGTGCGACAATCGCCCAGAGAATTCCGCAAAGGATACTGCGTTGGATCGTGATCACGATTGCCTGGGCAATGACAGCTTATCTATTTTGGCGCAGTTAGTTCGCAGTCAGTTTGTTCACATTCAATTATTTCGGGAATCATCTAGTATGCGGCTGAAGATTTCAGATGTAGTGTTCCTGCGATTTTTCAATCATGCGATTCCCCTTTTTTGCTCGACTTGGTTTAGCGAGCACAATCATCTGCGGTACGGGTTGGAGTCATGTGGTAATGGCCCAAGCATCACCTCCAGTTTTACCGATGCAATTACCGATGGAAATTTCGACCGGGGAAGGCGAGTGGGCTATGGAAGTAAACGATCGCAATCCCGATCGCGCCCTCTACGGTGGTCGGTTAAAGGCTGCCGACGTCTATATTGCGAAAATGTACGAAGTGACGCATTACATGTGTACATCTGGGCGGCAGTCACCCAGCTTACCTTGGGCCTCCAGTGCAAAACTGCCAGCGGGCCTATATTTGACAATCACTTGTGCAGAGGCAAACTCCGTCGCCGAGAAATACGGCCTTGGCGCACTCGAAGCAACACCCATCTATTTTTCGTATGAAGAAGCCGGCGGTGAAACCAAAACACTGAACATTCCCATACTCAAAATCACCAGCGGACAAAAGCTAAGGGATTGGGTGTCCTTCACCGATAAGCTCCGCGCTCAAGGCACTCAAGACCAACGCTGACGCACAAATGGCATCCCAGTACCCGGAAACCCGACGCCATCCACTGCGCCATCACTACGGCCGTACGACCAGCCCAGCAATTAACCACAACGCTAACCCCATACCCGCAACGAGGAAACTCTGGTGCCATAGAATTAGCCAATTGGAACGCTGTGGATCTTGGGCTAGGGCATCGGCGATCGTCAGAATTCCACCAGTCAGCATAAATCCCACGCTCAGCAACGCCAACGTGGCCCGTCTTGTACTCTTACGAACCGTCTTCTGAAACTCCTGCTGATCGCGCCAACGGAAGGTCAGACCGAGTTCCGATCGCTCTAGTCGATCAAATAGCACATCCACCCGCTGGGGCAGATCCAGTAGCAATTGTGAGAAATACAATGATGAACGGGCCACACCTGGCAGTGCTTGCTCCCCGATCACTCGCTTTTGTAATGCCTGCGTGACCACTGGCCGCGCTACCTCAACAAAGGCAAAGTTCGGGTCTAGCTGTCGCGCAATACCCTCAACATTAGCGATCGCTTTTGCGAATAAGCCGATCGCGCCGGGCATCTGGATTTTATTATCACGGGGAATTTTGAGCGCCGCATTCAGTAATTCGGCCAGATTAATCTCTTCGAGGGGGCGGGTATAGAACCGCCTTAGCAAGCGATCGAATTCGGCTTCAATCGCCCGGATATCGACATCTAAGCGCGTAAAGCCCAATTCACGCACTGATTGTGCCACCTGACGCGGCTGTTCAAATACAATCCCTACGAGCAAGTCAGTAATAATGCGCTGCGTACGGGGATCGAGAATAGCCACCATGCCGCAATCGAGTAAGGCAATCCGATCGCCCTCATCATCGCTCACATACAGAAAATTACCAGGATGCGGGTCGGCGTGGAACATCCGATCGAGAAACATCTGCTGCATGATCACACGCACGACCAATACGGCAATCTCCTGTTGCTGGGCCGCTGGCAGCTGCAGCTGTGTGAGCTTGGTCCCATTAATCCATTCCATCACCAGCACGCGCTCAGTCGTAATGCTGTGGTAAATCGTGGGGAGGATCACTTGTCCCGGCTTCCAGAGCTTACTGTGGGATAAGTTGGCACGGAGTTGATCCGTATTACGGGCTTCCCGCCGAAAGTCTAGTTCACCCAAAAGACTATTGCGAAACTCCTCAACCAGACCGATCAAGTCGTAGGATTGCCCAATTCGATCGCCATCAAAAAACTCGGCCAGTGACTGTAAGACCGACAAGTCGCGCTCAATTACGGGGGCGATTCCCGGTCGTTGCACTTTGATCGCGACGGTTTCACCGCTGAGCAGATGGCCTTGATGCACTTGACCTAAAGAGCCAGCGGCTACTGGACGTTGGTCAATATCGGCAAAGATTGCCGCGATCGGTTGATTCAATTCGCTTTGCAAAACTTGCTCGATCGTGCTCCAACTGACCGGTGGAACGTCATCCTGCAATGTTTCCAGAGCCGCAATATATTCGGGCGAGAGGAGATCCGGTCGCGTACTGAGCAGTTGTCCTAATTTGACGAAGGTGGGACCGAGGTCAATCAAAATTTGGCGCAGGGCGGTTGGTAGTGGTAGCGCAAATTCCTCATCGGGTTTGGGGTTGAGCGAAAATTGGTTGCGAAAATAATCCCAGCCGTTGCGCGCAACAACTTCGATAATTTCTGCTTGCCGACTACTAATAAACGGAAGATTCGAAGAACGGGAAATCACGCGGTGAGACCAAGCAGCAAGGAAGGGATTTTTCCTAGCCTAACGTATTTTTCAGCCATGTATCGATATGACACACAATCGATATGGCACATAACTGATACACGGCTAATAGGTGCGACCTTTCCAATTGCCACCCTTCCCTTGCCAGTGTTGTCGGGCCGAATCGATCGTCATTAAACTATAGAGAAACCCAATTCCGGGCAAACACCAGGCATACCACCAACCACACTGATAAAACCGCACAGTCGGCGTATAGGAAATGGTCATTAATGCATAGGTGAGTGCGGAAATGCACAGGAGCAGCTGATTTGAGGTAACTAATCCGACCAGTATGCCGATCGGTGCAGCCAAATAAACGATACACATTCCAATTAACGTCCCGAACAGGAGCAGGGGCGAATAGTTCAGCTGAGTGTATGCGGTGCGTGACACCATCTGCCAAATGCTATCGAGATTGTCGTAGGGCCGCAGGCTGTAAATTTTCTGTGTTAAGCCAAGCCAAATATTATGGTATCGGTTGGTTTGCGCATCTGAATGTGGACGATGTTTGACTTTGTACGCCAATGTGCAGTCATCAATCAACGCATCTTGGAGTGCCGCGATACCGCCAATTTCCGCAAGTGCCGATCGCTTGATCAAACTACATCCACCCGCCGCTGCCGCCATTGGGTTATTGGGTTGATTGACCCAGGCAAAGGGATAGAGCTTGGCGAAGAAGAAGACAAATGCGGGAATCAAGAGCCTTTCCCAGAAACTTTCACAGCGCAGTTTGACCATGAGCGAAACCAGATCGCGCTGCTCGACCACCGCTTGATGGACAAGGCGACTTAAACTCCCTGTGTCGTGCTGAATATCGGCATCGGTCAACAACAAGTAGTCTGGTGGTTCTACTTGCGTCGCCGCCGCAATACCTTGGTCCAAGGCCCACAGCTTGCCGGTCCAACCTACAGGCAGCGGTTGTGACTGAATGACAGTCAGTGAAATCGGACTATGGCTGGCAATTTGTTGGGCGATTTCCCCCGTACGATCGTGACTTTGATCATCGACTAGATAAACCTGATAGCTGCCAGCGTAGTCTTGCTGGAGCAGTGGCGGTAGTGTTTGCGGCAAGATATCCGCCTCATTCCGAGCCGGAATGACGATCGCCACGCTGGGGGTAGGTGATGATAAATCGGGTGGCGGCTGATCACGCAGCGTTGGACGCACCTGCCAAAACTTTCCATGCAAGCTAATGAGATACAGCCAAATCACCAGCGATAGTCCGGCAATCGTCAACTCTAGCGAAATCGGTATATTCAGAAGCAACAGCGGTGGCATGCAATCGATCGCCATCTTTAAGGAATACCGTCTCATCCTACAGGAGAACGTGATCGTCGCCGATCGCCACAACATTGGCCTACTAGCATTCTGGCAATCAAGTCAAATCACCGAGAGTCATCCATAATGGCAGAAATCAAATGGTAAAAATCAGCGACGCTTACTGCACATCGGACAACAACCGACACAATATAGTTTCCGAAGATTTCAATGATTGTGAATCAATATTAACTTCTATGTAAATCACTTTAGATCATGCCCTAAGGATCGATATCAGCTATTAGAGTTGAAACAGACATGGAGGAGCGGTAGTCCTCTTCAGACCACTCCACTTTCATCGGTTCGAAATCACTTTCTTCAGTTAATCCATCTGCCCAAAATCCCGTAGGTGAATTACCGATTTCTGTTCATGATGAAGACATGTTGTCCGTGTTCGATCGAGGAATACTGATGAGTTTGATTAGGTAGTCGATCGCGACTACTAGCGCACGGGGGTCTCATGTTTGGAGACCAAGTTGTGTCCAGAATAATTACACATCAAAGCTGACCGCTGCGTCAGTCTAGTGCATCTTTCGTTCTTTAGGATTCAGCGGCACTAGAGAGCACTCAGTTTATTCCTCGAAAATTCCGCAATTTTCGGCCAATCTGTTCACTATTCAATATGATTCGCGATCAGATCTTATGCAATGGAAGGAGGACTTGACTGTTTACTTTGGCTGCATAAATTGCGATTTCCTGTCTGAAGTGATTGACATTTTTGTAAATATCTCAATGTGAATCTGGGCTATCTATGTGGTAGTCCAGATTCGTATTTGAGGATTTTATTTAGCGCGGCTGAATATTAATGAGAAGTGTTAATTTTATCGTTACCCCACTATATTTTCTATGGTCTTTTGTTACGATATAAATATTCCTCTCTGCCACTAAGAATTTAAATTTATGAACACTCATCCTGAGATGGTCGATGCTTCTGCCACATCGGTATCGGTTCCGAGTCAGCTACTTCTAAGTCATCGCGTGCTCGGTTTTGCCTTAGCATTATGGCTAGGTGGTAGTGCTTTGCTGGATTTCATTGTGATGCCGACGCTCTACTTCACTGGCATGATGGATTCCAGCAATTTTGCCAGTGCTGGGGAATCGCTGTTTTTGACCTTTAATAACTTAGAAATCATCCTTGGCGCGATCGTTTTGGCCGCAGTGCTGGCGCATCGCCATGAACCGAATATTGAAGCCCATCGCAGTCTTGGTGGATTAGGCTTACCACTAGTCATGTTGACCGTAGCATTACTTTATCGCTATCTTCTGACACCACAGATGGCCGGTATTGGCCTACAGCTTGATTGGATGGTCGACTCAACCATCCCAGCGAGCATGATGATGATGCATGCCGGTTACTGGCTAATGGAAGGTGTCAAGTTAACGGCGGGTATCGTACTGCTAAATCGCTGTTTTAGAATGCCGATTTAAACAACGTTTATTGAAAGTTGTTTTAGACAACAGCGTGTGGCAGACCGTTAACGAGCACTTCCATAAAGCCGATCTCCCCCAGTCCGAATCTTGGACTGGGGGAATTTAATGTTGAAATCATTTTCCCTGGAACACGGATCGCATTAAAGTTTACGGTAAAACAAACGTGGGCAGCGTTACAGTCTTGATCAGGCCAATTGCACTGGCGTCACGATCGACAGAAAGCATTTGTGAGTAAGACTTGACCGTGGAATAGTCACCCTGATTTGTGGATATGCTCATAGAGGAGAAATCGATGGGAACTTCGCTCTACATCAGTACCACCGAGTCCGGCAGTGGCAAAGCACTACTCGCCCTTGGCATACTGAATCTCGCACTCAGGAAAACCCCAAACGTTAATTTCTTCAGGCCAATCATTCAAACGCCACAAAATCAAGTGGGGTCAAATGGGGGCACATCCGCAGGAGATGAGGATATTGCACTGATTCGGCAGTACTTCGGCCTCAAACAAGCCGCCGCCGCATCTTTTGGTCTACAGGCGGATCAGGTGAACAATTTGATGGGGCAGCATAACGTCGATCGCGTCATCGAAATTATCATTGAAAAATTTAAAGCGCTTGAGCATCACAGTGACTTTATTCTTTGTGAAGGATCGGACTATCTGGGTGAAGGATCGGCATTTGAATTTAATCTCAATCAGGAGATTGCCAAGAATTTAGGTTGTCCGATTTTAGTGCTCGGCAATGCTGATCACAGAAGTATCGAAGAGGCGATTCAACCGGTGCAAATTGCCGTTGATGCCTATATTCAACATCACTGTCAAATCGCCGGTATCGTCTTGAATAAAGCAGCACCAGAGCAGGTTGCGCCGCTCAAGGCAGCACTGAAAAACAGCTACGGTGATGCGGGCTACGCCCTCGCCGTGATCCCCTACGATCGCAAACTGATTAGCCCCAGAATTGTCGATATTGCCCAGCAGCTCCAAGCCGAGATTCTCTACGGTCATAACCTCACGGGTCGGTTGGCCGCCAACTTCCTCGTGGCCGCAATGCAGATGCAACATGCACTCACTTGGCTCAAAGAAGATAGCTTGATTATCACACCGGGCGATCGCGGCGACGTGATTGTGGGGATGCTACAGGCGCATCAGTCGATCAACTATCCCAATCTCGCCGGTATGCTGCTATCAACTGGGCTAAAACCAGAACCAGCGATTGCCAAGCTGATCGAAGGGTTACCAGAACCGTTACCCATTCTCTCAGTGAAAACTGACACCTATACAACCGTCTCGCAAATTAAAGGCATTCGCAGTCCGATCAAACCTGACGATCACGAAAAGATCGAGTTGAGTATACGGGCATTTGAGCAGCATGTGGATCTAAACTGCCTAGAAGCGCAGGTCAACCTCGGCCAAGCGCGAGAACTCACCCCTCGCATGTTGAACTATAACCTCGTACAACAGGCAAAAGCCCAGCGACAAAACATCGTATTGCCGGAAAGCAACGATCCACGAATTTTGCGCGCAGCTGCGGTATTGCGATCGCAAGATATTGCCAACCTCATCCTACTGGGCCGACGCGAGGAAATCGATCGGGTCATCAAACAGCAGAACATCACACTCGACCTCGACGATGTGAGCATTATTGATCCGTCAGAGAGCCTGCATTTGACAGCCTACGCCCGCAAATTTTATGACCTCAGAAAACATAAAGGTGCCACCCTCGATATCGCCCACGATTACATGCTGGATGCCACTTACTACGGCACAATGATGGTCTACTGTGGCGATGCCGACGGCATGGTCTCTGGTGCAGCACATACGACCCAACACACGATTCGCCCGGCACTACAATTGATTAAGACCCGGCCTGGCGTCTCGCTCGTCTCTTCAGTGTTTTTGATGTATCTCCCCGATCATGTACTGGTCTATGGCGACTGCGCAATCAATCCCAATCCCGATGCCCAGCAGCTCGCCGAAATTGCCATTGCTTCAGCCGATACAGCCCAATCCTTCGGCATTACCCCGCGCGTTGCACTGCTTTCCTATTCTTCTGGAACCTCAGCAACGGGGGATGATGTCGAAAAAGTCCGGCGGGCCACGCAACTTGCCCGAAACCAAAGGCCAGATTTGAACTTAGAAGGCCCAATTCAATATGATGCGGCGGTCGATTCCCAAGTAGCGGCGCAAAAACTCCCAGAGTCAGTCATCGGCGGTCGGGCCACAGTGCTGGTGTTTCCCGACTTGAATACCGGCAACAACACCTATAAAGCCGTACAGCGAGAAACCGGCGCGATCGCCATTGGTCCGATTCTCCAGGGGTTGAAAAAACCAGTAAACGACCTCAGCCGTGGCTGTACCGTTGATGACATTGTAAATACAGTCGTGATTACCACAATCCAGGCTCAGGCGAATGCCGTCAGCGAGGGCGCGTAATTGGGGATCAAGTCAAGTCAAGCGATGTCAGAATTTATAGCCAATCTGGCGTAGAAATTTCTGTCGCTCGGCGATATCCGCTGGCCCTTCAACCCCCTGCGGCGATGCACCATCGATCACACCCATGATGCCGCGTCCTTGCTCACTGGCAGCAATCACAACCTGAACAGGGTTCGCTGTAGCGCAGTAGATGTGGCAGACTTCGGGGCATTGCTTGACCGCATTCAGTACATTCACCGGAAACCCCTGCTGCATCAGAATGATAAAACTATGCCCGGCACCGATCGCGGTCGCATTGTCGATCGCGGTTTGTTCCAGTTCTGCGTCATTTCCCGCTGATCGAATGAGACAAGGCCCCGATGCTTCACAAAACGCCAGCCCAAATTTGATCTGGGCTGACGCATTGACCATCACCTCATAGAGATCTTCCACAGTTTTGACGAAGTGACTTTGCCCCAGAACCAGATTGCTGTCGGGTGGCAGCACTAAATCAACTAAGTTAAACTGCATGTGCAATTCCATTGGTGACTCGCTCATACACCGATGCTTGGTGCTGCTCCATTAACGGGCACTGCTGCACCATTGGCTAAGACCAGCGGGAAGTTATGTACATTGGGACCATGCATCACCTGAATGCCTAAAGTTGCCCGATTCAGGATATCCGCATCCGTCGGAATCACTTTACCTTGGCTATCGAGAATCGATTGGTTGAAGTTAAAGCCATTCAGGTTAAAGCCCATTGTGGCTACACCAAGGGCAGCACACCAGATGCCCACTGTCGGTAGTGCCGCCATCAGGAAGTGGAAGCTTCGATGATTTTGACTACCCAGACTGGGAATCACAAGACGGCCTAAGAAACCATAATGACCAGCTAAATAGTTATAGGTCGGCTGCTGCTGTCCAAACCGATAACCCAATGTCGAAGACTCGGCTTCAGTCGTGCTGCGGATCAAGGTTGATTCCACAAGTGAACCATGCAGCGCAGCCAGCAGTGCCCCGCCAAATACACCAGCAACGCCGAGCATATGCAACGGATGCATCATAATATTGTGATCGGCTTGGAATGCCAGCATGAAGTGGAATGTTCCGGAAATACCTAACGGTAATCCTTCCGAAAAACTGCCTTGGCCGATCGGGTAAATCAGCAGCACTGCTGTCGCCGCAGTTACCGGTGCCGAAAACGCGATCGCGATCCAAGGCCGGGCCCCAATGCGATAGCTCAACTCCCACAGCCGTCCCAAATAACACCAAACGCCAATCAAAAAGTGCAGCACAATCAGTTGATAGGGGCCACCGTTGTAGAGCCACTCTTCAACCGAACCGGCATCCCAGAGGGGATAAAAGTGCAGTCCGATCGCCGCTGAAGTCGGGACAACTGCCGCCGAAATGAGATTATTGCCAGACAATAATGAACCAGCGATCGGTTCCCGAATGCCATCAATATCAACAACTGGTGCAGTAACAAATGCTAACGCAAAGCAGATTGCCGCAACCAATAGTGTGGGAATCATCAGTACCCCAAACCAACCAATGTAAATCCGGTTGTCGGTACTGGTAATCCAGTTACAAAATCGCTCCCATAAACTAAATTCTTCTCGGTCTAATCGCCGATCGAGTAATGTTGCCATGATTTCCCTCCTGAATAAATCGGGAAAATAAATCGGAAAAAATGTTCAATCTTTAGCCTATGCAAAGAGTTTGAGGAACTTGTGAGGCCAAATTTGGCTTTTCTATTCTCGATCTTTGAAGGCTTCAGGATATTCATCGGAAAACAGTTCGGAAGCCGTTTTGGGCAGTGGTTTCTCATGCTGATGCGCCAGTTCCGCCTGCAACGCATCGACGGCGGCCCAAGCCTTCGCACAGGCGACAGAAGTCAGGCCCTTCACCTGACAGGTCTGCCGCGCGGCTGCCGATAGCTGATCGATCCGATCGGCTAGCTCGACCTCCTGGGGTTTGTCCATTACGTCGCTGAGTTCCAAAATATCCGTAACCGACACAATCCCCAACAGCCCTGACTGAATTACCGGTGCACTATGCAAATGTGCCTGAGTTAATAACCGCGCGGCATATTCCACCCCTAAGTCAGGGTTGAGCACAATACAGGGCTTGTGCATAATCTCATAGACTCGAATCCGATTTGGATCGCGGCCAAAGGCAATCACTTTACCTACAATATCGCCAGCGGCAATCACACCATAAGCATCAAGTTCATGGCTTTTCTCCACAATTAAGGCGTGGACCGCTCGATGCACCATCAGCTTCACGGCTTCCGCTACCGTTGCCGAGTTGCGAATGGTCACGACTTCCCGCGTCATAATATCAGCAACTTTCATCATCACAGGTTTCTCCCTTGAATCGGCATACTCATTCCATAGCTACAAACCATTGCTTGGCAAACCCAATGTTTGTTGTTGCAGAAACGGCCTGAAGTCATGGATAAAACAAAGCGTCCGATCGATTGAGGCTGAGCGGACGCTAGAGGCTTAGGTTTTCAGCGGCGATCGTTGAATAATGCCTTCGTCATAACCTAAGTCATACAAACTGGCTGATTGCGGATCATGCTCTGGTGCTTGCTTCGGACGATCGGACCAAGCATCAGCTTTCCCTTGGCTAAACCAGTCTTGATGATTCACTTTGGTATTTGGCTGAGTTTTCATGCCAATACGCTCCTTAGATAGCATTAAAGATAGAACCAATGCTACTAAGTCCACTATAGTGATTCTCTGAGCGATCCTGATGCCGTTCGCGGGATTTAGGGCAAAAGGTTTGCAGAAATTAATTTCTCTGTTTAGAGTTCAGCAATCGCAACTTGACATTGCTGATGCCGCACATATCTCGGGGGAATATTCTAGAGCTGTATCATGATGCGATCGTCACAGTGGTCGTCTGTATTGGCTATCCACCGTAGTTCCAGCCGGTGCTTTCGAGCAGGAGAGGATCGCCGTCGCGATGAACTGCAGCGCCCACCACTTCACCGACAAAGACGGTGTGGTCACCATGCTCAACGGTGCCGACGACGCGACATTCGACATAGCCCAACGTGTCTTTAATCACGGGACAACCTGTTTCAGGCGCCTCATAAAATTCAATGTCTTCAAATTTGTTGCCAGCAATACGCAGAGGCTTGAAAAAGTTTTGGGCAATATCTTTCTGGCCTGCTTCCAAAAAACTCAGGGAGAAGACACCGCTTTCCTTCAGCAGGGTATGGGAAATAGAATCGTTTTTGACACAGTTCACCACTAGAGGCGGCTGAAATGATGCCTGCATCACCCAGCTGGCCGTAAACCCATTCATCTCCTCGCCATTGCGTACACCGCAAATATAGAGTCCATGGGGAATTTTGCGGAGGAGCGTTTTTTTGGCTTGTTCGTCTAACACGGAATACCTGCCTAATGCGTCACTATGGTCATTGTAATACAGCGGTGAACCGGTCAAAGCTGACTCAACTGCCGGACTCATCCGATCACCATGGTTTCCCCGCTGAGGATCGGCATGATTGGGAGAGCCAAGGGGGAAGTTGGGAATATAAATCTGTGGGCGCCGCCAGTTGGAAGGACAGTCAAAACCTCAACTCAGTCATCCCGCCACACTTCCTTACTGAGCAAATCAATAATGTGCTCGTTAGGCAGAAACTCATTTTCTTCCAGTGCAATTTCGAAGCACTCCCACTCCCGCCCTGGAATGTAGCGACATAGGGTGTAAATTGGCTGCTGCCGATCTGACCACCCCCTGACTCACCAGCTCTTGCACCTCATCGCGCAGCAAATCCAGCGTATAAATCTGCCTCTGTAGCGTAGTCGGCATAATCTCATCCTCATGACAGGCGCAGCGATCAATCAAAACCCCTAGCTTTAAGGATAGGCAGCAATGTTGGGGAAATTATGAGGAAAAGCGGATACCCATCGACTGCTCAAAATCGTCTGTACTAACAGACTAATCGAGTCAACCAGACTAATCGAATCAACACTGTCGATACCGCCGCACCACTTCACTCCCAGCACAATAATGGATCCTCAGATCCCAGCCAAGATCACAACGATTGTGAAATGGGTAACGGCAAAGAGCTGAAATTGGTGTAGCGAATCTTGATACATACAGAGGCATTGTGAGCCTGTTTCGTCAGGATAGCAAGCACATTCAGCCTATATTTCGCTCAAGGCATTAAAATTAAAGACTGAGTGAATATTAATCGCGTCCCATTGTTTTTCTGGACACCAGTCGTTATCTTAGGACTATTAATATAATCTAAATAAAAGATTAAGAAATTTGCTTTCGTAATCGATTGATGCAGATTAGTTGAGTAAGTGGCCCGATCTCGCGGTTAATTCGGGACTACAGCAGTGTAGTGCCCCCAATTGAATCTTCAGGCTTGATCATCCCTTGGTTAATCGATCAGATATCAGCAGCATCAGATACTATTGGTCGCCCCATCCCAAAGTCTGAAATATGGCTGATGGCCTAAGATAATCAGCTTTCGCAGACTAAGCGCGATTTTTCGTAGCCTTAACCGACTAAAACATTGCAACAGTATTTCAACTACTGAAATATTTCACCATTTTTATCACTAGCCATTTTTAGTAATCAGCCTTAACATGTTGCACTCGCCTCATTACTCATATAAGTGTGAGAACGTTTGGTTTAAAGCAGCCACGCTCACGATTGACCACCGAAGGATGACTTAGCATGACCAACGCCACCTTACCGAAATCCGACACATTTGTCTCACCAGCGCAAGCGCAAGCTGTGAGAACTTACATTAAGCGAACCTGGAAGACACTATCGCGATCCCAGGCGCATATCCTGGAAGCGGCCCAAGACAGTAAGGTGAATCATGTTCCAGGAACGCCTTGGCTGGTATATATTTCACCTTTAGAGGATAAGGCGACAGTCATTGCCAACTTGCAATCAGTGCTGTCTGCGGAAGAGTTTGCCCAGATCGAAGTGCGGGTACTGCCAGCCGAAGTCGAGGAGATGACCGAACATGGGCTACTGTATTTGCCCCATGACTATGTCGTACCAGGTGGACGATTCAATGAAATGTATGGCTGGGATAGCTATTTCATTGTTTTAGGATTGCTGCGGGACGGCGAGATTGAATTGGCCAAGAGCATGGTCGATCAATTGATCTATGAGATCGATCATTACGGAACGGTCCTCAACGCCAATCGAACCTATATGCTCAATCGATCGCAGCCACCATTGATCACCCAAATGGTGCTGAAACTTTATGAGCATTTACAGGATCGATCGTGGTTACGATCGGTTCTACCGACGATCCAAAATTACTACTTCTACTGGATTGTTCCACCGCATCTGAATCAAGCAACCGGACTCTCGCATTACAATGCATTGGGCCATGGTCCCGCCCCCGAGGTGATCGTTTCTGAGCAAGATGAGCAGGGACGGACGCACTACGATCGAGTGCGGGAGTATTACAAACAATTCCGTATCGATGACTATGATGTCAGTCTCTACTACGACGCGGCTCAAGATAGTCTGACGGAGATGTTTTATCAGGGTGATCGCTCGATGCGCGAGTCGGGCTTTGATATCACCAATCGCTTTGGGCCATTTAGTGCCGACATCACGCATTACGCACCGGTTTGCTTAAATGTCTTGCTCTATCAAATGGAGAAAGACATTGCTCAGATCAGCGAAATTATTGGTCATTATCATGGGATTGCTTATTGGCATCGCCATGCACACCAACGTCAGCAGGCGATTAATCACTACCTCTGGGATAAAGCGGCGGGCCAATATTTTGACTACAACTTCCGTACCAGCCAACGTCGTCCCTATGAATTTGCCACAACCTTCTTCCCCTTGTGGGCTGGGCTGGCTTCGGAGCAGCAGGCACAACAAGTTGTTGATAATCTGCCGAATTTTGAAGCCGACGGGGGGCTACTCACCAGTACCCATGTCTCTGGCAACCAGTGGGATGCACCATTTGGTTGGGCACCACTGCAATTGTTTGCGGTCGAAGGCTTACATCGCTATGGCTATCATGCTGATGCCGATCGGCTTTCGCATAAATTTATTAAGATGGTGGTCCAAGAGTTCGATCGAAGTGGCACGATCGTGGAGAAATACGATGTCAATCGTTGCTCCGGTGATGTCTCCGATGAGATCTTTTTTGGCTACAGCTCAAACGAAATTGGGTTCGGCTGGACGAATGGTGTGATCTTGGAATTGATGGCATCGCTGGGCTTGTAGTCAACCCCCAGGGGGGTTATGTCGCAAAATCCCGCTCCACCGCAGCGCTATCAAGCCGCCATCCTCGATCTTGATGGTGTGATTACCCAAACAGCGCAACTACATGCACGCGCTTGGAAACAGTTGTTTGATCACTATCTACAACGATATTCCGAGCAGCGATCGATCGATTACGTGCCGTTTGATCCGGAATCAGACTACCGCCAGTACGTTGATGGAAAGCCCCGGTACGATGGCATCCGGAGCTTTCTTGCGGCGCGCTCGATCGTTTTACCGGACGGTTTTCCCAAAGATCCACCCACCGCTGAGACTGTTTGCGGTCTAGGCAATCGCAAAAATCAGCTGTTCCTCGAATTGCTGCAACGGGAAGGAATTACACCCTATGTCGATGCGATCGAGCAAATTCAGCGATGGCGCTACCAAGGTATGAAAACAGCCGTTGTTTCGTCGAGTAAAAATTGCACCGCCGTTTTAGCTGCCGCTCAGCTGCGCGATTTATTTGACGTTAAAGTTGACGGTATAGATGCCGAAAAGCTGGGTCTTCCTGGCAAACCGGCTCCCGATCTATTTCTCTACGCAGCCCAACAGCTGGATGTCATCCCTCAACAAGCGATCGTGGTTGAAGACGCGATCGTCGGGGTAGAAGCGGCACACAAAGGTGGATTTGGCCTGGTGGTTGGGATTGTGCGTAATGGCAGGGATACGGCTTTATCCGCCCACGGTGCCGATCGCGTTATCCGAGATTTACGTGAGCTGGAAGATCTCAATCGTCCGCTGGAAAATCCAAGCAATCCGACACCCAGTTCAGCCCTAGAGGCTTTTCAGGAAATTGAACAACAGCTGCGCGATCGACACTTAGTCTTGTTCACTGATTATGACGGCACGCTCACCCCGATCGTCGCTCGACCGGAATTGGCTGTGCTCTCGGAAAACATGCGATTGCAGTTGCAAGCCTTAGCCAACTACACCACTGTCGCGATCATCAGTGGTCGGGATTTAGCCGATGTCCAAAACATGGTGGGACTGCCCGGACTATACTACGCCGGTAGTCATGGCTTTGACATTACAGGCCCGCATGACACCAGCATGCAGCATGCGACAGCACAGAAATTTGCGTCGGATCTCGATGCCATCGAACGGCAATTGCACAATCAGCTCGACTCAATTACCGGAATTTATGTAGAGCGAAAGCGTTTCGCGATCGCGGTCCACTATCGCGCGGCAGCGGCAGCAGTGATTGATACTGTGCAGACAATCACCGATTCAATCCTGGCGAAATATCCCCGCCTACGACAGCGGGGCGGCAAGAAAATCATTGAAATCCAGCCCGATATTCCGTGGGACAAGGGCCGCGCCATTGTTTGGTTGCTTGATCGCTTAGACCTGAATCAGCCCCAAATTCTCCCCCTCTATCTCGGCGACGACACCACCGATGAAGATGCCTTTCGCACGCTGAAACATCGAGGTATCAGCATCTACGTCGGTATACCCGAACAACCGACTCAGGCGGATTATTACTTGTGCGATCCAGACGCAGTTCAGCAGTTTTTCCAGCGTTTATTACACCACCTCAAGTTGCACCACCCCACATCGCAACTGCCCAAACCGTAACTTATCGGCTATGACTAAACTCGAAACCCACGATTGGTCCCTGATTTATACCGACTGGAATCCACAGCAACAACCCTTGCGCGAAGCTCTGTGTACCTTAGGCAATGGCTATATCGCGACGCGCGGAGCCTTTGAAGAAGTGCATGCCGGTGGTCATCATTATCCTGGCACCTACTTAGCCGGTGGCTACAACCGCTTAGAAACGGACATTGCGGGTCGTGTACTGGAAAATGAAGATTTGGTCAATTGGCCCAATTGGCTCTTGCTCAACTTTCGCCCCGAAGGCGGTGAGTGGTTTAATCTCAACACCGTTGATGTGCTGGATTTTCGGTGCGAACTCAATGTCTATCGCGGCGTCTTTGAGCGCTATGTCCGCTTTCGCGATGCGGATGATCGGGAGTTTTCCCTCATCAGCCGCCGCTTTGTCCATATGGCGCATCCCCATCTCGCCGCGATTGAATGGCAACTCACTGCGCTCAATTGGTCTGGCTCGATTGAAATTCAATCGGCGATCGATGGCACTGTCACTAACCAAAATGTCGATCGCTATCGCCAACTCAATGGTCAACACTTGGATCTACTCGAAACCGGCTTTGACGGCGAAGATGCGATTTTTCTGTCGGTGCAGACCAACCAGTCCCACATCCATATGACCCAGGCTACCCGATCGCGGGTGTACGTCGATGATGTCCTCGTGCCAATGCAGCGCATCCGCGAAGACGATCATGGTCGGATTAGTCACCGGCTTTTGGTGGATTGTCACCAACATCAGACACTCCGAATTGAGAAGATCGTGGCGATTTATACCTCGCGCGACTATGCCATCAGTGAACCGTCACTGGCCGCGCGGCAAACAATTCGGCGCGCTGGTGACTTTGCCGAGTTATACCAATCCCATCAACTGGCATGGCAACATCTCTGGAGCATTTCCGATATCGTCCTCCAAGATGGTGATACTGCAACCCACTTCATTTTGCGCTTGCACATTTTTCATCTGCTCCAAACCACTTC
>CAVPGX010000022.1:0-27958 GCA_963704065.1 uncultured cyanobacterium | reverse complement strand
TAAGCTGATCGATCCGGTGAAATCACCACGGGTGGCATCACCACTTTGCGGGCTAAGCCAACACTTTTGAGTACCCAAATCGCCCACCAAGTCGGATCGTATTCCCACCACCGCCATCCAGCTTTAGCCACATGGGGGTAAGCATGGTGGTTGTTGTGCCAACCTTCGCCATAGGTAAAAATTGCGGCCCACCAGAGATTCCGAGAATTATCATCCACATCGAAGGTGCGATATCCCCACATATGGGTGACAGAGTTGATAAACCATGTACAGTGCCACAACAAAACGGCCCGCACAAATACACCGTAAACCACAAATGACCATCCCCCCAGCGCATATAGCAAAATGGCTAATGGGATTTGCAGCAGGAGATGATAGCGATCGAGCCAGCGATAAAATCGATCGCGGGTTAATTCTGGGGCATAGCGTTGGTATTGCGCAAAATTGAAAAAGTCCTTGCGGGGATAGAGAATCCACAGCATATGGCTCCACCAGAAACCGCGCTTGGCCGAATAGGGATCTTTATCTTCATCTTCGGTAAACGCATGATGTAGACGATGCCCTGCCACCCAAAAGATCGGACCGCCTTGGAGCGCTGTCGCCCCAATTACCGCAATGATATATTCCAACCATTTGGGCACCTGCAAACTACCATGACTCAGCATGCGATGATAACCGAGACAAATTCCAATACTTCCCAGCAACCAATGCAAGAAAATCATCACCCCCAAAGCGGACCAAGAAAAGCACCAAAGCGCGAGTAAAGCCAGTAAATGTACTGCACCAAAAAAGCCAACTGCCCAGCCATTTAGCTTCAAATTTGGTGGAACTTGAGATCGAGTTTGTTGTCTATTCAATGTCATTAAAATTCCTCAACCACTTGCAGTGTTACTGTGTAATGATCCTGAAGCAATTTCAATTGCTAAATTGATTTCGAAAAAGTATTACTGGGTTTGTGCTGTAAGTAGGTATCAAATACTGACGCAATATTGCGAATTAATAGTCTGCCGATCGGCGTGACTTCAATCCCATCACTCCAGCGCTTGAGCAGTCCATCGGCTTCTAACGCGTCGAGCAGCGGCAACTCTGCCTCAAAGTAATCATTAAAATCGCGATCGAAGCCAAGATGATATTTCTCTTCTAAATCTTGTGCAGACAGTTGGAACTGACACATCAATTCCATGATCACGGTGCGCCGAATCAGATCGTCTTGACTGAGGTGTACCCCCTGCGCAATCGGAAATTCCTCTGCGTCTAAGATCCGATAGAAGTCCTTGAGCCGCTTGTGATTTTGGATATAAACGTCTTGCAACATGCTAATTGACGTAATTCCAAACCCGAATAAATCTGATTCTGGCTTGGTGGTATAGCCTTGGAAATTGCGATGCAACTCACCTTGGGATTGGGCGATCGCCAGTTCATCATCCGGTTTGGCAAAGTGATCCATGCCGATAAACACATAGCCACCATCGGTGAGCTGTGCGATTGTTTGCTCGAAGATCTTGAGCTTTTCGGCAGCGCTCGGCAAGGCTGATTCCGGCATCCGCTTTTGGATCGGTTTGATCCAGGGGACATAGGCAAAATTAAATACAGCAACGCGATCGGGATTTAGTTGCAGTGTTTTCTCGACGGTTGTGTGGAACGTTTCTATAGTTTGATAAGGCAAGCCATAGATCAGGTCGACATTCACACTCTCAAACCCAGCTTCGCGCATCCAATCCATTACTTGGAATAGCATCGCTTCTGGCTGAATCCGATTGACCGCGGCCTGAACTTTGGGATGAAAGTCTTGAATGCCAAAACTAATGCGGTTAAAGCCTAACTGCCGCAGGAATAGAATATATTCCCGATCGACATAACAGGGATTGACTTCAATCGACACCTCCGCATCGTCATCAAGCTGGAACTGATCGTTCAACTGTCGCCATAAAAACTCAACCTGATTCAGGTCGAGGTAGTTTGGTGTGCCGCCACCCCAGTGGAATTGCTGTACGCGCCGATCGGGATGAATTAATTGGGCGGTTTGACGAATATGCCGGGCGAGATAGCCCAAATAGGGTTCGGCAACTTCCTTACGCTGGGTAATGATCGTATTGCAACCACAGAAGTAGCAAGGTGTGGCGCAAAACGGAATATGGCAATAGAGCGATAGTGGTGTTTTCTTGTGATTGCCAACGGCGATCGCCGATCGAAAGGCATCTTGATCAAAATCGGGCGTCAGCTCGGTTGCCGGTGGGTAACTGGTGTAGCGCGGTAAAGGCTGATTGTATTTATTCAGTAGTGCCGCATCAAACTGCACCTGCTGCGATAACTGTTTCATCGAATGAATTGTCCTGAGTAAAGCAAGGGGAAGGAAAGCCGTTCACAGTTGTCAGTCATGGGGCGATCAACTGTGAACGATGTACTGAAAGCGGAAAACGCTACGCAGCTTAAACCACTAATTCTCGCTCTGGGCGCTTCGTCTTTCTGTGCTGCCAGGGCGATCGAGGCGCGTCAGAAGGTCAAATGTGTGCTCACCGATCGCGACTTTCACATCGGCTTCTAGCTCATGCATAATGTCGCGGTTGAAATGAAATGCTGCATTTGCTTCATCGATAATCGGTTCAATCGTTAGCATCATTCAACGGCAAGCGCATCTAAGGCTTGGCGATAGCGTTCTTTAAACGATCGCCGGGCTTCGGGCGTAGCGATGTGGTTAAATTCGTAGAACTGTGTGCCTTGGTCGGCTGGTAGGGCTAAGGCCGATCGAATCACCCGGCGCAAACTCTGTCCACCGGAGAGATCCCCCATATAACGCGTATAGGCATGGGCCAATAATCGAGTCGGATCGGTTCTGGACAATTCCTGAATCCGATTGCGATACGCACGACCAGCCGGGGAAAGCCGAATTTGGGCCTGCCAGTTCTCACCGTAGTAAAAGTATAAATCCCTCGCCAGACTCTCGGTACGAGCGAGGTCGATAATGCAGTTTTGGGAAATCAGCCAGTCCCCAAAATCGGATGGTTGGCATGTTGCTGTAGGGCCTTTTCCAATGCATCGTAGACAAAATATAAATCCGCAAATAGCTTTCTGAGTGGTTCTTTCTCCACAATGCCCTTGATGAAGCATTTCATGAAGGCGGTATTCTCAGCGGCTGTGTGGGATTGCTGCGTCCCTGTGCGCAAGCGACTGGATAGGTTAGATGTCTGATACATTGCCAGTGCTCCTAGTAAATTTCTTGGCGGGTATGTTCGGTATCGATCGATGGCAACAGGTACAGCCGTAGCAGTTGCCACATAATGGCGGCAATCCATGGCAACTTCTGGAGAAACTTCACGACCCGTGGACGCTGACTGGTCGAAATCTTCGCTAATTTCTGATTGGCAGCAGCGCACTTATCAAGACGTTGGAAAAATTCTGGATGTTCAGTATCAAGCACGCTAGGAAAAGCGCGTTCAGCAGTCGCGTTGGTTTGACGAATAACTTCCATGTTGTAATCCTCGGCATCAATCCCGATCGAGTCATAAAAATCGTTGCGTTCTAAGACTGTCATCGTGTGGGTGGCAAAAACCGTCAGTAAGAAGAAGCGAGCCCACAGGCGGGCTTTCCAGTTGTTCCACAATTTTGGCTGTGATCGCAGCAAGGCCTTAAAGAAATCACCGTGGCGATTCTCGTCTTGACACCAATTTTCAAAATATCGAAATAGTGGGTAAAATCGATTCTCTGGATGTTGTTCCAGATGACGATAAACAATGATGTAGCGCCAGTAGCCAATCTTCTCAGATAGATAGACGCTATAAATCACCCATTCTGGAGGGAAGAAGGTGTAGGTGCGGTTTTTGGTCAAGTACCCTAGATCAAGTGATAAACCAAAATCGGCCATGGCTTTATTCAAAAAGCCCGCATGCCGGGCCTCATCTCTGGCCAGGAGGCTAAAGGCCTCAGCGAGTAGAGGACTGCGCCCCTTCAGCTTACGGGAAAGTTCTTTGAACAATAAAAAGCCAGAGAACTCTGAGGTACAGGAACGCTCAAGGAAATCGATAAAGGCGTGCCGTGTTTCGCCATCAATATGTTCCCACGACTGCTCGAACTCCTCATTGCGCACAAAGTGGTGGCGGTTGTAGTCAGCCCTTAATTCGGCAACAACTGCTTCGAGTTCCGCTTCCTGCCCCGATAAATCCATCTGGGCAACGGCGTCAAAGTTGGTTGTGTAAAACCGTGGTGTTAAGAGTGTTTCTTGAACGGGTGCTTTGATCCCAGGGCGGGAGGACTGAGGATCGGCAACTTTCGTGGCCCGAGACATTGAATCAGTCATAGATGTAAATGAATGCTTTCTGTTTTGGAGCGCTAAGGATTATCCTGGCTTAAACGCCGATCCCAAAACAAGTCAGTTACCAAGCCTATTCCATAGTTACCAAAGGGAAAGCAACATCTTGGCGACGGCGATTGGGGCGATTATAAAGAAATGCTGAATCTTTTGCGATCGGATAAAACAGCGCTGAGTGGTAGCGCACCGTACGCATCAATTAGCCAGGTAGAATTAATTGCCTTTAGGCGATCTGGGCAAGGTTGCTTCTGAAACCGTTTGGCATCGAGATCGGGCATCCGTAAGACATGACTAAACGGAATGAAGCCGGTTATGTAAACTATGGGGTGGAGTCGTTCGAATACCCCCCATGACACAACTCGCTGCAGCCTCTCTAAATCGCACTTGGCAATGGCCTGACTGGCAGGAATATCGTGATGCGATCGCCGCTGTAATCTGTGCCCTGCTGGTCATACTGGGCTGGCTCACCCATTCTTTTGGTCTGACTGTCCTGGAGCTGCCCGTGCTAGGGCTAGCTTATCTAATTGGTGGCTATGAGAGCGCCAAGGAAGGACTGACCACCTTAGTTGTGGATAAAGAACTGGATGTCGATCTGTTGATGATTGTGGCCGCACTGGGGGCCGCCGGATTAGGCATCTGGCAGCAGGACTATAGCTTGATCATTGATGGTGCCGTGCTGATTCTGATTTTTGCTTTCAGTGGCGCACTTGAAGGCTTTGCCACACAGCGTACTGAACAAAATATACGCGCCCTCATGGCGGCTACGCCTGATACAGCGCGGGTGATCGGTGACGACCAGGATAGTCATCAGGAACAGACGATCGCTGTCGATCAGGTGCGAGTCGGCAATGTTGTGTTAGTCAAGCCGGGCGAGCTGATTCCCGTGGATGCCCGGGTGATTTCCGGACAAAGTGCGGTAAACCAAGCTCCCATTACTGGCGAGTCGGTGCCGGTGGATAAAGCGATTGGGGATGTGGTATTTGCCGGTAGCCTAAATGGCAATGGTATCCTCACCCTGCGCGTCGAGACGTCCCCAGAAAGTAGCTTGATTCAACGCGTTATCCGGCTGGTTGAGCATGCCCAGACAGATGCCCCGCCCTCTCAGCAGTTTGTCGAACGGTTTGAGCGAATCTATGCGCGCGCGATCGTCGTTGTTGGCATTCTCCTGACTCTATTACCACCGTTTTGGTTGGGTTGGGATTGGCGGACAACAATCTATCGCGCCCTGATCTTTTTGGTTGTGGCTTCGCCCTGCGCATTGGTCGCGTCAATCATGCCAGCACTATTGTCTGGAATTGCCAGTGGTGCCCGCAATGGGATTTTGTATAAGAACGGGGCGCAGTTGGAAGCAATTGGTCAAGTCAAAGCAATCGCCTTTGATAAGACTGGGACATTGACTACGGGTGAAATCCAGGTTACTCAGGTATTTCCCAGTAGCGGCTATACAGCGGATCAGGTTTTGGCATTGGCAGCGGCGCTCGAAACCTTTTCGGAACATCCCATTGGTGAGGCGATCGTCAAGGCAGCTCACGGCAGAAACCTCTCCCTAGCTGCCGCCACACAAGTACAGGTTGAAGCCGGATGCGGCATCGTGGGACAGATTGGCGGCCAGTTAGTTGCCGTTGGTAAAGCCCAATTTGTTGTGCGGCCTGATGCCAAAATAACCTTTTTCTCGCTTCCTCCCGAAAGTACTGGAGATACGGTTATTTGGGTGGTCCAGGAGAATCAGGTGATTGGGGCAATCACACTGACGGATACAGTCCGCCCCAATGCTAAAGATGTGATTCAGGATTTACGACAACAGGGCGTTCAACATGTCGTAATGCTAACAGGCGATTCCCAATCAGCGGCAGATAAAGTGGCGCAGACGTTGGGAATTGAGGCAGTTTATGCAGAATTATTGCCTGAGGGCAAACTCAATGTGATTCGTGAACTGCAAGCGCAGTATGGCCCAGTTGCGATGGTTGGTGATGGCATTAACGATGCACCAGCCTTGGCAATGGCTGACGTAGGGATTGCTCTGGGCGGTGCCAGTACGGATGTGGCATTAGAGACAGCTGACATGATCCTGATGGCTAACCAGCTCGATAAGCTGCCGCAGGCAATCCGGCAAGGGCGACGGGCAAATCAGATCATCAAGCAGAATATTGCCTTTGCATTGTCATTTATTGGGTTGTTGCTGGGTGCTAATTTCCTGGGTGATCTGAATTTACCTCAAGGTGTGATTGGGCATGAAGGCTCGACGCTGATGGTGACCCTAAGTGGTTTACGGTTGTTGAAATAGGTGTCCTTTGGACGTTGAAATATGACCGAAATTTCAATGTCACAGAACTGTCATAACCAATAATTACGCTATGACTCCAAAGTTATTGATTTATCGCCCAGCGCCTTGATCGAGGATTTGCAGCAAGTTCTCCATCAAAACAGTGGGATAGGTCATTCCCTTCCACCCAATTGATTTATCGTGTCTAGGAGACTGTGCCATGATGTCACCACTGCTCAGCAAGCTAGTTAAGTTTGTCCAGACAGAATTTGGGGTGTCGAATGAAGAAATCGTGACGGCGCTGCAGCATCATGACTCCGCCACCCATCTACCCATGATTCTCTGGCAATATGGGTTCATTTCGATCGGCCAACTCGGTACGCTATTTGATTGGTTGGTTGATGCCAGATGTTGATCCGCTCATCGGTAAGCCTTTGATCTGGCTACCTGGGAGGATATCGCTCCAAGTCGGATTCATAAAGTTTGCCCGTAGATCAACACTCATATCGATCGCGGAATTAAATTCATTCCTATAGAACACTAACCCGGCCAACATCCACCCAAAACGCGAGTAATCGTCATGTAGCTGTGCGACTCGAATGGTAATCATGGAATTGCAGTGTTAAATTCAGCGAAAGTGACTTTTGCGAAATCCATGCCTGCTTTGCCCCCACCCAAGCGATTTACCCGATGGACTCACTTTCCAGAGAGCGTAGCCGTCTTAGAAGCGGCACTAATTGGTTTAATGTCAGGGCTGGCCGCCGTTGTCTTACGCTGGGGGATTGGTTGGCTTGGTGGGTTGCGAGTGTATTTTTCGTACCAACTACCAGCTTGGTTGGTTCTACCGGGTATTGGTTGGCTCGGCTGCTGGATTGCTGGGTGGATGATCACACGGTATGCCCCTGAAGTGATGGGGAGTGGTATCCTCCAGGTAAAAGCGGTGCTGGCCGATCAGCCAATGGCCATGACTCTACGGGTGGCGCTAGTTAAATTGATCAGTACGATGCTCACACTAGGAGCAGGACTACCGCTAGGACGCCAGGGCCCCACAATCCAAATCAGTGCTGCACTTGCAACTCAGGTCAGTCGTTTCTTCCCATCCACTACTGGTAGCAAACGTCAGCTTATGGCAGCAGGTGCGGGCGCGGGACTCGCTGCAGCATTCAATACACCCTTGACTGGCGTACTATTCGTCGTTGAGGAGTTGCTACAAGACTTTTCGAGTTTGACGCTGGGAACAGCAATTTTGTCATCGTTTGTTGGTGCTGTGGTTGCCCGACTTATGGGGAGCACCAGGGCTCGACATTAATTTGGTCAACAGTAGCCCAGAAATCCAATTTTCAGCCCTTGAAATTCCGTTTTATATCGGCCTCGGCATCTTGGCAGGCCTGATCGGTGCATTATTTAATCGAGCGATCATTATGAGCCTGAAGCTCAATCGCCGCATTTTGCAGGGACGGTTGGGGCTAGGGCTGCCAGCACGTATGGGCTTAGCCGGGTTGATATCGGGATTGGTAATTGTGGTATTACCGGATTCTTTTCGAGACCATACGGGGCTACGCGAACTACTCACAACAGGAGATGTGAATTGGCGGCTGGCGGCGATCGCCTTGGCAATCCATGCGCTATTGACTCCCTTGGCATATGGTACAGGGGCTCCGGGTGGATTGTTTGCTCCAACCTTAATTTTAGGAGCCTGCTTAGGATATTTTGTCGGCATTGCGGCGCAGGCCAGTGTGGGGGCAGCATCACTTATTCCTTACGCCTTGGTTGGTATGGGGGCACTCTTCAGCGCTACTATTCGGACGCCGATCACGGCGATTGCGATTATTTTTGAGATGACCGCCAACTTTAATTTGATCTTGCCATTGATGGTGGGGATCGTCATTGCGTACCTGGTAGCAGAGATGCTTTCGCCAGGATCACTCTATACCTGTTTGCTCAACCTCAGTGGGATTGATCTAGAGGATACCCCAGCGATCAACAAAAGGCCATTTTCATCACTGTTAGCCGCTGATGTGATGCAGTCTCCAGTTGAGACTTTGAGTACCAAACTGCCGGTTGGCGAAGTTATGCGTATTTTTGATCGGAGTGTACACAGTGGCTTTCCGGTAGTTACAGCCGGAAAATTGGTGGGGATCGTTACCCAAGCTGATTTGAGCAAACTTGATCCTCAACGTCTATGTAACTCACCCAGCCCGATCATGCTTAGCGAAATTATGACCCCAACTCCCAAGACAGTTCAAACTCAAACAGTTTTGTCAGACGTGTTGACACTGTTTGAGCGCCATAAGATTAGTCATGTTCCGGTGATGAAAGGCGCACGACTGGTCGGCATGATCACCCATACTGACATTATTCATCTCGCTTTAGCGAGTATGAAAGATACAGCGTGATGACCTGCTTCAAGTATTTTGCAAGACAACGGGTTTTAGACCTTGTTTTCTATCCTTTTCCTTCACTACATCTTCGGGCATCAGGTGGCTATTTTTGATGCGACTGAGTCGATTTTCATGATCTTGTCCAATGCTTGCGTCTTCGCATCCGGGCGATGATGATTTCAATATGTGGAATTATCATCCTGTATGAATTTTTTTGGAATTCCCGTACAGACGCATCAAAATTGGGCTACGCTAAAAATATATAATTGCCAAGCGAGGTGCTTAATCATGCCTGCACTCACCTTAGAGAACCTCGACGTTGATAAACTCACCGAAGAAGACGTAGCGCAACTCGCAAATCGTCTCGAAGACGACGATTACGATACTGTGTTTGAGGGACTTGATGATTGGCATCTGCTACGCGCGATCGCTTTCCAGCGCCCGGCATTGGTCGATCCCTATGTGCATCTACTTGATCTCGAACCCTACGACGAGTCGTAAATTTGAGTTGGCGCGATTGATTTGGCTTTGCCCCTTGGATCAAATTTGATCCAAGGGGCATTTTGATTATCCGATCGTAACCTGTGAAATTGTGAAATATTGATGGTGGATCGGCTCAGCCGATAATCTTGCTCGAATGCCCCAAAGATGAATCATCTGCTGCAAAATCGCAAAATCCTCATTGGCGTCTGTGGCGGTATTGCTGCTTACAAAGTGGCAATGCTCGTTTCCACCTTAGCAAAGGCCGGGGCGCAAGTACGGGTGATACTCACCGAGCCGGCGCTGCAATTTATCACTCCACTGAGCTTCGCCACCCTCAGCCGATCGCCAGCCTATACTGATGCCGACTTCTGGCAACCCATCCACGGTCGCCCCTTGCATATCGAACTCGGTGAATGGGCTGAGGTCATACTGACTGCACCACTCACGGCCAATACCCTGGCCAAACTCGTTCACGGTCTTGCCGATAATCTCCTGACCAATACGATCCTCGCATCCACTTGTCCCGTCCTGCTCGCCCCCGCTATGAATACTGATATGTGGGAGCAAGTCGCCGTACAAAATAACTGGCGGCAAATCATCCGACAGCCACGCTTCCATATCGCTAACCCTGGGGCTGGTGTCTTAGCCTGCGATCGCGTGGGGACAGGCCGCATGGCCGAGCCGGAAGAACTGGCGCTGCAACTCCAGTCTTTACTCCACACCGGTGGTCGGCGTGACCTCACGGGGAAGCGAGTGCTGATCAATGCTGGTGGCACGCGGGAATTTATCGATCCCGTGCGATTTATTGGGAATCCTTCGACGGGAAAAATGGGCATTGCCTTAGCGCAAGCCGCTCTGCAACGCGGCGCGACCGTCACCCTTGTCCATGGCGCGATCGAGTCCTACCACCTCATCAGCCTCAGCGGTGCACGCATAATTAAAACTATCACTGCCAATGCGATGCATGAAACCATGCAGCTCGAATTTCCCAGCGCCGATTTAGTTGTTTTTTGTGCTGCGGTGGCCGATATGAAGCCCGCCGAATTCGTCGATCGCAAAGCTCCCGAAATCCGAACTGCCAACCAGTCTTGCCCTTGCTCCCGTGCTGGATATTGCCGCAACGCTCAGTCAGCAACGGCAACCTCACCAGCGACTGATCGGCTTTGCAGCCCAAACTGGAGACTTCGTCACGCCGGCCCAAGAGAAGCTGCACCGTAAAGGATTAGATGCGATCGTCGCTAATCCGGTTGATCAAGCCGAAAGTGGCTTTGGCAGCGATCGCAATCAAGCAGTCGTTATGGGCAAACGCGGTCTCCAGCAGAAAATTGGACAATGCAGCAAATTTGAGATGGCGCACCGGATTTGGGATTTTGTCCGGGATTATGTTCTACCTGAAGAAATCTAAATCTGGCGGTCATTTTTAAGGAAACATGCCATCATGCAAATAAAGACTCTATGGGAGATCGCGCTCATGACCACTGCCCCAGAATCACTCACTGTTGAACAAACTGCCCCCATCGATTTCATGGAGTCGATCAACATCATTGAAGAAATTGAGGCGGTCATTTCCAGCCTCGACTACGAAAAGACCGCTATGGTCAGTCACGGTGAGCACGGTCGTCTCTGGAAATTCAATTACGGCAGTATCGAAGTAATGGTGCAGATTACAGGCGAAACTGGTGATGACACCTTTACCGCTTGGGCCGCCTTATTTGACTTTGGGAAAGCCTCCCTCGATGAACCAAGCAGCAAGCATGCCAAGCTGATGCATAAGGTCTTAACGATGAATTGGACCACCACCCTTGATGCAAAGTTTGCGATCGCCGGTGATCAACTTGTGATTACCAACACGCGTCCAATTGCCGAAATTTCTCCAGGTGAAATTGCCCGCGGGATTACGCTCGTGGCGACGATCGCCGATGATAATGATGAGGCTTTCCACGCAGAGTACGGCAGCTAATTCACCATGATTCAGGGACCCGGTTACGGACTTACTTTCTTGTATTACTTCGCAATTACAGCCGTAATTGGCTTGGTTTTAGGACACCAAGGTACAGGGATCGGCTGGCAAGATCCACTGCTCTACCGAGTTGCAGTACCCTTCGCCCTATTCGCCGCTTCAATCGGCGCTTACATCAATCACAATACCTTGGTGACAATTCCCACAAACCAGCAGTCAGCTACCGCCAAGCAACTGCAAACGATTTTGCAGCAACGGGGGTATGAGGCTATCGACAGCGATGCCGGGGTGACGACCTATAGTCGATCGGGGTTATCGAGATTTCTCGCTGGCCAGGTTTTTGTCCAGGTTGAGCCCAAGCAAATTATGCTCTCCGGTCGCGCGAAAATGGTGCAAATGCTCGAAAAGCAGATGAACAAAGCCGACTAGATTAATGCCCCAACCCTGGCGACTGATTCCACTGATCAATGCCAACGGTAACTGGCAAATGGCAATCGATCGTTGGCTCCTCGATCGCTATTGCCAAGGTCAGCACCCACCAACGCTACGATTTTACACCTGGGAGCCAGTGGCGCTTTCCTTGGGCTATCACCAAAAGCAATATCCTGAAGCATGGCAACATTTGCAGTGGCAAGGTCAGGCAATTGATTTAATCAAACGACCCACGGGTGGTCGCGCCGTGCTCCATCAAGGTGACTTAACCTACGCCGTCATTGCTTCTGGCTTCAGTGCAAGGCGGCGGGAAAGCTATGAACAGATCTGTCAGTTTCTGATTCAGGGTTGGCAGCATTTGGGGGTGGGACTGCGGTATGGTCATGCCGGACGTGGCTATATCCATCATCCCAATTGTTTTGGCACAGCCACTGCCGCTGATTTAGTCATGCCTGATGGTGCCAAGTTTATCGGCTCCGCACAACAGCATAAGGCTGGCGCGATTCTACAGCATGGTTCCATGCGACTCCGGCAGGATAAGGATCTATTTGAGCAAGTATTTGAAGAACCCGCAATCATGCCGCAATTGTCGGATCATTTCACCACTCCGGATCACTATACAGAAGTGACTCAGGCTTTGACTACAGCAGCAGCAGTTTGCTTTGATGCGGCATTTACGATCGCACCCCTAACGTCCATTGAGCAAGCGCAGATCAACGACTATCTACTGCTGTGAAGCAGCAGTTGCAACGGCTCCGCTTGAGGGCACAGTGACATCCGCCCGCACCGCCTTAAACATGCCAAACCGGCAAAGCCCTGCACCAAAAGCCAATCGCATCAGCAGCAATGTCGGCACCTCCCGCAACGACTTAATAAAGCCGCCAAACCCAAACTTAACTAATCCTTGGGGCCGCACCACGCCTTGCCGAATTGAATCCATCCAAGACGGTAGCGTTGCCTCGGTCCAGTCATCCGTCGTCACAGTGCCATTCACCATGCCGGTCGCTTCGAGCACCTCAGCAAACCCTTCAATACTGGAAAATGCCGGATGCGACCACTGGTCGAGCAACTGCCGCATTACCGGCTTTTCCCAGAAATTCAACGGCACTTGGCGATCGTCCCGTTGGTTCCAGTCAGCCACAACTAGAATTCCACCCGGCTTCAGTACGCGCAACAGCTCCCGTGCATATAGCGCCTTGTCCGGCATGTGTGGCCCCGCTTCTACCGACCAGACCAGATCAAAACTCGCATCGGGAAACGACAACGCTAACGCATCATCGACTTGAAACTTCGCATCAACACCCACCGGAGTCAGTTCTTGCGCCCGCTTGACTTGCTGGGGGCTAATTGTCACCCCAGTCACATCAAAACCATAATCCTTAGCCAAGATGCGACTGCTACCGCCAATTCCACAACCCACATCCAGCAGCGTTGTTCCACGCGGCAGCTTGTCTAAGCCACCCCACCTGGCCATCTCATGCACAAAATCCACCTTCGCCTGCAAGAAATCGCGTTTTCGCGGTGGCGAACCGTAGTGCCCCAAGTGAATATGCTCACCCCAATAAAACTCGACAATCCCGTCGTCCGTCCACTCATCGTAAGAATTTGCGACAGAATCCGAGGACTCGTAGGGACGCGGTGTGAGCAAATACAGCACAATACCAGCGCCAGTAAGACCCAATAGCAGTTTTAGGATGAAGATGAGATTCATTAGGGGATGACGTTACATTTTTTAATGATCCTACCGCGTTCAAGCGGCAAGTGCTAGTTCAGGTCTACTCCAATAATTGCGCGGCAAGCAGCAACGTATTGGGGTAGAACGTTTACAGACATTCGTTCTCAGTTCGATATGCGTGACTAAGAACTAACAACCGAAAACTGAGAACTACCGATCACCTCTACAGCAGCGCTGCACCGCGACGATACAATTCGCGCGCATAATCTGTCCAAGCACCCTGTCCCCAATAGCGGAAACAGCTCGTCTGGAGCAACAGGTTATAGAGCAATGCCTCTTGATAATCCGATCGCGCCGTCACGCTCGGATCAGACGCAACAAGTGGATCGTACTTGGCATGGAACTTCGCACTGAGCTGGTTCATCGGCTCGAGCACATTCTCATAACCCGCAACCCAGCTCAAATCATTCGTCCAGGAAGCGCCATCCATGTGGAAGTTGCCATCCTCTTGCTTGAGCGTGGCGATCGCGGCCTCCACTGCCTCGGGTGTCACCTGATCGACTTGTTGCCAGATCCGATGCTGCTGCACCGCTTGCACTTTCGGGTAATCCGCTGGATCAACGCCGGATGCTTCGATCAGCTCCAGATACTCGGTACCATTCATCCCCACCACGCCGCCATCGCTATCGCGAATCTGCGACCACACCGGCGGAAAATCCCGTGGAAACTCATTCATCATCACACCGCCGTTTTCGCCATCGGCAATTTGGGAAACCAGCGAGGGAATTGAGTGGCCGGCAATTTCCTGCCGTCCCATGCCCTTGGCTTCGTGATAGGGCTGCATCTGGGCCACCAACTTCGTATCCGAACCTTGAGTTTTGATCAAAATCGTGATGCTAATTTCTTCACCGTGGGAATTGCGCGCGACCAGCTGGTTTGGCACATACTTTTGCGCCTGAGGAATGCCGTGGCCTTCCAGCGTTTCGATCGAATGCTCCTGCACCAGGAGCCACTTGTAACCACACTCCTTCAACGCCTTAACATACTCATAAAGCGTATCCGGGTGATTCGGCATGTGCATTTCAGGCGGCGAAAAACCCCGCACACGACGTAGCGCATCCGCCCCAAAGATTGAGGCAAAATGCTGCTGCCAAGCCAACATCTGTAATTTCAAATCCGGAATCGGCGTCGATGGGGCCACAGCATGACTCCACATCGTCCCCAGCCACTCCACATGAGGCATATAGCGAGGGTCACAGGCGAGCCGCTTGAGCTTATCGAGAATGTCATTGCGGCCCATTTGCTGGAACCCCCAGAAAAGATTTCCGGAGTAGTCCAGCATAATGCGTGGATTACAGCCTTGTTCAACTAATTCCGGAATGAAATCGCCCATCCGGCTATAGCAGGAAGCAAATACGCTCGCATTATGGTTATCCCCATCATGCGGATTCTCGAACATATGCTGCAAGTTGCAGATTAACCCTCCATCATGCCCAGCCGGAATCGTTGGCTGGTGCATATGTAAAGCGCAGGCAAAGCCAGCCTGGACTCGATCCAATGACAGATTACTAGTTGGTGCGAATATAGCCTCTTGATGCCCTGTAATGGCTGAAATTTCGGCTTCATTCCCCGAAATGGGGGGAACTTCGACCTGTGGCACTGTAGCGATCGCGCCCATAAGTTTTACCTCTTTATAGCAAGTAACACTCGCTTTCTTATGCATTGCATTAGCCAGTGTTATTACACAATTGTGACAAACTCTGGTGCATTCGATCGGTTTACCATCAACATTTTTCGCGGTATTTGTATGAATTCTTCTATTCGTCAGAAACACTACCAAATAAAACGTCAATGTCCTGGTTAAATGGAGTCAGGGAATATTAACTTTCTTTGCGACTTAAGGAGTGCTATGTACATCATTCAGATTGCTTCCGAGTGCGCTCCGGTCATCAAGGCCGGTGGATTGGGCGATGTGGTTTACGGGTTAAGCCGCGAGCTCGATGCCCAAGGACACTGCGTGGAAGTTATTCTGCCGATGTACGACTGCATGCGCTACGACCATATCTGGGGTCTACACGAGGCCTACCGTGATTTGTGGGTGCCCTGGGACAATGGCCGGATTCACTGCTCGGTCTTCTGCGGTTGGGTCCACGGTCAATTGTGCTTCTTTATCCGGCCCCATTCACACCAAAACTACTTCGATCGTGGCTGTTACTACGGTGCAAGTGATGACAATATGCGCTTTGCCTTCTTCAGTAAGGCGGCCCTTGAGTTTCTGCTGCAATCGAATAAGCGTCCGGATGTGCTGCATTGCCATGATTGGCAAACGGGTCTGCTGCCGGTCATGCTCTATGAAATGTATCGTTTTAGCGGGATGGAAAATCAGCGCGTATGCTACACCATCCATAACTTCAAACATCAAGGTGTCGGCGGTGCCGATATCCTCTGGGCAACTGGTTTAAACAACGAAGCCTACTATTTCCAGTACGCTCGCCTACAGGACAATTTCAACCCCTTAGCGATTAATTTGATGAAAGGCGGGATTGTCTATTCCAACCATGTGAATACTGTTTCCCCACATCATGCCTGGGAGGCACGCTTTACTCCCATTAGTTGTGGATTAGGGCACACACTTGAGCTACATCAGCAGAAATTCGGCGGTATCCTCAACGGGATTAATTACACTTTCTGGAATCCTGAGACAGATACCTACCTCCCCGCCAACTACAGCACTAAGGATATGTCCGGTAAGGCCGCCGCGAAAAAGGATCTGCGAGCGCGCTTACTGTTGGACGATACGAGCGATCGCCCGATCGTTGCTTATATTGGCCGCCTGGATGATCAAAAAGGGGTGCATCTGGTACACCATGCAATCTACTACACCTTGCATCGGGGTGGACAGTTTGTGCTGCTTGGGTCCGCGACAGAAGACGGCATCAATGCCTACTTTAGCCATGAGAAAGGCTACCTAAATGACAATCCCAACTGTCACTTGGAGCTGGGCTTTAATGAAGAGCTGTCTCACTTGATCTATGCGGCGGCGGACATCATTGTCGTGCCGAGCAACTACGAACCTTGCGGTCTGACCCAGGTGATTGGCTTAAAGTATGGTGCGGTTCCCGTAGTGCGCGGCGTTGGCGGTTTAGTCAATACCGTATTTGACTGGGACTATGAGCAAGAGAAGCCACCCGAAGAGCGCAATGGCTTCCTGTTCTACCAGACTGATCCCTATGCATTGGAATCAGCAATGAACCGGGCATTGGACTTATATTATCAAAATCCTGGTATGTTTGCCAAACTGCAAAAACAGGGGATGGAATGCGACTACTCGTGGGAAAAACCAGCTGAGCAGTACACGGGCATCTACGAATACATTCACGCCTAACGAATCAATATGATTCACCGAGGCGATCAGGTATGGTGCGAGGCTGTGCCCCATTGATTTATCTATGGCTACTAGCTACGTCGCATCTCGATCGGCAATTCAATTACTTGCTGCTCCATGTGCCGTTTTACCCAGGGTTTTTTCCCCGCTACCAGCACATCCCACCAGCGAAAATGCATTGCTAGGAGGTGATCCAGTTCTTTTGTATCTTTATTTGATTTGAGATTATGCGGCTCTGGCAAACAATAGGCGGCAATCTCGGAAGCCTGCAACATATGCAGCACTCCCACAGAAAAGCCACTGCCTGCATAGACAATACAGCCCGCCATTGGCAAGGCCCGCATATTCTCCAACGCGTAGGGAATCTTTTCGTCCGCGGTACCAGATGAATCTTGATACTTACATTCGATCGCAAAGGCCGTTTGGTCTGCTTCGTGGAGTAGCATCAGATCAACGCGGCGATTTTTGCCAATGATTGACTTCCCAATATTGACTTCCCGATAAACGGTGATGCCCCGATCGCTAAAATGCTCATAGACATAGTCCGCAATTAAGTTGGCATACTCATGACCAGTCATCATCGATCCTCCTGCCCTCGACTCATCACGAGTTAACCACCATACCACCGCTATAGGCCGTCAACCGTTGATTCGAAATCACCAAGGCTTCTTCGCAAATGTCATTGCCCGAAAAGTGTCGTTGGTTTTTCACAGCGGCCACACCAACACTTCCCGATCCCATAAATGGATCAATCACCACTTCCCCTACTTCGGTACTTTGCTGTACTAGCACCTCCGATATGCCAACTGGTTTTTCGGTCGGGTAGCCGTTATAAATGCGCGGACAGGCCAAAACATCCGGCACACCGAGATCATTCAGTTTGCGCTTGCCTTTCTCAAAAAACAAGATAAATTCATGGCGCGATCGATAGTGGTAGCCCATACCAATCTTTTGTTTGTCCCAAACTAAGGGTTTCCAGAACTTAAACCCCACCTGTTCAGCGATCGGCTTCGCGACAAACATCGTTTCCGCATCACAAAACAAATAGAAATGACGATGTTTCTTCAAAACTCGATATACTTCAGTGAATAGTTCTTCGAAGCGATCGTTGGGAAAAATCTGGAACCAAGCATTGCTAGAGGATTTACTCTGTTTGAGCCGGGTGGTAGTGCCGATGGACCGGTGCTTCTCTAAGGATTCATAGGGAGGGTCAGTAATTACCAGGTCGATCGACTCAGTATCGAGGGTACGTAGCCACTCCACTGCATCGGACTGATTCACCGAGAAACTGACCTTCTCATTCATGAGTTCGTAGGAATGACTGGCAACGCGAGGCAATTAGTCTTTCGAGTATATATGAGAATAGAACATTTGCCCTTAAAATTCTGCACTACTCGATCGCCGAAGCCGCAAATTGTGATTCGAAAAACCTTCAGACAAATCAAAAAAAGAACGCACGAATCATCGTTTGATCTTGTTTTCACCGGGTCTAACTGATCGGTATTGCTACATGTTAAGGAATGACCGATAAACCTCAGTCATTACATTGAGGATACTAGTTTTGATCATGCAATAAAGTGGCAATTCTGACGCAGGGACGAACGATCCTGTTGATCGACAGCCAATCAGTATGGAATCTCCATTACTAGATCACCTGCAACGTTAATCGCTAGTGCCAACATCAGATAGTCAATCCATAGTTACCCCAGAAACTCACAGTTGCCAGTAATGTAGGCCACCTGTGGAAAAACCGTGAGAAAGTCATCCAACAAGTCAATGTGCTCCCCTTGGTTTGAATTGCCTTGCTTATCGAGCATTACCCACAACAGGGGAAAGGCGCCTCCCTGATACACCACCCCTAACACTAGGATATTGGGTAGTCTACTTATGTGGGTGCTGGAGAAAATGCAGCGGTATGGGCCGACTTGAGGCGCAATTGCTGGTTGTAGTGGTGAACGAAATTCCAGATTGGGCGTTTACTCGGAAGCACGCAGGCACCGCTCTCCCAATAATCGGTGTAGATGGCTGCACATTGGCGATAGACTCCCGGTAGCAACTGTCCATAAGGCTTTGGCAGACGTTGCACTGCGGTCACCAATATAACGGCCAATTATTTCGCGAGTGTGAGCATCTCAGGCAATCCAAACCCATTGTTTGTTCCCTTTGTGGTCTACGAACGACGTGGTCTACGAACGACCAGAGTTCCTCCATCTGGACCTTCAGGGCTGTTTTACCTGCTTCGTCACCGCCACTTTTTGAGGAGTGGTTTTGGGTTTTACATGGACGTCGGTCTGAATACAGCTCGCAGAGCGCTGCATCACCCGAGCAATGCCCGCGATGGCGAGTCTTTCAGGCAGTAGACGTTCGAGCGAATGCGATCGCTGCATCGTTCAAGGGAAGGGATTTCGCAGTCAGGACAAACCAGCGACGACAATCTCGACATTTATCGCTTTGGGTACCGCGATTCGGTGAAGCCATTACGGCTGATATCTTCAGATAGACAGTTGGGACAATGAAGCAGCGCTTGAGGCATCGCAATCGACCCACAAGGTGCTCACCCAGTTTTCTCTAAAGGCCACACCGCACTCATTCCCCAGCTAAAGGCACTATAGCAATCAGATTTGAAACGTGAAATCTCAAACAAGCCTGACTAAAGAATTCTGTGGACATAGGTCTACCGAGAAGGTTCACAACCCAGTTCACATTGCTACACCACTCACGACAGACGCCAATATCGAATTATCCTGCCCATGGCCGGAACCCACACCCATCGCCTCAATCCTCTATCTAGCCCACATCGTAATAGCAGCTTGTCTTATCCGTTTCCGAATTCTCAGAAGCTGCCAAAAATTCATCCCAAGGTGCCTTAACCCAAGTATCAGTGACAACATTTTGAGGGGTTAGTATTATGCTTACCATAGTTGTCTGGCCTCCCATCTTTCACTATCCTACCGTTTCATTCCCTAGCAACACTGCCATCTCCGCAAGAACGCTTTTAACGAACGCTTGATTAAAACAATGCAATCGTTAGGATGGAGAGTAAATCGATGATATTAAACCCAACCTAATTCCAGGTAAACTGACCCGCCAAGTTACCACGATCAGCCCTAGCACATCGATCGTGAAATAACTGGGCTGGAGTATTAATACATCGGCGATCGGTCCATCCCACTTAGTCTCTATTGCCACCTCGTTCAGCACCATAATTTGAAGAGAACGCAACTCATGTCTACTTCTAATCCCCATCCAGACTACAGCAGACGAAAAATCCTAAAGTTGGCTGGACTCGCCGCCGGTAGCACTGCGCTAGCGGTTACTTGCAATAATGCCACCACCTCGACTCAGCAAACCACCACTTCTCAGTCGCGTCCCTTCAGCCTCGAAACACCCATCGCCGCTACACCCGATAATATATCATCGGGTGTGAGTCGAGTCGTCCTGATTCGCAGTGAAGACCGGGTTACCGGCACACGTCAAGCGGTCGATCGCCTGCAACCCAGCGGACTCACCGGCCAAACCGTATTCCTCAAGCCCAACTACAACACGGCTGACCCAGCCCCCGCAGCTACCGATACAGCACTCCTCGAAGCACTGGTACAGGAACTCCAAAATGCTGGAGCTGGCCAAATTACGATTGGCAATCGTTCTGGCATGGCCGACACCCGACAGGCGATGCAGACAAAGGGGGTATTTCAGCTTGCCGATCGCTATGGACTGCAAGCGATGGTGCTGGACGAACTAGACAGAGACGATTGGCAATATTTCCCAGCAGCAGGAACTCACTGGTCAAAAGGATTTGCCTTTGCCCGTCCGGCGCTGCAAGCTGGCGCAATCGTCAATACCTGTTGCCTCAAGACACATCGCTTTGGTGGCCACTTCACCCTTGCACTCAAGAACACCATTGGACTCGTCGCCAAATACGTCCCCGGTGATCCCTATAACTACATGGGCGAGCTGCACAGTTCGGCTCATCAGCGGCGCATGATTGCCGAGGTCAATCATGCCTATACACCTGCACTGGTGCTGTTAGACGGCATAGAAGCATTCGTCAACGGGGGACCAGACGCTGGCGATCTGGCTAAGCCCGGAGTGATTTTGGCTGGCACCGACCGGGTTGCCATTGATGTCGTAGCGATCGCAATTCTGCGTTCCTTAGGCACAACTTCCGCCGTTTCTCAAGGCTCAGTGTGGCAGTTAGAACAGATTCAGCGGGCGATCGAGCTAGGTTTGGGAGTCGGCAGTCATGAACAGATTGAGCTGGTCACAGTCGATCGCGCCGGTCAAACAATGGCCGACCAAATTCGTAAGATCATTGCTACCTGAAGTTCACTCGGTATCGATCATCGTGTTTTCACCAAGGCTTTTTCTATGCAATGGGTTCGTGCCACTACAACTTTTGCGGCTTTAGCGATGATGCCTCTGATCGTAGCCAGCTGTAAAGACATCGCCTCAATCAATCCCCAATTCTCAGCGGCCCCGACCGCGATCGTTACTTCGCCTCCAGCCAAGTCGCCTTCTACAGTAGCCATATCATCGCCGGTCATAAACTCAGAAGCGGCGATTTGGGCACAGTTACGACAGGGTAAAGGCTATGTCATCTTGTTTCGGCACGCTTTAGCACCGGGAACCGGCGATCCAGCCAATTTCCGTCTCGATGATTGCGCGACCCAACGCAACCTATCCGCAGCCGGTCGGCAGCAAGCGACCCGCATGGGGAGCATACTGCGAGAACAAAATATTATGATTTCGAAAGTCCTTTCTAGTCAGTGGTGTCGCTGTTTAGAAACGGCCCAACTCATGAACCTGCAACAGGTTGAGGCATTGCCCATACTCAACTCCTTTTTCCGATCGGCGTACCGAGCGTTCTCAAACGAAACAACTGCAGCAGCTTATATCAGCACATCACGACAATACGGGTGTGATAGTGATGGTGACGCATCAGGTGAATATTACGGCAATCAGCAACATTGTCCCCCAGTCCGGGGCAGCTGTCGTGATGCGGGCAGTGGCACCCGATCAAATTGAAATCATTGGGCAACTCAATTCGTTTTAAACTCACCCATCAGCATCACATACGCGATGCTGAGATCACTGTCAGCTATAGCGCAAAAACGCCTTAGGACTTAATATACAAAATTCTTTAGTCTTCCATTTTCAACTACCCTCAACTCAGCGAAAACGCCTCTTACAAGAAACTGTTTCCAACATTATTGGTAATCTGCGGGTTCCAGCCAGGTTCCGAGAGTTGGGAGATATATTCCGCCGTGACAATCGTTCCTCCATTCATCTGCCACCATGAGGTTTGCTGCGTACTGCCATTGAGCCAGAAGATGTCGTCATTCCCATCCCCATTTAAGTCACCCACATGCGGGTCCCAGCCAGGTTCTGGTATTTGCGAGATAAATTCAGCTGTGACGACTTGACCGCCATCCATCTGCCACCATGAGGTTTGCTGCGTGATCTCATTGAACCAGAAGATGTCGTTATTCCCATCACCGTTTAAGTCACCTACATGTGGATTCCAACCCGGTTCCGGTATTTGCGAGATAAATTCGGCTGTGACGACTTGACCGCCATCCATCTGCCACCATGAGGTTTGCTGCGTGATCTCATTGAACCAGAAGATGTCGTCATTCCCATCACCGTTTAAGTCACCTACATGTGGATTCCAACCCGGTTCTGGTATTTGCGAGATAAATTCGGCTGTGACGACTTGACCGCCATCCATCTGCCACCATGAGGTTTGCTGCGTGATCTCATTGAACCAGAAGATATCGGACTTGCTATCCCCGCTCAAGTCACCCACATGTGGCTTCCAGCCCGCTTCCGGTATTTGAGAAATATACTCCGCTGTGACAATTGTCCCCCCATTCATTTGCCACCATGAGGTTTGCTGCGTGATCTCATTAAACCAGAAGATATCGGACTTCCCATCCCCGCTTAAGTCACCCACGTGCGGATTCCAGCCCGCTTCCGGCAATTGGGAGATGTTTTCCATCGCAACAATCGTCCCCCCATCCATCTGCCACAACAAAGTTTGCTGCGTGATGTCATTCAGCCAAAAGATTCCGCTATTTGTTGTAACTTCATCATCTTGAATTGTGACCGTAGTCGAAGTTGTGGAGCCCAACTGCGCGTTGTTGCTAACTCCCACAATATTGACTGTAAAAGTCTCATTCCCTTCTATGAGACTATCTTGAAGAATATCGACCAAAAAGCCGACATTAGTGGAACTTGGAACAATAGTAACAGTACTGGTATAGACGCCTGTTTCGGGATTGAAAAAGGTATTATTGGGCGAATTATAGTCGTAGTCTACCTTGGGAGTGGCGCTTCCTGGCACAATCTGGAAGGTGATATCGACGGGCTCTCCATTGCTGGGGATAATTTGATCTGCCTGGAGGACAATTTGCAGCTTTCCTCCAGCAACTCCTTCACTGACGGTATAAGGGCCATGCGCAATCGATATTGCGGGCCCGCCCCCCAGCTTGACAATCTCAATGCCGTTGATCAACGGGTTTTCGGCGACGTCGTGTAGAAAATCAATATTGATGGTGCCATCGGTCACCTGCACAATATTGCTAATCATGCCCCCTTTTAGATGACCGAAATCGGCGGCGAGGTCAATATCATCGAGGTTTGACAGCACAGTGCCTTCGATCGCCACATCAAAGACTCGCTGAGCCGGAAACGCGGTACCATCAAAACCATTGCCCACAAACAGACGGACTTCATAAAACCCGGGGGTACCGACCCCGAAATGCCCACTGCATAGCGGTGCCACCGCTAAAGTCAAACCGTTCCGTCTGAAAAATGGCTGCAGGGGTGGATACTGCAACAGTGTTGCCTGGCATCACATTAAATCCATTGACACTGTTACTACCGGCACTGGCCAAGAATGCACTATTCGCGATGTTCAGATCAGCCGTCCAATTCGGTCCACCATCAATGGCGGCGATTTCTGGACCACCGGCATTCACCCGGTAAAGGATAGTTCGAGCGTCATCCCCTGTAGCAGTAACTTGCAAATCAGTGAAGGTTGCCTGGAACGACCCATTCGGGGCCGCTGGCTGGCCTGTATTCGATGCATAGAGACCTAATGCTAGGCCCATTGCTGACCCTGCACAGTGTGGTTGCCCAGAATCGCCTCAAGCACCTTTGTATTGTCGCCATTGCTCTTTTTAAGACTAATGGCTGTACCCGCGACAGTTTTAGTGTTCCCCCCCCCAACGCCATAGGTCACTGTTGGCGTCGCAATTCCCAATGCTGGGTCAACCGCTAATTCAAAGAAGATTTCCTGGTTTGGTGGCACACTGAACAAGTCATTGGCCTGCAGGAAAACCTCCGCTACTACGGCATCATCATCTTCGAGCAGAATCTGAATCTCGCCTGCCGGATTCGCCGTCGCCACCAGCTTCAGGTAATTACTCTGATCACCCGTGCCAATGTAGCCGCCGATTTGTTGATTCGCGCCCGTCAATAGGGGATTAATTACCGACCACTTGATGGTAAACGTCTCCACCGTCGGGTGCCAGCGTCATGCCGGTATGGAACAGATACTCACCATTATTGGCCGTGGTCAGGGCATCACCGTTCGAGACGTACTCAATTACCGTCGCACCGCCACCAGCCGCTGTATTGAACTTGACGTTGTCGAGTTTGATATTCTGCTGAGGCAGGGTCGACTCAGATACGAAGAACTCTTCAAAGTCCGTCACGCCATCAATCATCACCCCCGTCAAGCCCGTCGCAAAGCCATTGGGACCAGGCAAGTTGCCATCTTGGTTCGGGTCAAAATCCCATACCAAGCGTTTGACCGGGGAAGAGGGTCACCGCCGTGCCATTGCTGGCATCGCGAATAAAAGGATCGTCGATGTTAAGAATGCCATCATCGTCCGAATCCTCATCGATAATAATGCCGCCATCGGCAGGGGAATAGGCCTTAATGAAATCCCCACCGATTTCGGCCACCCAGATGGTGCCATCCGGCCCGGTCGTCACATCCAACGGCGTGGACAGACCCGTAATCAAGTTATAGGCTTCGACCCGCACCGGCCAACTCCACATCATCAGCCGTCCCCAGCAGCCCATCATCACCGGGGTCGATCAACGGCTCTATCGCCGTGCCATCCGCATTCACATTTAGCACCGTGATGGTGTTGTTAAACTGGGCAACTAGTAACGCACCTTGCAATGCACCATTAAAGGCGGTACCCGTGTATTGCGTGAGTCCGTTACTGGATGAGCCAATGTTAATCAGTGACGGACTTGCGGGATCTTCATATTCCACCCGAATGCCACTTTCGAGCAGTCGCGCTGCCTGTTGGGTGGGGGTGAGATCCGCCAGCGTCTGGCCCGGTCCAGTCACAAATTTCGATGGGTCGATCAAAAAGCCCGGTTGAATATTCACCCCATTCGGCACCACGCGCCGCAATATTTGGGACAATGCTGACCACTTAAGGTGGTATCCGGATCACCGTCATCGTTATAAACCGTCCAGGACATAGTCTGATTGGCGCGCACGGGCGCGGGGTGACCGTAGTAGCCCCCGGTTGAATCAGAAATAAAGGCTCGGGTTACCAATCCCACCATCATTCGGTGTATTGGTGGCGGGCAAACCAGAGACATCCGTGGCAGTGCCGTTTGCATCAACCGGATTTCCCCCAAATCCGGTATTGGAGCCGTTATCGACGGTGTAGAGTTTGCCATCCGCCGTCATGACCAAGTCATAGGGGTTACGGAAGCCATCAGCATACACACTGATGGGCGCATCCGCCGGCAGAATCGCCATATTTAAGCCGTCATTGCCCCCAAAGGGGCGGCGAGGTCGATACCATCAGCATTTTCCAGGAAACCTTGGGCGAGCGCATCCTCGTTACTCAGCCCCTGCGATTCAGTTGGGCGGTTCGGATCATCCAGGGTGGGCAGATCGTACTTATATTGCCGCGCCACTTCATTGACACCGCCAAACCCATTATCAACCTTACCCGCATCACCATCCGTTAGGGTCGGCAGCGCCTCCAGCGCAACTCAAGTCGATTTCTAGCACCGTCCCCGCTAGCGCGTATTCACCGGTATAGGAGAAGTACTCGGATGGAGCACCATTGTTGGTGTTGCCACCGACGGCTAAGTACAGCGTATTGCCATCGGGGCTGAAGACCATGCCGTTAGTCGCATGATTTTCCTCCGATCGCGGTAGCCCGCGAATCAGGTCGATCGCTTCCCATTCCGTCCCCGTCCAGGTGACTTTCGTTAGCGTCCCCGAGTTCGTATCGAGGTTTTGTTCACCGCCCGCCGAAATTCGTGGATCACTCGAAGAGACATATAAAACTGGGTTAGCCGCAGTCCCGCCGACCAGAATACCGGTAATCTGACGATTTTTGAGAAAGGGTTGCTTTGAACCATTATCGTTGTGGTTCATGATGGACTGCACCACGCCACCACCGTTTGGCAGGTTCAGGACTTCGTGGCTAGTGGCGCTGTACTGACCCGTCTCCGCATTTAGTGCGATCGTGAAGGCGCTGATTCGACCGCTTTGTTCCGCGACATACATACGGCCATCAGGACCAAATTGTAGCGTAGTGGGATTGGCCAAGTCATCAATACCATCCCCAGCTAATCCCTTGAAGCTACCGCTTAGATTGAAACTAATCGCCATGACGATTTAAAGTCCTTTTAGCCGAATGAGAGAGTAGAAAAACAAATCAGGCATGATTTTATTGCGCTGGGCAATATCCATACCCTCAGGGAAACCGCCAACTCAATCACTTGAAAAATGGGGTTAAGCCCCATCCTTGAAGACCTTTTAAGGGTACGAATGATTGAAATCTGCAGTTACTAAAAAAGCCCTTGCTTAAGTAGAATACGCCTAAATTCAATCTGCGTAGAGGCTCCTGAAAATAAAGCTGTACTGCGCAGATAGAGAAACGCTGTACATGCCAGTATATTTAAATTAAAATATTAAAATCACGTTAGGGGGAAATGAAAACACAAACTTCAGTAATGATTGGAGATAGAAATGAACATATTAGAAAACTAAGATACTCTAATCATATCAAAACTAGTTGGGAATCATTCTAGCTTTTCAAGAACTTTAGAACTCCGAGAATTTACAATTAGAAAATCGATAGAGTTCAACCAAGTCATTTCTGACGAAATAGATTAAATCATGAGATTTGTGCGAAACCTTCAAGTAATGAATCGCATGTGTCCACCGCACCCCCTTCCAAGTATTGACGATATGGAGGTGAAACTATCAGCCGCACCAAATACATAAAATGAGCGAATCAATGATAATCCCTAATCAAGCCCGCCGATCTGGCCAGAACAACACAGCAATCATGTTGCTGAATGCCATCGTATAGGCCTTTTCTGGAAAGGATTATAAAGATCCAGAAAAGATTCATTGGCAAAAGTGGCTAAAGATAAAATTAGAGCTAACTTGTATCCGAGTCTACATCGGCATTGATGCTTCACATATAACAAACCCAGGATCGTGAGCGTCTGAAAGACTCTTTAAAAGATTGATGAACTTGCTGGTTTTGTGATTTTATTGCGAATTCCCTCAGTACCACAAAGAGGCGCAGTGCAATATAGACTGCTTTCAGCTCAAGAATTTGCGTGCTAGCAGTTCTACATATTTGCTGCAAGAAAACCGTTCTCAAGGAATTCTCCATTAGCAAGCAGCGCAGCAGCGGTTTCAGTGAAGGGATTTGGACTCTGCCATAAAGACTGTCCAGCATCATTGGCAATCTGTGGGTTCCATTCGGATTCAGGTAATTGGGAGATATATTCTGCCGTGACGATCGTGCCCCCATCCATTTCCCACAGCGAGGTTTGCCGCGTGATGTCATTCAGCCAGAAGACATCGGACTTACCATTGCCACTTAAGTCACCCACATGCGGGTTCCAACCAGGCTCCGGTAATTGGGAGATGAACTCTGCCGTGACTACCTCACCGCCGTCCATCTGCCACCAAGCGGTTTGCTGCGTGATCTCATTGAACCAGAAGATGTCGTCATTCCCATCACCGTTTAAGTCACCTACATGCGAGTTCCAACCAGGTTCTGGTAA
>CAVPGX010000021.1:0-57281 GCA_963704065.1 uncultured cyanobacterium | reverse complement strand
GGCGCGATAGATTGTTGTCCGCCAATCCCAACCCAACCAGAACGGTGGTAACAGAGTCAGGAGAATGCCAACAACGACGATCGCGCGCGCATAGATTCGCTCAAACCGTTCGACAAACTGCTGAGAGGGCGGGGCATCTGTCTGGGCATGCTCAACCAGCCGGATAACGCGTTGAATCAAGCTACTTTCTGGGGACGTCTCGACGCGCAGGGTGAGGATACCATTGCCATTTAGGCTACCGGCAAATACCACATCCCCAATCGCTTTATCCACCGGCACCGACTCGCCAGTAATGGGAGCTTGGTTTACCGCACTTTGTCCGGAAATCACCCGGGCATCCACGGGAATCAGCTCGCCCGGCTTGACTAACACAACATTGCCGACTCGCACCTGATCGACAGCGATCGTCTGTTCCTGATGACTATCCTGGTCGTCACCGATCACCCGCGCTGTATCAGGCGTAGCCGCCATGAGGGCGCGTATATTTTGTTCAGTACGCTGTGTGGCAAAGCCTTCAAGTGCGCCACTGAAAGCAAAAATCAGAATCAGCACGGCACCATCAATGATCAAGCTATAGTCCTGCTGCCAGATGCCTAATCCGGCGGCCCCCAGTGCGGCCACAATCATCAACAGATCGACATCCAGTTCTTTATCCACAACTAAGGTGGTCAGTCCTTCCTTGGCGCTCTCATAGCCACCAATTAGATAAGCTAGCCCTAGCACGGGCAGCTCCAGGACAGTCAGACCAAAAGAATGGGTGAGCCAGCCCAGTATGACCAGCAGGGCACAGATTACAGCGGCGATCGCATCACGATATTCCTGCCAGTCAGGCCATTGCCAAGTGCGATTTAGAGAGGCTGCAGCGAGTTGTGTCATGGGGGGTATTCGAACGACTCCACCCCATAGTTTACATAACCGGCTTCATTCCGTTTAGTCATGTCTTACGGATGCCCGATCTCGATGCCAAACGGTTTCAGAAGCAACCTTGCCCGATCGCCTAAAGGCAATTAATTCTACCTGGCTAATTGATGCGTACGGTGCGCTACCACTCAGCGCTGTTTTATCCGATCGCACAAGATTCAGCATTTCTTTATAATCGCCCCAATCGCCGTCGCCAAGATGTTGCTTTCCCTTTGGTAACTATGGAATAGGCTTGGTAACTGACTTGTTTTGGGATCGGCGTTTAAGCCAGGATAATCCTTAGCGCTCCAAAACAGAAAGCATTCATTTACATCTATGACTGATTCAATGTCTCGGGCCACGAAAGTTGCCGATCCTCAGTCCTCCCGCCCTGGGATACAAAGCACCCGTTCAAGAAACACTCTTAACACCACGGTTTTACACAACCAACTTTGACGCCGTTGCCCAGATGGATTTATCGGGGCAGAAGAAGCGGAACTCGAAGCAGTTGTTGCCGATTAAGGGCTGACTACAACCGCCACCACTTTGTGCGCAATGAGGAGTTCGAGCAGTCGTGGGAACATATTGATGGCGAAACACGGCACGCCTTTATCGATTTCCTTGAGCGTTCCTGTACCTCAGAGTTCTCTGGCTTTTTATTGTTCAAAGAACTTTCCCGTAAGCTGAAGGGGCGCAGTCCTCTACTCGCTGAGGCCTTTAGCCTCCTCGCCAGAGATGAGGCCCGGCATGCGGGCTTTTTGAATAAAGCCATGGCCGATTTTAGTTTATCACTTGATCTAGGGTACTTGACCAAAAACCGCACCTACACCTTCTTCCCTCCAGAATGGGTGATTTATAGCGTCTATCTATCTGAGAAGATTGGCTACTGGCGCTACATCATTGTTTATCGTCATCTGGAACAACATCCAGAGAATCGATTTTACCCACTATTTCGATATTTTGAAAATTGGTGTCAAGACGAGAATCGCCACGGTGATTTCTTTAAGGCCTTGCTGCGATCACAGCCAAAATTGTGGAACAACTGGAAAGCCCGCCTGTGGGCTCGCTTCTTCTTACTGACGGTTTTTGCCACCCACACAATGACAGTCTTAGAACGCAACGATTTTTATGACTCGATCGGGATTGATGCCGAGGATTACAACATGGAAGTTATTCGTCAAACCAACGCGACTGCTGAACGCGCTTTTCCTAGCGTGCTTGATACTGAACATCCAGAATTTTTCCAACGTCTTGATAAGTGCGCTGCTGCCAATCAGAAATTAGCGAAGATTTCGACCAGTCAGCGTCCACGGGTCGTGAAGTTTCTCCAGAAGTTGCCATGGATTGCCGCCATTATGTGGCAACTGCTACGGCTGTACCTGTTGCCATCGATCGATACCGAACATACCCGCCAAGAAATTTACTAGGAGCACTGGCAATGTATCAGACATCTAACCTATCTAGTCGCTTGCGTACAGGGACGCAGCAATCCCACACAGCCGCTGAGAATACCGCCTTCATGAAATGCTTCATCAAGGGCATTGTGGAGAAAGAACCACTCAGAAAGCTATTTGCGGATTTATATTTTGTCTACGATGCTTTGGAAAATGCCCTACGGCAACATGCCAACCATCCGATTTTGGGGATGGCTGATTTCCCAAAACTACATTATCGACTCGCTCGTACCGAGAGTCTGGCGAGGGATTTGTACTTTTACTATGGTGAGAACTGGCAGGCCCAAATTCGGCTTTCCCCAGCTGGTCGTGCGTATCGCAATCGGATTCAGGACTTATCCAGAACCGATCCGACTCGATTATTGGCCCATGCCTATACGCGTTATATGGGGGATCTCTCCGGTGGACAGAGTTTGCGCCGGGTGATTCGATCGGCCTTAGCCCTACCAGCCGACCAAGGTACACAGTTCTACGAATTTAACCACATCGCTACGCCCGAAGCCCGGCGATTGTTTAAAGAACGCTATCGTCAAGCCTTAGATGCCTTGCCGTTGAATGATGCAGCGATTGAACAAATTATCGATGAGGCGAACGCTGCATTTCGTTTCAACCGCGACATCATGCATGAGCTAGAAGCCGATGTTAAAGCGGCGATCGGTGAGCACACATTTGACCTACTCACACGTCTCGATCGCCCTGGCAGTACAGAACAGCGTAACGCTGCTCCAGAACCGGAATTAGTGGTTCAAGGTGCGTAGCGTTTTCCGCTTGCAGTTTATCGTTCACAGTTGATCGCCCCAGCACTGACAACTGTGAACGGCTTTCCCTCCCCTTTATTATTTCAGGACAATTCATTGGATGAAACAGTTATCACCGCAGGTGCAGTTTGATGCGGCACTACTGAATAAATACAATCAGCCTTTACCGCGCTACACCAGTTACCCACCGGCAACCGAGCTGACGCCCGATTTTGATCAAGATGCCTTTCGATCGGCGATCGCCGTTGGCAATCACAAGAAAACACCGCTCTCGCTCTATTGCCATATTCCGTTCTGCGCCACACCTTGCTACTTCTGTGGTTGCAATACGATCATTACCCAGCGTAAGGAAGTCGCCGAACCCTATTTGGGCTATCTCGCCCGGCATATTCGTCAAACCGCCCAATTAATTCATCCCGATCGGCGCGTACAGCAATTCCACTGGGGTGGCGGCACGCCAAACTACCTCGATCGGCAGCAGGTTGAGTTTTTATGGCGACAGTTGAACGATCACTTCCAGCTTGACGATGCCGCAGAGGTGTCGATCGAGGTGAATCCCTGTTATGTCGATCGGGAATATATTCTATTCCTGCGGCAGTTAGGCTTTAACCGCATTAGTTTTGGCATTCAAGACTTTCATCCCAAAGTTCAGGCCGCGGTCAATCGGATTCAGCCAGAAGCGATGCTATTCCAAGTAATGGATTGGATGCGCGAAGCTGGGTTTGAGAGTGTGAATGTCGACCTGATCTATGGCTTGCCTTATCAAACCGTAGAAACGTTCCACACAACCGTCGAGAAAACACTGCAACTAAATCCCGATCGCGTTGCTGTATTTAATTTCGCCTATGTCCCCTGGGTCAAACCGATCCAAAAGCGGATGCCGGAATCAGCCTTGCCGAGCGCGGCCGAAAAGCTCAAGATCTTCGAGCAAACAATCGCACAGCTCACCGATGGCGGCTATGTGTTTATTGGCATGGATCACTTTGCCAAACCCGATGATGAACTGGCGATCGCCCAATCCCAAGGTGAGTTGCATCGCAATTTCCAAGGCTATACCACCAAGCCAGAATCAGATTTATTCGGGTTTGGAATTACGTCAATTAGCATGTTGCAAGACGTTTATATCCAAAATCACAAGCGGCTCAAGGACTTCTATCGGATCTTAGACGCAAGAGGAATTTCCGATTGCGCAGGGGGTACACCTCAGTCAAGACGATCTGATTCGGCGCACCGTGATCATGGAATTGATGTGTCAGTTCCAACTGTCTGCACAAGATTTAGAAGAGAAATATCATCTTGGCTTCGATCGCGATTTTAATGATTACTTTGAGGCAGAGTTGCCGCTGCTCGACGCGTTAGAAGCCGATGGACTGCTCAAGCGCTGGAGTGATGGGATTGAAGTCACGCCGATCGGCAGACTATTAATTCGCAATATTGCGTCAGTATTTGATACCTACTTACAGCACAAACCCAGTAATACTTTTTCGAAATCAATTTAGCAATTGAAATTGCTTCAGGATCATTACACAGCAACACTGCAAGTGGTTGAGGAATTTTAATGACATTGAATAGACAACAAACTCAATCTCAAGTTCCACCAAATTTGAAGCTAAATGGCTGGGCCGTTGGCTTTTTTGGTGTAGTACATTTACTGGCTTTACTCGCGCTTTGGTGCTTTTCTTTGCCCGCTTTGGGGGTAATGATTTTCTTGCATTGGTTGCTGGGAAGTATTGGAATTTGTCTCGGTTATCATCGCATGCTGAGTCATGGTAGTTTGCAGGTGCCCAAATGGTTGGAATATATCATTGCGGTAATTGGGGCGACAGCGCTCCAAGGCGGTCCGATCTTTTGGGTGGCAGGGCATCGTCTACATCATGCGTTTACCGAAGATGAAGATAAAGATCCCTATTCGGCCAAGCGCGGTTTCTGGTGGAGCCATATGCTGTGGATTCTCTATCCCCGCAAGGACTTTTTCAATTTTGCACAATACCAACGCTATGCCCCAGAACTAACCCGCGATCGATTTTATCGCTGGCTCGATCGCTATCATCTCCTGCTGCAAATCCCATTAGCCATTTTGCTATATGCGCTGGGGGGATGGTCATTTGTGGTTTACGGTGTATTTGTGCGGGCCGTTTTGTTGTGGCACTGTACATGGTTTATCAACTCTGTCACCCATATGTGGGGATATCGCACCTTCGATGTGGATGATAATTCTCGGAATCTCTGGTGGGCCGCGATTTTTACCTATGGCGAAGGTTGGCACAACAACCACCATGCTTACCCCCATGTGGCTAAAGCTGGATGGCGGTGGTGGGAATACGATCCAACTTGGTGGGCGATTTGGGTACTCAAAAGTGTTGGCTTAGCCCGCAAAGTGGTAATGCCACCCGTGGTGATTTCACCGGATCGATCAGCTTAATTTATTGCATCAGCCAACGGCACTTAGTCCAGTGAATGCAGCTTTGGCTTCCTGGGCTTAGGAACTGTAAAAGAATAAGTTCATGCAATGCATGATTCTGTTTCCCTCTGGTAAATGATGTAATTCCACTGGGGACAGATCTTTCGATGAGCCAGATTGAGTTCAGCGAACTGCGCCTCTGAGACTTTGACTTTAGTCGGATAATGACCGTTGAGTAAGGCGGCTTTCACAGTCAGTCCCGTTTGCGTCGAGGTGCCCCGAATTAAGGCGGTCATCTTCGGCAATGACCGCAGGGGCTGCCCCGCCCAGTTGATGGAAATCAGACTGAACAAGCGATGTTCAATGGGATTCCATAGATCTTAGCTAAACGAGAGGGCTATGGGCCGCAGGGTAGGGGCGGGAATGGCTTACTCTTACACAGTGCCATGGCAGTAGACCCGGAGCAAGGCCAACCGTTGGGATTACTGTGGCAAAAGATATGGAATCGTCAGCATCGAGAGAAGTCCCTCACCGAGGAAACCCCAAAGCAGAAAAAACAACGCCTTGCCAAGGCCCGTAAGGCCAAACGGGTGCGCCCCTTTGAAGAAAAAGAATCCTATCGATGGGTGGAAGCGATGACCACGGTAGAGAAGCAGGTTGAGGACTCGACACGAGTGATTCATGTGTTTGACCGAGAAGGGGATATTGCTGAAGTATTCAACCAATTAAATGAGCTGACTCACAGTGGAGTGGTGGTTCGAGCAGCGCATAATCGGACGCTTGAAAATGATGATCCTCACCGTTTGGGGGAAAAACTCGACGCTCATCCGATTGTGGCTTACCACGATGTTGAGTTGAGTGAAACGAAAAAACGGAAAGCCCGCATAGCCACCCTGGCAGTGCGGTTTTGCCCGGTTCACCTGCAGTCTCCCCCTCGCCTGGGACTATCCCTTACGCAAAAGTGTTTCAAAAGTCTACAGGTTCTGGAGTTTGGAGAACGATTGTGAGAATATTGTGCCAAGTTTATTTTTGAGTTGAGCAACAGGGATGAAAGATTGGGCGAGCTAAGAAGTTCGAAATCACGTATTCCAAGATTTCCGTCACGGTCAACGCTTGAAAGAGACCTTGCGCATCCTCGGTGCGGCTCCAAATGAGAGTGTGCCGCAAGCCAGTCAGAGTCAAACATTAAGCCAAAGCATCTACCGATTTTGGTCGAATCAGCGGGTGAATTCGCAACAGATATTAGCCAGTCATCGTCCCAGCGTTGTCGAGCGCGTGAACGCGCAGTCATTGGTGCTGGCAATTCAAGACACGACGGACCTCAATTTCAGTGGCCTGAAACAGACGACTGGCTTAGGTTTTACTGGCTCAGGTAAACAACAAGGAATCAAAGTGCATAGTTGTTTTGCCGTGAGTGGTGCGGGTGACCCCTTGGGACTGCTGCACCAATACACCTGGAATCGCCCGCAACAAACGGGAAAAAGCCAGCATCGTCGCAAAAAACCAACTCACGAAAAAGAGAGTCAGCGCTGGCTCGATACCTTAACCGCTGCCGCGAAAGGCGTTGATGAATCGGTCTGTTTGGTGCATGTGGGGGATCGTGAAGCGGATATCTATGATTTATTCACTCAGCCGCGTCAGCCAAACCGTGAGTTATTGATTCGGGCAGCGCATAACCGCAAAGTGTCTCATGAATTGGGCGATCTGATTCCGACGATTGAACAAGCTCCCGTTTTAGGCAAATGTACGATCAACATTCGTCGTAATCCCGAACGAGCCGCGCGTCGGGCAACGTTAGTCTTACGCGCAATGGCATTGACGATTGAGGTTCCACGACATCATAAACAACGGAGCCAATATCAGCCAGTCATCCTCAATGCGATTCTCGTCGAAGAAGCGCATCCCACTGATGGGGGTAAACCGATTCGTTGGTTATTATTGACAACGCTGCCCATTGAGCGTTTTGAGCAAGTCTGGCAATGTGTCTACTGGTATAGTCTACGCTGGTTGATTGAACGGTTTCACTACACGCTCAAAAGTGGCTGCCGAATTGAGTCGCTCCAACTGGATACCGCTCGACGATTACTCAATGCCTTGAGTACCTATTCGCTTGTGGCTTGGCGTGTGATGTGGCTCACCTACAGGGCCAGATTAAATCCAGAGGACGGTTGTGAAGTTGTGCTGGAAAAAGCAGAATGGCGATTATTAAGGCGTAAATTTCAACCCAAAAATCGCTCAAAAAAGCCCCCGACACTCGGTCAAGCGGTGCGCTGGATTGCCCAATTGGGGGGATTCCTCGCGCGTAACGGGGATGGAGCGCCCGGATTAAAAACCATCTGGCGCGGACTGGGGGTGCTGCGACATTTACTCGAAGGGGCACAACTTCGGGCTCAAACCTAGGCTATACGCTCATTCTGGAAACTTTTGCGTAAGGGATAGGCCTGGGAACGGACACCCAACTTCAGGTGTATGCGGTCTATGCCGATGAAGTCAATTGCCCTGAGGGAGAAGAACCCATTTCCTGGATGTTGCTGACCATTGAACCGGTGACCACCGTTGAAATGGCCAAGACGATTTTGCGATGGTACGGTTACCGTTGGCGAGTAGAAGAGTATCACAAACTTCTGAAATCCGGGTGTCAAGCAGAGCGGTATCGTCTTGCGGCCGAGGGTATGAAACCTTTATTAGGGTTCTTATGTGTCATTGCCGTCGATCTGTTGCGCCTAACCTACTTGAAACGGACTCAGCCTGAGATGCCAGCCGAAACGATACTCTCGTCTGTTCAAATTCAGGTCCTCAAAGCCAAGTCTGCTCGCTTACCTAAGAGGTTGACAGTTAGTTGGGCCATTGAAGCGATTGCACGCTTAGGGGGATATTTGGAACATCGTCGTAAAACACCTATCGGGATTCAGGTGCTCTGGAAAGGATATGCTAAGTTGCACGACTTGGTTGAGGGGTGGCAACTGGCGAGCCAAACTTAGCGGGAAAAGTCAGATCAATCATCGGCACATCGGTGCGAATCATCTTCGATGCCAAAATCCGGCGCATCGGATTAACCGATGGCCCAGCAATGGTCACCTGGGGATCTTGCGATAATTCTGGTCCGCCATCGATCGGCTCGCCCGTACCGCGAAACACCCGACCGAGAATATTTTCGGAATAGGTAACTTCCATCGGATGTCCCAGAAAGCGCACTGATGAATCAGTCGAGATGCCTTTCGTGCCACGAAAAACTTGTAGCGCAACGGTATCTTCTTGCAGCTTGATCACCTGGGCTAAAGAGAAGCTCCCGTCGCTACTTTCGACCACTGCCAAGTCATTGAAGCGCGGCGCCATATCGCTCTGGCGAGTATTTTCAGGTACTTGAACTCGAATAATATCGCCGACAATTTCGAGAATCTTAGAATAGCGAACAAAGGTTTGAGGCATAACCGAAGATAGCGCCCTTTAATACTTGCGTTAAAACGAACAAACTAAAAGATGAATAAATGCTTGAAGCTGATGTGACCTTGTGCAGTCTTACGATCGAGAATCGATAATGGCGGCCTTGTGCGATCGCTCCAGGAAAAATCCGCTTGCTCCAGCCTGTACTTGAACGTCGAATTGCAAGTTATGCTCACTGCGATAACGCCTGAAACCATCCAACTGGGCAGTCAGGCTTTAATTTTCGCAGGAATGCGAAACAGAAGGACATCAAAAAACGGAAAATGTTACAGGTTAGTTACACTTTTAGAGGCATTCCTATCTAGCGAATCATCGCCGATCGACCTAATCGCAGTGGCGGGATCGGTTTATGGACGTCTCAACGTTTCCGCCGGGCGTTCTCCGAACAGCCGCGCGTAATCTTTTGAAAATTGGCCCATATGCCAGAAGCCGAAAGCATTGGCAATATCGCAAACAGTTGTTGATGTTGGGTCAGCCTGCCGCAGCTGGCGACGCACCTGGGTTAGCTGAAAGTGCTTCAGATAAGCTTTTGGAGAAATGCCATAGCGATCGTAAAACGCTGTTCTGAGGGTGCGCTCACTCACATTTACTTGTGCACACAAGTTGCGGACCGTTAATGGCTGATCAACATGCGCGCGGATATAAGCCTCAGCTATTTTTAAAGCATCGGACTGCCGCCGCGGCATGTGGGCTGGAGCAACTATCTGGCCTTGGTTTAGCGTCAGCAAGAGGTGCTGGGCAAATTCAAACTCCAGTGCATCGGCAAAGTTGGGTTGCGTGAGTAGCGCTGGATTGAGCGTTAGCTGCTGGGATATCTGGTGTAGTTGATGACTTAAACGATTGATGGCCGCAGGCGTACAATCAATGACTTCCGTCCCCTGAGTCAGACCAGGTAAATCTGGCAAGTCTAAAAATTCACAGAGATGAGATAGCTGTGCTTCTGAAATCGCTACGATAAATACATCCAAATTTTCATCTGATATACTCTCATAATCACTCCCCAAGGGGAAAATTCTCACATTGTTACCGTTGGTCGAATGCCCACGCCATTTTACTTGTTGTCGCGAGTTGGCTGGGATCACGATATTCCGCAGATGGGACGGGGGTAAGCCCTGCTGTTTTAGGGCGCGGCTAAACGTCGCATGGCTTAGCTGCCAAGATGGTGTGATGGCCTGCAGGATTTTTCCCTGGAACTGGCCTTTCTCTAGCTGCCAGAAGTCGACATCCCAGTTTTGTGAAGCGGTAATCAAGTCATCGACATCGTTAAAAGTCCGGTTCAAGAAGAAGTTGCTAGAAGTCCTCAAGCATTGATCGGGCTCAGCTACAAGGCAAGTCATGATTGTGGGCCTCAAACAGCAACAGGAAACCAAGTAATATCGAAAATTCAGGTGAGGTAGGCAGGCAGCGAGAATACCTAAGAAATAGCATTCTCAGAACAAGTCGATTCAGATATCAACTAAAATCGCGACAATCGCAATAAGAAGCAATCAATAGACCAGGACTTGCAGTAATGGTGCGATCACAGCGTTAATTTCCTACTTTATCATTGTGCTGTCGATTCACGCCCCAAGCGCTGACGATAATCCTGTCATGGCGCTACTGCGACGGTAGCACGCGAGGTGCTTTGAGGCATTGCCAGCAATCTTGGGCGATCGCCCAATCTTCCTGTGTATGAATTACTAATACCCGCACCGTTGAATCATCAGTGGCAATATCTTGGTCAACGGGTAAATTCGCATTCTGCGCGTGATCAATGCGTAAACCCAGAAATGCTAGGGCTTCGCAAGTAGCTGATCGCAACGCTGCAACATGCTCGCCAATCCCCGCGGTAAAGACGATCGCATCAACCCCGCCTAAGCTCATCAGCATTGCCCCGACGCAAGACTTTAAACGGTGCAGGTAGAGATCCTGAGCCAGCTTGGCCCGGACATTACCTTGGGCGATCGCGTTCTGAATTTCGCGCCAATCATGGGAAATCCCCGAAATTCCCTTCAGACCCGATTCCCGATTCAGCATCTGGTCGAGCTGATCGGCAGAATATCCCTGGCGCATCAGATAAATCAAAATCCCCGGATCCACTGCGCCGGAACGCGTTCCCATCATCAAGCCATCCAACGGTGTGAACCCCATCGTGGTATCAATACTTTGCCCATGTTCCACTGCGGTCAATGAACAACCGTTACCCAGGTGGCAGATAATCAGCCGCAACGCCTTCACCTCTTGCCCGAGGATTTGCGCTGCGCGCTGCGTACAATACTGATGGCTAATTCCATGAAACCCATAGCGACGAATGCCCTGTTCGACCCAGTCATAGGGTCCTGGATAAGTCGCTGCCGCAGCTGGAAGATGGCTGTGAAAAGCCGTATCAAAAACGGCCACTTGCGGTACATCACCTAAAATCTGCTCCATCAGCTCAATCCCTTCTAGATTGGCCGGATTATGGGCCGGGGCGAGGGGAATCAGCCGCGCGATCGCCGCTTTGACATCCGGTGTCACAACAACACTGGCGCGATAATCTTGTCCGCCATGCACAACCCGATGACCCACGCCATCAATTTCCTGTGGGTTTTGGAGTACTGGGGTGGGGCCTTGCCACAGTGTGCTGACTAAATACGCGAGTGCTTCAGCCCGTGATACTGAGGTCAGATTCTGTTTATGTTTTTCCCCTGCCAATGTCTTCACAACCATTACTGCGGCATCGTCAGCATGCCAATCAAGTTGTGCCTCCCAAGCCGGAGTCGGTGGAGTTTCCGGGAGCACACCCGGCATATCGTACAAACAGCATTTATGGCTGCTAGAACCGGCATTGAGGATGAGAACTTTCATGGTCTCTCCAGTATCTCGCTTGATGATTGACGTTGAGATTGAGACACTGTCAGTTCAAATTCGATTGACACAAGATTGCCCAGACTCGATGGTACGAATATTTGATAGCGTTGTCTCAGCGATATTACTCAGTGCCTCCTGTGTAAAAAATGCCTGATGGGCAGTAATCACAACATTAGGAAACGACTGCAACAGTTGAAACGTATCATCCTGGATCACCGTGTCAGAACGATCCTCAAAAAACAGACTTTCTTCTTCTTCGTAAACGTCAGTGCCAAAGTAACTAATCTGGCCGGATTTGATGCCATCAATCACGGCGCGTGTATCAATCAATCCGCCACGACTGGTATTGATCAGCATTGCTCCCGGTTTCAGATGTTGTAGGGAGGCCGCATTAATCAGATGATAAGTAGTCGGCAGCAACGGACAGTGCAATGAAACAATATCCGACTGTGCTAGGAGATTGGGAAGTTCTACATACTGGACACCCAGTTCTTGGCAAGTTGGGTTTTTTTGAACATCATAAGCCAAGATATTACAGCCAAAGCCATGCATAATTTGGGCAAAGCACTGGCCAATTTTACCAGTGCCCACGATGCCGATCGTTTTCCGGTGCAGATCGAACCCAAGCAGTCCATCTAAGGCAAAATTATCATCCCGCACGCGATTATAGGCCCGATATAGCTTGCGATTAAGCATTAAGATCAGTCCAACTGCATGCTCTGCAACTGCATAGGGAGAATAGGCCGGTACACGCACTACCTGAATACCCAGTGCTTTCGCCACATCCAGATCGACATTATTAAATCCAGCGCAGCGTAATGCCACTAGTTGCGTGCCAGTATCGGCGATCGCCCGCAGCGTCGGCTCACCGAGATCATCATTGATAAATACGCAGACTGCTGGAAAGCCTGCTGCTAGTACAGCGGTCCTCGCCGTTAGGCGTGGTTCAAAAAAACTTAGGTCGTGGCCATAGGTGGAATTGGTCCTTAGAAAGGATCGTCGATCGTAGGATTTTGTGCTGAAAAAAGCTGTTTTCATATCGCTAAATGTGCGGGATTCGTTGACCGACGTCTTTGATACGGCAAAGCGCAGATTCGTACGGCATCACGACAGCCATCGATTTAGATAATTGTTCTGACTGTCCCCTAACCCATTGCCGTTGCTGGTCTGGCATGCACAATGTTGAAGTAATTCATACGAGTAATCCCCTGACTACAAAAAACTGCTGTAATCGGCATCGCTTTATTGTTAAGGGGGCGGCCACTCGAGTCTGCAAAATTGACTCGAGTGAATATCGGTTTAGTAAGGCCACTTCCAATTGACAATTTCGTCTCGATCCATACCCTGCTCATGGGCATAGGCCAGATTCTCGATAATCTGGTTCTGCATCCGCTCCTTGACATAGGCCGCAGCGGAACCCAACTTCGGTACCCGATCGATCACATCAATCACCAGGTTAAACCGATCGACTTGGTTATTGATTGCTAGCTCCAGTGGGGTATTGATATTGCCCTTCTCCTTGTAACCCCGAACGTGGATGCGTTCCTGGTTGGCCCGGCGGTAAACAGCTTATGGATTAACCAGGGATAGCCGTGGAAGTTGAAGATCACCGGTTTATCGGGCGTGAATAGCGTGTTGAAGTCGCGATCGCTCAGACCGTGGGGATGCTCCCCAGCCGATACCAATCTGAACAAGTCAACCACGTTGATAAAGCGAACTTTCAAGTAGGGAAACTCCTCCCGCAAAATCGCTGTGGCCGCGAGTGATTCCATCGTGGGAATATCACCGCAGCAAGCCATTACGACATCCGGCTCATCGGGCTCAGTACCACAGTCGTCATTGGAGGCCCACTCCCAAATGCTGATGCCTTTAGTGCAGTGCTTGGATCGCTTCGTCCATGCTCAAATACTGCAGATGGTTCTGCTTGTCACAGATGATCACATTAATGTAGTCCACGCTGCGGAAGCAATGGTCGGCCACCGACAGTAAGCAGTTCGCATCCGGTGGGAAGTAAACGCGCACGACGTCTGGACTTTTGTTGGTCACTAGGTCTACGTAGCCAGGATCTTGGTGGCTAAAGCCGTTGTGGTCTTGCCGCCAAACCAATGACGACAGCAAAATGTTCAAAGACGAAACCGATCGCCGCCAAGGGCACATGGTTACGACAGATATCCAACCACTTCGCATGCTGATTAAACATCGAATCGACCACATGGGCAAAAGCTTCGTAGGTATGGAACAAGCCATGCCGACCCGTCAGTAAATAGGTTTCCAGCCAGCCCTGCAAGGTATGCTCACTGAGCATTTCCATCACCCGACCATCGCGTGCGAGTTCTCCCCCATCGGCATCTTCGGGATAGATATCCGCCATCCAGACTTTCTTGGTTACTTCATAGACCGCCTGTAGTCGGTTGGATGCGGTTTCATCGGGTCCCATCGAGCCGGAAATTGTGGGGGTTATCCCGCATGATGTCCCGCATCAGGTAGCCCAGCACCTTGGTATTTTCAAACTCTACCGTGCCGTGCTGTGTAATATCGATCGCATAGTCGCGGAAGTCCGGCATTTTCAGAGCATGGCGCAATAATCCCCCATTCGCATGGGGGTCGATCCCCATGCGACGTGTCCCTGTCGGGGCAAGCGCCTTTAGCTCAGAAATGAGCCTGCCACTTTCGTCAAATAGTTCTTCCGGCTTATAACTGCGCATCCAGGCTTCGAGGTGACGCAGGTGTTCAGGATTGCTATGCATGCCACCCATCGGCACCTGGTGTGCCCGCCAAAATCCTTCCACCTTGTGGCCATCGACTTCTTGCGGCCCGGTCCAGCCTTTGGGTGTACGGAGGACGATCATCGGCCAGCGCGGTCGATCGAGGTTGCCATTGATCCGTGCTTCCCGCTGGATTTCCTTGATTTGGATGATGCACGCTTCCATCACGGTCGCCATTTTCTGGTGCATTTCAGTGGGATCGCTACCTTCGACAAAGTAGGGCGTGTAGCCATATCCTCGAAATAGGGCTTCCAGTTCTTCATGGGAAATCCGCGCCAAGATCGTCGGGTTGGCAATCTTATAACCGTTGAGATTAAGCACTGGGCAGCACTGCCCCATCGCGGGCCGGATTAATAAATTTGTTGGAGTGCCATGCTGTCGCTAGCGGACCCGTTTCGGCTTCCCCATCCCCAACCACACAGGTCACAATCAGGTCAGGGTTATCAAGCACGGCACCGTAGGCATGGGAAACGCTGTAGCCGAGTTCGCCGCCCTCATGAATCGAGCCGGGGGTTTCCGGAGTCACGTGACTGCCAATAAAGCCGGGGAAGGAGAACTGCTTGAAAAACTGCTGCATTCCCTCGACATCTTCACTTTTATCCGGATAGATCTCGGAGTAAGTGCCTTCGAGATAGACCGGACCCAAAACCCCCGGAGCGCCATGCCCCGGACCGGCCACAAAGATCATATCGAGATCATACTTTTTGATCAGACGATTGCAGTGAAGATAGGTGAAACTCAATGCTGGGGAAGCACCCCAGTGGCCCAGGAGGCGATGCTTTACATGCTCTGGCTTCAGCGGTTCGCGCAGCAACGGATTATCCCGCAGGTAAATCATTCCAACCGCGAGATAGTTGCAGGCTTGCCAGTAGGCATGCATCTTGCGCAATTCATCATCTGTCAGGGTCTGGGTTTGTAAAGGGGGAGCAACTACCATGAAGTCAGATCCTCGTTAATATGGTTTGATCGCAATTGACGTAAACAAGTTCCAGCGATCAAGATCGCGGAATATTTTGCTTCATCCAATCTGTTGAGGTTTTGGATATTAAGTTGTTAGCCGTGAAATCTATTATCGGCAATTTGCGATCGCCTCGTTAGTCGCACAAATTACATTAGCGTCTAAAACAGCTCATCCGGACAACTTATTTTGTAGCAAAAATGCCCATGAGAGAACATCAAAAAACGGCAAATATCTAGAAGCCAGTGATACTTTGAGCGGCATTCTTCAGGGCACCTCGAAAAATAGATTTTCTTAAGAATTAGGACGCCTGAACCCCTTATCCACCGGCAGCTCTTTCTCAATAAAGGAGGTTTATTATCAACAAAGCTGAATTAATCGAGGTGCCCTTCATCTAGTGCATCATCTACAATCGACCTTACTCCCTTTTAGGAGCCCGATCGAGCCGATCGCCCTCTTCGATCTGTATCACACCTCCAGTATCATTGAGTGGCTTCCGGAAACGCGATGGAGAGAAGATCATTGCGCGAATTCATAGGCGATCGTTTCAAGATGTCCTCGCCAGTAAGGCAGCTCTCCCTCTAGCAGTATCCATGCCACCTCACCGTCGATCGGAATCAGCATGTCATGACGCTTCTCGTAACTCCAGAAACGGCCCTGCCATGGTGTGGCAGTTGATTTTCCTTGGGCAGTGCGATAACGAGTGGGTGTATAAACACTTTGAATCAAATGGTCTTCACCGAAGCGAAATTCGAGCGTTGCGGTTGTGTCTCCGTCAGTCAGGGTGGCACGGGCGCGCTGATCGTCGATCGCGGCCCAAACAACACCTTGACTGGGTAAAAGCATTGTCGGATACCATGCGGCTTCGGCTAGAAATCGCAATAACTCGCCTTGGTTAACTTCTGGTGTGTCCTGGATTTTCGCTAATGTCACTAATCCAAATGCGGTGGCGTGTAAAAGGCCCGACCCATTGATGTAAGCATCATGGACAAAACAGGGAATTCTGGGTGCCATTCTGATGTAGCCATCCCAATCAAATCCAATGGGGTGCATCTGAGTCACTTGATCGGATGTGAACGGCACCCATTTTGGTATGGTTTCAGACAAGCTGAACTGTCCACTGTGATGCATCTGTAGCGACGCAATCATGGGTTGCCCAGGAATGAGTACCGTCTGAAAGTATCGTTGAACTGGCGGTGGTAAATTTTCTAGTTCACTCGGATCATAGACGATCGGCTGAACCGGTTGACGTTCTGCGGTGAGGCGTTGATGTAGCGTGTGGGTTTCACTGTGCCAATGCATCCTACCGTAAATCGTCATGAAGATGATCAGAACAGGCAACGCAAACAGCAATAGTATCGTCATGTAGAACCACATAAATATTACTCTCCTTTGCTAATATGATTGGCATCGTCGCGGCACCCTGGACAAAACCGTTTAGTTGCACAGTAAAACGAGCTTGCCAGAGATAGCTTCCATGTTCCAGTAAATCGTGGGCATGGGCCGCTTCTCTGAGGGGCAGTTGATCGGCGACGATCGGCTTGATTTTGCCTGTGGCTAAAAGATCGAGCAATGTGGTTAAGTCTTGGCGATAGTAATCGGGATGTTTTTGCTTGAAGTTAGCGATGCTGTAGAAGCTGACCTTACGACCATCGGGAATCAGCCCTAAGCCAAACACACGGAGCATGGAGGTGATAATGCTGAAGATTTTTATGGTGATGATGATCGGGCGCAAAGGCTGAAAGAAAACCATAGCTGACTAAACGCCCACCGCGACGGAGTGTTTTGTAGGAGCGATGCAAATTTTCGCCACCGACGGAATCGAATACAACATCCACGCCGCCGGTTGTCAGTTCGTGAATGCGCTGAACAAAATCTTCCGTTTTATAATCGATCGGGGTGGCACCTAAGGCTGAAATTATCGGGTGTTTGACTTGGGCATCGGTGCCATACATTTCTAATCCGACCAGTTGTCCGAGTTCTAGTAGGGCGGTGCCGACACCACCGGCTGCACCATGAATCAGAACGCGATCGCCCGCTTGAACTTGGGCCACCCGATGCAACATTTGATAGGCCGTCAGGTAGTGTAATACCAGGCTGACTGCTTCGACTGGGTCGATCCCAAAGGGCACTAAGACAGCATCGCGTTCGGGAATACAGAGATATTCACTGTAGCCGCCAACTACAGTTAGAGCCACGATCGTCTGGCCTAATAGCGAACCGGCCACACCAGTACCGACCGCATCAACAACTCCAACAATGTCGTATCCTGGTGAGTAGGGCAGCTTGGGAACCCCAGGATATACCCCTTCGCGCATCATCACATCGGTAAAGGCGACGCCGGTAGCGATAATTTTTACACGGATTTCCTGGGCGGCCGGTTCTGGTAGATCATCTTCGACCATTTGTAGAACATTGGGGCCACCGGGTTTTGTAATCACAACGTGTTTGTATTTCATAGTGTGCCATCTCAAAAATTGCAAAGTTGGCCGATCGAACGTTTACAATTCAGTTCTATGGCAAAAACTTGAGGGAATTGTGAGCGCACTACTCACAACTTCCTCAAACTTTTTTCCTATGGTGAAGGTTGCTGCAAGCATTTTCTAAAGGGCACAGCATGGTCGGAAGATTAAAGCGCATTGGTTTACTCACCAGCGGAGGGGATTGTCCTGGACTGAATGCGGTGATTCGTGCAGTAGTCAAATGTGCGACGCATAAGGGGTGGGAGGTATACGGGATTCCCTATGGCACTGAGGGGTTTATTAGTTTGCAACGTGGGACTTGCGTCAGCCAAGATCTGAAGCTCCAAGAGCATGGCTATGACATTCCTGGATTGCTCAAAGGTTTGGATATTTTGCAGTTTTTGAGTGGGAGTATTTTGGGAGCGCTGAACCAAGGTAGTCCGAGTGATCCAGAAATTGCCCAGCAAATTTTGCAAGGTTATGACAGTTTGCACCTCGATGCGCTAATTGCGATCGGTGGTGATGGCAGCTTAGACATCATTCATGACTTGGCGCAGCAAGGGCAATGGAACTGGATCGCAATTCCAAAAACAATCGATAATGACGTGCCGTTTACCGAGCAATCCCTTGGGTTTGATACAGCTGTGAATACGGTCACTAAGGCGCTCTATGACTTGACCTTTACGGCGGCAAGTCATGAGCGGGTGATGGTAGTGCAGGTGATGGGGCGAGATGCGGGGCATTTGGCATTACATGCTGGAATTGCTGGTGGTGCCGATGTCATTTTAATCCCGGAAATCACCCCGATTTTAACCAGTGAAATTGTTGATCATATCTGCCATCACATTGCTAACCTCAGGCAAACTCAGCGGAAATTTGCGCTCATTGTGCTGGCTGAAGGTATTCGCAATCTGCAGGGTCAGCGGGAGAAAGAGATTGGCGAGATATTAGCAAAGCAGATTCGGCTGCATAGCCAGCAGCTTTGTGACACAGGGCAACCGGAATTTTGTACACTCAACCAGATCAATACTCGGGCGACCACGCTGGGACATATCCAACGTAGTGGGATGCCGTCTTATTTCGATCGCTTACTGGCGGCATCTTTTGGTAAACATGCGGTTGATTTAATCGCGGCGCAGCAATACAACCAAATGGTGATTTGGCACAATGGGGGTGTCGCCCATCAAGCACTTGATCAGGTGATTCCGACGATCAAACAACGGCACCAAGCAAATCAATGTGCGAGTCCGGTTGATCCTAATGGCTTTTTAGTCGAGACGGCCCGGGATTTAGGCATCTACATTGGTCATCGGCAGGCACAACGCTGGTCAGACAAAAATAGTTGAACTTCCATTGCAGAGGACATCGCGTGAGGCCGAATCATTTCACTTCCCCCCGTTACTCCAGACTGTGGGGAACGTTGTGTTTCATGTGGAGCAGGTTAGCAAGACCTATCGCATGGGAGAAGTGGAGGTGCAGGCATTGCGATCGGTCGACCTCGATCTGTACGAGGGGGAGTTGGTTGTGTTGCTGGGGCCTTCTGGTAGCGGCAAATCAACGTTGCTGAATATTCTGGGTGGCCTGGACAATCCTTCAGCGGGGCACGTTTGGTTCCGTGATTGGGATTTGACGAATGCGGCGATCGGGAATTGACGCGCTTTCGACGGGACTGTGTGGGCTTTATTTTCCAGTTTTACAACCTGATTCCGAGTCTGACGGCCCGGGAAAATGTCTCACTGGTGACGGAGATTGTCCGCAATCCGATGCGGCCGGAGGAGGCTTTAGCACTGGTGGGCTTAGCCGATCGGCTAGATCACTTTCCGGCACAAATGTCGGGGGGAGAGCAACAGCGGGTGGCGATTGCCCGGGCGATCGCGAAGCAGCCCGAGGTGTTGCTGTGTGATGAACCGACGGGAGCATTAGATTTTACAACCGGGAAGTTAGTCTTGGAGGCGTTGGCCCAGGCGAATCGTGAGCTCGGTACGACGACAGCAGTGATTACGCATAATGTGGGAATTGCCGCGATGGCCGATCAGGTGATTACGATGCATAGCGGCGAAATTTCCCATGTAAAGCAGAATCAGCAGAAGCGATCGCCAAGTGATTTGCAGTGGTAGGTCAGATTGATTGCGGCCGCTTTATGTGGACGGAATAAGACTGGGTGGCTGACCAAATATTCTGTTTGTGAACTTAACGTACCAAGCGGCGGCTTGTACTTGAATGATGTAAGCCATGGCAATAATCAAAGCGATTTCCGAGCCTTGCTCCTTACCGAATGCGGTCATGGCGATCGCCAGGGCGATCGATAAATTCCGCATGACCGTTCCGTAAACTAAGGCGATCGCATCTCCCCGGTCAAACAGCAACTTGCCGACAATTGTACTGAGGACAAAATTGATGATGTATAAGAGCGCGAGGGGAATCAGGAAAGCCAGCAGAATACTAGGATTAGCGATAATACTCTTGGATTTGAGGGCCATTGCCACAAAGACAATCCCCAATACCCCAATGGTTGAGAAGCTAGGAAATTTGTCTTTGAGATTTTTTTGATATTTGTCCATGCCGACGACACGGATCAATATCAGCCGTGTCATAATTCCCAGCAGCATCGGTAAGAAGACGATGATCACGATTTGCTGGAAAATATTGGCGAGGGGAATCTCGATCGCCGCACCCATCAGCCACTTCGCGTAAAACGGGGTAGCCAGTGACCCCAGAATCAGCCCGACCACGGTCATCTTAATGGCGGCGCTGAGGTTTCCTTGGGCAAAGCCGGTCCAAGAAATGGTCATGCCGCTGGTCGGCAGCAGCGATGCGAGCAGTAATCCGAGGAGAACATAGGGCTGATCGTGAAAGAATATCTGGCCCATTCCAAAGGCAAGAAATGGAATGACGGCAAAGTTCATCAACTGAGTGACGACTTGCAGTTTGAGATCGCCGCCGGATAGCACCTTCTGAATTTGCAGGTTAATCATCATCGGATAAACCATCAGAAAGGTCAAAGGGATGATCCCGGCCTTCAGCGGTGCTGGGTTAATCACATAACCAACGACAATCCCCAAAATCATACATATCGGAATTGACCAGACCAGATTTTTCTGAAGCAGTTTTAAAAATTTCCACACGATCGTTGCGCTCCTGTAGCGTGATACCAAATCCAAAAATAATTGCGACAAATCAGATCCCCCCTACCCTTCGGAAAGGCTATGCCAACGTAAAGGGGGAATCCGTTCAAAGTTATCGATCAAAAAACCTTAATGTCGTGCAGCTGAGTCCTGAGAGCCCTTGGTATTGATGCCCAGCAATTTATAGAGACCACAAAACCCGAGCAATCCTGTGACACCCATGATGACCGCCACAATCAGGAAGATTGTCCCGACTGTCGAACTGGGATATATCATCAAGCCCAGATACAACGCTGAGATTGAAACGATAAGCCGGACGAAGCGATCGAAGCTACCAACATTTGGCATCAAATTATTAAACATGATGAATTCCTCGTTGTTATGTACGGCGAAAAAATTACAATTAGATTTTGCGAACGTCTAATTAAATTGTCAGGCAGCAGCAATCGGTGCGTTTTGCTGCAGGCGATGCATCACTGCCTGCATGATTTGGCTGCCTTCGTTAGCAATTGCTTGCGCGCGCGGATCGGTGATTGCGAGAAACATCATTTTTGGATCAACGGCGGAAACTTCAATTTTGCCGTTTTCATGTTCCTGAACCACGACATTACAGGGGTAGAGTACGCCCGCTTTATCGTCAGTCTGCAACATGCGATAGGCGATTTGGGGATGGCAGGCACCGAGAATTTTGTAGCGCCGGAAGTCAACATCCAGCTTTTTCTTGAACGCGGCCTGCGCGTCAATTTCGGTCAGAATGCCCATTCCTTCTGCTTGGAGTGCAGCCGTAATCAGCGCGATCGCCTCGTCAAAGGAACAATCTAAAGTTTGGCTGAAGTGATAAGTCATACGTTAAAGCCTAAAGCGTGGGTTTGTTGGCGATCGCTCATCATCAGATATGAACGCCAACTTCAAGAACGAGACGAATCGTGAAGCGAATTCAGTTCGTCGGTTGTTTGATGATATAACTAGATGGTTGTAGAATGCAACTATTGAATTTGATTTTTATTGAAATGCTTTCCTGTCTTGCCTTTTGCTTGCTGCTTATGTCGCAATGGCAAATTTGTAGGGCTTGATCCACCACTGATTGACTGCTTCTAATCTGGCCCATGGATGGCACTAATGCCCGTTTTCACTATTCAACGCTTCGAGGTGTCGCATTATGCTGAAATACTGTTTTCGATTATTCTTGGGCATGGCAGTAGCACTCTGCATTGCCTACACTACACCCGCAGCCGCCTGGGCTGATGCCAGTCCGGTGACGAATCCAGCCGAATTGACCAAAGCGATTCAAGCGATCGAAGACCTTGCCCAAATGCGATCGGGCCTTGCCTCGACGCTAGAAGGGGCGACTGCGGAACCGACGATGCAAACAATGAAGGAAGTCTGTCGTCCAGTGGGCATGCAGGCAAAGCAACTCAGTCAAGAAAATGGCTGGCAGGTGAAGCAGATCGCGGATAAATATCGTAATCCCGATCATGCACCAGATAATCTTGAGGCACGTAAAGCGCTGGCGCAATTCAAGCGCAATCCTGATTTGATGGGCTTCTGGGATCACGAAACGATCAATGGTCAACTGGGCACTCGCTACTATCGCCGGATTAATGTGGAAGCCAGTTGTCTGGCCTGTCATGGGCAAAAAAATCAGCGACCGCAATTTGTCCAAGAAAAATATCCGCAAGACCGAGCTTATGACTTTGAAGTGGGGGATCTGCGCGGAATGTATGCCGTTTTTATGCCGGATGTGCAGGCGGCGCTCCAATCCGCACTGCAATCCACACCGCAATCGACAGTTCAGTAATGTGGCAAGCAAAATTAAATCGGATTTGAGTGATGATGCAAATTTTCCGTAGTTTATGTAATCGAGCCATCACGATCGCGTTGGTGGTGTTGCTCAGTTTTGGGCTAATTACCGCGTTTACTGCGACATCGCCCGCGATCGCCGCGATTCGTGAATTTGAAGAGCAGCCTGGTCAAACCGTTTACCAAGCGCGGCAAACCCTGAAGGATCAGGCAGGGCGGACGTGGCAAGCGATCGCCTTTAAGCGGATTAAACCGGATGGAACTACCGCCTTAAATCTCCGTTTGGTTGGTTTTCCAGGAAGCGTTAGCATCGATCGGCAACAGCCACTCCAACTGAGCAATTCGTTGGGCGAAGTCCTGACGGCTGAAGATGCTTCGAGCCAGATCTTTAGTGATGCGGATGCCCCAGAACCGCATGTGGGCCAATATGACCTGCAACCCGTTTTGGCTGATTTACGCATGGAATTGCCTTGGCGTTTAACCGTACCCAACACCGACGGCGAGGCGGTTGCCTTATCTTTACCGCCGTCATTCGTACAAGAGTGGCAGACCCTTAACCAGAAGGCTTCCTAGATGCTTGATGGTGAACATTGTGTCGGCAAATTTTCTAATCCTCCACGTCGCAGCAACATTTTGGAGTGAATCATGCAGATCCGCCAGTGGAATTACTGGATTACTGTGGGCCTCTCTTCGGTTGGCATTGGTTTGATTGCAGCCGTCTCAGTCGCCTGTGCTCAGAATCGTCAAATGAACTCACAGTTTTCTTCAACCAACCAATCTTCAGAAACCCCACAAACCGTGAACTCGCAGTTTTCTTCAACCAACCAACCTTCAGAAACCCAATCTCCAGAGACTCGACTAACTATGAACTCACAACTTTCTCCAGAAACGCATCAAGCGATGATTGATGCAATTAATGATGAATATCAGGCGCGGGCTTTCTATAATGCGGTGATTGCCAAATTTGGTGACGTCCGCCCTTTTCGGAATATTGTCCAGGCGGAAAATCGCCATGCTCAACGTTGGGAAACCCTTTTTCAGCGGTACGGCTTGCCAATTCCGGAAGATCAGTTTGCGGCTGAAGTGACCGCTCCAAAAACTTTACGCGAGGCCTGCCAGATGGCGTTAGAGGTTGAGATCGCTAATGTCAAAATGTATGACAAATTTCTGGGTTTTGTGAAAGAGCCAGATTTAATTGATGTATTCACGCAACTGCGCTACGTTTCCGAAAATAACCATAAACCTGCTTTTGAACGCTGTCTGCAGCGACGATTCGCAAATTAGTGTATGGACTTGATCTTTGTGTATTTTAATCATCATCCAGGAGGAAACCGATGACATCGACGATCGATCAAATCAATCATTCCACTACAGAAATTCCCGACGGATACCTCAATATCATGGGGTATGTCGATCGCTCAGAAGTCAATGGCCCTGGGGTCAGGGCTGTGATTTGGGTGCAGGGCTGTGGGCGTCATTGTCCGAGTTGTTTTAATCCGGCCTCTTGGTCATTTGCGATTAATCAACTGATCAGTGTCGAAGAAATTGTGGCACAGGTTTTGCGCGAACCACGCAATCAAGGGGTGACCTTCTCCGGCGGGGAACCGTTTAAGCAGGCAGTGGCCCTCGCACAAGTGGCACAGCAACTGAAGTCCCACGGCTTAACAACCATGTCGTTCACCGGATTTACCCTGGAACAGCTACGATCGGCCCAGGCACCGATCGGCAGTCAGGCCCTGTTAGAACAGCTGGATATTCTGGTCGATGGGCCGTATGTTGAATCGCTGGCGCTTAATTCACCGACTTCTCCGATTTCCTCAAGTAATCAGCGGGTTCACATTTTTAATCCCGACCTGCAAGATCAAGTGGATTGGGCCAGTGACCAGATCGAAATTCACATTTTGAAAGACGGTCAGCGGATTATTACCGGCTATCGCGGTCAAATGACGTTGACGGAGATTTAGATTGCTGGGATTACTGGGTTTCATGCTTGAGTCTGAGCCACTCCTGAAAAATGGCCCGACATTGTAAGCAGGTTAGATCAGCCAGCAACAATTGTATGCCCGCTTTCGTCAACGGATAGCGAATGATGTGGGCGTCGCGATCGGCATCGGGGGAAATCTCGGCCACAAAGCCATAGAGTTTTTGGCTCGAGAATGAACTGTTGACTTCCCAGCCTTGAGGATTGAGTTGTTCGAGCTTGGTGATCATCGCTGGTGCAATGCTGAGCTCTCGGCAAAGAATCTGCTGAGTCGCTTGGATCAAATTTGTATTTTGAAGCAAGCGACCGCCGGGAAAATCGAGCGTTGCTTTGCCAATGCCAGGTCGATAGATGGGTTGCGGTAGAAGGAAATGCTGCTGCTGGATTGGCAAAATAATTGCCGAATCGGCTTTCTCAACTCGCCAGTATTCGAGTTGATTGCCTTGGTCATCCTGTAGATGTTCACCGATGACGGTTAACCAGCGCGAGCGGAACTCCACAAAGCGATCGAGGGTTTGCCAAGTGGGTGCATCAAGATTCACCTGGGGGATTGCTTCAGTCATAGAATTTATTTTTTTGAAATCGGCTTGAGGAGTGATTTTTTATGGCAATGCTGCATGTGTTTCCACTGGCGATGCGTACAACTTTAGGTTCAGCCATATTACTGTTCTTTTCTAGTGTAGCGGACGCACAGACGGTGCCAGATGTTACTGCTAGTCCGGCCCTTGAGAATTCTTTTGCGCAAGTCAATAGTGTCTCCCGACTGAGTGACGTACAGCCTACGGATTGGGCTTTCCAAGCATTACAGTCCTTGGTGGAACGCTATGGTTGTATCGCGGGTTATCCGGATGGCACCTATCGTGGCAATCGGGCCATGACCCGCTATGAATTTGCTGCTGGTCTGAATGCCTGTATGGATCGGGTCAATGAGCTGATTGGCACAGCGACTGAAGATGCCGTTTCCAAGGAAGATTTGGCAAAGTTGCAAAGACTGCAAGAAGAATTTGCGGCGGAATTAGCGACACTTCGAGGGCGCGTCGATAGCTTAGATGTCAAAACGGCCACCCTCGAAGCGCAACAATTTTCACCCACCACAAAGTTGAAAGGTGAGGTGATTTTTTCACTGAGTGGTGCGATGGGTCAGGAGAAAGCCGATGGTAGTGGACAAGATATTGAGCGAAATTGGGTCTTTGATAACCGCGTGCGGCTGAGTTTCAATACCAGTTTTACTGGGAAGGATTTGCTGAAAGTGCGGCTCGATGCGCTGAATACAACCCCCTTTGGGATTAATGTGACCGGAACGGATATGACGCGCTTGGCCTTCGATGCACCAACAGGAAATAGTTTGCAAATTGGGCGGTTGTTCTATCGTTTTCCGCTGTCGCCGAAGCTCAAAGTGACGATCGATGCGGCAGAAGGTCGTTATGATACAGCCGTTGAAACATTCAACCCATTTTTCTCCAGCCCTTACAAAGGTGCGATTTCTAACTTTGGCCGATTTAATCCAATTTATATTCAGGGGCGTAGAGGCGCTGGAGTGACTGCCTCCTATGACTTGAGCCGAGCCGTGAATTTTTCATTGGGCTATATGGCCCGTAATGCCGCTGAGCCCACAGAGAATAATGGTTTATTTGATGGTTCATTTGCCGCATTAGCCCAATTAGCCGTGAAACCCTCCGATGCGTTCAGTCTGGGGCTAACCTATGTGCGCGCTTATTATCCGCAAGGCAAAGCGTTTGTGACCGGGCGTACCGGCAGCCGGTTAGCCAATGCACCCTTTGGCGCGATCGCCACTTCGGCCAATCAGTTTGGTTTAGAGTCGACTTGGAAGGTCGATCCGAAATTCACGCTATCCGGCTGGGCAGGCTGGACACAAGCAACAGCCGAAGGAAACGGTCTGGGCTTTGAGCGTGCGTCTGTGGCGCAAGGGGATAAGGCTTCGATTTTAAATTGGGCGGTGACATTGGCATTTCCTGATCTGGGCAAAAAAGGCAACTTGGCTGGCTTAATTGTCGGCCAGCAGCCGAGAGTCACCCAAAATGATGGTGGGCCGGAGGATAGCGCCAGTTCTTGGCAATTTGAGGCACTGTACGAGTATCGAGTAAATCCACATTTAATGCTGATTCCAGGGGTATTGGTGATTGTGAATCCCGAGAATAACAGCAACAACAGTACGATCGTCGTCGGTAACGTGCGCGCTGTCTTTGAGTTTTAGTGCTGGGATCTTTATTCCAGCATCAATCATTCAAAATTGACGTGATCGATGTTGGCACAATCTTCCTCACAACTCCCTCAGATTGCAGGAGCTGCATGATGAACCATGCATGGCGTCTGTAGTGACAATGGAAAATTGATGTGCGCTATTGCTGTTACAGGCGATCGCGCTTTACTGCATAGGTGGCTTCAGTTGGTGGCAGTATGAAGAAAATTCTCATGATGTGGAGATAGATGTGGGCGGGGTACAACAGATAGGGATCCGAGGTGCTTTGGTGCAGACAGGCAGGTATCGTGCTGATTGGGTCGCTCAGTCGCCTGTGCAGCCAGATCTAGTGTTGCCGTCGGTTGCAGCTATTCCCGAATTATTGGCCACAGCGAGGTCTTGATACCAAATCCAAAAAATAATGCTACCAATTTGTAAGATGGAGCTATCTCCTGCTAACCCATTGGTCATGGAACAAATCCTATTGCCCTTACTGTTGGTCTTTGGAATTGGCATCTCTGGTGTCCGGATTGACCGCGAATACGAAAGAGGTGTCATTTTCCGTTTAGGCCGTCTGAGTCAAATCAAAGGTCCCGGCCTATACTGGATTATTCCAGCAGTAGATCAGAAGGAAAAAGTAGATATTCGAACGAAAACCGTAGATATTGAGCCCCAGGAGACCGTCACGGCGGATAGTGTTACGATTCGAGTCAATGCGGTGCTATACTACCGAATCATTGATCCAGACAAAGCGATCACTCGCGTTGAAAACTATCAAATTGCGGTTTATCAGACAGCCATGACAACGCTACGGAATGTGGTAGGTCAGAATATCTTGGACGATATTTTGCAGAACCGGGACAAGATTAACTTCAAAGTCCAAGAAATTGTTGATGAGGTTACAGAACCTTGGGGGATTGCGGTAGAGCGAGTCGAAACAAAAGATGTTGAGATTCCACCGACGATGCAACGGGCAATGGCGAAAGAAGCAGAAGCAATCCGGGAAAAGCGCGCCCGAATTATCAAAGCAGAGGCAGAGCAAGAGTCTTCTGTGAAGTTATCTGAAGCGTCAAAGAGCATTATGGCCAATCCAGCGGCATTGGAATTAAGACGGTTACAAATGCTAACCGAAATCGGGGCTGAGAATAATACGACAACGATCTTAATGATGCCATCAGACTTTATCTCACTGGCGAAACAGTGGTCGAACTCGCTTGAGCAACAAATCAAGTTTGCAGCCCAAGATAGAATGGACACCGCTGATCCAGATGCGTCAAAGCCGGATGTCTAATCGCATGGTCTAATGGCATGGTTGAGCTGTGCTGTGCTTATAAATCACACATCGCACTGATGTGACTTATCGCAGCGGCAATAAATCACAGCACATTTATAAATCACAACACATCAACAAATCACAATACATTCAGTTGATCAAATGCACTGCCGCACTCATTCTGTGTGACAACCTGTTTCGAAATTGCGCAAGTCGGAGCAGCCGGCAGGATAATAAAAGTAGAGTTTGCGGAATCTAGCTGTAGGAGGTGGAAATGATGAGACATACTACACTGTTTCCCGATCGCTTCAGAGATTTAATCATTGGACTAGTTGCCCTTGCCCTCGCCGTCATGATTTGGTCAATTGTGATGGTGCCAGTCGCCATCTAGTGTTGCTAGGGGCCGGTCGGCTGTGGCGCTAACGGCCATTTTACACAGGAGGATATTATGTATACCCAAACTAAATCAGAGGACCCATCCGATCGCCGATCGGGTTATACAGTTGATACGGAAGGGCGGCTCAACATTTATGCAATTGAGCCCGAAATGTATATTCATGAGCCTGGCGATCTCAGAGAACAACAAGCCGCCGAAAAAGAGCAGCGGCGTCATGAGTTAGAAGAACTCCAAGAAGATGAAACGGGCAAACTCACAATGGAACATGATTTTCGCCATAAAGGTCCAGGGCTTTTGTAGTCGAGCTGTGTGAAGTGCACTGGATTATTGGGTGAAGACTGCTCAAATGTTAGGAGGATAGCGTGTGCGACCAACAAGCCCCATTCGGAGTGGGTGGGTCGCATCCAGAAGCGAGACATTGAATACTTCAATCTGCTATGATTGATGACAATTATTTTCATCAACATCTATGACGCTATCTGAATTACGGTCGGGGGAAGTCACGATTGTCGAGCAGGTTCAAACCGGGCCGCACGGGCAGGCGCTGATCTCGCGACTCGCCGCGATGGGGATTACTGCGACCAGGCCGATTAGCGTTCTACGCAAAGCAAATTTGGGTGGACCACTGCATGTTTGTGTTGGTGGAACAACAGAAGTTGCTATTCGGCGGCGCGAAGCCGACAGCATTATTGTGCGCGATCCGAATTGCGCGTAACCGATGAATAATCACAGCCGTACTGCTACGCCGCAAGGCACCCGAACGCGACGGGTTGCATTAATTGGTATGCCAAATGCGGGCAAATCCACCTTCTTCAATCGAATTACCAAAGCATCAGCGGTGGTGGGTAATTGGCCGGGAATGACAGTGGCGTTGATGCAGGCGACGATCGCGATTGAAGCAATTCCCACCGAGTTTGTTGATTTACCCGGAATTTATGACTTAGACGGCTTTTCCGAAGATGAGGCGGTGGTGCGGCAGTTTTTGGAAAATTTTGCGATCGACCTAATCGTGGTGGTTTTGAACGCGACGCAAATCGATCGGCAAGTGCGGTTGCTGCTGCAAGTTCAGACGCTCGGGTTGCCGACCATTGCAATTTTGAATATGGCGGATGAAGCGAAGCAATATGGCGTGCGAATTGCCGTTGATGAGTTGGCGCAACGCTTAAAGCAGCCCACAGTTTTGATCAGTGCCAAGTATGGTGGTGGCTACGATCGCGCCTATCGAGCGATTGCCCATCAGTTAGCAATACAGCAATCATCGGCACCGATTACCCCAAGCGGCAATCTGGCGACTCCCCGCACATCGATTCCCCAAGAGACGATCGATGCACTACTGGAGGGTGTCGTAATGATGCCGTCCCAGCGGACACGGAACCTAACGATGCGGTTAGATCAGGTACTGCTGCATCCCATCTTTGGACTGCCGTTGTTTTTTCTGGGCATGTTCTTGGCCTTTTGGTTGATCTGGAGTGTGGGGCTGCCGTCGCAGGATGTGATGGGGTGGTTCATGGACGCGCTCAAAACTTACTTGATCCAACCATTGATTCAACCGTTACCGATGGTGCTTCAGGATTTAGTGATCAACGGGATTTGGAATGGGGTGGCGACGGTGGCTTCCTTTGTGCCACTAATTTTGCTGTTTTTTGTATTGATGGCGATTTTAGAAGACAGCGGTTATCTGTCCCGATCGGCCTATTTGATGGATGCTTTGATGGAAAAGCTAGGTCTCGACGGGCGTAGCTTTGTCATGCAAATGCTGGGCTTTGGCTGCAATGTTCCGGCCTTAATGGGTACCCGAGTCATGCGATCGCGGGCTTTACGATTGCTGACAATGCTGGTGATTCCGTTTGCGCTATGTTCGGCTCGGTTGCAGGTGTTTGTGTTTATTTTGGCGGCAGTGTTTCCCGATCAGCGGGGGGCGATTGCGCTATTTTCGCTATATCTTCTCAGTTTTGCGGTCGCGCTACTGACAGCAGCACTGTTCCAAAAGGTGTTTAAGCATAATGAGCCATTTGTTTTAGAATTGCCACCTTATCGATTTCCCACCTTGCGTCAGGTCGTATTGCGCAGTTGGACGGAAGTGAGGGAATTTCTGACGCGCGCCTCGGGCTTTATCCTACTGGGTTGCATTGCCGTGTGGATAGTGACGAATTTACCACCGGGTGCAACTGGGTTAGACACGATCGGTGGTCGCATCGGGCAATTCCTCAGTCCCATAATGCAGCCGATCGGGATTAATCCCCAACTGACCCTGGCGCTGATCTTTGGCTTTGTGGCGAAAGAGGTCGTGGTGGGATCATTGGCGGTGATTTATGGGCTGAATGATGCCGCACTGGGTTCAGCGCTGGCACAACAGATGACCTTTGCTCAAGGCTATAGCTTCTGTATTTTTTGTCTGCTGTATACGCCTTGTTTAGCGACGGTCGCCACATTACTGAATGAGTCCAAATCCTGGAAATTTACGCTGTTGTCTTTGGGCTTTTCGCTCGCCCTCGCTTGGTTTGCGAGTTTTATTTTCTACCAGAGCGCTTTATTAATGGGATTCCATTAGTCTTACGCGCCAATAGTAATTTGCTGCGGTGCAATCCGGGATAGCCAAGCATTAGGAGTGATCGATCTCCGTTATTTTCCCCCGAAACACGACGTAGTTGTAGATGTTATAGAACATCATAATCGGAATCAAAAATCCCATGAAAATGATCATGAATACGAGCGAACTAGGTGAAGCTGCCGCTTGATAAATTGTGATGCTCGGCGGAATCACATAGGGGAAAATAATCAACCCCAATCCCAAAAATGACAGCAAAAAGATCAGCACAGTCCAGACAAACGGCGTCCGCTCTGCTCCCCGGCTCAAGCTGCGCCACAATAAGCCTACCAGCAACAACCCCAGGAGTGGAATCGCGGCAAAAATATACAATAGCGGCGGCTCAAACAGGCGTGAGCGGACCTGTTCATAGAAAATGGGTGTACTGCTCGTAATAAAAATTGCGCCACTCAAGGTGGTCAAGGCCGCTAACTTTGCCGTCTTCACGTAAGTCTGCTGCAACCCATCGGTTGTCTTCATGACCAGATACGTCGAACCAATCAGCACATACCCCTGAATTAGCGTTAAAGCTACGAGAATCGATCGCCAACTCAACCAATCCCAAATCCCCCCGGTAAAGTGGCCCGCTCCGTCTACACTAATACCTTCAAACACCGAACCCAAGGCAAACCCCTGACCTAAGGCAGCGAGAAAACTGCCGACGCCAAAAGCCAAATTCCAAAACGTCTTACGATCGGCATTCTCGCGAAACTCAAACGCCACCGCCCGTAGAATCAATCCGACAATCATCACGACCGCTGGAATATATAGTGCATTGAGAATCGTGCCATAGGCCAATGGGAACGCGCCAAATAAGGCACCGCCCATCAGCACCAGCCAGGTCTCATTCGCATCCCAGACATTGCCCAAACTGGTCATCAAAATACTCCGCCGCTCCTCATTCGAAGCAGTTAGGGACAAAATTCCCACCCCCAGATCAAACCCATCCAGCGTGATATACAAAAACAGAAACAGGCCCAAAATCACAAACCACACCTGGGGCAAAAAATGCTGTAATGCGTCCATTTAATTCAAGTCTCCTATTGCTGTGCTTCGGCAGGACGACGATTTGGTTCATGCTCGGCGGGTTCCCCCTTTACCCCTGGCTGCAGTGCCACCGCTGGAATCGGTAAATCTAGATTCGGCCCCTTCACAATAATTCGGCTGGCAAAATACAGCGTTACAACGAACAGCGTGCTGTATAACACCGCGAAACCAGTCAGCGATGCCAAAATCTCACCGGCGGGCAAATGGGAGGCCATATCCGATGTCCGTAGCTCGCCATAGACTGTCCAAGGCTGCCGCCCAACACAACGTACAATCCAGCCGGACTCCACTGCGATATAACCCAATGGGGCTGAAAATAGCCATCCCCGCAACAGCCACTTTTGATCGGCGATCGACTCCGCCGACAACTTCCCCCGCAGCCATTGCACCAGGCTAACGAGCATCAGTCCGGCCAATGCAAAGCCAATCCCACTCATGATCCGAAAGGCATAGTAGATCAAGCCCACCATTCGCGGTCGATCGCTGGGTGCCCAAGACTTCAAACCCCGAATCGGCTCCGATAGCGTTGGCTTAAACTCCAACACATAGCCTAATCCTTGGGGCACCTTGATTTCAAAGTCATTGGTTTCCGTTTGATTATTCGGCAGCGATACTAAACTCCAATCGGCGATCGATCCCGCTGGAATATCGTCCCACTGCGCTTCCATCGCTGCTAGTTTTGAGGGTTGATAATGCCGTACTTGCTCGGCACTCAAGTGCCCGATCGCAATTTGGATCGGTGTCACCGCGATCGCCGCTGCCAGCACAATCTTGAACGAGGTGGCAAAAAATGCCTCATGACGGCGCTTCAGCATATACCAAGCGCTAATCCCTCCAATTACAAATAGTGAAGTCTCCAGCGTTGCAAAAAACATATGCAACACACTATTCACCATAAATGGATTCAGAATCGCCTGAAAGTAATCGGCGACAACAAACTTGCCATTCACAAAATCGCCACCGGCGGGGGTTTGCAACCAAGAATTTGCCACCAAAATCCAAAATGTTGAAAGATTTGCGCCAAATGCCACCATGATCGTCGCGAGATAATGCACGATCGGCGGTACGCGTGACCAGCCAAACAGCATAATTCCCAGGAATCCCGCCTCCAGCATGAACGCCATCGACGCCTCAAAGCCCAAAATACTGCCGAAGAAATCGCCCACTGCTTCGGAAAATGGGGCCCAATTCGTCCCAAACTGAAATTCCATTGGTAGCCCCGACGCCACCCCAATTCCAAAATTCAGTACATAGAGCTTCGACCAAAACCGGGCATGGTGATAATACTCCGGCTTGCGCGTCTTCACCCATAGCCCTTCCACGATCACCAAATAAATTGCCATACCGGTTGTCAGCACCGGCCAAAGCATGTGAAAAATCGCGGTCAATGCAAACTGCATGCGCGATAGGACAACCGCATCCGACAAAAAATCCATAAACCTGACCTGAGTCCAAAAACTGGTGTATGACGCTTACCAAAACATCACACCTCTCTTCAATTGATAACAAATATTTACTGCTGCTAGGCCCTTGACAGCCCGTCAAACTCATTGAATTAAAGGTTTACTTTGGGATCACCCAGCCCAATCTCACCCAGCCCAATCATTTATAACCTTATGATTATATAGGTAGCTTGGATCTATTCTATATTTAATATATGTAGGGCCAACGGCTCAACTAGAGGAATCAAATATGAATCAACTAAAAGAGTTTGGATTCTCGGCGCAATGGTGGCGCGGTGAGCGTGGAGAATACTGGGTTATTGGGCAAGTTGTGCTCTCCATTGCATTTATCTTGTTGCCGGTCTATCCGGTTGGCGTGCTAGCGGGCTTACCCTCAGGCTGGAAATATATTGGTTGGGGCCTCACGGTGCTATTTAGTCTCATTGCTGCGGGTCTATTAATTGGGGGCGTGAGAACGCTCGGCGTTAATTTGACCCCCTTGCCGCATCCCAAGGATGACGGAGCACTAGTGACAAGCGGCATTTATGGCATCGTCCGACACCCAATTTATAGTGGCGTAATTTTCTTGGCACTTGCCTACAGTTACTGGAACTGGAGCCTCAGCCACGCGATCGGTGCAATGCTGTTGTTCCTATTTTTTGACATCAAAGCTAGGAAAGAAGAAGCATGGCTGCAGAATAAATTTGCTGATTATGAGGCTTATCGATCGCGCGTTAAGAAACTCATTCCTTGGGTCTATTAATCAGCATTTCAGGAAATTCAGAAGACTCAGGAGATCTATGCAGTTTAAGCAGTCAATCCAAAGACTATTGTTCGGGATGATTTTGGTATGTTGCTTCTTTTGGGGCATTGGGCAAAATTCAATCGCAGTGGCTATGCCTGTGTCATCCGAAGCGATGCCAACAAACCAAGTTTCGTCTGCTCCGCCAGGATTTCTCCAGTTGGAACCGGCAGTAGATCAGTATCTGATGGACATACCAGACGGATATTACACGATCGGCAAGGTCGAAGGGTTGAAAAATATGATGGCCACCCATCAGCCTTTATTGGTAGATGTGCGAGAGCCATCGGAGTATCGATCGGGGCATATCCCTGGCGCAATGAATATTCCACTCCGCAGCCTGGGACACAACTTGAGTAAAATTCCGACCGATCGTCCAGTGGTGCTTTACTGTTCCACGGGTTATCGATCGGCCATGGGCGTCATGACGTTACATCTGTTGAATTACGATAATGTCCAAGGCTTTCCACCGAGCTTTGCTGGCTGGAAAGCGGCTGGAGAGCCAATCGCCCAGCCATAATCTCGCCATTGTTCAGGTAAGTTATGGTGATACCGTCGATCGCCCCGAGCACCATCAGTTCTACAAGTATGGCGCCAACGGGATAGAGGCAATTGGGTGATGGCGGAGGGCAAACCGACCTTTGAGCCGTTCTTTCTCACGATCACCGATCGTGTCCGTTGGACTTACACGCCCAATTAAAGCTTTCTCAACAGAGGCTAAGAAAAATATAAAATTGTTTAGTTATATTTCTAAATAGTTATATCATGAACCTAGGGTTGTCAAAAATTCATAAACCTTTGAACAGCGCTTCTTGAATAACTGCACAAAGGTTCTTGGTATCCATTCAATATTGGAGATTTTTGCGATGAAAATGAATGTTGGTTCGCTTGATCGTCTGCTCCGCCTACTGTTGGCTTCAGCGTTATTTTATCTAGGACTGTTCTCTTACAGTGGTACAGGCTTAGGGCTGGGGTTGGTCATTGCGGGTGTCGTAATGCTGGTGACTGCTTTGGTCGGCTTTTGTGGTCTTTATCAGTTCTTAGGAATTCGGACTAGCCAGCCCAATGAGTAATTTTCGAATGAATCAATTTAAAGGGTTACACATATCGACTTTTCTGGAGGTTAATCATGGACAGTAGTCTTCCGATCGACAATCCGTCCCTATCGCGGCGGCAGATGCTCAACTTTCTCACTGGAGCAACCGTTGCGACAGTAGCGGCTCCAGCGCTTTACACCGCCGGAAAATTCTTCATTGCGCCCGCTGAAAAAACTGGCGTGGGTGGTGCGATTTTGGCAAAAGATATTCTCGGGAATCTCATCCCAGCTACGCAAATTCTGACAGAATCGCCGGGAACCCGGGCCTTGGTAGCCGGTTTAGCCGGAGAACCCACTTATCTAACCGTCAAAAACGATCAGACACTGGACAATATCGGGATTGTGGATAACTGCACGCACTTGGGCTGCACCTTTCCTTGGAACGCGATCGATCAGCAGTTTCAATGTCCCTGTCATGGTTCGCTCTATGCGCCAGATGGAACGGTCGTTCGTGGTCCGGCACCCCTACCCCTCAAGATTGTTCAGGTAGCCGTCAGCGATAACCGCATTTTGATTGCTCCATGGACGGATATTGATCCTCGGACTGGGGAAAAATCCTGGTGGGTTTAGGTTCAGCTACCATCTGGATAATCCTGGTCAGCGATCTGCCACAAAGGTGTGCTGAGGTAACGTTCTCCCGCACTCGGTTGAATCGCCACAATCAATCGATCGCGGTACTCTGATCGCTGTCCCACTTTTAATGCGGCATGGAGGATAGCCCCGGTGGAAATGCCACTGACAATGCCTTCTTGGGTTGCTAGCTGGCGTCCGATCGTATAAGCCTGCGCTTCGCTCACGGTGATAATTTCGTCAATCAGATCCACCCGCAAAACATCGGGAATGAAACCTGCGCCAATGCCTTGAATATTGTGCATTCCGGCTGGCTGGTGGCTGAGGACGGCACTTGTGCTCGGTTCAACAGCAATGATTTGAATATCTGGGTTTTGTTGTTTGAGGTAGCGCCCAACACCAGTTAGTGTGCCACCGGTGCCTACGCCAATGACGATCGCGGCAACTTGCCCATCGGTATCCTGCCAAATTTCCGGGCCGGTGGTGCTGTAGTGAATCTGGGGATTTGCCGGGTTACTAAATTGTTGTAGGGAAAATGCCTTGGGGATGCTGGCTAGCAGTTCCTTGGCGCGGACGATCGCGCCTGGCATATCAGCTGAGGCGGGGGTCAGAATCACTTCCGCACCATAGGCGTGTAACAATTGTTGGCGCTCACGGCTCATATTGTCGGGCATGGTCAGGATGAGGCGATAGCCCTTGGCCGCACAAACCATTGCCAGACCAATTCCCGTATTCCCAGAAGTTGCTTCAACGATCGTTGTATTACCGGGTTGAATCAGTCCGGCCGTTTCAGCGGCTGCAATCATGCTAACGGCAATCCGGTCTTTAACCGATTTGGCTGGATTCATACCTTCGAGTTTGAGCACAACATTCGCCACGCAGTAGTGCTGCTGGGGGAGGCGCTGGAGCTTGACTAGTGGCGTGTGGCCAATGATTTCCGTAACGCTGGAGTAGATAGGCATACTGGGTTTGATCAATTCCAATCAAATTAGCGAACAGTTAACGGGAAATTTGTGCCGTTAAAAAGGTTTGGATCGCCTGATTAAATGCTTGCGGCTCGACCAGAAAACACCAATGATTCCCTGGCACTGACTCAATTTTGAGATTGCGGATAAATCGTCGATAGGGGCGTAATTGCAACGCTATACGATTCAGACCTTGCTCTGGTTGTACGAATAGGGTAGGGATAGCGATCGGCTCAGTTAGTCCCGCTACTTTCAACATATCAGCAAATACTTCATCTCTTGCCTGCACAACAAACTTACTGCCCCACTGACCATCGCTTTTTTGCTCCATACTGCCCTGAAATACCCATGCCTGGAAGGCGCTCCAACCCTGATACTGCTTCAACTGTCGTGCGACTGTCTCTGCCTGTTGATACTCCGAGAATGGTCCCAACAAGCGCAAAAAAGGCAATACTCGATAAAGTAATGGAAATGTATATTGCATCCATCCGGGCAAGCGATCGATAAAAAACGGATCAACCAATACCAAACTCTGAATCCGTTCAGGCTGCTGCCTCGCCCATACTGCCGCCACTTTCGCCGCCCAGGAATGGGCTACGACATGCAGTTTTTCCCATCCTAAATGTGTCACCAACGACTCTAAATCGGCAATGACATCATTACAGCTGTAGCCATGCAAGGGCTTACTACTCTCTCCATGCCCTCGTAAGTCCGGTGCGACGCAATGAAATCGATCGCCCAATACCGCGGCCAAACTGAGCCAAACCCCACTATAGTCCGCTAATCCATGCAATAACAAGACCGGTTCGCTACCAGTCTGCCATTCGCGGTAGGTCAACGTGATATGGGGTAAATTTAGGTGTTGTAGTGGTTGATCGACGATCGTCGAAGATTTAGCAAAACTCATAACCGACTTGCTTGTTTAGACGGACTGGATAAAGTGTGGGCATGACGATGGCAAATGCTGCCCCGAAAGCAATGTAACATGCGCTCCTCTATCTTTTTGCCAGCTTTTACAATCCCTGCTGTGTAGGGGCTGTGGCCTGCTGATCGCTGCCTTCAGCGGGAGCATCGCTAAAACAAATTCCAGAAAAATATAAATTAGCGCTTGACTTTTTATATAACTAAACAGTTAAATAATTGACAAGGTTAACTTGCCTTGAACAACGATTAACCTCGGAATTAAACATCATGACTACTTTTTTGCAAAGACGCCAAAGTGGCAATCTTTGGGATGATTTTTGTAATTGGATTACCAGTACGAACAACCGTATGTACATTGGTTGGTTTGGCGTACTGATGATTCCGGCACTCTTGGCGGCAACGATTTGTTTCATTATCGCTTTCATTGCTGCCCCGCCGGTCGATATTGACGGAATTCGCGAACCGGTCAGTGGTTCTTTGCTTTATGGTAACAACATCATTTCTGCAGCGGTTGTGCCGAGTTCTAATGCCATTGGCGTCCACTTTTACCCAATTTGGGAAGCGGCGACTTTAGATGAGTGGCTATACAACGGTGGTCCTTACCAGTTGATTGTGTTCCACTTCTTGATTAGCATCTTCTGCTATATGGGTCGCCAGTGGGAATTATCCTATCGTTTAGGTATGCGTCCTTGGATTGCCATCGCTTATAGCGCACCGGCTTCGGTCGCGACTGCGGTACTGTTAGTTTATGCGATCGGTCAAGGGTCGTTCTCGGATGGTTTGCCTTTAGGGATTAGTGGTACGTTCAATTTCATGCTTGTACTCCAAGCGGAACACAACGTGCTGATGCATCCGCTCCATATGTTGGGTGTCGCTGGCCTCTTCGGTGGTGCGTTATTCTCGGCGATGCATGGTTCTCTTGTCACTTCCTCTTTGGTGCGGGAAACGACTGAAGTCGAGTCGCTCAACTACGGTTATCGATTTGGTCAGGAGGAAGAAACCTACAATATCGTTGCGGCGCACGGCTACTTTGGTCGCTTAATCTTCCAATACGCTTCGTTCAACAACAGTCGTTCCTTGCACTTCTTCTTGGCTGCTTGGCCGGTGATTGGTATCTGGTGCGCCGCCTTGGGTGTCTCCTGTTTTGCCTTTAATCTTAATGGGTTTAACTTTAATCAGTCGGTGATTGATTCTCACGGTCATGTCGTCAATACTTGGGCCGATATTGTCAACCGTGCAAACCTGGGCATGGAAGTAATGCACGAACGCAACGTTCACAATTTCCCCTTAGACTTAGCAGCTGGTGGGACGAGTCAACCTGTCGCCTTAGTCGCTCCGGCGATTCACAGTTAGCGTTTGTTGGATCGAGTTATCTTCACGTTCTTAGAAACATCATAGGTAACCCAAGTTAAAATGACTTGGGTTATTTTTTAGCATATCTGTTGAATTATCAACCATAGGAACAGCAAGATCGTACGTTATGCAGTCGCTGATTCTGACGACAAAGTTGCTTCCAGTTGATGCAAATCTTCCAAAGTTTGCTGTGCCGCCACCTCATCCAGAATGCTAAGGGCAAAACCCACATGCACAATCACATAATCCCCGATCGTCGCTTCCGGAACATAGGCCAAACTCACTTCCTTTATAATGCCGCCAAAACACACTTCCCCAGTGCGATACAGCCAGCCGTCCGGTTTGTCTGGCTGCGGCTCACTCAGACTGAGAATTTGGCCTGGAACCGCTAAACACATGACAATTCTCCTTGCACAATTTGTTCCGAGAGATAGTGCAACCAGGCATCCATCCCCGCGCCAGTCCGCGCCGATAGCTCAAACACCTGTGCCTGTGGTGCCATATGGCGAATATTGGCGATCGCCGTTGCCCGATCAAATCCGATCGCCTCAGCAATATCCGTTTTAGTTAGGATCACCACATCCGCTGATTGAAAGGCCGTGGGATATTTCAGCGGTTTATCTTCGCCTTCAGTTACAGACAGCAGCACAACCCGTTTGGCCTCGCCCAAGTCGTAGGCCGCTGGGCACACCAGATTCCCTACATTCTCAATCACCAGTAGCTTCAGCGTCGCTACATCCAGATGTGATAGGGCATGGGCCACCATATCGGCTTCTAGGTGACAGGCACTGCCCGTGGTGATTTGCAGTGCGGTAGCGCCCGCCGATTCGCAGCCGCTTTGCATCATTCTCCGTTGCCAAATCGCCTACAATAACCCCCGCCCGATCGGCCTGCTTCCCCCAGGCTTTAGCCGTTTGCTCGATCAAAGTCGTTTTTCCCGAACCCGGCGAGGACATGATATTCAGCACGAAGAGGCCGAATGATGCAAATTGATTACGGTTTTGCTGGGCGAAGCGATCGTTTTTTGCCAGCAAGCGTTGCTTTACTTCTAGGGTATGGGTGTGATGTGACTGTTCAACTTTTAAGCTATGGATGTGATCTGAGTGTTGATGGTCATCATGATGCCCGTGGTGATGATGATCATGGTGATGATGATGATCATGGGCTCCAGTCGTGACATGCAACACCGCGCCCTCAACTTGACTGCATCCGCAATTTGTACACATTTAAGACACCTCCAATGATGCAAGTTCTAGCTCTTTCCCCTGCAGGATTGTGCTACTCCAAGTATTGCAGCTGGGACACTCATAGCCCATATCAACCGGTTCAAAGTCAGTTTGGCAGACATCACAGTAACAGCGAGTCGGGTAAGGCAGGATCTCCAGCCGCGCGGCGGCGGCAATGGTGTTCTGAGTGACGACATCAAAAGCAAAGTGCAAGGCATCCGGCTCTACCCCAGAGAGCGTCCCCACCCGGAGGCAAATTTTGTGGATACGGCGCGCTTGGTCGCGCACGGCATAGTCCAGCGCGATCGCCAAAGCATTTTCCATCAGCCCCACTTCATGCATGGCAGACGCTCCCCGCTTCAACGGTCGCTTGAATAGTTTGGACTGCCCAATCCACACCACTCTGGGCGATCGCGGAAAGGGTCTCGCCGTAGTCAAATTGGCGCACAGGAATCAATAGGTGATAGGCCACTGGCTTCGCTGCATACAAGCTCTGGGTGAGTTGGAGCAAAAGATTTGGGCTCCAGACATGATCAAATCCACTGGCAAATGCATTGGGGAATAGTCGTTCCATGCGCGGTTGCATATTCTCGGTGCGATCGTCTGGCGCGATCCAAGCATCCACAAAAAACACCATTTCAACCGGGGCAACTTCTGCCGCTAACTCTGGCGTGAGTTGATGTACGGAGATCAATCGTAACTCTGGCCAATCCCATGCTGCTAGATGCTCCGCCACGCGCGGACCAACGCCATCATCGCCTCGCAACGTATTGCCATAACCAATCACTAAGATCTTCATCGATACACCTCATCCATCACCCGACCGTCTGATGCCACTAACTGCACGTGTAATGGCATTTGCCCAGCGGCATGGGTCGAGCAAGAAAGACAAGGATCAAAACAACGGATTCCCGCTTCGACCCGATTTAGCAGTCCTTCTGGGATCTCTGGGCCATGAATATAGTGCTTGGCAATCTGAGCTACGGTTTTGTTCATCGCTAGGTTGTTTTGCCCTGTAGCGATAATCAGGTTGACTTTTTCGATTAACCCATTTTCATCCACTTGGTAATGGTGAAATAACGTGCCGCGCGGCGCTTCACTCACCCCGATCGCATTAAGTTGATTCACCCCACCCTGCGCCCGACAGCGTGAAGATAAAACATCCGGGTCATCGACTAAGATTTGCAGCTGCTCTAGGCAAGCCAGGATTTCGATCAGTCGGGCGTAGTGATACAGAAACGAGGAAGTCGCAACGCCGCCACTGCGATCGCGCAATTCCTGTAACTCGCGATCGGCTGCTGCCGTCCCAATTCGATCGCAAATATTTAGTCGTGCCAGCGGTCCCACCCGATAGATCCCATCGGGATAGCCCAGCGGCTGATAGTAGGGAAACTTTAGATAAGACCAAGGCTCGACCGCTTCGCCAATAAATTGGTGGTAGTCATCTTCGTTTAGACCATCAGCCACGATATTGCCCTGACTGTCTGTAAATCGTAGATGGCCGTCGTAATGCTCCCACTCACCATTGCGGCCAACCAAGCCCATATACAGCGTCGGAAATTGCCCAAAAATATCGATTTCATCCTTGAGCGTGTGATCCAACATATCTTTGAACAAGTCCAATGCCAGGCGCACTGTGTCAAAGGATTCAGGCAAACGATCGATAATCCACTGGCGACCTTCTTCTGATAAGGGCGATCGCACTCCTCCTGGTACCGTCCAAGCGGCATGAATTTTCCGGGCCCCGAGTTTTTCGATCACCGTTTGGCCAAACTGCCGTAAGCGAATGCCAGCGCGGGCCAAATCAGGATTGGCGGCAATCAGGCCAAATACATTACGCTTCGCTGGATCGCTATCCCATCCCAGCAAAAAATCGGGACTGCTCAAGTGAAAGAATGACAGTGCATGGGACTGGGTGATCTGGGCCAGATTCATCATTCGCCGCAGCTTGTCCGCCGCGGTCGGAATCTTCACCGCTAAGATTTTATCTCCGGTTTTGGCCGAAGCGAGTAGATGACTCACCGGACAAATGCCACAAATCCGGGCCGTAATCCCCGCCATTTCCGTAAAGGGGCGGCCCTCGCAGAATTTCTCAAAGCCCCGGTACTCGACTACATGGAAGCGGGCATCGGCCACATCACCTGCATCATCCAGGAAAATCGAGATCTTGGCATGGCCCTCAATCCGCGTCACCGGGTCAACTACGATCGTTCTGTTCATTACGCCCTCCCCTAACCGAACTTAATCATGTCGCGGCCTTCCATCACGGGCATTTCCCCGCGCAGCAGTGGTTCCAAGGTGGCCCGAATCCGATCGGCGGGCGGCGGACACCCCGGCATATAAATCTCCACCGGCACTAGCTGATGCACCGGCAACACCTGCTCCAACAACTCCGGCACAATTCCCGGTGCGTGGGGCAGTTGGGGAGAATGTTCCGCCAGTTCTAGATAACTGCGTTTCAGCACTGATTCGGCACCGCCAAGCATATTCCGCATTCCTGGCACATTCGCAGTGACGGCGCAATCACCAAAGGAAATTAGCGTCTTGGTGCGCTGGCGCACCTGCAGCAACAGTTCCAGATTGTCATCATTCGCCACGCCCCCTTCCACTAAGCAAACATCGACGTTCTCGGGATAGGCTTTGATGTCCGAGCCGACTGGACTATAGACCACATCCACCTGCTGGGCCAACTCCATCAGCCATTCATCCAAATCGAGGAACGACATATGGCAACCGGAACATCCTGCTAGCCAGACCGTGGCAAACCTTATCTTGTCCATTGCTGTTTCTCCCGTGCTGTCACCAAAAACGCCAGTTTGTCGCGATCGCGTTCTTTCTCGCCAATGGTGCTGTGCTTATTGAAAATCGCCCCCGTTGGGCAGCCATCCACACATTTGCCGCAGGACGTACAGGCATCCACTTCCCCCCAAGGCTGATGCATCCCCGAGACAATAAAGCAATGTTCGCCGCGCTGGGCCACATCCCAAACGTGCGCCCCTTCGATTTCATCACAAACCCGGACGCATCGAGTGCAGAGAATACAGCGGTTGTGGTCGATGCCAAACTGCGGGTGGGACAGGTCCACCTTACGATCGGGGAAGCGATAGTCAAAGCGCGAATGGTCCATCCCCACCTGCACGGCTAAATCCTGTAACTCACAGTTGCCGTTGGCGACGCACACCGCACAAACATGGTTGCCTTCGGCAAACAGCAGCTCGATATTCATTCGGCGAAATGTTCGCAGCTTCGGTGTATTGGTACTCACCTCCATCCCCTCATCCACTTCCGTATGACAGGCTGGCACTAGCTTATGGCTACCGGCGATTTCCACCATACACATGCGGCAGGCGGCAGCGGGCGACACGCCTTCCAAATAGCAGAGGGTGGGAATGTTAATCTTCGCTTCGTGTGCTGCTTGCAGGATCGTTGCACCTTGCTCGATCGCCACATCCTGACCATCAATTTTGAGCGTTTTAACCGACATGCTGGGTCACCTCCTTCGGTTCATGGGGCCGCAACTGCGCTAAATACTCATCGCGAAAATAGTGCAGGGTACTTAACACGGGATTCGGTGCGGATTGCCCCAGACCACATAGACTCATTTCCTTGACCATCTGGCAAAGCGCCTCTAACTTTTCCAGATCGGCCGCTGTTGCTTGATGATTCACAATTTTTGTCAACATCTCATGCAACTGTACTGTACCCGCGCGGCAGGGAACACATTTCCCACAACTCTCACCCCGACAAAAGTCCATGTAGAATTGGGCAATTTCCACCATGCTTGTGTCGCTATCCATCACGATCAGGCCACCGGACCCCATTATGGTGCCGAGTTTTTGTAGCGACTGATAGTCTACTGGGGTATCAAAAAGCTCAGCGGGGATACAGCCCCCCGAAGGCCCACCCGCTTGGACGGCTTTCACTTGACCTTCAACACAGCCACCGCCCATATGCTCGACAATCTGCCGCAGCGTTGTACCCATAGGCACCTCAATCAGGCCAGTATGCTGCACCTTGCCGGTCAAGGCAAATACCTTTGTACCAGCACTATCGGCCGTACCAATGCGGCGAAACCAATCCGCCCCATTACGCATAATCGGGGTGATGTTGGCATAGGTTTCCACATTGTTAATTAGCGTCGGACAGCCCCACAAACCCGATTCTGCCGGATAGGGCGGTCGCGGGCTGGGATTACCTCGTCTACCTTCGATCGAGTGAATCAACGCGGTTTCTTCGCCACAGACAAACGCGCCTGCGCCAATGCGGATATCAATTTTGAAATCAAACCCTGCTTCAAAAATTTGACTGCCCAGTAGTCCGTACCGTTTAGCTTGCTGAATCGCTTTTTTCAGTCGCTGAATCGCGAGGGGATACTCGGCCCGAATGTAAATAAACCCATGGTTTGCCCCAATCGCATAACCAGCGATCGCCATTCCTTCTAAGACACGGTGTGGATCGCTTTCTAAAACGCTCCGATCCATAAAGGCACCGGGATCACCCTCATCCGCGTTGCAAATGACATATTTTTGCTCTCCAGGCATCTTCGCAACGGTGGCCCATTTCAACCCGGTCGGATAGCCGCTACCGCCACGGCCGCGCAAGCCACTTTGGGTGATGCTGCTCACGACTTCTGCTGGCGTCAGGTCATATAAAGCCTGATAGAGCGACTCATAGCCACGGGCCGCAATGTAATCTTCAATCCGGCCTGGATCGATCTGCCCACTGTTTTCGAGGACAATCGGCATCTGCCCCGCGAAAAATGGCTGATTTGCGTCACAGCGTGGCGCGATCGCCGGTTCACCCTTCAGAGCCCTGAGAATTGAGTTAGCATTCTCCGCCGTCACTTGTTCATACAATCCGTCATCGGGATCGGTCGCCACCATGGGGCCATGACCACAAAAACGCAAGCAGCCCACGCCGAATAGCTCAACCTCATCAGTTAGTCCCGCTGCCGCGATCGCGTCTGCCAAGCGTTGCTTAACTACACTCGCTCCAGAAGACTGGCACCCAGCCGCCATACAGCAGCGAATCCGGTAGGGTTTGCGGTGACTGCGTTCTTTTTCTGCCAGACGATATAGTTCTGATATATCCATGGGTTAATCATGCTCCCCGACTGGAACTTGGCGTTTTTAATGCTGCGATCGCTGCTAATGCGGCTGCAGGTGTTTGTTGCCCCGTCACCACATCATCCAATACCACAGCGGGCGCAATTCCACAGGCTCCCAGACATCGCGCTGACAGCAGCGATATTTGCCCGTCTGGCGTTGTTTCTCCCACTTTGATCTGCAATTCTGCCTCTAATTGTTCGAGGATTTGGCTTGCACCTTTGACATAGCAAGTCGTTCCCATACAGACGACACAACGATGCTCACCACTCGGCGCTAAGTCAAACAAATGGTAGAACGAAGCGACTCCATAGACGCGACTGAGGGGCAGCTTTAACTGATGGGCAATGTAGCGTAATACTTCTACTTCTAAATAGCCAAACGATTCCTGCGCCTCGTGCAAGACCTCAATCAGTGCATCCGGTTGGTAGCGATTACGCTTCAGCGTCATATCGAGGGTCTTATAGCGGCGATCGCAGCGATCGCTCGCTAATGGCGTCTGAGCATCTTTCGGGTTGAGAAGAGGCATTGACTTACAACTCTCTAAAACGATTGTTCTTGGAGATTCACTGCATGCAGGGATGTATTTTCCTATTCGTCAATTATTGCACTGCGATTACGAATCCTCGAGTTGTACAGACTAAAATTTAATAGAATTGTTAAGAAATGCGACTCGCCCAGGCCGAAATGGCTTCCTAGAGGAAATTACAGGCTATAAGGCAATCTAAATTGCCCGTCTCAAGTGATGACTTTGGTAATTTAGCCGATGAGGGATGACGAGGATTTGGCCTCGATCGATGCTGATGTGCTCGATCTGACAGCAGGCTTCCAAAATGTGCGGGCAACCCCAGCTAATCTCAATCCGTTTAATAAACCGCTCTAGCCGTTCTAAGTTGTCAGCTGTGAAATAGACTGTGCCATTATGCGTCTGGGGCTCAAATTTCAACGCGAGTAACCAGTCCCAAAGCACTACCGTCGAGATTTGGTAGCGATTGAGGATATGCTCAAAGGCAATGAGCTCCTCTGCAACCTCATCTCTAGTGGGTTGCTTGAATCGCCATGCGGCAAAATCCCCAGACTGCATTAGAAAATCAGGATAGACGGCCCCTAGAAATTTATTCATGATGAGAAGGAGGAGAGAATTGAACATTTATTTGCATTTATGCAAGGCAACTATTGTCATGCCTTGATAATTAATTAGGGTGATTAATTAGGGTATGGTTTCCATCTGATGCAGCTGCCCGATGTGCATATGACACTGCTTGAAGCAAACTCAATATTTACCTACTTTATTAAAGGTGCTTCAAATCTCAAGAAACTATAAAGCTTTCCATCTTTTCTGCTGATTGAGTAGTATAGACGCTTGATTGAAGCTCCAACTCTCAGCCACTACTGTTGCTTCAAAAGCTGACTTGCGTTCCTGCTTGTTTGCGCTAATGTGCTTATCGTCAAACAATTAGAGCGAATTCAGCTTCTACCTGCGAGCGCTTCAGACTGCTCTTCATACGTCATACTGTAGGCTCTGAAAAGATTTACTCAAACCCTCGTAACACTTTTTTCGCAAACTAAACATAAGTTTAGAAATACAGCAGGTGCGTTGGTGATATGGTGCATGCCTTATGATATTTCAGGGAATAAAATTTGTTGTTTGAATCATATCTTTCTTTGTAAAGTCACGAGAATTTGACTTGTATTTAGTTGAAATGTCGCATATTTAACAGAATCGAAATGGTGCCTAAACTTATTCTCGGTGCAACCTTTAATGGTCTGTCTTTCTAATGCCTTTCTGTTGTCGGCTTTCCATAAATTTCGATTCAGGCTCACCATGAAAATGATCTGCTAGATGGTGGCGCTGTGATTGCTTGATTATTCCAAATCCAAAAATAATTGCGACACATTAGATCCGCTTCGCCCCCTTGATCAAAAGGAAATCTGCTCAAGGTCTCCCTTTTCAAGGGGGGTTTAGGGGGATCGGGAGTATTGCAATGGAAAGATTGATTTGGTACGAGCGGAAATCGCAGTGCTAGATTCTCACGTAATTAAGCAAAACTTGACCGTACCTATGTCTTCTCGTCGATTTAATTTAAAAGGAGTGCTGCGCCAATGGCTATAAGTTCTGAACAAGCGCCGAAGCTCCAACTGGTTACGACGCATCAGGGAGAAGATGCTCGTAGGGGAACTGGTTTAGAAGCCCTGAGACGTGCCTTCACGGATAACCTTCTATATATTCAAGGCAAGTATGAGTCGATCGCGACGCTCCATGATTACTACATGGCGCTGGCATACACAGTGCGGGAACGGCTGATTCAACGTCGGATTCAAACGGTCAAGACCTATATTGAACAGGATGTTAAGTCGGTTTACTATCTCTCTTTAGAATTTCTGTTGGGACGTCAGCTTGGTAATAGCTTGCTCAATTTGGGCTTGTATGACTCGGTACACCAAGTTTTGCAAGAGATGGGAATTGACCTCAAGGACTTGATGGAAAAGGAGTCGGAACCCGGAATTGGGAATGGTGGGTTGGGCCGATTGGCGGCTTGTTTCCTGGATTCTCTGGCGACCCTAGACCTGCCGGCACGGGGCTATGGTATTCGTTATGACTTTGGCATTTTTCATCAAGCGATTGATCAAGGCTGGCAAGTTGAACGTCCGGATTTGTGGCTGCGTTTGGGCAATCCTTGGGAAATTCCGCGCCCTGAGTATCGGGTTGAAGTGAAATTTGGGGGGCATACCGAGGCTTATTATGATGCGAGTGGTCGCTATCGGGTGCAATGGTTGCCGCAGCACACCGTTTTTGGGACACCCTACGACTTTCTCATACCGGGTTATGACACCATTACGGTAAATAGCCTACGCCTCTGGAGCGCGCGTGCTAGCGAAGAGTTTGATTTCCAGGTGTTTAACCTGGGTGACTACACGCGGGCAGTGGCAGACAAAACCTTTTCCGAAAACATCACGAAAGTTCTCTATCCGAACGACAATACGCCCCAAGGCCGAGAACTACGGCTGCAACAACAATACTTTTTTGTCGCTTGTTCGCTGCATGACATCATTCGGCTCTTCCTACGCAATCATACTAATTTCGATTGCTTTCACGAAAAAGCGGCAATTCAATTGAATGATACGCACCCAACCCTCGCGATCGCCGAATTGATGCGACTGCTGGTCGATGAGTATTGCTTGGAGTGGGCAGCGGCTTGGCAAATCACGCAAAAGACGTTTGCTTATACCAACCACACCTTGCTATCGGAAGCCTTAGAATGTTGGCCGGTCAGCCTATTTGGGCGACTTTTGCCACGACATCTCGAAATTATTTACGAAATCAATTATCGCTTCCTCGAACAAGTACAGCAGCAGTATCCTGACGACAGCGATCGACTCGAACGACTGTCGCTGATCGCTGAGGGTGCCGAGAAATCGATCCGCATGGCGCATCTTGCCTGCGTCGGTAGCCACTCGGTCAATGGCGTGGCCGCATTGCATACCCAACTGCTCAAGCAAGATCTGCTGAAGGATTTCTGTGAACTTTGGCCGCAGAAATTTAACAATAAAACTAATGGTGTCACGCCACGGCGTTGGCTGCTGTTAAGTAATCAGCGACTGGTTAACTTCATCTCTCAGAAAATCGATCCAACCTGGGTTCATGATCTCGAAAAGCTGAGACAACTGGAAGACTGGGTTGACGATGACGCTTTCCGCGCTGCTTGGCGTCGGATTAAATACGCTAACAAGTATGACCTAGCCGATTACATTCATCGCCAGCATGGAATTGACGTCAATCCTAATTCGCTGTTTGACGTTCAGGTAAAACGCATTCATGAATACAAACGACAACTATTGAATGTGCTTTACGTCATTACATTGTACAACCAGATTAAGGCAAATCCAGAAATCGAAATTGTGCCACGCACCTTCATTTTTGGGGGCAAAGCGGCACCCGGTTACTTCATGGCTAAGCTGATTATTAAGCTAATTCATGCGGTTGCGGAAGTGGTGAACCATGACGCTGACATCGGCGATCGGTTAAAGGTTGTCTTCTTGTCTAATTACAATGTGGCGTTAGGCGAAAGAGTCTATCCAGCGGCGGATCTCTCAGAGCAGATTTCGCTGGCGGGGAAAGAGGCTTCTGGTACGGGCAATATGAAATTTGCTTTGAATGGCGCTATTACGATCGGCACGCTCGACGGGGCGAATATCGAGATCCGCGAATCGGTCGGTGAGGAAAACTTCTTTCACTTTGGGTTAACCGCTGAAGCTGCCGCTCAACTCAAAGCCGACTATAACCCGCAGCACTATTACAGCACCAACCCTGCCCTACAGAAAGCCATCTTCCAGATCGCTACGGGCTATTTTCTGCCGTGCCCGCATGATCTCTTCCAACCGCTGGTCGATGCACTGCTGTATCGAGATGAATATCTACTGCTGGCCGATTATCAGTCCTATGTGGATTGTCAGGAACGTGTGAGTCAGGCCTATCTTGATCAGGAAAACTGGTCACGCATGTCAATTCTGAACGTAGCGCGCACAGGGCAGTTTTCTTCCGATCGGGCAATTTGGGAATACGCCCAGGATATCTGGGAGGTGAATCCGGTCAAAGTGGCATCGGAGTCGCCGCAACCGACAGAAATGCGTTTTGGAATTTAAGGAGTTGAAGCAACCGACTAAGATGATTGATTCGAGGAAGGCACTATAGGAGAAAGGCTGGGTATTCTTACCAGTGGTGGCGACTGTCTTGGGCTCAATATGGCCATTAGCGTGGTTGTGATGCCACATTGACATACCACTGGGGGGAATCCTCGGGATTCCTCATACCACGCAAGGACTGCTAGCGCATAAGGCTAGTGTATTGAACTTGTGTAACGTGGTGGGATGCCCAGCACTTGGGATACGATCAGATGATGGCTTGGCGCTAGGGCGAAGTCGCGAGCGGGCCTTTGGAAGTAGTGATGCACCACAGGCCCGCTTTAGGAACATGACAAATCCCCTTTAGCTATTCCGATTGCTCCATCGTAAATTTTCTAGGTGATGCAAGGCCTGAATCGTGTCTGCTTTCGCGCGCTGCAGGAAGTCCTGCCAACATTGATCGCCTTCAGCACCAGCAGCAAAGGTACGAACTTGCTGGTTCGTCCAATGAAAGTCTTGCCAGCGATCCCCTGGTGCGGGCACTAATCCATCTCGATCGGCATACCGTTGGACTCTCGCACTGCAGGCTTCCAAATCAATAATATTGAACATGAGGGGCCACCTAAGCCTTTAAATTTGCTACTACTATAGACCGAATAAAAAGCCTGAATTGTAGGGTAGACAACAGTTAGGACAACGCTGAATATAATGAGAAAAAACGTAATTCCTACTACTTAAAATAAATTGGTTCTAAATGGTATTAGACAAATTTTAGCGATGATTTCGTTGTAAAGCAGCAGACGATCAGTAAATCGTTATAGTGCCATCGTTAGGATGGCAGATTTCAACCGCGCGACTGGAACTTTTGGATTGCTGAGGGTGGCTTCTCCGTTGCAAGTATCTTTGAAATCCGATAGCGGCTTTCAACCTGATGGCGACCTTTGTTTAGCTCTAGAATCTTGGTTGGTATCTCGCGGATTTGTAAAGACACACGATCACTGGAAACCGACAAGGCAAAACAGAGTGGGTGTGACTTGTGTTGAGTCACACCCACTCATTGCGCGATATCCTCATCGCCTACTTAGCAAAGCATTACCGTCAGCCTTGCAGGCTAGTCATTGCGCCAATTAATCTTCCACTGAAACCAAATCCACCGCAGGAAGCGTCGTCTCAACTGCATCACTGGCTTCCGGCTGCTCCTTCAGCGTCAATTGCAATAATGGTGGTGCCAGGAATGTCGTCAGAATCACCATTACAATAATCGCCGCTTCTAAGGGCTTATCCAAAACACCACTCGCCGCGCCGATACCGGCAAACACCAAGCCCACTTCGCCCCGTGGAATCATGCCAACCCCAATGGCCAACCGATTCACACCCGGCTTACCAAACACTGCCCAACCAGTGACAACTTTGCCCACAATGGCAACCGCGATCAAAAAGCTAGCAATAATTAAACCGGCGCGATTATCCGCCACGGCTGGATTCAAGACGCCCAAATCCGCCTTCGCACCCACGGTCACAAAGAAAATCGGCACAAAAATGTCGGCAATTGGTGCCACCTGCCGATCGAGTTCCTTGCGCTTGTCCGTTTCATCCAACACTAAGCCGGCGGCAAAGGCACCCAAAATCGCTTCCAGGTGAATCAAATTAGCCACAACTGCCATCACCAAGGCAAACGTCAATGCTGGAATCAGCAGCGCCCCACGAGTCTGCAACTTGTCTGCGATCGTCACGAATGAATGATTGAAAAATTTACCCAGGAAAATTGCACCTAAGAGGAAACCACTCGCACTCGCAATCAGGTAAACAACATTGAGTAAATCCACCTCACCCGTTTTGGCCAAACTCGCCACAACCGCCAGAACAATAATCCCGAGAACATCATCAATTACCGCCGCACCAACAATAATTTGACCTTCAGTTGACTTCAGATGTCCTAGCTCTGACAAAACTTTAGAAGTAATGCCAATGCTCGTAGCGGTAAGGGCCGCACCGGCAAAAATTGCCGGAATCACGGGAACATGAAACAACCCAACTAAACCAACGGTGCCGAGGATAAACGGCGCAGCAACACCAACCACCGCAACCGCTGCCGCCTGGTAGCCCACCTTGCCAAGTTCGCGTAGATCAGACTCCAGACCAATCTCAAATAGCAGGATAATCACCCCTAATTCTGCCAGCACCGAGATCACTTCACTCTGACTCTCGAAGATCTGCGCTAGTGTGGTCGAATCGAAGTCGCCTAAAGATTGCAGCAGCGTCATCAGCATCGAATCACTCGCCGTTGCGCCCGTTTCCGGAAAGACCAAAAAGTGCAGTGCAGAAACACCAACGACCACACCACCGACCAACTCACCTAAAACTGGTGGTAGGTCAAGGCGTTTTGACAGTTCGCCGCCGAGCTTACTCACAACATAAACTGCAATCAAGCTGAGCAACACCGCCGTTAGTACGAACGGCCCGGTCTCGGCGGCTGGGGTTGCCGCCAGCACAGGCATTGACGGCCAAATATCCATCAAGCCTGAATAGGCATAATCAAAACTGAAATGTTGCATCACAAAAGTATCTTAGGTGAGTGTGAAAGCTAGCAGGTCACTCCGTCAAAATAGGCGCACAAATCCGCGCGAACATTGAGTCAATGCCCGTAGCCGAGTGGTTTACAAGTTGATATCAACTCTTTGGCCCAGCCTTAAGTCGGCTTGAGGAAAAACTAGAGGAATTACAAAACAATCAATAGGTTTGATTCTATACTTCCTTTACTTGTCATTGATTAATATTGAAACACAAAAAAGTCGGCTATGGGCCGTTATAGCGTGAATATTTTCGATAAAACTGAGGGTAAAAACTTATGGTTTAGATTGGCCAACAAGATTTCTTCTATGAATAGTTGGCTGAAACCATTTGAATGCGACTTTGAAGTTGACGATCGATGATTTATAGCATTTGTTTTTTCTATGGGTGTGATGTTGCACCTTGGTCAGGCGGCAAATGACGATCGATTGAATTCATGATGATCGCGTATGGGGGCTTGTGGTTGATCGGCTGCGGGCATAAAACACGGCCAACAAAAAGCCGGGGTCATGCCCCGGCTTTTTAGGTCTGCATTATCGCGATTTAACAGCCGTCTGGTCCACAGAACTGGTGCGCGTACAAGACCTCCGCGTCACAGATATAGACGATGCCCGCATAATCGTTGAAAAACTGCACTGCAACCGCATCCGAAATCTTTAGGGCCATATCCCGATCTTCGGTGAGCACCTCGAACTTTATATTCGCGGTAGTGTCGGAAACACTGGGTTGTCCAGACGAGCGCACATCACGACTACCTTTACCGCCGGTTTCTAACACCGTGTAACCAGACGCCCCGGCTTTGTCGATGATCTCGCCGATCTTTTTCAGCAGCAATTTTTCTGTGATGATAACGAGTTTTTTAGCTGGCTTGCCCATGTAGGGTACCTCCTTACGCGTGTATTGATTGAACTACATAATAGAAACTCAGTAAAACGGCAACACTGCGTGCAATCGCGCCAATCTAGCCGCCGCGGTGGTCTGCCAGGAGAGAACCGACAGACCCCGTCCCGTCTAGGCTCAGCCGCCCATCGCCTGAGCCAGCCCGACGAAGAGTGGTATGCACAATGCGATCGCAACTGGCGTGCCGACAGCTGTGGAAGAGCCAATGTAAGCAGATGGATTAGCTGACGGGATACCGGCTCGTAAAGTAGGCGGTCCCGAGATATCGGAACTGGAGGCAGCAATGATGGCGAGGAGCGCGACGCCGCCAGGGCTGAATCCAGTGGCGTAGTGGGCAATCATGCCGAGACCAAAGGCGATAAACCCATGCACAAATGGTGCCACAAGAGCGTACAGAGCATACCACTGGGCCACCTTGCGCAGCTCATTGAGTCTGGCCCAAGCCTCCATCCCCATGACCAGCATCAGGACTGAAAGTAGGCCGCGGAAGAGGGGACTGTAGAAGCTTTCATAGACACTTTCAGGCCGAGTTATCAGGCCTAGAGCGAGGCCGAGCAGCAGTGCCGATAGGGCAGAACCCTGGAGGCTTTCTTTGATGATGGGCCAAATCTCGACCCGATTGCCGTACCACCCTGCTGGCTGAGATACTCCTGCCTGCTAGTGGGTATCCCACCTGCAGCAACCGGTTGCTCGCTGAGAGCCCCCTCCTTGGTGAGATACTTGTCGCGCTTCTGCTTGTTGGTATAAATGCTGGCCAAGACAATCGCCGTCACGAGCGCTGGGATGTCCATAAAGGGATAGAGGGCGCCGGCCCAGGGCTCGTATTGAATGCCTTGCCCTTCCAGTACCGTGATGCCAGCGGCGAGGGTAGAGCCGCTCACGGCTCCGAACAGGCCCCCGGTGGCAAGCGCATCGACGGTCCTAATACCCCGCAGCTTGGCCAGCGTGTAGCTTGCGACGAATACGATCAGGATCCCCGTTATCACGGCGAACAGCGCGGGCAACAGAATCTCCGACAGATTGGATTCGCGTATACCCTGGCCACCGGTCAGGCCGACTTTCATGAGCAGCATGAAGACGATGAACTTATAGGCCGCATCTGGAATGGCCAGTTCGCTACCGAGAGCGGCGGCGACAATACCACCAATCAGAAAGCCGAGGGTCGGGGACTGCAACTGCGCCCCGAATTTCGTCAAGAAATCGGATAGAAAATCCATTTTGTAATTCTTCCTTAATCAGATCTTAGGGGTCAGGACGGCAGGCAAGCGTGGCCTCAAATCCTGGTTTGCTGGCTCCACTAGGGTTATGACGTTACGACCTTGCCATGGTCCGATAGGAGCTTTGTAGGCAGTAGGGTTGAAAGTTCTATTGACTTCCAATAAAGGGCGGCAAAGAAGCCGACTAAGCCAGCGCCGAGAGACCGGATGCGGCCCTGGCTCCAGAGGCAACCCCGAAGGCTAAGGCCATTGGCAAGGTGATGACGGCGGCGGTAACACTGCTATCACCGCGGAAATTGCGGAAATTGATTTTGTTCGTCAGTTGCATCACAAAAGCATTTAGGTGAATGTGCAAGCTACCAGAGCAAGGTACAAAGTAGGCGCAAAAGTCCGCGCGAACATTGAGTCAATGCCCGTAGCCGAGTGGTTTACAAGTTGCGATCAACTCTTGGGCCAAGCCTCAAGTCGGCTTGAGCGAAAACCTAGAGGAACAACAAAGCGATTGATAGGTGGGAGTCTATACGCTTTGCACTTGTTATTGATTATCATTTAATCATAAAAACTTAAGCTTTGGTCCGCCATAGCGTGAACATTTCCGATAAAAACCAGAAGAAAAACTTATGGCTAGGGCGTATTGCCAAGATTTTTTCTATGGAAAGCGGCCCTAAATCACCTTGATGTGGCTTCAATTGGCGATCGATGATTTAAAGCAGTGATTTCTTCTATGGATGCAACGCGGCACTGTGGTCAAGTTCCAAATGACGCTCGAACGCTATAGCCACTTGCTAGCCTAGTGTGCGCCGCCGTCACCACACCGAGCAGGAATTGGGGTTCCTGCTCTTCCCACCCATACGAACAGCGATCGTTCGTTGGTGATTCGATCGATTGAATTCATGCCGATCGCCCATGGGGACTGGTGATCGATCGTATGTGCGAATCGGGGCAATTGTTAGAATTGCGGTAGCAGGTAAGTAAACCATTGACTAGCGCTCGATGAACGATCGGCGTACAAATCAGTGAGTGAGTAGTAATTTTTGTAGTATCTCTAATCGCACTTTGGATCGCTATGACCGAACTACTTGAACGCGCTATTGCCCACTTGAAGACTTTGCCAGCTGATGATCAAGATCCGATCGCGGCGATGATTCTGGAAGGGCTTGAAGAGGAAGCCCGATGGGATAGCACTTTTGCGAAGTCTCAAGGCACACTTGCGCAACTTGCTGCCGAGGCAATGGCTGAGTATCGCGCAGGCAAAACCCAAGAATTAGATGCAGAGAAATTGTGAAGTCGCGTACTACCTCACAGTTTCGGAAAGCGTTTGCGAGATTACCTGAGCAAGTCCAGGAACAGACACGCGCAGCATACCGCCAATTTCAGCAAGATCCTGGACATCCAAGCCTACGCTTCAAAAAGGTACATTCAGGATTACCGATTTATTCGGCTCGGATTAGCAAAAGTTATCGTGACGTTGGGCAGCTTGATGAAGATACAGTGATTTGGTTTTGGGTTGGTTCGCATGCAGAATACGATCGATTACTCGCTCAGTTGTAGCTGATTCGATCGATCGAATTCATGCCGATTGCCCATGGGGTCTGGTGATCAATCGCATCGCCGATCGCCCATGGGGTCTGGTGATCGATCGCATCGCCGATCGGGTGAGCCATTGGCAAAACTGCGGCAGCCGGTGGGTGAACTGTTGGCCGTCAAATCGGAGAACAATTACAAATGCGGGATACGGAGATGACTGGGCTATATGCTCGAAAGATGTCGCAGATTGGCGGATAGAGGGGCTGATTCGTAATTGATTGCAGGATGACTCATTCTCGGAATTTTTGGCTACAATCTGTTGGCGTAGCGCGTAAGATGTTCACTAGAGAAGGCCGCCGGAAGTGGAAGCACGGACAGATCGAGCCGCTTTGGGAAATTAAGATGTGGTTGCGTTAATCATCTACAGGTGAACGTAGTGGAGGGTCCTCACAGTTGAGGTTTCCAAAAAATTAGCTGTCTATTTTGTTGTCAGCTACCGAATAATCCCCTTATTGTTGAAGTTATCCGCCAGTATCCATACAATTAACAATTAGCCCGCTTAAATCCTAATGAGGATGG
>CAVPGX010000020.1:0-20378 GCA_963704065.1 uncultured cyanobacterium | reverse complement strand
ACACAGACTATCAAATTCGTAGGCTGAGACGTTGAGGACGCCGCCTTCATCGATTTCAAATTCGTCGTCAAGCTCAATGCTATATGTGCTGGATCGGGGATTTGTGGTTGGACGATCGCAGAGGGCACGATATAAGGCTTGCCATGACTGACCGATTTCTTGGAGTGCCGGGGCGGGTGGTAGCTGCCCTGTAAATTGCTCGGGTAGTGTGTCAGATTGTGTCCAAAGCTGTGCGATAACCAGTGGGAAACCGGCTTGGAGGTTGCCACTGCCCATTTGAATCACAATCACTTTACTCATAACAGCGTTATCAAAACTCGTGCGAACATTGCAGATGCGCAACTCTGTCCTGATGACTCAATTCACAGTGAAAGTGATGGTTTGTGCAATTAGCCACCGATACTTTACAAATATAGTGGCTGCTTTGGCTGAAAACTAATTTTATTCATAAAAGATGATTGAGTGTCACATCTGGAAGCAATACTCATTATCTCGGTAATGCCTCTGGATGTGAGTGATGCAATCGAGGGTGTAGTCATTACGGATTGCGGAAAATCTCTTGGCCATTAACGCGGATTTCATAATTAGAACCGGCGGTTTTATCTCTTGCGTATACTCCCACTAGTCGATAGCCGCTGAGTTGGTAATATGCTTGGGATCGCTGACAGCTCGCCACCGCACCGCGATCGCTGGTGTTGAAGTATGTTGTCCCGATATGTCGCCGCTTGGCCCAATTGCCGGACATTGTATACCAGCTATCATCAGGTTCTAGACCCCATTGCCACGTTTCAGTTGAAACTTTATCACCCTTTTGAAAATAGCAAGCGGTATAGGTATAAGTCTTTTTGGCTGCTTGCGCGCTGGAGACGTTGCCGATGAGGGGCAAAAACTGGATGAGTGCAACAGCAGTGGTGCTAATCAGTGCTTTCCATGAAAATTTCATCTTTATATCCTTGATTGATTGTTTGGATACCTAATATGTAGTTGTCAGGAAAATCGACCGATGCACTTTTCCCAAAGATTTAGTGGGTTAAATTGCTCTACAGTTGTAGAGCAATAATTCAGGATAGCCACTTTATCGGTCGATCGGGCTTAGGGGCGCAGTCCACCCGCACGATCGGAAAACAAGGAGAAAATTTATGACATCCCAACACTACGACACCCGCATTGGCCCCTCAGCATGGTGTGAGCCCAATTAAACCCTGCACGTCCGCCTTTACGGGCGGCCAAAACCACCTAGCGACGTCTGGCTAAAGCTGCCGGCACTCTGGCTAGCCCGCACCGCCGACTGGGAAAATAGGGCAAAGGCTTGGCGAATATCGGTCTGACTGTTCCCCGGTGTCAGAATCCATTCATCCCGTATGCCCATCGCTCGAAATACTCGTTGAAAGTCGGTTTCACCATCGTCAATGCCCATGGCCGCAATGATATGGCTTTCACTGCGCAACATATCATCCACAATCAACTTCACGTCTTTAGCGTTAGTGCGCTGGGAGTGGCAGTCGGCTCCATCAGAAATGATCAGGGTCACCGATCGCACTGGCACCCCATTATCGGCAAACTCCTGCGTTTTGGCCAACACTGTGCCCAATAGCACCACCGTCTGTTCGTAGAGGGGAGTACCTTGGTGAGGGTCGTAATTCTGGCTATCCATCCGCACTGCTTGGGGTACTGGACAGTAGGGGTAGAGCACATGGCCGTTCAGGTAGCGGTTGTGAATCAAAATCTGGTCGTGCTGCGGGGAGACCATCAGGGCATCCAGCACCGTGTTGTGTCCGGCCCGCACCACCCCACTATTGCCCGCAAAGCGAATCGACCCGGAATCATCTGGCATCAGGGTGACCAGCACTACCTCGCTGGCCATGACGTCATCGACAGGGGTGCCCAGCCCCGCCTGAATTTGGAGGCCAATGTCAGTTATATTCAGGGCCTGCATCGCGGCGGTAGACAGCAAACCGTCGTCGTGGGCCGATTGAAAGAGTTGGTTGATGTTAGGAATGGAGTTCATGATTGTTTTCTGTATTGAAGGATGGATAAGCCTGGTTTAGCTGAGGGAATCAGTCGACTTAATCAGCCGCATACCAGCGGCGGCAAATCGCTGGTATGCCGCATCGGCGGCATCGGTGAAGTCCACTACGCCGGGGACCACTACCGGAGAAGAACAGTCTTCTAACAGATAAACTTTCTGGGCCAGCGATGGGTCTTGGAGCTGGATTTCCGTCAGCAAGTCGTCAATCGTCCAGGCGACGCAGTGGCTTTTGGCCTGACCGGCAATAATGACCGCGTCGAAGTCCAGTAGCTTTTGAATAAAGCGGGTATTTTTCTGGGCGATCGGGCGACCATCGGGACGATCGAGCACTTCCGGACGCAGTACGGAATAGTTTTCCGTCAGCGGGTTGCCGCCTTTAATTTCGAAATTAGTTTGGCTGTTGCGGGCCAAGGTATGGAAAAAACAAGCCTCTTCCACTGCTGGCACCAAGGCATGGCCGATGCCCCCCAACATGGCGTGGTAGGGCCAGATAGTCAGGGGATATTTGCCGTCGCTACTCAACTGCTTAACGTAGTGCAGGGCGTAGGCTTGCAGAGCGACATAGTTGCCTTGGGCTAAGCTGTAGGTCACCGCCGGATTCACCTTCCATACGCCTTGTTCTACATCCGTCAATGTAATGGTGGTCATGGGAGCGGGAGTGTCTCCTTGATCATTGATCCAAAAATCGGCGTGGAAAATCTGCAGGGTGGTGTGGGTGTCCATGGTGGGAGCAATTTCCGTAATCACCCCCAGGTTGCGATAGATGAACTGGCAAAGGCGGATATTGTCTTCTACTGCGCCCTGCCCGGAGCGCCCGCCGACAAATAGCTCAAAGCCGGGAATGCAGAAGGTGTTTTGCACATCAATTGGCATCAAGCAGATGCGGTGTTGATCCTTGGCTGCCGGAGCGATCTGGTGAGTTTTCGCCCACTGCTTGGCTTGGGGGGCACGCTCCTGGTAGGGTACCTGCCAGACTTCGCCCACGCGGCTGGGATCGAAGTGGGCGGGGATCGGTAATTGGGTAGTTGTTGTCATGGTGAAACTCCTTAAATTAGAGAGAAGAAAATAGAAATTAACCAAGCTGGAGCCAGTCAATCCGCCGATCGCTGACTACCCAGAGTCCCTGGGGCCCGGCCAGTAGCCGACAGCTAGCATCAACATAGGATTCGGTTTCGGTAAACACTCGTGTGCGCACCAGCTGGCCCTGCTGTACCTGAATACGCACAATGCCGTCGTCGGTGGCGGCCAGCAGGAAATCGTCAGCGGCGCAAAAGGGGCAAGGGTCGTGGCTAACCGCCAGGGAGGCGCCTAATTGGCTAAGCCAGTGGGGCTGCGACTGGTGGCTGGTGGCCGTGGCTACCACCAGCCCATTCCGGGCGACGACCTGGCAGTAGTAATGCCTCATCCCCTGCTCCTGGGTAATCAAAAACAGCCAGGCTAACCGAGGGCTGAAGCAGCAGCTGGCTTGAAGCAACTGTCCCGACCAAGTTGGTAGCTGCACCTGGTCATTTAGGCCGGGTGTTTCGGCATCAAACACGAAGGCGCACTGTAGCTGGCCTACCCGATAGATCCCCAGCCCAAAGGTTGTTCCCAGCCAAAACTGGGTTTGGCCGCTCCCCAGCACCGCTCCCACCATCTGAGGCCCCAAGACTGCCTGCCGCCATAGGTAGCCCTGGGCCAGCCAGTAGTGGCTACTTTCGGTGGCATCAAACTGAGGAATGGAACCATAGCAGTCCACTGTTTTACGCTGGGACGGTTGGCCGGTTCCAAAGTCCACTAGCTGTTGGGCATACCCTAACCAGGTTTGCTTTCCCTGGATGCGCCAGCGCTGGTTGGGCACCAGATCTCCCTGCAGCAGCGGTAACCCATCTTCCCGTCTAAAGCTGCCTGCCTCCCAGTACAGCCAGCACGGCTTCTCCTGACTCTGGCTGGCGTACAGTATCAAACCCTGAGTCTGAAAGACGGGGATGACGCGCACCTGCCCCGGTGTCACAATTGGGATGATTTGGGGTTTGGCGCACTGGGGGCACTGGGGGCGGACATGTTCCAGACCACAAGTGGAGCAGCTTCTCCAAGTGAGATTCTCCAACAGGTTTTTGGGAAATGTGCCGCGCCAGTCCTGTTCGAATACCTGATGGAAATGGTGCAGTAAGGCATCGGGTAGATAGTGGTAAGGTAAAGCCGGTTTGGGATAACGTACCTCGGGATGGAAAACGGTGATTCGGTGCAGTGGGCGTACCCCCTGGGCAATTGTCGGCTCAGAGTGATCCGGTTTGTAGATTCCTCCATAGGGATCGACAAATAATAAACACTGCATCAACATGACCGTGAAGGCATACCAGTCGGAGTCGGGTGTGTGGGGTTGCTGTAGCGTTAATTGGGAGGCATCAGGATCGCATAGCAAGGGGTCCACAAAACGGGCGGTGAACATCTGGCAAGAAAATGCATCGAACTGAAACGAATCGGTATCGATCAGGTACGCAGCTGTGCCTTTTACCAACACATTTAGGTCGTTGAAGTCGCCAATCACTACTTGGGCCTGATGAATCTGGGTCAGGGTCTGATGTAGATCCTGAAAAATCGTGATGATGGTCTGGGTATTGATGGTTTGGCGGAAACGCCGTTGACTGTAGCGGAGCAGCAGATCGGCATTGCCCAGCAGGGGCATAGTGTAGCCCAGCACCCGCTGGCCGGTGCTATCACACACTAATGCTTGGGGGACCACTACCCGTTCTGGCAGATTTCTGGGAAACTGTCGGAGTTTTTGCTGGTGCTGGTCTAGCCGCAGCTGGGCCGCCTGTTGCGCCTGAGGCTGGTGGCGAAAGTCGGGATGGGCCGGCGACTTAAATAACTTGACTGCTGTGTGGGGTGGCAACCGATACACCTCCGCTTCGCCGCCTTGGCCAATCAGCTGTTTTGGGGATAGCCTGACCTTTTTTTGTTGAATATAAACCTCCATGCTTCCTCCTTTAGCTAGTTGGCCGACAGCGTAGACAAACCAGGGTTGTATCATCGGGCAGCAACCCCGGCTGCTGAATCAGCTGCTGGCGATCCCAATCAGGCTGCACCACCGATCGATTAATCAGAGTCAGCCGCCGTCGTACCCGGTCCGGGTTTTGAAAGTAAGGGTCTTGCCAGAATTGACTAATCTCACCAACAGTCTCGGTTTTACCAGGTAGAGGTAATGCTGCTGCCTTGATTAAATCCAGTACCCCATCGCTCCCCAGCAGTAGGGTTTGTACCGTTGTTGTGGGACGACAGTGATGCACCTGAAGTGGGGCGGGGTCGCAGGCTAAAGACTCTGGCGCCAGCAGATGGTAGGCCAGATAGGGTGGCGCATTGTGGGCATAGGGGCCTAGGGTGTAGATCTCGCGATTGATCGCATAGACCCCATCCCCCAGCCCAAAAATGATGGTGTTCTCAGGGGTAATGACTGCTCCCAACAGAGTGAACAGCAGATATCGCTGTACCGTTTCCGCTAGGTTATCCCCTAACTGCCGGGCCAAGAAGTATAAGCCCTCCAGGACCTGGCGCTGGACTGTTGGCCAAAATGTAGCATCAGCTAATAGCGTGCGATCGAGCTGGCGAACCACAACCTGAGTCACCAGTTGTGCCCCCAGTTGCGCGCCGACCTCACTATGGGGCTGACTGCTGCAGCCATCGCAAACAACGGCAACGCCACCCTGCGGCAGATGGACCCAGGCCAGGGCGTCCTGATTATTTTTGCCTGTGCGTATATGGTCTCGACCAGCGACGGAGCCGGCGGCCACATCAATCCAAGGATTCATAGAACCATCCAATTATTAGTGTGCATTCAACACTAAGCCTATTGACCTCACTATAGTGTCAATTTCACACTATGTCAATTCTGCGGCACAATTGGTCTGATTCCACTGCTGTGTTGAGTTTTATTTGGTCTATGGCATTCACCTACACCTATCCACGTCCGGCACTGACGGTTGATTGTGTTGTGTTTGGGTTTGATGCCCAGGCCACAATGCTGCAGGTGCTGTTGATTCAGCGCAAGCTCCCCCCCTATCGGGGCGAGTGGGCGCTACCGGGAGGGTTTGTCCATCTAGAAGAATCGTTGGAAGCGGCCGCGCGCCGGGAGCTATGGGAAGAAACTGGCGTTGAGGATGTGTTTCTAGAGCAGCTCTACACCTTTGGTAACCCCGATCGCGATCCGCGCGATCGAGTCGTATCGGTGGCTTATTACGCTCTAATTAGCCTGGCGGACCATCCACTGCAGGCAAAAACTGATGCCCAGGATACCGATTGGTTTGCGCTTGATGCATTACCGCCTTTGGCGTTTGACCACCGGCAGATTCTGGAGGTAGCGATCGCCCGGCTCCGGGGCAAAGTGCGCTATGAACCGATTGGGTTTGAGCTGTTGCCCGTCAAATTCACCCTCACCCAACTGCAGAAACTCTATGAAACGATCCTGGGACAGCCGCTAGACAAGCGCAATTTTCGCAACAAGTTATTAAAGATGGATTTGTTGGTGGCACTGGACGAAACCCAAACCGGGGTGGCCCACCGGGCGGCACGGCTATATCAGTTTGATGCTCAGCGATACGAGCAGTTGAAACAGCAAGGGTTCAACTTTGAACTCTAGCGGTAAGCGACAACCCCGCCTCAATCCTGGTATTGAAATAGAGCGGCAGTTAGGATAGGAATTTTCGAACCATTCCATTAAACGCTTCCGCTTTTATTTCAGTTTGCGCTATCAATATTATGCTGGCGGCTTTACGCGATTGATGAGCTTCAGACTATTACCGCCATTGGTTTATGTGCTTAGGTTTATATGCGATGCCTGTCTAGGTGTTAAATCCAGATGAGAGAAAATACGTTAAGATATTGGGCCAGCCCGATGCCTGGATATACCTGTGGGGGCATTCAATCAAGCTAACAAGGGCGCTAAAGTAGGCGAATGATTTGTTTCAGCTGAGTGGTTGCCAGGATGTTAGCGAGTATCTTTGAGTCGTTTGCCGCAGCGAGCCCGGTTAGTGTAATGATGCGGGGGATGATGGAGCGAGTGTTTCAACCGGAACGCTTGGATGAAATATTTGCGACGCACTCGCAGCGGCAATACGAACGTGAATTGTTATTTTCGAGTTTAGTGAACCTGTTGAGTTTGGTGGTTTGTGGGATACATCCGTCAGTGAATGCCGCCTATAAAGCGAAGGCAGACAGGATGAATGTGACGCGGGGGGCACTATATCAAAAACTGAATGGGGTTGAGATTGGGGTAAGTGCGGCCCTACTGCGAACCACCGCCCGTGAGTTAAACAAATTAATTACGATGATGGGTGGGCAACAGGTCCCCTTGCTGCCGGGTTATGCGGTCCGAATCCTGGATGGCAATGCCTTAGCGGCGACGCAACATCGCTTAAAAGTGCTGCGGGATGTCGCCGCTGCTCCCTTGCCGGGGAAATCGCTCGTGGTGCTCGACCCCGAAGCCCGATTGGCGGTGGATATCTTTCCCTGTGAAGATGGCCATGCCCAAGAACGGCGATTATTTAACGCGGTTCTCGAGACGATTGAAGCACAACAATTATGGATTGCCGACCGCAATATGTGTACGCTGGGATTTCTCTTCGGGATTGCCCAACGGGAAGCAGCCTTTGTGCTTCGGGCGCATCAAGGCTTACCCTGGGAGGCCGTCAGTGCGCTGAAATTCGTGGCGTCGGTGGCGAGTGGCGCGCTGTATGAACAGGCGATTCAAATTCAACAAGATGCCGATTGTCTGAAGCTGCGCCGAGTGGTTTTACGTTTATCGAAACCCACTCGGCGTGATGAGACTGAGTTGGTATTCTTAACTAATTTACCGATGGATATTGCCACTGCAAGTGAGGTCTCGCAGTTATACCGAGAACGTTGGCAAATCGAAACACTCTTTTTAACGGTCACAATGAACTTTGAAGGCGAGATCAATACATTAGCTTATCCTCAAGCCGCACTCTTCAGCTTCTCTTTAGCGCTTGTAACCTATAATATTTTGGCTACCCTCCGAGCCTCCTTGGCCAGTGTTCATGGGCTAGAAACGGTGAATCAGACATTATCTGACTTCTATGTCGTCGATGAAATCCAAGCCACTTATCGAGGCATGATGATTGCCATTCCCCCGAAACATTGGCAACCCTTTAGCCGCATGTCATTGACTGACTTAGCTGAACAACTCAAAGAATTAGCCACCAAAGTCAGTCTCAAACGTTTTCTCAAACAACCACGCAAGAAGAAAATCCAACAGTCAAAACGAGTGAGCGACCCAAAACATCCTCATGTTTCGACTGCAAAACTTTTATCTCCTGACTGAATAACACCTAGACAGGCATCGGTTCTCATCTTACCTGTGGGCCAACCGTGAGACTTTCCCCGGGTTTTGGGCGGCTCAGCGGGTGTGCCAATCGTGACTAAAATCGGCGCGAAGGCATTGGCAACACGTCCCGGCGTCTTGTTTTTCAGGGGTTTCTGCCAGGGCAGGGGATTATCTTGAGCGTCCTTGCGCGCCAGCCACAATTGCCAGCTCATCAAGGGCATCAAATCACTCCAGACGGCCGTTTGTTCAGCCGTGCCCAACTGCGGTAAACACCAGTGGAGTCTTTGTTTGATGAAGCGATACCAATGGTCGACGCAGAACCGCCGCAAGTAAAGTTGCCAAAGGGTTTCAATGACTGGTAGCTCCTCGCCGGTAGCAATCAACCAGAGAGGACGATGCGTGCGTTTGCCCGTCTCATCGAGTCGTTCTACCAAAATCAGTTGCATGGGCACCTCCGCCGTCTTGTAAAAATGCAACTGAGTCCAACAGCACAGTCTGAGATGCCCGAGGGTTTCATCATGGACATCGGTCTGTTGATGGGGCGGCCACCAGGTGTCGGGCGCGTTGAGTTTGAACTTATCCCCATGTTTGCGGGGGCGACCGCGTCCAGAATAGCCTGGTGGTGGGCCATAGAGAACCCGATTCGAGCGCAGGCGCATCAGTTTGTCACAGTCAATCTCCGCAGTTAGTTGGATAAAGCGAGCACAACCATATTCTGCATCCCACATCGATAACGGTCGGTGGTCGAGGGCTTCACACACCTGTTTCAGTTGGGCGGCGGCTTTGGGTAATGGGCTCTCGAAGCTCGTGATGCGTTCATGCAATAACGGTAAGGTCCAACTCCCGGCCATCTCGGGCACGCATACCAGGCTGCTGTAGCCTTGTCCCACCGTCACCGGTTTGGACCCCGGATGTGTTTGAGGTTGATGCTCATAGGTGCGCTCCTTCAAGGTTTTGGCCCATAGCCGCGGCCAGGCAGTATGGTCCCCAGCTAAAATCACACGCTCGGATTTGGGCAGGTGCTCAACGTAGAGTTGCATGAAGGTTTGACGCGGCAGTTGACTCCGCTCAAGCACCTTGTAAAGGCTGGGCCATTCGCGCCGAAAGACGGGTGAGAGCGACAGTTCCGCAAAACTCGGCACCCCACGACTGGTGATCACCGCATCCATCAGGTCAAACAGACTGTCTTTGCCATTCCCAAGTAGGCAATAGGCGCGCTTGCGAAATTCTTGCAGGTCAGTAAAACTTTCCATGGGCTGACTGAGTTTGGTAGTACTTTCTCAGCCTCGCCTACCGAGCGATCTGTCTCAAGTGCAGATCGCTTGGACACAATAAATTTGTCTAAACTCCAGTGAGCAAGCGACAGCGCTAGGAATCTCGAGTTACAGTCGTTTGAGCCCCTATCTGGAGACCTGCTGCTTACGATTGAGCGCCTCTCTGTCTTACGAAAAGACGATGGAAGAAGTAGAAGTACAAACGGGCAGGCGGGTGAGCCAGAAGACGCAGCAACGGCTGGTTCAGCGTCAGAAGTTTGAAGCGGCCAACAGCGATGAGCCCGTGACTCAGATGAGCTTGGATGGCGGGATGATTCGCCTGCGGACTCCCAAGGGTCAAGAATCGGAGTGGCGGGCGTACAAAGCGCTGAACTTGTTGGAGCAACAGCAAGGCATGGCCTGGTTCAAGGATAACGATGCTCTGGTCGGGTGGGCTAACCACCAACCAATGGATGACCGAGTGGATTGCCTGGGCGATGGTCATGACGGGGTTTGGGGAGTCTATGACCAAATCGCAGAGCCAGAGCGGCGCAACGAGATTCTCGATTGGTATCATCTGCGGGAGAATCTGCATGAGATACCCGGCTCGAACCAGTGGCTCAAGCAAGCCGAGGATTTACTTTGGCGAGGAGCGGCAGATGAGGCAAGTCAGCTATTCGAGGATTGTAATTCGGAGGAGGCGAGAAAATTTCGGGGGTATTTAGAGCGTCATCGAGAACGCATCCCCAACTACGGTTACTACCAGGCCGAAGGGATGCCGATCGGCTCGGGGGATGTGGAATCTTTGATCAAGCGAATTGGCAATCGCATCAAAATATCAGGAGCATCCTGGGAAGTCAGCCATGTTCCGCAAGTGCTGGCGCATCGTTGTGCATACCTTAATGGCAAGCTCTCACCCGAGCAGATTTTTCTCTCTAGACAGTGACAGGCTCCCGGATAGGTACACTTATAACCCAAGGCATATGGGGTTTAATGACAATTTTAGTCGGAGTTTTTGGTTGGCTGAGAGGAGATTTTTTGCCGTCTGATATTTTCGGACTAATTGATTCATTGATATTTGCAGCGGCGATCTCATATTACTTTCTAAGACCACACATCAAATCTGCTTTTCGAGTTCATTAACGTACCTTCAAGAAAATATCCATTGTCAACTCTTAGCCGTTGCTTTAAAGCCTTCATCAATTGATTTGAGTATATATAGAACCCATTTGAGATCTCTAAGGAGAGGCTGAAAGCCGCTTCAGCATGAGCCTAACGAAGCAAAGATTGAGCTTTGTCGTGGCATTCGCTAGCGTCCGCTCAAAGTTTTTGACCAGGCTTTTACATCGTTCCATCCAAGCATTGGATCGTTCAATCATCCATCTGGTGCTGTCTGCCCGACACATCTTCTGAGATAGCTATGATACCTAGGTTTTGCCGTTAAGGGAGCGAATGCGGGTAAACCAGATGGTGTCATAGAATGCTTGTTCAGCCTTGTTGGAGGCAAAGCAGGGTTCTGGGTCCACCGCAAACAGTGGTCGCGGTTGGAGCAGTTTGCGTCCTTTATGCACGACTCCTTGGAGATACCGCAAGCCAATTTTGAGATAACTGAGACCGCGCCGCCAGTGTGGGTCCACTTGTCGTCGCAGTCCGGCGAATTGGACGGCCAGGCCCTGGGTGGTGGCATAAAGCAGGGCAACTGCAGCGACCAAGTAAAGTCGTTCAAGGCCGGGGGCAGTGCGTAAGCGGGAATCTTCCAGTTGAAATGCGCCGGATTTGCTATCCAAAAATAGTTCTTCCACCCGAAACCGCAGCGTATATTGCCAGAGGGTATTGAGCGTCGGTGGTTCATCAGTGATCACAGCCCAGGATGCGTTGGCGCCCGACACCGTCGCTAAGACCAAGTTGGTTTGGTGCGTGGCATCGGCCCACAGCCGCACATTCGCATAATGTCGGGCTTCGTTCAAGGGCGGATAGAGTTGTCCCACGTCAATCGGGAACCGTCGAGGACCGTGCACCTGCACATCACATTTCAAGCGCAAGGCATAGTGCCATTGCCGCTGTTCCAACCAAGCTAATAAATCATGACAAGCAAAGCCGCGGTCCGCCAGTAACATCACCCCTGGATAGGGTCGCAATAGCCAGTGGGCCTTGCGCAGTAGATCCCGGTAAGCCTCAAATTGGACGGTCGCACTGCCATGTGCCAAGACTTTCCACAGCAACGGTACCGCTCGGCCACAGCACACGACGGAGAGGTGAATCATGCAATACTCAGCCCACAGGACCGTGGTATCCAAGGCCAAATAGAGCCGATGTTGCCCCCAGTTGTGCAAGGCCAGCATCACCAGCGGCAAATAAATCCGTTCCAGTGCAATCCGGGGATTGACCATAAACCGCTGCCAACGACGTTCATCACTTTGGGCTTGCGTCGCTGAACTGATCACATAGGGTTCCCATTGCGATAAATTCAGGGCTTCACTGCACAATAAGCCATACACCATCCACGAAAGGGTTTTGAGATGACGCAGATCGGATGCTTGGCTGTATTGACGCAGATAACTCAGTAGTTGACGATGAAGCGGCGGAGAAGTGTTCATGGATTGCGCTAGGTGTCTGATAACTTCTAGCTTCCCATGACCTTCTCTGCCCTGAGCTATCCAAGACAATCATGCACTTACAGAACGATGCCTGTCTAGGTGTTATTCAGTCAGGAGATAAAAGTTTTGCAGTCGAAACATGAGGATGTTTTGGGTCGCTCACTCGTTTTGACTGTTGGATTTTCTTCTTGCGTGGTTGTTTGAGAAAACGTTTGAGACTGACTTTGGTGGCTAATTCTTTGAGTTGTTCAGCTAAGTCAGTCAATGACATGCGGCTAAAGGGTTGCCAATGTTTCGGGGGAATGGCAATCATCATGCCTCGATAAGTGGCTTGGATTTCATCGACGACATAGAAGTCAGATAATGTCTGATTCACCGTTTCTAGCCCATGAACACTGGCCAAGGAGGCTCGGAGGGTAGCCAAAATATTATAGGTTACAAGCGCTAAAGAGAAGCTGAAGAGTGCGGCTTGAGGATAAGCTAATGTATTGATCTCGCCTTCAAAGTTCATTGTGACCGTTAAAAAGAGTGTTTCGATTTGCCAACGTTCTCGGTATAACTGCGAGACCTCACTTGCAGTGGCAATATCCATCGGTAAATTAGTTAAGAATACCAACTCAGTCTCATCACGCCGAGTGGGTTTCGATAAACGTAAAACCACTCGGCGCAGCTTCAGACAATCGGCATCTTGTTGAATTTGAATCGCCTGTTCATACAGCGCGCCACTCGCCACCGACGCCACGAATTTCAGCGCACTGACGGCCTCCCAGGGTAAGCCTTGATGCGCCCGAAGCACAAAGGCTGCTTCCCGTTGGGCAATCCCGAAGAGAAATCCCAGCGTACACATATTGCGGTCGGCAATCCATAATTGTTGTGCTTCAATCGTCTCGAGAACCGCGTTAAATAATCGCCGTTCTTGGGCATGGCCATCTTCACAGGGAAAGATATCCACCGCCAATCGGGCTTCGGGGTCGAGCACCACGAGCGATTTCCCCGGCAAGGGAGCAGCGGCGACATCCCGCAGCACTTTTAAGCGATGTTGCGTCGCCGCTAAGGCATTGCCATCCAGGATTCGGACCGCATAACCCGGCAGCAAGGGGACCTGTTGCCCACCCATCATCGTAATTAATTTGTTTAACTCACGGGCGGTGGTTCGCAGTAGGGCCGCACTTACCCCAATCTCAACCCCATTCAGTTTTTGATATAGTGCCCCCCGCGTCACATTCATCCTGTCTGCCTTCGCTTTATAGGCGGCATTCACTGACGGATGTATCCCACAAACCACCAAACTCAACAGGTTCACTAAACTCGAAAATAACAATTCACGTTCGTATTGCCGCTGCGAGTGCGTCGCAAATATTTCATCCAAGCGTTCCGGTTGAAACACTCGCTCCATCATCCCCCGCATCATTACACTAACCGGGCTCGCTGCGGCAAACGACTCAAAGATACTCGCTAACATCCTGGCAACCACTCAGCTGAAACAAATCATTCGCCTACTTTAGCGCCCTTGTTAGCTTGATTGAATGCCCCCACAGGTATATCCAGGCATCGGGCTGGCCCAATATCTTAACGTATTTTCTCTCATCTGGATTTAACACCTAGACAGGCATCACTTACAGAACTTGTGTCAGGCAGGCAGCATCTGGTGACCGCTGGTACAAAGCCTGATTTTCCTTGTGCGGCTTTTCCTTGTTTTGAGGGTTTCGTGGAGCGTTCAAACTTGATTTTTGTCATGATCTGGGGATAGACCTTTTCTAATTCCTCAGTTAGATGTTCCGGATGATATCCATGGTCTAGCAGAATGGTGATTTTGGGAATGTTGACGGGCTTGGACTTGAAATAGTCGATGTTGAGGCGCAACATCTCCAGCAATCCGGCGGCATCATCCGAGAGATTCGCGGGTGTGCAGTGAGTAAAGCAGGGAAATCCCAGTGTATCGACTGCCAGATACCGTTTGATGCCATTCGTCGATTTGTAGAAACAAAAGCCTTTCGAGACCACACTCGCATTACAGGTGTTCTTGACCGCTTGCGAGTCGATGATGATTAACCGCGTCCACTGGGGCTTTTTTTGACTTGCGTTCGGACTGGTTCGTGCAAGACCGTCATCAGCCGCTCCATCGCTCCGGCTGCCCGCCATTGCTTGTAGTGCCAATAGACGATCGAATAGGGCGGCAGGTCGTTGGGTCGGTCTTGCCAATTACAACCATTCTTGAGTTGATAAAAGATGCCATCGAGGATGACTCGTTTTGTCCAGTTAGGTGGACACGTCTGCTTTCTCGATGGCAATATCTGAGGCAACAGCGGTCCAAGAATTTCCCACTCTTGGTCGGTAAGACTGCTCGAATACACCATAATGACTGGGCTTAACAGCTTACCCCCAGTCCCAAAGGATCTCAAATGGGTTCTATAGTGTTGATCGTCCCGAAACGCCTGAATAATTTGATCTCGCTCCTGAGGCGAGAAGGGATTGATATCCATATCTTCTGCTGACGACTTTGGCACCTTAATATCCGCTGCTATCCCGAGAAATGGATTATGGGGAATCATCTGTGACTTCATCGCCCAATCGCAACAAGCTGACAACTGGGTCAGGATCCGCTTGGTTGCGTTGGGTGTTTTATTCGCCAAGAGCCAATCCCGAATACTGACCGCATCCTTTAAAGACCGCGTGGGCAACGCTCGAATACAGTTCCGCACTTTAGTAAAGTCTTTGACAATCGTGCTAGATGACAGGCTAGGCCGCTTGAAGTCTGTATAGTTCCTCCAGAGAATATCCAGTGACGGAAACTGGGACTTTTTCGATTTTTTATTCGACGGTGCAGATGGTGCAATGGCTTGAGGCTTAGCTTGGGGCTTGTATTTGCTTAGATTAGACGGATCAAACCGTTCATAGAGAATATCCTTTTCTAGTTCAGCCGCTTTGATTTCAGCAAGTTTCCGGTGATGTGGTGTGTCCGGGTAACCGGTTGAAATATAGTGACGCTTACCACCAAAACTGAAGCGAAGCTGTAAACGACCATGTGAGACAAGAACCGTCACTGAACCTTTAGAAGCCCTGCCAGTTGATGTTTTGGAATCCATAGGCCTAAATGGTGTAATTCACTCCTCTATTCTGGAGGTTTTACACCATCTTTACACCAGTTTTCCACCTAAACCTATCTAAAAATCCCCGAACTTTCAAACGAAAAAATCATGCGGAAAAACGGTGAAACTCTTTACCAGATTAGGAACTTATTGATTTTGTTGAATGCCAGGAGGCGGACTTGAACCGCCGACACGAGGATTTTCAGTCCTCTGCTCTACCGACTGAGCTATCCCGGCTTGAATAGTTTGCGCACAAGCGCTTAATAAAGCTAACAAACCTCCGGGGGATTTGCAAGTCTTTTTGAGATTTTTTTCCCAGCTTGGATTGATCGCAAAGTTACCCATGAGGGAAATGGTTTGATCAACTCTCTGCTATATACAATGGAAAAACCTATTTTTTGCAGGAAAGCCCTAGGCGACGGAGTTTTAGGAAAGTTATGGTTCGTGCAAAGCCAACATCTTGGATCCAAGCTTGGTCACGCCCATTGATGGCGATCGTGGCTGGGTTGGGCGTAACGGATACCAGTTACATCACCTACGAAAAACTCACGAATCAAAGTAGTGGAATCTGCCAAGCAGGTTGCTCAACTGTGCTGAATAGTCCCTATGCCGAAATCTTGGGACAGCCGCTAGCCATCTTTGGTCTAGTGGCTTATCTGATTGTTTTCGGTTTGGCGATCGCGCCTTTGACACAACGGGGGGATGATTCGAGCACTATTCGTCAACGACAGCAGTTAACCGAGCGTACGCAGCTCCCGCTTTTTTTAGTGACCGGTGCGATGACGCTCTTTAGCGGGTACCTAATGTATTTGCTGGCGGTTGAGATTCACGCAGTATGCTACTTCTGCATTGCGTCCGCCACCTTTTCTACGACGCTATTTATTCTGGCGATCGTCGGACAAACTTGGGACAGTATTGGGCAGTTAGTGTTTCCAGGATTGATTGTCGGGATGGTGACGCTAGTTGGAACGTTAGCGCTATACGCTCCTGCACAGGCCTATGACCCAAATATGAGCTTAATTAAGGATCGGAGCGGCAACGTCTTTTTTGGCGTTAACACCCCTTCCGGCGAAGCCGAGACACAACTTGCAAACCATCTCAAGGCAACTGGTGCAACGATGTATGGTGCCTACTGGTGTCCTCACTGTTGCGAACAAAAGCAGCTGTTTGGCCAAAGGGCCATGCAAGATCTGAACTATGTTGAGTGCGCGGCTGATGGCCCCAATGCGCAGGCGGACGTTTGTCGCCAAGTGGTGTCTGAAGTCGAAAAACAGACCGGTGAAAAATTTGGCTTCCCAACCTGGAAAATTAACGGGCGCTATTATTCCGGGCGTCAGCCATTGGCCGAACTGGCACGATTAAGTGAATACAAAGGCCCCCAAGATTTTCAAAACGCCTTTCAAATTTGTCAGATGCCCTAATCGAGCAGACTGCCATTTACATCCAAATTACGCTGACACTTGTACACTTTGAATAGCTTAACTAGAACACATTTTTATGAGTCGTAAACGCCCAAAGCCTTGGTTGCATCGATTTTCGCGTCCCCTAATTGGCGCGATCGCGACTGTTGGCACTATTAATACTGCTTACCTCACCTATCTACGATTCACTAGCAGTAGCTGTCCTACCCAGACCTGTGCCGTGCTCGAAAGTCGCTATGCCACGGTCTTTGGTCAACCGCTGTCCCTATTCGGCATGTTGGGCTACATCGCAATGATTGTATTTGCCCTCGCCCCTTTGTTGATTAACCCTGAGACCCAAAAGTCACTGCGGAAGAACGTTGAAGATAAAACTTGGCTGCTGCTGTTTGCGGGTGCGACGGCCATGCTGGTATTTAGCATTTATCTGATGAACGTGATGTTCTCGGAATTTGTCTTTGGCGGCAGAAGTCTTGGTTGGGGAGGAATTTGCCCATTTTGTCTATTCTCCGCAATTTTGGCCGCAGCAATGTTTGTGCTCGTGCTCATTGGCCGGGAATGGGATGAGCGCGGTCCACTATTTTCGATTGGGATCGTGGTCAGCATTTTGACTTTGGTCGGTAGTTTGGCGATCTATGCGCCGCAGGATATGGCTACGGCAGATGGCACAGTGGTCGATGGGCAGGATAATGTTGTATTTACTTATTCGACAACATCGGGCGAAGCGGAGATTCAGCTAGCCAAACACCTGAAGGACACGGGCGCAAAGATGTATGCTGCCTATTGGTGTCCTCACTGTTGTGAGCAGAAATTAATGTTTGGCGCAGAAGCAACCAAGAGCGAGTTGCCTAACATTGAATGCGATCCGAAAGGCAAAAATCCGCAACCGGAAGTTTGTCAGCAGGAATTTATTAGCGCAGAAAAACAAACGGGCCGACAAGCCGGATTCCCCACTTGGAAAGTTAACGATCAGTATCTCATCGGTCCCCAAGAACTCAAAACGCTTGCACAGGCTTCGAATTACCAAGGGCCTCAGAACTTCAAGAATGCGTTTGCGCGCTGCACACCGAAGTAAGCAGTCCAAATTCCGACAATTCTTGCGATCAAGCACAGCGCTTAGCTGTGCTTTTTTGTGTCTGAAGTCGCATAAATTCAGTGCAACTAGAAAGTTTAGTGTAAACTTCTATACGCCTTACGTGAAAACCATTCACTATCCGATTCGCTTTATGTCTAAACGCATCATTGTCTGCTGCGATGGCACTTGGAATAAGTTTAACGATCGCACTCCCACAAATATTCGTCGGTTGGCGCAATTACTTAAAGCTTCAGCCAGTGACGGCACACGTCAATTGGTCCACTATCAGGATGGCATTGGCACACGCTGGTACGACAAACTACCCGGTGGAGCGTTTGGCATTGGAATTGACAAAAAGATTCGTGCTGCCTATCAAATTCTGTGTGAGCAGTATGAGCCCGGCGATGAAATTTATCTATTTGGGTATAGTCGGGGGGCGTATACAGTTCGGAGTCTGGGTGGATTGATCGACTGTGTGGGCATCCTGCCACCGCACCAAACGGCACAAGTTGAAACCGCCTATCGCATCTACCGTACAAAGCAGCGGGCGAAACGCCAGGAGCAAGCGGCGGCGTTTCGATCGGCTTACCAAAGTCAGGCCGCACCGATCACTTTACTTGGCTGTTGGGATACGGTGGGGGCCTTGGGGGTGCCGGACCTGATTCCGAATTTGCCGATCGATTACTGGATCAATCAACCCTATCGCTTTCACAATACAAAACTCAGCCCCTTAATTCAGAATGCTTTGCACGTTGCCGCAGTCGATGAACAGCACAAAGTATTTCCGCTTACCCCGATGGAAGTGCCTACAGGGTCGCCAACCCAGCTCAAGCAATTGTGGTTTCCGGGTAATCATGTGCTAGTCGGCACAGCCTGGGGTGGTGGAATCGCCGATTTGACACTCACTTGGATGGTGCAGTCAGTGCAAGATTTTGGACTGGGTCTAGAATTCGATCAGGCCCAAATCAATCTGCTACAGCCCAGTGCGCTCAAGCCGCAGATTCCTGATTTATATGCGGCACGACGCCGTTGGCGCTTTCCCTTCCTGTCGATCTTGGGCCTGAAAGTCAGGGAAATTCCGGACCAGCCAAGCGTTGAAAACCAGCAACAGCGATTCCATCCAACTGTCCAAGAGCGTTGGTGTCAGAATGCGGTTTATCGGCCTAAGGCTTTGACCGATCGGGGTTGGCAATCAGTGTTTGATGCGGGTTGCCAGGGATAACGATCGGATTTTTGCTGGGTTCAAACACCGTGCGGTTACAGGCCCCTTGCAACATGAACGGTGCAATCAACTGACTGTCTCGATCAGCCGCAATCATATTGATCCGGCCGCCACACCGGCCCGACTTCAGGGCCTGAATGCGTTCACCAATCGGTGACCAACCATAGCTATAGTCATCCCGTTCATCCATGCCGGATTCATCAATGTAGACCAGATGCGCGGCGGTTGGATCGCCCAATGCCGCTTGAAATTGCTGACGGGCCGCCGCATCACGTTGACGATACCCATAAGTTTTTTTCGACTAAATCCGATTTGCTTTAACACCCGTGAAATCATTCGTTGACTGACTTCGCCATCCCACAACACCGCTAGTTCGGCTTGAGTCCGGACCGGATTTTGCCGCACCAATTGACGAAACACCGCCAAGTCCTTGATCTTGCGTTGAACACTGGGCGGACGCACGGTTGAAGCCGCCACATTGCCGGTCTGCTCACGACGCTTAAACCATTGATCAATCGTGTTACGACTGATGCGGAATAACTCACTTGCCTCACTTTTACGTAACCCCATCCAACTCAATCGACGCCAACACCTTGCGCCGGAAATCCGCGCTGTAAGCTCGGCCCATATCATGCAATCTGAGACTCGTCTCGTATGCATCCTCAATCAACTGGCTACAGCTATAACTGTGTGGCACTTAGTCCGCTGCTAGGAGGAGGCCAAAAACAGTTAGGTGTCTATGCTCGATCGATGGGTCAGTTAGAATTTATTGCAAATTGTTACGATGTCGGCGGAATTGGGTAATCTTTTCCTAAGGGATTGCTTGCAAGTCTAGATGTTTAGCGTTTGGATGATGAGCTGACATAACAGTCTTAATCAACAAGTTTTAAGCAATAAACTGTTGTGGAATTGCACTACCATTCCACCGAAAGTGAATTCCTGTAAGGAGATATATGGCGAGCTACAACGTCACACTCATTAACGATGATGGTCTCAATACGACGATCTCAGTGGCCGACGATGAAACTATTTTTGATGCTGCCGAAGAAGCCGATATCGATTTACCGGCTTTTTGCCGAGCGGGATCCTGCTCGAGCTGTGTTGGGAAAATAATCTCCGGTAAAGTCGACCAATCTGATCAGTCTTGCTTAGATGATGAGTTGATCGAGTCAGGTTTTATTTTGGCCTGTGTCGCATTGCCACTTTCTGATTGCGTCATCAAAACTCATCAAGAAGAGGCGTTGGATTAAGAAAATAGGCGGTTTTGTATCATATCGTCTTGCCTTCAAGGGTCACTTGAATCTCAAGCTACCCATGAGGATTTCAGCCAGTTAATAACGCCAAAACCGATTGATGATCCGGCTCGAGTTCGGTTT
>CAVPGX010000019.1:0-4253 GCA_963704065.1 uncultured cyanobacterium | reverse complement strand
CAATCAACAGCAAACGCTAACTGATCAGCAGCAAACCCTGACCAATCAACAGCAAACGCTAACTGATCAGCAGCAAACCCTAACCAATCAACAGCAAACGCTAACTGATCAGCAGCAAACCCTGACCAGTCAACAGGAATCCCTCGCCACTCAACTCCACGACGAAGTCACGAACGTGATGGCAATGGTGAATGTCATGGCGCAAAATGCCGATCGCCACTGGGAGGCATTTATGCAGATGCAGGCAGAGATCCGTGGCTTACAAACCGAAAATCGGCGGATTCTTGAACGACTGGAAGCCCACATGCGTGATGACCACTAAAGTGATCCAATCATGCCAAATGCTTCGAGATACGCGTTGTACATTTCATCACCAAAGCAGACAAAACTCACCCCCGCGATCGCCTCGCCGTCTGTCTGTAAATAATCCACGACCGTGGATAAAGCGATCTGGGCCGCTGCTTCGACGGGGTAGCCATACACGCCACAGCTAATCGCTGGGAATGCGATGGTATTCGCACGATATTCGATCGCCAGCTTCAGACTGGCGCGATAACAAGCCGCCAGCAATTCCGCTTCTCCCGATGTGCCCCCATGCCATACCGGCCCCACCGTATGGATGACAAATTTGGCCGGTAGCTTGAAACCCGGCGTGATTTTGGCTTGTCCAGTTTTGCATCCGTTCAAGTTGCGACAAGCGACGAGCAGCTCCTGCCCCGCCACTCGATGAATTGCGCCATCAACGCCACCCCCGCCCAGCAGTGATTCATTCGCCGCATTGACGATCGCGCCGACGGAGAGCCGGGTAATATCGCCTTGGAGAATGCCAATCTTTTCCAGCATTGTGACTGCTAATTTAGGACGACGGTGCAACTGCGGTTGGGCTCGATGGTGGTGGCGGAATCGTCACATCGATTTCATATACTTTGCCCAATTCACTCAGGCTGGGTTTAATTTCGGCTTTGTTACCAACGACGATCGTCACTAATTTATCCGGCTGTAAGTATTGCTTGGCAACGCGCTGGATATCGGCGATCGTGGTTTTCTCCACGCCTTTTTGGTAGGTGAAGATAAAATCAGGGGGGTAGCCAAAGTATTCGTAGCGCATCAGCCGTGATAGCGTCTGTGCTGGGTCTTGGAAGTTAAAGATAAAGGAATTTAACACCGAATCCTTGGCGGCCTTTAGTTCGGCTGCGGAAATCGGTGTTGTGCGAATGCGCTCGATTTCGGTTTTCAGCGACTTGACAAATGGGGTCGTCGCCGTTGAGCGAGTATCGCCCCCCGCCAGAAACATCCCAGGATAGTCAAACTGTGGACTCCAAGATGCATAGACCGAGTAAGCCAGCCCTTGGCGCGATCGGATTTCGTTAAACAACCGACCGCCGAAACTGCTCAATACTTCGTTCATCACAGACAGAGCTGGATAATCTTGGCTGCCAATGAAGCCACCGAGATGCCCGAGGCGAATTGAACTTTGGTTGAGTTGTGGCTGATCGACCAGATAAATACCATCCTGCCGTCGCTGCCGCACTAGCGGCAACTGTGGCTGTCGTGGCTTTGGTTGATCAACTTGCCAATTGCCCAACTGTTTTTCCAACTGGGCTTTGACTGTCGCTGCATCGAAATCGCCAACGATGCCCAAGATCACATTTTCCGGACGATACCAGGTCTGGTAGAAGTCAACCAAATCTTGACGATTGATGTTGTTCAGCGTTGTATATTCGATCGTCCGGCCATAAGGACTGGTTTCACCGTAGATCAATTTGCGAAATTCCCGCTGCATGATGTCGCTGGGGCTATCATTGCGGCGAGCAATACTACCTTGGGCCTGGACTTTCGCCAGGTTGATTTTCTCCTCTGGGAAAGCCGGCTTTTGCAACACTTCGGCAAACAAATCTAAAACCTGGGGTAGGTCTTCACTTAGAGCGCTGAAACCCGCACTCCCCAGGTTTGTTGTGATGCTGGTTTCGATCGAGGCGGCTTTTTGTTCGAGCAATTGGTTGAGTTGCTCACTGGAGTGCTCGGTGGTGCCGCCGGAACGCATCACCGTTGCCATGATCTCCGCCAATCCCACTTCCTCGGCTGGCTCAAATCGTTCGCCGGTGCGAATCATGGCGCTACCGCTGACGAGCGGCAGTTCCCTGTCTTCCATCAGATAAACGACAATGCCATTTTTCAGGGTGAAGCGCTCATACTCTGGCACCTGAATTTCCGGCAGCGGTGGAAAGGTCAGCTCTGTGTAGTGTTTGGGCCGATCAACATCAGCATTAACTGGCCACCCCGCCAGCAGCAACAGCAACAGCGGAATCAGCAACATAGTCACTGTCACCGTGATAATCTTCGTCAGCTTTTGTTTACGACTAATTTGTCTACGAGTAATTGGGGGTTTACGCGGCGTTTGCATACATCAAAAATTCCGATTTCTTTTTTGGGGTTGGCTGCGCTTTATGCCAGTCAACGATCATCCGGTCTGCTTCGCGGTCACATCTTGATTATTCTTCGGACAAAATCCGCCCCACCGTCCGATTCTCCGGTGTGAAAGTTGCTTGGGCGACCCGTTGAATATCCTTGGGCGTAATCGCGGCAATCAGATCAAGTTGCTTGAACAGATTCTGCCAACTGCCCGTTTTATTCTCAAACTCAAGTAGCGCTTCCGCCATACCAGAGTTGGAGTTGAGCGCGCGTAATAGTCCGGCCCGAGCTTGTGTTTTGACCTGATCGAGTTCCTCTTCTGATACTGCTTCATTGGTTAATCGCTCGATTTCCGCATGCATCAGTTGCTGGACTTCATCCACACTACGCCCTGGGGCCGTGAGGGCATAGAACATGATCAGATTAGGATATTTATCACCGGGGAATCCGTTGAAACTCTGAGCATTCAAGGCGACTTTCTCTTCCTGCACCAGTTTTTTGTAGAAGCGTGAGGTGCGCCCACCACTCAAGATACTGGAAATTGCGTCATACACGACGCTATCCGGATGATTCACGGCCGGACGGTGGTAGCCTTCGAGGTACCACGGCTGACTCTTGAGCGTGAGTGTTACTTCCTTCGGGGCTGCCTGTGGTGGCTCGACCGTCGTAACTGTCGGTGGGGCGGGGCGCTTGGGGAAGCGCCCAAAATAAGTTTGAGCTAATTGCTTCACCTGGGCGGGGTTCACATCACCGACGATCGCGATCGTCATGTTACTGGGCACGTAGTAAGTTTCAAAGAACTTCTCGACATCCGGCCGCATTGTCCGCTGCAAATCCTCGCGCGAACCAATTACGGGTTGCTGATAGGGATGCTCTGTAAAGGCTGTATCCAGGAATACTTCAATCAGCTGGCCGATCGGGGAATTTTCCGTCCGCATCCGGCGCTCTTCGAGGATCACCTGTTTTTCTTGATAAAACTCGCGAAATACTGGTTCCAAGAATCGCTCTGATTCGAGCGACATCCACAGCTCCAGCTTATTTGACGGAAAGCTGTAGAAATAGCGTGTGGCATCGGCTGATGTCGTGGCATTCAGGCCAGTGCCCCCAGCTTGCTCAACAATCTGACCATACTCATTCTGTTCCACAAATTTTTGCGCCGCGGCTTCCGTTTGGAGGAACTGCGCTTGCAGATCTTTGAGCTTTTCTGCCTTGGCGGGATCATTGCTCGCTTGCAACTGCTGCATTTCCGCCGCGATCGTATCTAGCTTCGCGAGCAGGGGCTTTTCAGCGGCAACATCAGTTGTGCCAATTCGTTCGGTGCCTTTGAAGGCCAAATGTTCGAGGTAGTGGGCAATGCCGGTATAGCCTTTGGGCTCATCGGCCCCGCCGACATTGGCATAGGTCATGAAAGACACAACCGGCGCTTCATGGCGCTCCAGCACAATGAACTTGAGCCCATTATCCAGGGTGAATTCCGTTATGTTATCGATCACCCGATCGAGGTAAGGCTGGATTGATTTAGGGCTGGTTTCGGGGGATGTTTCGGGGACTGCCTGAGCCAACATGACAGCCGTTGGATCGGGTGGTGTGATCGGTACGGCGGCCCAAGTTGGTCCCGCCATTAATATCCAACTAATTAAAACCGCGATGAACGTCCGCGATCGAGAAAAAAAACAAAGCCACATAATGCCAACAAGACCTAAACCATCTTTCTAGGATAAGTCGCGCGTGGGTAATTGACATTTGAATTTGGCGAAAAAATCCAGTGCTGCACGCGCTAATTGACCAGCGTGAATTACCAATGTGGATTAGACAAGTCGTGCATCACACATTCACCGGCA
>CAVPGX010000018.1:0-4182 GCA_963704065.1 uncultured cyanobacterium | reverse complement strand
TGGCTAACCAGCAGCAAGTTCTCTCAACGCAACTGCACGACGAAGTGACTAATGTGATGGCGATGGTGAATGTCATGGCGCAAAATGCCGATCGCCATTGGGCGGTGATTACGCAGATGCAGACCGAGATTCGGGGCCTCCAAACCGAAAATCGCCGCATTCTCGAACGGCTAGAAGCTCATATGGATGATGGCCACAGTCACGAAGCCTAGCCAATAATGCCAAATGCTTCGACATAAGCGTTGTATGTTTCATCACCAAAGCAGATAAAACTCACCCCCGCGATTGCCTCGCCGTCTGTCTGTAAATAATCCGCGACCGTGGATAAAGCAATTTGGGCCGCAGCTTCTACGGGGTAGCCATACACGCCACAGCTAATCGCTGGGAATGCGATGGTATTCGCGCGATATTCGATCGCCAGCTTTAGACTGGCGCGATAACAAGCCGCCAGCAATTCTGCTTCTCCCGATGTGCCCCCATGCCATACTGGCCCCACCGTATGGATGACAAATTTGGCCGGTAGCTTGAAACCCGGCGTGATTTTGGCTTCCCCGGTTTTGCAGCCGTTCAACTGCCGACAAGCGGCGAGCAGTTCCTGCCCCGCCGCCCGATGAATTGCGCCATCAACGCCACCCCCGCCCAGCAGTGATTCATTCGCCGCATTGACGATCGCGCCGACGGGAAGCTGGGTAATATCGCCTTGGAGAATGCCAATCTTTTCCAGCATCGTGACTGCTAATTTAGGGAGATGGTGCAACTGCGGTGGGGCTCGATGGTGGTGGCGGAATCGTCACATCGATTTCCTGCACGTTGCCCAATTCACTCAGGCTGGGTTTAATTTCGGCTTTGTTCCCCGACGATCGTCACTAATTTATCCGGCTGTAAGTATTGCTTGGCGACGCGCTGGACATCGGCGATCGTGGTTTTCTCCACGCCTTTTTGGTAGGTGAAGATAAAATCAGGGGGGTAGCCAAAGTATTCGTAGCGCATCAGCCGTGATAGTGTTTGTGCGGGGTCTTGGAAGTTAAAGATAAAGGAATTTAACACCGAATCTTTGGCGGCCTTTAGTTCGGCTGCGGAAATCGGTGTTGTGCGAATGCGCTCGATTTCGGTTTTCAGCGACTTGACAAATGGGGTCGTCGCAGTCGAGCGAGTATCGCCCCCTGCCAGAAACATCCCAGGATAGTCATACTGTGGACTCCAAGATGCATAGACCGAGTAAGCCAGCCCTTGGCGCGATCGGATTTCGTTAAACAACCGTCCCCCGAAACTATTCAGCACGCCGTTCATCACAGACAGAGCTGGATAATCGTGGCTGCCAATGAAGCCACCTAGATGCCCGAGGCGAATTGAACTTTGGTTGAGTTGTGGCTGATTGACCAGATAAATACCATCCTGCTGCCGCTGCCGCACTAGCGACAACCGTGGCTGTCGTGGCTTTGGCTGATCAACGCGCCAATTGCCCAACTGTTTTTCCAACTGGGCTTTTACTGTCGCTGCATCAAAATCGCCAACGATGCCCAAGATCACATTTTCCGGACGATACCAGGTCTGGTAGAAGTCAACCAAATCTTGACGATTGATGTTGTTCAGCGTTGTATATTCGATCGTCCGGCCATAGGGACTGGTTTCACCGTAGATCAACTTGCGAAATTCCCGCCGCATGATGTCGCTGGGGCTATCGTTGCGGCGAGCAATACTGCCTTGGGCCTGAACTTTCGCCAGGTTGATTTTCTCCTCTGGGAAAGCCGGCTTTCGCAACACTTCGGCAAATAAATCTAAAACCTGGGATAGATCTTCACTGAGAGCGCTGAAACCCGCACTCCCCAAGTTGGTTGTGATGCTGGTTTCGATCGAGGCGGCTTTTTGTTCGAGCAGTTGGTTGAGTTGCTCACTGGGGTGCTCAGTGGTGCCGCCGGAACGCATCACCGTTGCCATGATCTCCGCCAATCCCACTTCCTCGGCTGGCTCAAATCGTTCGCCGGTGCGAATCATGGCGCTACCGCTGACGAGCGGCAGTTCCTTGTCTTCCATCAGATAAACGACAATGCCATTTTTCAGAGTGAAGCGCTCATACTCTGGCACCTGAATTTCCGGCAGCGGTGGAAAGGTCAGCTCCGTGTAGTGTTTGGGCCGATCAACATCAGCATTAACTGGCCACCCCGCCAGCAGCAACAGCAACAGCGGAATCAGCAACAGAGTGACGGTCACCGTGATGATCTTCGTCAGCTTTTGTTTACGACTAATTTGTCTACGAGTAATTGGGGGTTTACGCGGCGTTTGCATACATCAAAAATTCCGATTTCTTTTTTGGGGTTGGCGGCGCTTTATGCCAGTCAACGATCATCCGGTCTGCTTCGCGGTCACATCTTGATTATTCTTCGGACAAAATCCGCCCCACCGTCCGATTCTCCGGTGTGAAAGTTGCTTGGGCGACCCGTTGAATATCCTTGGTCGTAATCGCGGCAATCAGATCAAGTTGCTTGAACAGATTCTGCCAACTGCCCGTTTTATTCTCAAACTCAAGTAGCGCTTCCGCCATACCAGAGTTGGAGTTGAGCGCACGTAATAGTCCAGCCCGAGCTTGTGTTTTGACCTGATCGAGTTCGTCTTCTGATACTGCTTCATTGGTTAATCGCTCGATTTCCGCATGCATCAGTTCCTGGACTTCATCCACACTACGCCCTGGGGCCGTGAGGGCATAGAACATGATCAGATTAGGATATTTATCACCGGGGAATCCGTTGAAACTCTGAGCATTCAAAGCGACTTTCTCTTCCTGCACCAGTTTTTTGTAGAAGCGTGAGGTGCGCCCACCACTCAAGATACTGGAAATTGCGTCATACACGACGCTATCCGGATGATTCACGGACGGACGGTGGTAGCCTTCGAGGTACCACGGCTGACTCTTGAGCGTGAGTGTTAGTTCCTGCGGGGCTTTCTGTGGTGGCTCGACCGTCGTAACTGTCGGTGGGGCGGGGCGTTTGGGGAAGCGACCAAAATAAGTTTGAGCTAATTGCTTCACTTGGTCGGGGTTTACATCGCCAACGATCGCGATCGTCATGTTACTGGGCACGTAGTAAGTTTCAAAGAACTTCTCGACATCCGGTCGCATTGTCCGCTGCAAATCCTCGCGCGAACCAATTACGGGTTGCTGATAGGGATGCTCTGTAAAGGCTGTATCCAGGAATACTTCAATCAGCTGGCCGATCGGGGAATTTTCCGTCCGCATCCGGCGCTCTTCGAGGATCACCTGTTTTTCTTGATAAAACTCGCGAAATACTGGCTCCAAGAATCGCTCTGATTCGAGGGACATCCACAGCTCCAGCTTATTGGATGGAAAGCTATAGAAATAGCGTGTGGCATCGGCTGATGTCGTGGCATTTAGGCCAGTGCCCCCAGCTTGCTCAACAATCTGACCATACTCATTCTGTTCGACAAATTTTTGCGCAGCGGCTTCCGTTTGGAGAAACTGTGCTTGCAGATCTTTGAGCTTTTCTGCCTTGGCGGGATCATTGCTCGCTTGCAACTGCTGCATTTCCGCCGCGATCGTATCTAACTTTGCGAGCAGGGGCTTTTCGGCGGCAATATCAGTTGTGCCGATCCGTTCCGTCCCTTTGAAGGCCAAATGTTCGAGGTAGTGGGCAATGCCGGTATAGCCTTTGGGCTCATCGGCCCCGCCGACATTGGCATAGGTCATGAAAGACACAACCGGCGCTTCATGGCGCTCCAGCAGCGATGAACTTGAGCGCATTATCCAGGGTGAATTCCGTTATGTTATCGATCACCCGATCGAGGTAAGGCTGGATTGATTTAGGGCTGGTTTCGGGGGATGTTGCGGGGACTGCCTGAGCCAACATGACAGCGGTTGGATCGGGTGGTGTGATCGGTACGGCGGCCCAAGTTGGTCCCGCCATTAATATCCAACTAATTAAAACCGCTATGAACGTCCGATCGAGACAAAAACCAAAGCCACATAATGCCAACAAGACCTAAACCATCTCTATAGGATAAGTCGCGCATGGCGAATTAGCATTTGAATTTGGTGAAAATGAATTCGGTGGGAAAATGTTGCTGCTGAACTGGCTAATGCACCGGTGGGAATAACTGGCCTGGATGATAACCAGTCGTATGTCACACCGGCAAATGTCTGATATGCGAATTAATATCAGACATTTGCCG
>CAVPGX010000017.1:0-104220 GCA_963704065.1 uncultured cyanobacterium | reverse complement strand
CATGCAAGTGAGCAAATCTAATGGCTCATAGCGATCGAAGCAGTACCCTGTCCCAAGGGCATTTTCCGGGTCATGGTGACTAACCGTATCGACCAGGCCACCCGTCCGCCGCACGATCGGCACACAGCCATAGCGCATCGCCAACAGCTGACTAATCCCACAGGGCTCAAATCGCGAAGGCATCAAAAACACATCCGCACTACCATAGATGCGCCGGGATAGCCCCTCGTTGTAGAGCAAGTAGGTGGCGATGCGGCCAGGGTAACGCCCCGCCAACTGCCAAAATGAGGTTTCATAGTAGCGATCGCCCGTCCCGAGGACGACAATCTGCGCATCGTTGTAAGCCAGAAACCGATCCAGTATTTGCAAAATCAGATCAATCCCCTTCTGCTCCACCAACCGGGAAACCAACCCAATCAGTAAGGTATCCGGATTCGCATCAAGCCCGATTTCTTGTTGCAACGCCACTTTATTGGCCGCCCGCTCGTCAACTGTTTTCGCCGTAAAGGGCTGTACCAAAGCCTGATCATTCGCCGGATCATAGGATTCTGTATCAATCCCATTCAGAATGCCGGACATCTTTTGGCCAATAAACGACATCAACCCCTCTAACGTCTCACCATAGTCTGCGGTTTGAATCTGCGCCGCATAGGTCGGCGAGACTGTAGTTACCCGATCGGCATACTGCACCGCCGCCGCCATCGTATTGTGACCCTCCATATACCAGGGACACCACGTCATTTTCTCTAGCTGCCAGCGCCATGGACCTTGGTAAGCCAAATTATGAATCGTAAATACCGTTGAAATATCGGGATCTTGATGCATCCACACGGGAATCATCCCGGTATGCCAATCATGGCAGTGAATGATCTGGGGCTTCCAATGGTTCCAGGCAAACTCCGCCGCGCCATTAGCAAAAAATGTAAATCGCCACGCTTCATCCGGGGTGCCATAGACCGCGCGACCATCAAACGCCGGATGCCCAAATAGATACAAGGGCACATCGGAATCCGGCAACACCGTTTCATACACCGCAAACGGATTAAACATCGCCGCACCCTGCCAAACCGGCTCAGTGGGAATCTCAATGCGATCGCCCAGGAACCCGTAATAGGGCATAAAAATTCGGACATCATGGCCCATCTGACGCAATACCTTTGGCAAAGCACCGACGACATCGCCCATACCGCCAACTTTTGCCAGCGGGGCAACCTCAGCTGCCACAAATAAGATTCGCATGCTCTCCCGCGCTTCCCCAACGTGCTTGGCTCATGAATAATCATCATACTTTGGAACTGACCGGGAAACTGTGGGCTTGTCGTCAGGGGCGCCGCTGGGTCCAACTTTCCTGGGCAGCGATCGGCTCAAACTACTAAAATCAGCCCTCGACTCCGAGCCAACATCACATTCAGGCGTTAAATTTCGGGGCAATTAGCCCACCCTAACGATATGGCTCTTTCAAGAATTGGCAGAAGTCCGCAGGCACTGCCTGAGCAATCGATTCTCCATCCGGACTATTATCCGTCGTTTTAAATATGGTTTACCCGCGCCAAGAGTTTGATCTCAGTGTCAACCAGTCAGACAAGTTAACTCAACTTTCGCCATCAACGAGTTATTACCTGCGGAAATTGCTCCGGCACAATCTCGATCGCCTAGAGCCTGTAGCCAAGCGCGACAGCGCCTTTGACCCGCTCAGCAACCTCAACGCGGTGCTGGCTGAACGATACTCTGATGCGCCCCAGCAAGCACGGAGCTTGGACCAACTAGAGCGGCTAACCCAATATCATCAAACCCTTGCCACTCAGGGAGCCCAGCATATTCAACAATTGATGGAGACAGAAGCGCAGATCTTCAGCCTATTGGGTTACAGGCTCCAGAAATCAACCACGAACGGCACCGTTCTGATTATTGATAATACGCCCCAGGACATTAGCGTGCTGACGCAAGCCTTGACCTTGCAAACCTATCGCGTCCTGCACAGCCAGAATGCCGATGAGGCAATGGCCATCGTGCAACAAGCATGTCCCGATCTGATTTTCCTCGATGTCCTCATTGCCCGTATCAACGGCTATGAACTGTGTAAACAGATAAAACAGGACCCTGAAACCGACCATATTCCCATCATTTTCACCAGTCCACTCAACGACGCCCAGAGTAAAGTCGATGCATTTGCGGCGGGCGGTGACGATTTTATTGCTAAACCATTTCAAATTGAGGAAGTCTTGGTGCGGGCCAAGCACCAGCTCCAACTGCGGGATCTGCAACTCCGTCTCGGCGAGCAAAACATCCGGCTCCAGTCACAGCTCCAAGCAAACGAAGCCCTCGAAACACGCTACAGAAGCATCATCGAAAACTCGATCGACGGCATTTTTCAAAGTACCGCCGACGGCAAATATATTAGCGTCAACCCCGCCCTAGCCAAGATCTACGGCTATGACTCCCCGGAAGAGCTGATGCAAAAGGTGACCAACATTGGCACACAGCTCTATGTTCACCCAGCGCGCCATGATGAACTCACTGCCTATCTCAAACAACACAGTAAGATCAAGGGCGCTGTATCCCACGTTTATCGTCAGGATGGCAGTGAAATCTGGATCTCGGAGAGCGTGCGGTCCGTGACCGATAGCTGGAATCAGGTGCTTTACTACGAAGGTACGGTGCGCGATGTCACGGCGCGGCGACGCATGGAGTCAGACCTGCGCCATCAGCGCCAAGAAATTGAGCGACTGCTCGCCAGTCTTCTGCCAGCCAGTGTCGCGGATCGGCTGCGCGATCGCCACCAAATGATTGCCGATCCGGTCGAGCAGGCCACAGTGTTGGTCGCCGACATTCATGGCTTTACCCAACTTTCACGCCGGCTCGACCCAGCGGCACTCTTGAAGTTGATGGCCCGCTTATTTACCAGTTTTGATGATTTGGTCGAGCGGGCGGGCTTAGAAACCGTGAAAACCGTGCGGGATGTCTATATCGTGGCGGGCGGAGTCCATACCCCGAAGCCTGACCATGCGACTGCTTGTGCCCAGCTCGCCTTGGATATGCAAACCACGGCAGCGGCGATCCAGCAGGAACTCAAGTATCCCTTCCAACTGCGCATCGGCATCAGTACGGGTTCCGTCATTGCCAGTGTAATGGGTTTGAAGAAGATCACCTACGATTTGTGGGGTGATTCGGTCAATCTTGCCAGTCGGATGCAATCAAGCGCACTGCCGGGCAAGATTCAGATCGCCCCGACGATGGCAGCACAACTAGCCGATCAGTTTATTTTGGAACCACGGGGGAAAACCTACGTTTTAGGCATTGGTGAGATTGAACCGTACTGGCTGCTAGAGCGGCGGTTTGAGTAAGTGCAACGACAGGCTACCGCAAAGATGAATGGTCATAGAGGACATAATGTGCGCGATCGAGCTTATTGGTTAGCCTGGTCTCAGATTTCGGGGGTCGGTGCCGTTATCCGCAAACGGATTCATCAGCATTTCGGGGCAATGGAAATCGGCTGGGATGCCAGTGCAGATGAGTTACAAAGTGTCGAAGGCATTGGCCAGAAGCTGAGTCAAAAAATCATCGAGCAACGCCGCACGATCGATGTCGATCGCCTGATCACCGACTATCTAGAAGCCAATCCCCACTTCATCACACCCGCTGATCCCGAATATCCACGCACCCTATGGGAAATCGCCGATCCTCCGGCGCTGTTGCATTATCAAGGCAATCTTGATTTGCTGCAAGCGGTCGATCGCGCGACCGCAGTTGCCATTGTTGGCACCCGTAAACCATCGGCCTACGGTCGTCGTTGGACCACACACTTCAGTCAGCGACTAAATCAGCATGGATGGACCATTGTTTCAGGTTTAGCCGCCGGGGTTGATGCCATCGCCCACCAAAGTTGCTGTGATCTGGGTGGTCCGACAATCGGTGTTTTGGGCAACGGCATTGATGTGATTTACCCCCAGATAAACCAAGCGTTGTATGCGCGCATGGCCAAAATGAGCTTGATTTTGACGGAATATGCTGCTGGTACGCCCCCCGATCGGGCACGTTTTCCTGAACGCAATCGGATTGTTGCGGGCCTTAGCCGGGCCATCATCGTTACAGAGGCGGGGGCGCAGTCGGGGGCGCTGATTACGGCGCGCCTGGCGAATGCATCCGGTCGTGACGTATATGCCTTAGCCGGCAGCCTCGACAATCCAGAAGCCTTAGGCTGCCTCAATCTGATCCGCCAAGGGGCCCAAATCATTACCGGAGAGGGCGATTTACTAGAATCACTCGGGGCAATCCCACAGCTAGATCAGCTCAATCTATTTGACGGCGTGCCTGCGGCTGAACCAGCGATCGCTGAACCGGCCAAACCGGCGATCGACCTTGCGCCAGAACTACATACCATTTGGCAGACAATCGCGGCCAGTTCCGAACCAATCATGCTCGACCATATTGTTGAAACCACAGGCTTACCGACTAGCAATGTCCTTAGTGGGCTGCTCGAATTAGAACTCTTGGGTATCGTTGAACAACAGGCAGGCATGCAATATCAGACAACCACCTCGGCGACGTGAGTTTTGTCAGAACACCCCTGCTCGCTATAATCGCACCACCATCAGATCGGTCAACTATGGCAGATCGGACAACTATGGGACGCTATGACTTGGCAAACCGAATTCAACGCATGGACCCGGAAACAGACGCGGGCAAAATTTGCCATTTACTCGCGGGTTATGAATTTCCCTGGGACATCACCCGCGCCTTGGAACTAGCCCTTCTCCGCACATTCTGCGTCCCCAGCATTGCCACATTGCTGGATCGAACCGGCGAGCTCCAGCATCACACCCAAAAACGCTATGATGACACCGGCATTATCGTTTCAGAACTATTCAAGTGGGGCTATGCTGATCCGCGTGGTCAAGCCTTTCTACAGCGGATGAATGCGATTCATCGTCATTTTCCGATTCAGAATTCCGACTATCTCTACGTTCTTTCAACCTTTATTTACGAACCAATCCGCTGGTGCGATCGTTTCGGTTGGCGGCCGTTCAGCACCATTGAGCAGCAAGCAACTTTTTATTTTTGGCGCACCGTGGGTCAGCAAATGGGGATCACGGCAATTCCTGACTCGTATGAGGCATTTGAACAATACAATCAGTCCTACGAACAAACGCATTTTCACTACAATCCGGCCAATCAACGCGTTGCTGACTCCACGCGGAAAATGATGGTGAACTGGTTTCCCAGACCCTTGCGCGGCATGGTCAATTTTAGTGTCCCAGCACTCCTCGATCGGCCATTACTCAATGCCTTAGGCTGGCAGGAAAGTCACCCATCAGTCACGGCGATCGCACAAGCAACGCTAAAATTCCGTAGTCAAATATTGCGCAAACGGCCACCCCGAAAAACTCCTGACTTTTTTGTCGATCAAACCATCAGAAGCTATTCACAAGGCTTTGAACTCAATGATCTCGGCCCACCCACTATGCTTGATCAGCTGAATCAAACAGAAATGACTGACTAAATTACTAGTCAGCCACTTGAATCAGGTGCCAATCTTGAATCAAACTTTGCTTATTGATTGTTGTGCGCTAACGGTTACAGCCTCGACTGAATGAGCGTGATGTCATGCGCTGATCGTCGCGGCCGACATCATTTTCTCGCGCACCTCGACCATCGCCTTGACCAATAAGTCCATCTGCTCGCGGGTATGCAAGACATTCACCGTCGTCCGAATTCGCGGCTTCGCAATGAACCAAATCGCCGAAGCCCAAATCCCATGCTCTTCCATCAACAACCGTGCAAACTCCTTCGGATTCAGCTCGCTCGGCAGCAAAATGGGGACAACATTGGTCTCACCAATTGTCTCAAACCCATTTGCGGCCAACTGCGATCGCATATAGCGCGTGCTCTCTTGCAATCGTTGGACCAACTCCGGATGCTGCTTCACCAGCCGCAGACTTTGCAACGCGGCGGCCGTCAGCGGCGGTGCCAGTGAACAAGTGCCGATCGAGGTCGGTGACACATTCAATAGCGGAATCAACTCGGGTGTAGCACTACTAATCGCCGCACCTACCGATGCCCCAAACTTTGAGAAAGTGGTCATAATCAGCGGGTTGACCCCGACATCAATCGCATCTTGGGGCTTAATGCCAAAATGCTCATAAACGCCCCGACCGGTGGCCCCGATCGAACCACTTGCATGGGCTTCATCCATGACCAACGTGCTATCCGGATACTGAGACAACACATCGATCATGTCTGGTAGCGGCGCAATATCTCCATCCATCGAAAAGACGGCATCCGAAACCACCAAAATGCGATCGTCGGGTTTCGCATAGCGCTTCAGCTTCTTCGCAAAATCAGCCACATCACAGTGCCGATAGGCCCGTACCCGCACATCAGGGCTGTGACCAAACAGTTTGCCCGATCGTGTCCCGGCATTGGCTAAGGCCGTCATGATACAGCCATGGTTCAGCACATCGGACATAATTAGCGTTTCACGTTTGTGCTCAAACCCCGGCACCGGAATCGCCAGATGACAGAATGCATCCATCAAAGCCTGCATCGCCATCCAGGCATTCAAAAATAGCTGTGTGTGGCCCAAATGCTTAAAATCGGCAACCTCCTGCTCTAGCTGCCGGTGCAAGTCAATCCGGCCACTCAAGACCGATGTCGAACTCGTGGATGTGCCGTACTGCATGATTGAATCGATCGCGGCCTGCTTGACTGAGTCATTCTGGGTCAGGCCCAATACATCATTTGTACAAAAGGTAAGAACCTGACGGCGCTGCCCATCAGTATCCTCAATCTGAACAATATTGCCATCTCGACCATGCACAATATACTCGTCTGGGTCTAAACCACTTTCTGTCCAGCGCTGAACATATTCCTGAACAACTCGCACGCTACACTCCTCTCACCAGTGATGTGATGTCAATCGCTGCTTTGTCCAACATTTTGCCGATTAGTATAACTTTTTGTTAAGCATAACTAGACATCACAAGTGACATCTAGTTATACGTCAAACTCAATTTAATCGCTGAAAAGAAGTCCGCAGTAAGCCTAACGACTGAAGAATCTTCAGAGTATCAGGACAAGTGCCGCCTGAATAGAGGGATCCAAATAAGCCATGCTCGCAGTCATACACCAATTAAATCGCTCAAACCGCCCAAAGCATTTGGTGTCGGTGCCCAGTGATGCCGGGTGATCGCTACCTTAACTAAATTTCGGCGATCGCTCGTTCAATCAGACGCCGCGCCAGGGTCTGGGTTCCGGTGTGGGTATAGTACTTCACGGTCACATCAAGGAACGCTCCAACGTAATCGAGCTTATCGCCGGAAACATCGACAAACTTTTGCAGGTTGCCGAGAGCTTTTTCTTGGGTGAGGGCTTTCTCAGCGACAAAGTTGGTCATCCAGCCCTTCACTGAGTCAAAGCTCTGGCCGATGAAATTCAGTTTCCCAACGGAGTCGTTACCGGGAATCAGATCGCTGACGCTTTTGAAGGAATTATTTTTCTCCAGTTCCTTCGGTGTCAGATTACTGATTGTCGATAGCCCCTTATCAGCGAAGTCCGCCCCCAAGGGAATCAGGCCATCGAAGCAAATTAGCGCCACCATTCGCATCAACGATTCACCACCGTAGTCACCCAGAGCGGCAAGAAATTCACCAACGCTATCGCCAGGGATCCCATTGATCTGGCAATAAGCCACTAGCTCCACCACCAACTTGACACAAAGGTCAATGCTCTGGGCTTTATCCGGCTTGGGCGTGAGATTACTCAAAAATCCGAGGAAAGAAATATCTTGGCCCACCTTATTGGCCATCGCCGCCATGCCCAGGGCACCTGCGGCACTATCGACGGTTTCGTAGAGCCACATCGCCCGCTGATAACCCTGAGATTTGTCGTTGTAGAGCGTCACGGCCCGTTCGCCGATCGCCTGGATCAGGGCAGCATCCGTTTCACCGGTCACCGTCTGAATGGTATTGGTAAATCCCGTTAAGTTCTGCCACTGTCCTGGAATCACAAAATCCAGGCCCTTCAGGGCCATCACCGTCGTGCCGCCAGTGGGCAAATCATCGACTCGTTCAAAAATTGGTTTGCTCATGGAAAAACCTAAAATTTGTGCAAATGAAATTTGTGCAAATGAATTGCATGACATCGAGCGCACCTGCATGCACCGGTCATGTAACGAACTAGTTCAGCTGCTTGAGACCACTCAAATCAAACTTGCTCAACCACGCCGCCCGATCATCTTTGGTAAAATCGGGACTCCGCGATAGCACCTTGACCTGATAATCACCCACTAAAATGCTGGTCTGGCTATTGCCAATACTGACCGCCGGGTAACCCTCGATCGTCTCCGTCGCATTCGCGTATTTCGCCGCTGCACCTGGAACACTGCGTGTATCCGAAACCGCCAACATCGCCACTTCTTTACCATCACGCTTCAGTTTGGCTTCCGCGAAGCCCTGCTTCTCTTGGGTATAGACCCGCTCATAACCATCTTGAGCGGCTGGGAAAAATTTATTGAACTCCCCCCCCTTGGTGGCCTCCTTCGCAACCGCCGTTGCACCTCGCTGGGATGTCTCCTGCTGCACCTGTGAAAACTGCGAAGGGGGCTTGGGCTGACAACCCGTCATCCAAAGGGTACAGACTAACAGCACAGCCACTAGGGCTCTACGCCCATTTGCCAATTTCATCACCAAAAATCTCCTGTCTGATGCGTCCAAATCAAAACCTTAACCGAGACGCGCGCCACAATGTCAGCAACACGCCACTCTAAAGTCAGCGTAAAAGATTGCGTCAGATTTTGCGGAATCCCCCCAGGAAATTTGGTTTCTTGTTACATTTGTTCAACAGTTACCTCAACCCATCGGCACCATGAACAGCTCCCAAACACCGACACCCGAATCCCCTGTCCCAGCAGAAGCACCGCCATCCTATGTCAAACTGGCCATGCGCAATATGGTGCGCAAAGGCAGCAAATCACTATTCCACTTCGCTTTGAGCGCGATCGGGCTGCTCGGGATATTCGTCGGATTAGCTTACCTGACTCGCTAGGCCGCAACATTACATGCACACTCTCCCCGCCATCCAACTCGAATTCAGCCTGCAAAATCCCGCTGGCTATCCGCCGGATGCCTCCGTCTGGCTCAGCTGGATGACCAACTGGCTGAATCAACTGCGCCCGTGCGACCCGGATGACGGATTACCGCTGCATCCACAGCAGCACTACGAACTTACCCTCCGGCTGACCGACGATGCAGAAATTCAAGGCTTGAATCGTCAGTTTCGGGACAAAGATCAACCAACCGACGTGCTGGCATTTGCCGCCTTAGAAGTCAACGGGCCAACACCAGCAGCAGCTGATCTACCGCTCTACCTGGGCGATCTTGTCATATCCGTCGAAACCGCACAGCAGCAAGCGATCGAACAAGGTCACGCCCTCGAAACAGAATTGGCTTGGCTAGCAGCCCATGGCCTATTACATTTACTCGGCTGGGATCACCCGGACAGTACCCAGCTAGCCGCCATGTTGGCGAAACAACGATCGCTCTTGCAAACCGCCGGGATTATCGCATAACACCATGATTGTCCGGCCATCAGCAATGCGATTTCACGCCGCAAGTGGGGTAATCTGACTGAGACAGCGTTTTGGCGAAACACGCTACAATCGCGGCATGAAAATTTGCTAATGTTCAGTTATCCAGATACTTCTAGTCGTAATGTCATTCACTGTGAATGTATTTAGCACCGCTGCCTTCTGATTCGACTTTAACTCTAAGATGCCTACACAATCTCCTAAATCGAGCGATGCTAAAGTCTTACCATTCAAGTCGAGTCGTGATTTAGCCTGGCACATCGCCCCGAGCGTATTTGGCAGTTTTCGCTATGCCTGGATGGGCATCAGCTATGCATTCCAAACCCAAAGAAATTTCCGGATCCACACCTTTGTGGGATTAATGGCGATCGGGTTAGGACTATGGCTCCAACTACCGGCAGTTGAACTATCCGTGGTGGGTCTAACAATCGGCATGGTCCTCGCAATGGAACTGCTTAACACTGCCCTCGAAGCTGTAGTCGATCTAACTGTCAAGCAGACTTACCACGAACTCGCCAAGATTGCGAAGGACTGCGCCGCTGCCGCAGTATTGATTTCGGCATTTGTGGCGCTAGGTGTAGCGTCATGTTTGATCTTGCCAAGGCTGGCGATCGTGATACTGTCAGCTTTAGGATAAATCGGTCCTCAAAACTCAACATAGGCATTTACGGCAGCGCCTCAGCGTCGATTCCTTATGATTCTTGTCATTGATAACTACGACAGCTTTACTTACAACATCGTGCAGTATCTGGGTGAACTCGCCAGTGAATTTCCCGTCGCCCAAGACATCCAAGTCTTTCGCAACGACGAAATCAGTCTGGCCCAAATCCGGGAACTAGCCCCGCATGGCATTGTGATTTCGCCGGGGCCCGGCACCCCGGATGATTCGGGGATATCGCTCCAAGTGATTCAAGCACTTGGCCCCACCATACCGGTATTAGGGGTTTGTCTGGGTCACCAAAGCATCGGCCAAATTTTTGGCGGCGATGTCGTCGCCGCACCAGAGCTGATGCATGGTAAAGTTTCGACAGTTCACCATACTGGTGTCGGACTGTTTGCCGGGATTGAGAATCCGATGACGGCGACCCGTTACCATAGCTTGGTGATTGATCGGGCCACCTGTCCTGCAGTTTTGGAAATTACCGCTTGGGTCGACGATCAGACCATCATGGGGGTACGTCACCGGGACTATCCTCACATCCAGGGTGTGCAATTTCACCCCGAAAGTGTTTTAACTACTCTTGGCAAGGACTTACTAAGGAACTTTTTGCGAGAATTACCCGTTTAGATAAACTAAGCATAAAAGCAGGCTCGATCGGCTTGCACGTGAGCCTGCTTGACGCGAGTAAAGCCTTCACCTCAGACTATGTGGGGGCAGATTCGCTCTGGATGGAATGAACGGATACATTGATTTTTGGGTGAGACAGCAATGAAGCGGCGACAATTGATTCAGTATGCAGGGGCCGGTTTGGCCAGTGTGATCGGCAGTAGCCTCTGGGGCACTCGCGGCTTCGCCCAGTCCGACGGCGTCACCATTCGATCGCTCGGCCATATGTCCTTTCTAGTCTCCGGCAGTGGTATGCGGATTTTGAACAATCCCTTCCGCAGCTTAGGTTGTACAGCTAAGTTACCGGCACCCAATATCGATGTCGATCTGGTGCTGATTTCCAGTCAGCTATTGGATGAAGGTGCGGTCGATGTCGTTCCAGGCAATCCGCGGTTGCTCTACGAAGCGGGAAATTACGAGGTCAATAATATCCTGATCCAAGGGATTAATATGGACCACGATCGCAAAGGCGGGCGACAGTTTGGTCAAAATGTCGCATGGCGTTGGACACAGGGTGGACTAAATATCCTGCACCTTGGCGGTGCCGCCGCACCGATTGATATTGAACAGCGGATTTTGTTCGGTTCACCGGATGTATTGATTATCCCTGTCGGTGGTGGCCCGAAGGCTTATTCCCCTGAAGAAGCGCAAGCGGCACTGCAAGTGCTCAATGCCAGGATCATCATTCCTATGCAGTATCTCACTGATGCGGCCGATAAGCAGCAGTGTGACTTGGTCGCTTTGGATGCTTTCTTAGACTTGATGAAAGGCATACCGGTGAGCCGTCCTGGGTCGAGCTTGAGCTTATCGAAAGGCAACCTGCCAAAAGAAGGCAGTGTGATTCAGGTACTAAGTTAGGCCACTGGGTAGGGTATGACTTAGACACCGCGAGGCGATCGCCCATCGACCAGAATAAAGGTTTAGGATGGGAGCAGATAAAGTTGTGTAACAGCCTCTCCCATCACCTATGCAAGCTACTGAATACACTGCCCGGCGCGCGAAATTAATGTCCAAACTGGGCAAGGGCGTCGCCATTTTTCGATCGGCTTCCCATGCCGTCATGCATAACGATGTGGAGTACAACTTCCGTCAAGACAGTAGCTTTTACTATTTGACTGGCTTTAACGAAGACAATGCGTTAGCGGTTTTTGCACCGCACCATGAAGAACATCAGTTTGTGCTGTTTGTCCAAAAGCGTGACCCGCTGATGGAAACTTGGACGGGCTATCGCACAGGGGTTGAAGCCGCAAAGGAGTTGCACGGTGCGGATATTGTGTACGACATCGCCGATATCGATGAGCATCTACCTCAGTATGTGGCGAAAGCTGATCGGCTCTATTATCACTTTGGCTCCAATGAGCCCTTTAACACCAAGATTTTGCATCTGTTTCAACGCTTTGTTGGGCGCTACGACCGGGATGGTTACGGTCCCCTCAGTATTGAGGACCCGATGCAAGTGTTGCATCCCCTGCGACTGCACAAAAGTCCGGCAGAACTCGATGCCATGCGGAAAGCGGTTGAAATTGCCGCCGAATCCCACAACTGGGCCTTAGCAAACCGCCAACCCGGCATGTACGAGTACGAAATCCAGGCGGAAATGGAGCGACTATTTCGCCTCCGCGGTGGCATGGGCATTGCCTACCCGTCGATTGTCGCCTCGGGGCACAACGCCTGCATCCTGCATTATGTCGCCAATAACCGCCAGATGCAGGATGATGAGCTGCTGCTGATTGATGCTGGCTGCTGCTACGACTATTACAACTCTGACATCACCCGAACGTTTCCAGTCGGAAATAAGTTCACGCCAGAACAGCGGATCTTGTACGAATTAGTCTTAAAAGCACAAATGGCCGCGATCGACCAAGTTAAGCCCGGCAATGCTTGGAATGAATTTCATGACACGGCAGTCCGTACGATTACCGCCGGTTTAATGGAATTAGGTCTGCTCACCGGCGATATTGAAGCCGTGATCAAGGAAGAAAAATACAAACCCTTCTTTATGCACGGCACGGGTCATTGGCTTGGGTTAGACGTGCATGATGTTGGCGGACGCAAAACGGGCGATACTTGGCATACTTTCCAACCCGGACAAGTCATCACCGTCGAACCGGGGATTTATATTCGACCCGATTTCACTGCCGCAGAAGGCCAGCCGGAAGTACCCGAAAAATGGCGGGGCATCGGCATTCGAATTGAAGATGATGTATTGGTCACCCCGACCGGCAACGAAGTCTTAACCGCTGCCGTACCAAAATCCGTGGCGGCGATGGAGCGGTAGGCAGCGCAATTTGGCCAGGGTGGCGGCTCGTAACTAGTCCTGAATTTCCTCACGAGAGTCCACGGCCAGCCGCATTGTTTCAATCACCAGTTCGCGGTAGTCGCGCGATAGGGGCAGACGACTCTTTGGCCCAAACCAACGATCGAAGATTTGCGTGGCGTTTTCTTCGCCTTGCACAAATCCCTGCATATGGCGGAAGAGCGCATAATTCACATTATCTAAAAAGCGCGAATTATCCTCCGGCACCATGCAGGACACCCCTTCTTTGGACAATGGCTCGCCATTGACAATTTTGAATTCCCGCCACTTATCAGTCTCATTTAACTCTGCCTCCAGCAATATCCCATCCCAAGCAAACGCGTCGATCTCCCCCGAGCGTAGCGATTCAAACGCGTCCTGCAAATCCTTGGGGGCGACAATCTGAGCTTGGGGTTGGGTACGTTTGACCGCGAGTTCATTCGTCGTGCCGGGGAAGGCACCCACTTTCTTGCCCACTAGCGCTGCTGGATTGGCCAAGTTGCGCGACCGATTGATCAATAGCTGTGTGCCAGTGGTCGCATAGGCGATCGAGAAATCGACTTGCTGATTGCGTTTCCACGTGAAGCTACTAAAATCGCAAACCAGATCAACTTGACGATTGATAATGTTCGGAATCCGACTGTCGGGCGGCAATGCGGATAACTTAAGCTGCACCGGACGACCAACTTCCTGCTCCATCCGCGCCCGGATCAGCTCCAGCATCTCGACCGAGTAGCCAGTCAACTGACCCGTCTCATCTTTATAGGCGAAAGGGGCGGCCTCTTGGCTAGTCCCGGCGTTCAGCACGCCGGTCCGCTTTACTTTCTCCATGACCGACTCAGCAGCGGCGATCAGCGGCGTTGCCAATACGCCCATCAGCCCCAAAGCACAAATCGCGAAAAACTGCCGCATAGCCCAAAATCACCCGAAAACAAATAAACTATCTTCCCTTTATCCTGCTGAGTGGCAACGGTGTCAAGTCACGGATGATGCTTGTACAGGCTCAATCTGGTTGGCCGCACCCCAGGGCTCAGCCGGGGGGATAAACTGCATTTCAGCATCTTCTGTCAGTGGGGGTTCGTCGTCACCCGCTACCTCACCCTGCAACAATTCATCTAAAGACACGATATGCGGCTGCAGCGGTGCCCTGACTGTGTTGTAAGCAAACTCGATTAAAAACGTCTCCAACTGCACTTCGACTGGGTTAGGTAAGCGCACAGCTTGACCGAACAGCTTCTGAGCTTCGTCAAAATCAATCACAAAATCATGGGATGGATAGTCAGAAATCAAGCGTTCGATCGCCGCTTGCCGATCGGGATTCAGCCGTTTGCCATATTCCATCACAATTTCCGTATGCCGGGCCAGCTCCCCAAGCCGGGTAGGATCAATTTGACCGGCAATTGGTTTGAGTAAGCCGATCGTCATCTTTGCCGCGACATCCTCAGCATCCTTGAGCGGAATAAACTTCTCGGGATCAACGTCAATTATCCCCACCAGACATTCTTGGAAAATGCGGGGTGCTTCTTCGCGCAAGACCATTAATGATTGTTGAATATTCAGGCTCGACTCTCGCCGCAAATCACCTTCTTTGATCACCTGAATATCGAGGGGACCGAGCTCACCATAGTCGGACATGACAATTTCATTGGCGGCGATCGCTACCATCGTGCCCGCACTCTTACAATAGCCAAACACCAACAGCGTGATTTTTTCGTAGGCTTTTTGTAGGAACTTTGATAAACGAAAAGCCGCATCCGGACTACCCCCATAGGTGGTCAAAATTAGGGCCACATTCCGGTGGCGCGGTGCACGCCGCTTAATTTTCTGGATCAAGTGATCAACGCTTTCTGGCAATACATCACTGCTAAAGAGAAACACATCCGCATCCAACGCCGCAACGACCTTCCGGAGACTCTCCAGTCGGGCTTGGGCAGTTTTAGGCAGAATAGTCACAAGAAAGTATCAGCCGGATAGGAATACTTCCAGTGTAGGTCGCGGTGCGTCGCCTGGGGCGGATTACCAATATTCTGATACACCGCCTGCGGCCCACCCAGCGGCAGAAAAGTTTGCACCCGCTAAATTCCTCGTTAAACTGCAGGCATTGGGAACTGCCATTGTCGGTTGCACCCCTTATCTACCCGCAATTTCCCCTATGGTCTGCTCAATGCAATCGCGTCTGCTCGACTGTCGTTGCCGTATTGTTTCCTATAGTGCAAGTCTGCTCAGTAGCATTGGACTGTTCGCTTGCACGAGCACCGCACCGATTCAAGGTTTAGAACCACTGGCCGACAATTCTCCCCCAAACCTCACCATTCCCACGATCGCGGAAATTAAGACGCAAACCATTCAACCAAGGCCGATCGGCATCACCGTCAACAGCTTGCCCCAGCCCGACGCGACCAAAAGCGTCTCTAAACCAGCACAGGTTTTGCCGATTCCGAATAATCCCCAGTTAAATGTCCCGGCGGGATTCTCAGTCAACGTGTTTGCGGAAGGATTAGATCAGCCGCGGTGGCTGGCTTTAACGCCTGACGGTGAAGTCCTCGTCACTGAAACCCGGCAAAACCGGATTCGTATTCTGGCCGATCAAGACAAAGATGGCGTGGCTGACTTCAATCAAGTCTTTGCTTCTGCCAATAATGGGCTGAATATCCCCTTTGGCATGGCCTTTTCGGCGGGATATTTCTTTTTAGGCAATACTGCGGAAGTCAGACGTTATCACTATGGCAAAAATCAGCAGCAGTTAATCGGTACGGGCGAGAAGATTGCCGATTTACCAGGCGGTGGATATAACCAGCACTGGACCCGCAATGTGATTGCCGATCACAAAGGTAAGCAACTGTACATCTCAATCGGCTCCGCATCGAATGTCTCAGAAGAATCGTTGCCGCGTGCGACTGTTCAAGTAATGAATTTTGACGGCAACGATCGTCAGACCTTTGCTTCGGGGCTACGCAACCCGGTCGGGCTGGCGTTGCATCCGGCAACGGGCGATCTCTACACAACGGTAAATGAACGCGATGGCCTCGGAGATGATCTCGTTCCGGACTACTTTACCCGGATTCGCCAGGATGAGTTTTACGGTTGGCCCTACGCCTACCTCGCACCCACGCTGCTTGATCCACGCCACACTGACCAAGGCCGTAGGCGTAATCCTGAACGGGCAAATCAAACCCGCACTCCCGATGTCTTATTCCAGGCCCATTCCGCCGCTTTGGGGCTACAGTTCTACACAGAAAGACGCTTTCCGGAGAAATATCACAATGGTGCATTTGTCGCATTTCGCGGCTCCTGGAATCGCAATCAAGGCACCGGTTACAAAATTGTTTTTATCCCATTTAGCCCCGACACAAATCGACCGATCGGGTACTACGAAGACTTTGTCACAGGCTTTCTCAGCGACCCGGCGGGCCCAAAAGTGTGGGGCCGTCCAGTAGGCCTATTGGTGCTGCCGGATGGCAGTTTACTATTTACCGAAGAAGCCAATGGTCGCATCTATCGGGTGAGTTATGCCCAGCCACAAACCGATCGCACTCAAATCAGCCACTGAATCAAACTCACCCGACTTAACCACAAGTCGCGGCCAGCAACGGCTGACAACAGCGATCGAGTAATCCATCCACCCCATCAGCAGTCCAAATCGGCGTTTTCAGTGTCTGGGACAATTCATCCACCCGCATATCATCCAAAAACACTGGCTCCCCATGCTTCAACATCACCGATGGCAGCAAAATGCCATCGCCCAAATCCTGCCCGGCTAATGCCGCCTGAATATCCTGACCGGTGAGTAACCCCGTTACCGTCATCGTCTGACCCCAGTAGTCGCTATTCAACGCAACCATCTGCACGTCCAATCCCTCAACCTGATTGAGTCGCTCGACGATCGGCTGAAAAGCATGTTCCACAGCATTTCCTACCACCCACACAAACCGGCGAGGCGACACACGTGCCGGTAATTTCTGCGCGGCCGCTCGATGAAACTGCTTAATAAATTGCCGAATTGAACCGACCCCATTGCCAATCTGCGGATAATCCTCGTAGTGCTGCTCTGGTGGCACATCCTGCCCCGCCAGCAAGAACCATTCATCCGCTAGCCACGCAAATGTTGAGCCCAAATCCGTCTGAAACTGTTGCTGCAAAGCCTGCACCTGAGCAATCACTTCCTGCGCCTTAGCACGCGTTACTGGCGTCAACTCATCTTCGTCAGGCCGGAAGCGGGTCAGCCCGATCGGCACTACTGCCGCCGATATCACTGCCGGAAAATCCCCGCGATGGAAACTGGCCAAATCCGTCAGCGTTCGCGTCAGATGTTCCCCGTCATTGATCCCCGGACACAGTACAACCTGGGCATGAATCTGTAAATCCCGTGTTTGAAACCACTGTAGCTGCTCCATCAGCAGGCCCGCGCGCTCATTTTTGAGCAACCGCGATCGCACGGCTGGCTCCGTCGCATGCACCGATACAAACAATGGCGACAAACGCATTGCCTCAATCCGATGCCACTCTCGCTCAGTCAAATTGGTCAGGGTTAAATAGCTGCCGTAGAGAAAGCTCAGACGATAATCATCATCTTTGAAGTACAGACTCTCGCGTTTCCCCGGTGGTTGCTGGTCAATAAAGCAAAATGGGCAGCGGTTATTGCACTGCATCAACCCATCAAACAATGCACTCTCAAACTCCAGCCCCAAATCCTCGTCGTAGTCTTTCTCGATCTCAATTAAATAGGTCTTGCCCCGCTGATCAAGAATTTCTAGTTCCAATTCCTCATCCGCACAGAAAAACTGATAATCGATCAAATCCCGCGGCGGTTGACCATTAATCGACACCACACGATCGCCCGGTTCAAAACCAATCGCCGCCGCAATCGAATCGGGCACAACACGGCTAATTCTTGCGGGGCGAATCGTCGATTCACTCATGACCAAAGCAATAGGAATAAAGGACGCAAAAAACGCAAAAACTGGGTTTCATCAGTTTAGCAGGGAGCCGGAGTCGATCGTGGCGACCCAACTTAACCTCAGGACGACGCTAGCCGCCAATGGCAAGTCCCACCGCTGCGTCATTTGCCCATCGTCTTTACCCATGTGTGATCCACGCAAGCCTAGAAAAACAGAGAGACTACTAGACATAACCGAGGAGTCTACGCTAGGATTGGAAATCGTGACTTTTGCAAAATATTTAGCAATGAACGCACAAGAAATCATCCGCTCCATTGAAGAGGAGCAAATGAAGTCGGACCTGCCGACTATCTATGTGGGTGACACCGTGCGTGTTGGCGTCAAAATTCGTGAGGGCGACAAAGAACGTGTGCAGCCCTACGAAGGTGTCGTAATTGCCAAAGCCTGCGCTGGAATTGCCCAGAACATTACCGTACGTCGTGTATTCCAAGGAGTTGGGGTAGAGCGGGTTTTCCTGCTACACTCGCCGCGGATCGACAACATTAAGGTAGTGCGTCGGGGTAAGGTGCGTCGAGCTAAGCTTTACTACTTACGTCAGCGTACTGGTAAGTCAGCCCGTCTGAAGCAGCGGTTCGATCGAGCGCTGTAAAAAGTTGTTACCGAAACTGCTAGACTAGACAACATCGGTGTCGATTTGATGCCGGAATTTAACCAAGTTGTTCAGATCGTGCGTCCTTAGTTCAGTTGGTAGAACGCAGGTCTCCAAAACCTGATGTCGAGGGTTCAAGTCCTTCAGGGCGCGCTGGACAATTTGGTCACTGGTCAAATTGACGAACTAGGTTAATGTCAGAGGCAGGCGGGTATCAGCCATCAAGGTTGATTACGCCTGCTTTCTACTGAAGCCGAGCAACACTGACAGGAGAATGCGGCAATGGCAGAAAAAGCGCCAGAAACAAAGCCAGGATTTAACCCACAGGTTTTTGCTCAAGAAGCAAAGGCCGAACTTGGTAAAGTCACTTGGCCAAGCCGTCAGCAGTTGATCAATGAATCTGTGGCGGTAATGCTGATGGTGACAGTCTCAGCATTTTTAGTCTATGGAATTGATGGATTGTTCAAAATTATCCAAAAGGCGGTGTTCGGATGACCTACACCGATGATCCTCAGGATTTAGCAGAATATAGTTCGGATGTCAGCGATAGTGATATTCGCGACCTTTCGGAAGAAGCGATTCTTAAACGCTCGCGGTGGTACGCTGTCCAGGTTGCCTCGGGCTGTGAAAAGCGAGTCAAACTCAATTTAGAGCAGCGGATTCAGACTTTGGATGTCGCGAATCGCATCCTGGATGTGCAGATCCCCGAAACGCCGATTATCAGGCCGCAAAAAGACGGACGTAATAAGGAAATTCAGGAAAAAGTGTTTCCGGGTTATGTCTTGATCCGCATGCTGCTTGATGACGAAGTATGGCAGGTGATCAAGAACACGCCCAACGTGATTAACTTTGTCGGTTCTGAACAGAAGCGGCGTTATGGACGTGGACGTGGACACGTGAAGCCAATGCCATTGGGTGCGGCCGAAGTCAATCGCATTTTCAAGCGAGCCCAAGAGCAAGAGCCCGTTCAGAAAGTCGATCTCGAGGCTGGTGACAAAATTTCGGTTCTGTCTGGTCCATTTAAAGACTTTGAGGGTGAAGTGGTTGAGGTTGCGGGTGAGCGTAGCAAACTCAAAGCCTTGCTTTCAATTTTTGGACGCGATACCCCGGTAGAGTTGGAATTCAACCAAATTCAAAAAATTGAATAGCGGCGCAATACAGTCGCACTAGGATAGTCTAATTGAGGAAAAGAGCGATCGATGGCTAAAAAAGTCGTATCAATTATTAAGCTCGCGATTCAAGCGGGCAAAGCGAACCCAGCGCCGCCAATTGGTCCGGCATTGGGTCAACATGGTGTGAACATCATGATGTTCTGTAAGGAGTACAACGCTCGAACTTCTGATCAGGCTGGCATGGTCGTTCCGGTTGAGATCTCAGTCTATGAAGATCGCAGCTTCACATTTATTCTCAAGACGCCACCCGCATCAAAGCTGATTTGCCAGGCGGCAGGGATTCAGTCTGGTTCGGGCAATCCCAAGCAAGATAAAGTCGGTTCGATCACGCGGGCGCAGCTTGAGGACATTGCCAAAACAAAAATGCCTGATCTGAATGCCAATGACATTGCGGCGGCGATGAAGATTATCGAAGGTACCGCCAATAACATGGGCGTAACGATTAGTGATTAATTGTTCAGTTCACCGTGTTCGGCGTGAGAACTAGCATCCAAAACCCACTGTAAACAATTATTCGGGGCAGAGACACACAGGTTTCGCCATGACCCCAGGAGAATCAAAATGGTCAAGAAAGCATCAAAGCGCTTGCGCGAGCTGCAAGCTAAAGTTGAAGAGCGGGCATACGAGCCACTAGAAGCAATCAACTTATTGAAAGAGACGGCTACAGCGAAATTTGAAGAGACCGCTGAAGTCCACATTCGCTTAGGCATCGACCCCAAGTATAGCGACCAACAATTGCGCACAACCGTGGCGCTGCCCAAAGGCACGGGTCAAACCATCCGCGTTGCCGTGGTGGCGCGTGGTGAAAAAGTCGCCGAAGCAACCGCCGCTGGGGCAGATCTTGCCGGTTCGGAAGAGTTGATCGATGAGATCTTCAAAGGGCAAATGGACTTTGATCTATTGATTGCCACACCCGATATCATGCCGAAGGTGGCAAAACTTGGTAAAGTTCTCGGCCCCCGTGGGTTGATGCCGTCCCCGAAAGGTGGTACAGTGACAGCCGATATTGCGCAGGCAATTGCGGAATTCAAAGCTGGTAAGTTAGAGTTCCGGGCTGACCGTACTGGTATCGTTCATGTCTTGTTTGGCAAGGCAGCTTTCGCCGCTGACGATTTGTTAGCCAACCTTAAAGCACTGCAAGAGACGATTGATCGAAACCGTCCTTCTGGTGCGAAGGGTCGATACTGGCGGAGCATGTTTGTTTCTTCAACAATGGGTCCCTCCATTGAAGTCGATATCAGCGCCTTACGTGACATGAAAACCGGCGAAGCGTAAGCGAGCCGTTTGGTTGAATTCAGGAGAATTTGTCTATCGCATAGTTGTTTTTACAACTCATATTCAAACCAGAGACAGTAGGTATCGACAGTGAGTAAATCCTGCCGAGGTTTGAGATTTTACCAGTGGGCTAAAGCTCGTTGGTAGTTCTCGACCTCGGCGCTACAGAACCGGGGTTTTTTCATGGCAGATTTTACTAGGTTTGAGACGATCGACCCCCGAGTTTCGACGTTAATTACCCGCATCAAGGAGGTGATACTGAATGGGTAGAACGCTGGAAAACAAGAAGCAAATCGTTGCTGGTTTGCAAGAAACACTCAGCGAATCTTCTTTGGCTGTCGTGATCAACTATCGCGGTCTGACCGTGGGTGAGATGGGCGATTTGCGTAACCGTTTGCGTGCGAGTGGTGCTGTTTGTACAGTCACCAAGAATACGTTCATGGGTAAGGCGATCGAGGGCCAGGAAAATTGGCAAGCACTCGAAAGCCTGCTGAAGGATTCCAACGCCTTCATCATGGCCAAGGATGACGTGGGTGCTGCAGTTAAGGCATACCAGGCATTCCAGAAAGAGACGAAGAAGACGGAAGTTGTCGGCGGCGTGATGGAGGGCAAACTGCTCAGCCAAAACGACGTTAAGGCGATCGCTGATCTACCTTCCAAGGAAGAGCTTTACGCCCAAATTGCTGGTGCCGCAAACAGCATCGTGGCAAACGTGGCGATTTTGGTCAACGAGATTCCTACGGGTGTGGCCCGCGCGGTCCAAGCTGTGGCCGACAAAGAAGCCGCTTAGATTGGCTGAAGCGAAGCTGTAGTTCAGTGATGAACGATAGCCAATATTTTGACTGTTTGGTTTTCAATACAAATTGCAAGGAGCACATCCAATGTCTGCTGTTGTTGATATTATCGAAAAAATGAAAGGCTTGACCGCGCTTGAGCTGGTTGAGCTGAAGAAAGGCATCGAAGAAACCTTTGACGTCAGTGCTGCTGCGGCTGCACCGGTCATGGTTGCTGGGGTTGCTGCCGCTGCCGCTGGCGAAGCAGTTGAAGAAAAGACTGAATTCGACGCAGTGCTTGAGTCTGTACCGGCTGACAAGAAAGATTGCCGTACTTAAGGCAGTGCGTGAGATCACTGGCTTGGGTCTGAAGGAAGCGAAGGAACTGGTTGAATCCGCTCCTAAGGCCGTTAAAGAAGGCGTTTCGAAGGATGAGTGCGAAGAGATCAAGAAGAAGATCGAAGCAGCTGGTGGTACAGCTGCTGTCAAGTAATTTCAATTGATTGCTTGAGCAATGTAAGAACCGCGTCCTGGTTACAGGACGCGGTTTTTCTATAGCATTACGCAGTGAATCTGACGCTTGGCGGCGCTAAGATTTGCCAACATGGTCATAGGATCACCGTTATTAACGCTGTTATTTGACACTGATGAAGATTAATCGCCGATCGCTGTTGATACTTTGGGCCTTATCAATCGCACTGTTTGTAGTGTTGCTTCGGCAATCGGTCAGTTATGGTATCACCCGCTTGGCGATCGTCGTGATTGGACTATTGATTATCGCAGGATTGCTTTACTTTATCTGGCGGCAACGGATTATCCGATTTGGGTTGATGGCGATCGTCGCGAGTTTCAGTATTTTCTTGCTACTGCCTGGCAATCCAACAGCTGGTAAAACCTTACAGCCGCAATACTTATCGATGCTCAGAAGCTACGAAGGGTCCCCCTATGTCTGGGGTGGTGAAAATCATTTGGGCATCGACTGTTCTGGGTTAGTCCGAGAAGGCTTAATCCAAGCGAATCTGCACTATGGATTTCAGCATTTGAATCCGGCCCTGATTCGTCAGGGATTGGAAATGTGGTGGTTTGATGCGGGGGCGGATGCCCTACTACAGGAATATCGCGGCTATACTCAGCGCAATTTGGCGCAGCGAGTATCAACGAACTTGATCACAGCAAAATCGCACCAGGTGATCTGGCGGCTACTACGGATGGAGAACATATTTTGGCCTACTTGGGCGATCGACAATGGATCGAGGCTGACCCCAATTTACAGAAAGTCGTGATCGAACCAGTGCCCACTAATAATCCGTGGTTTCATGTGCCAGTGCAGATTCTGCGCTGGCAGCAGTTTATTTAAACGATCGCCAATCGGCTCAACTGCGAATCATGAAAATTGCATAAGTTTACGGTGTTGCAACGGTAGAGACTGTAGAAAGAAGTAACTGAACTCGAGCACACCCAAGTATTTCTGTGATTTTCCCTATGTTGCGTCACATTGCCCTTACACTGCCGATCGCTTTATCAATCGGTGTAGCCAACGCCCAAGCGGCTGTACCCACGCCACAACAGCAAGTCAACTTCCGCCAAGCCGGTGCAGCAGGATTGACGCAATTTCTCACGCAATATGGTGATGAACTATCGCCGGGAACACTGCCGTCCCCCGCAAATGCGCGCGGCTTTGGATGCGATTTGCCAGCAGCGGGATTGCCATGCTTCACGGCTTTACTGGTATACCGATTTTGAGCAAGCAAAAGCGGCCGCACAGAAAATCGGTAAACCGATTTTGTCCCTACGGATGTTGGGGAATTTGGATGAGGAATTAAGCTGTGCTAATAGTCGTTTCTTCCGCTTGGCCTTGTATGCGAATCAAGCCGTGGCCGCACAGCTACGGGAGCAATTTATCCTGCACTGGAGTTCGGAGCGGCCGGTGCCGAAGGTGACGATCGACTTTGGTGATGGCCGTCAACTCCAGCGCACAGTCACTGGCAATAGCATTCATTATGTTTTAGATCCCCAGGGACGGCCGATCGAGGCCATTCCTGGCTTGTACGGACCACAGGCATTTTCGGCGCAACTGACCCAAGCGCAGCAATTTTTCCAACAATTCCAGCAATTACCCGCCGACCAACAACCAGCGGCATTACGCAAGTATCACTACGATCGCTTCTCCCAAGTCCAACAGCAATGGTCCCAAGCCTTGTCCGATGCAGGCATAGAAAAGCCCCCCCGATTACTGGAATTGCCAAATCAGCCACCGACCCGCTCTGCTCCGAGTGCGGAAATAGCGGGCCAAATTGCCATGAGCAAAATGGTCGTTGAGTCACCATTGGTCGAGGCGATTAGTCCGGTCAATCAAAATCGCCAAACACTCGCCCAAATTACCGATGAGTCTGCATGGCGTCAGCTGTCACGGCGTTATTTCGATGCAGCCAAACTGGATGACAATAGCGTAGCGCTGATGCAGCAGAAGGTTTCGCCCCAGTCACCCACCCGCGTGAAAGCGATCGCACAGCAGTTTGAGCGGAATATGGCATTGGATACCGTCCGCAATGAATATCTACTGCATAGCCAACTACATCAATGGTTTTCTGAGCAGGAGAATATTGCCAGCTTTGAGCAGCTCAATCAACGCGTTTATCGCAGCTTATTTTTGACCCCGGCGAGTGACCCTTGGTTGGGCCTGATGCCGGCGGGATCATTTGCGGCGATCGAAGGTGATGGGATTATGCAGTAAGTGTGGTGTTAGTGGGATAGTCGGTGCCAGTAGACTATCCCGATTATCCGATCGAGACGACTGCTGGTAAGCTACGTTCCAATACCTGCCGCAATACCATAGCCGTCCAGTCGATGTCCGCGATCGTCGTGTCCCGGCCCAGCGTTAAGCGAATGCCCGTTTTCGCCACATCATCCCCCCAACCGATCGCCTGCAGGATCGGACTCGGGGTGATTTTGCCACTGCTGCAAGCTGCCCCCGCGCTGATACCAATGCCCGCCAGGTTCATCTGACGGACCAGATGCTTGCCGCTGACCAATTCATCGGCGCCGATCGGCAAACAGAAGCTGACATGATGCGCCAGTCGATTGACCCGATCGCCCGTTGGCACAAATGGGGTATCGGCCAATGCCTCAAATAAGCGATCGCGCATTTGCCGCAACCGGAAAATTTCCATAGGCATTTCTGCTAAGGCCAGTTCTGCTGCCAAACCAAATCCCGCAATGGTTGCCACCGCTTGAGTCCCCGATCGATACCCACCTTCCTGTCCACCACCCCCCATGATTGGGTGAATCTTCACGCCGGGTCGCATATATAGGGCACCGACACCTTGCGGACCGTACAACTTGTGACTCGATAGCGATAATAGGTCGATTGGCATTGCTTGGACGTCGATCGGCCCCCGACCCGCCATTTGCACCGCATCGGTATGGAACAGCGCACCGTGATTATGGGTGATCTGCGCCAGTTCCGCGATCGGTTGAATCGTGCCGATTTCACTTTGGCCCCAAATCACGGAAACCAGGGCTGTATTGGGTCGTAGCGCTGCTTTTAAGTCCAGGGGATTGAGCCGCCCCGCCCGATCGACAGGCAACCGTGTCACGTCCCATCCCCGCGCTTCCAGCATGGCTGCCGGTTGACTGACCGCCGAATGTTCCACTGAGGAAATAATCAGGTGCGCGGGTCGATCCAATTGTGCGGCGGCACCCAAAACGGCTAAATTATCGGACTCCGTACCACCGGATGTAAACACGATCGACTCACCAGGTGCATTAATCAGCTGCCCTACCTGAAACCGAGCCCGTTCGATCACCGTGGCGGCACGATTTCCCCAATGGTGGAGGCTGGAAGGATTGCCCCAATGCTCAACCATCACCTGCTGCATCAGCTCAATGACCGCCGATCGCGGGGGTGTCGTCGCACTATAGTCGAGATAAATCTGCATAACAGGGAGACGGTATTGGAGCAGGACCATTGAGAAAGACTGTCTCAGTTTGCGATATCACCCGACTCAGTCCAGCATCGCTGATGTTAATTGAGTTTTTCGACCGGCTCTAGGGCCGCTGCCGAACCGACAATTCCCGGCAACAGCCCCCGCAACATGGGGAGCAACTGATCCCGCCTAGCAAACTGATCAAGGCGATAAATCAACTTACCTTCCTTGAATAGCAGCACAGTTGGCAAGGTCGTAATCCGATAACTACTGGCTAACTTGAGACTTTCATCGGCATTGACACCGACTAACTTCAATGGGGCCGTTTTATCAGTTGCCAAGGTATGTAAAATCGGTTCAATCAAGCGACAAAGCCCACACCAAGGCGCCCAAAAGTAGACTAAAACAGTTGAAGAAGATTGTAGAACTTCAGTACTAAATCCCTGTTCGTCAACCACAGATGTCATATGTTTTATAAAAAAGATAAGGCTGCTATATCATCAGTCTACCAGCCTACTCGGCTCGTTGCATCGATCAAAATGGGATGTAGCCACCAAAATAATCCAATAAATGCCGCAACCCCCACATAAGCCGGCTTCAAAAATTCCTGCCACACAAGTTGCTGACGTCCTTCAACGATCGCTAAGAAAGGCACCACAGATGTGCGTTCCTTGACTTTCAAGAAAGCATCGCCATGCTTCGCCAGCCAGCGGCGATCGCCATTCCAGACCGCAAACAAATGATGCGCCACCAATCCGGCACAGGTGACGAGCATAAAACTTGTGCCCAGCCACAACATATGTGCAAAACACCAAATCACTTGCCCCACCATCTGGGGATGCCGACTAACTCGAATGATACCAGTCTCGTACAAATGCACTTCTGGCTTCTGAATCGCGGCGATCTCCAGCAAATTGAATGTCGCCGGATACAGGAAGAAGAATGAAATTGCCGACAGTATCCAAATCACGACTGGAATACCCCTGACTCCCTGTAAATCCCAAAGCTGCGCCCCATCGTAGCGATGGTTAAAGAAATAGATAATCATTGGCACGGCGATGCCTAAACTGGCCACGGCAAACAGAATCCGAAATGGCCTGGCCCCAATCCGCGCCTCGGCCCAGGGTCGGAGCGATGCGAGACCGCTGTGGACAATCGCAAAACCAACCAAAAAGCCGACGATCACAAAGTGACTTGGCGTCAACCATTCAGGTAACGTTATTTCAGGCATAAAGTCGCGGGATACCGGCAGCAGCAGTATTACTAGAGTACAGGTTTAAGTAAAGCACCATGGCTCATTCGGATGTTGGCACCGCATCTTGAGCGCAAACCACCAGTCGTCGATCGGGCTCTTGGCCACGACTAAACGTGGAGAATTCGCCACTCTGCTCAATCCAATGATGCAATTGTCGACGTTCTGCCGACGAGAGTCCGGGAATTTCCGCCTCACTGTTGCCCGCCCGTAACTGCGCGATCGCGGCAGCCGCGAGGTCTTCTAAAACCTTATGCCGTTCCTCACGATAACCTGACAGATCGACCGTATAAGCACCTTTGTCATCTTCCGCGACGTTCAAATTGAGGGTGACATTCGCCAAATATTGCAGGGCGTCAATCATATGACCATTTTCACCAATCAATGCATCGTGCTGCGTCTGACTGAGACTGGCTGGGTCAATCTCCAGCCAACAACTATGCTCACATAGGCTTTCTCGAATTTCTGCATTCACAGCCACATCAACGCCAGCCAGGTTTAATACCTTTTCGAGCCATTGTTTACCACGATCGACAGAAGGATGATTGCCCATTAGCTTGTCACTGCGAAAACTTGTATAGATTCGGATTAGCTCCCATAATATCAGCCACCTAGCTGTCATTAATCGACTAAAACCAGGTGGCTGCATCAAATTTATGCGTCTTGAGATTGGTGCTTACGCATTCTTCTCTTTCTTTTTCTTCTTTTTGCGATCGAAGGGTAGCTCCTCCGCTTTAACCGTCTTGGCTGGAACATCAGTCGCGGCATCAGCCACGATTTTCTGCACCCCTTCCGGCAGCGGCTCACGATTAATCATGAATGACTGACCGAGTTGGAAGATGTTCGCAATAATCATGTAGAGCAAGACACCAGCCGGCAAAGGCGCGAAGAAGAAAATCCCCGCCACCAACAACGGTGTCAGTTTGTTAATCGTTTCCTGCTGCGGATTACCCGTCCCCGCACCCTGGCCCGAAATTTTCTGGCTGAAATACAGACTGGCACCATAGATCAAGATCATGGCAACAATATCGAGATGCACTGCCTTGAAGTTAAAGCTCTCGGTCCCATCCGGGTTAGTAATCCAGAGGTCATCATCAAATGGCCCCGAACGACCCAATGCCTCAATAAATAGAAAGCCCTTGTCCGCGGCCAAACCCGGAATCAGTACTTGGACAGTAGCCGCTCCCGGTTGCAATGTTTCGATCGTGCCATCGTCATTGATGTTTATTCGTTCACCGCCAGAGACGACTTTGTAGCGCGGCACTAAATTACTATCAGGATATTCTGACTGCAATTTCGAAAATGGCTGACCATCCGGCGTTTGGAAGTTCACGTTAACGGTTTCACCAACGCCAACTTTGTTACCACCTGGCAGAACAGCCTGTACCTTGGCATGAATTTCATCAGCCACATAAATATTCTGTGCCTTCGTTGTGAAGGTCTGAGGCACGACTTGCTCCAGTTTTTCTTGGGGCAAGATATCGAAGTTGATTGAATAGGGGACATTGGCAAAAGGTGACCCACGCAACGTCGCAAACAGCGCAAACAGAACCGGCATCTGGATAACCAGTGGCAGACAGCCCGCCAACGGATTGCCAAATTCCTTATACAGCGCCGACATTTCTTCTTGCTGCTTCGCTGGATCACTCTTATAGCGCTCTTGAATTTGCTTCATGCGCTTTTGCATGATCGGCTGAGTGGCCCGTGTCTTACGCATATTGCGCAATGCACCAGCATTCACCGGATATAAAGCAAAACGAATTACCAGGGTAAGCGCCACGATCGCCAATCCGTAGCTCGGCACAACGCTATGAAAGGCGTCGAGGATTGGCAACATGACGTTGTTGGATAGAAAACCGATTCCAAAGTCCATGCGCGTTTAGTTGCGTTACAACAAGTGGGTGTGGCGAAACGTAGGGTGAGCATTATTACGCTCATTGAATCTACAGGCCATTAAACAGTTTAGCCTGTCCTTGTACCGCAGTCGCTCCAAGGTGAGGGAATCTCGCCATGCGCTCATTCGGTCAGACCAAAAATTCACTCAAGTCTCATGTTTGAGCGTCTCCTAAAACCTTAAAAAATACTTCTAAACTGTTCGCATCTTGGTCAGCCACTACTTTAGTGGCTTAAACCACACAATGACGGACTGTCACCACAATTGATGAGACAGCACAAACCATCGCCCAATTTATCCAGCGACGATAACTCAGACAATGATTAACTTGGGCAATCGTTCAATAATGACGCAGCTCCGCCTAACGTGACTTCGTCGGGATCTTTTGCTTCGCCGCCATACAGGACTCAATGTAGGCTGCTACCTCGCGAAACTTGGGGACTGAACGCATTTCCAAGCGTGAGCCATCTTTCAACGTCAATCCAATATCCCCCCAAGCCCCAAACCCACGTGGAATCGCGATGATTGCAGCAATCTCGGAGTAAATTGCATCGGCGCGAGTGCGCCCCAGCCAGCCACCGGTGATCGACACTCGCCGATTCGTGATGCGGTAACGGAGCCACAGCGCACGCACGATCGCACCGACAGTAATGGGAAGACAAACTACAGTAAAAGCCAAAAGAATGCCTAAAATGAGATCGCCCTTATGGGGACCACCTTCATAGAAAACCTCTTCTTTAATCGCCACGGAGCACCTCTGCCTTAAGCAACAACTGTTCTAATTCTCGCAAAATTTGCCAGTAGTCGCACTCAAGAATACTCGATCGCACCACAATTACGACTGACCAACCTGGCTTGATGCGCGGTAGCAGCGAACGCAGGGCTGCTTTGACTTGACGTTTAAGTCGATTGCGCACGACGGCCAGCTTACTAACTTTTTTACTGATTGATATGCCAAAGCGCGACTCATTTCGGCACTTTGCCGGCACTGCTACTACATGCAGATGAGCCGCTCTTCGACGTATCCCAGTTTGGTAGACCAAATCGAAGTCCTGCTTTCGTTTTAGACGATTCGGCCGAGGCAATGCCACTGCGAATCTGCCTCAGATTAAGCAACTGCCAAACGGGCTCTGCCTTTTCGACGACGTGCTCTGATGGTGCGACGGCCATTTTTTGTCCGCATCCGGACACGAAAACCGGATACGCGCTTGCGCTTACGGCTAGTGCCTCCTAGGGTGCGCTTCATAACTATCTCTCCAATTCTTGGATAAAAACACAGTCTTCCATTGTAAAGGGGACTACCAATTTAAGGCAATCCCCGATCGCAAATTTAAGAGTAATCAGCTGCAAGCGATATGGTGCAAATACGAATTCCTAGCGCATGATCGAAATGATCCAAGTTCCCAGATCACGCCAGATTGGCACATCGCCTGGCGCCTGAACCAGGCAGCGGAAGTAATACATACCCATCCCCGGATTTCTGACATCGGAGAGCACAAGTTTGACATCCGACTTAGCTGGGACAGGCTCTTGGGGATAAATTTCTAAGCGATAGTTATCTTCATCCCAAATCACCTCCTGCACATCCACATTCTTTCCGTTAACGTTGATTGCGACATCATCCGGATTAAATGTGCCATTGAAGTAGTCGGGATATTTCACCACAAATCTCGAGACCGCCAGCTTCATCTGCGCTTTTTTGATGCGGAGATGGTAGCGATCGGATTGATTGGGTTGCCCTCCAAAGTCGAAGGCATAGCTGAGTTCTTGCTTGCGATCAACACCACTGAACAAGGTTAGACCACCGGGCTGGGCCATTGCCCTAGGCGGCGACTGCATCGCCGTAGCGGTAACGGCAATGCAGCCAGTCAGCATCGCGGCCTGGGTGAGTCGCCCAATCACAGGACGGCGGAAAAGTTGGTGAAACTGCATAGGTGTTAGGTCCGTAGATACGTGGGTTATCCGTCGCGATCAAACTTGTAAAACCAGACAATTCGATCATCCGCAAGTTAGTTCGCCCCCATATTGACAGATTAGGGAAACGATTGACTAATTCGAGTAGACAGTTCATGAGACGGCTGATGGTGAGCAAAAGTGCCCAAGCACTGGCAGAAAATTTCGACCACACCCAAACCCTAGTAGTAATATTAAGAACCCATATGCGTTTTCAAACTTAGATGCGCATGTTTTAATCTAAGTCTTTCATTACCATAGGCAACCCATGAGCTACCAGCATCCTGAAGGTATCGCTCCCCACGGCGGCGAGTTGATTAATCGTATTGCAACCCCGGAGCAAAAAGCCGATTTTCTGAGTAAAGCAGAGCTAATGCCCCGTGTCACGCTCGATCAACGGGCAGTTTCCGATTTAGAAATGATCGCGATCGGGGGGTTTAGTCCATTGACTGGCTTCATGGGCCAAGCCGATTATGAAAGCGTTGTGACCGACATGCATTTGACCAATGGCTTACCTTGGTCGGTGCCCATTACTTTATCGGTTAGTGAAGCAGTTGCAGCGCCCCTAGAGGAAGGCAGCTATGTGCGCCTTGATAATGAATCTGGTCGGTATCTTGGTGTTTTGCAACTGACTGAGAAATACACCTACGACAAACAAAAAGAAGCAATCAATGTTTACCGTACGGATGAGGAGCAGCATCCGGGTGTAGCTGTGGTTTATGCACAGGGCGCAATCAATCTTGCTGGGCCGGTCTGGTTGCTGGAGCGGGAACCGCATCCCTTGTTTCCGAAATATCAACTTGATCCAGCCATCTCTCGTGCCGCCTTTGCGGAGAAGGGCTGGTCAACAATTGTTGGTTTTCAGACACGCAATCCCGTACATCGGGCGCACGAATACATCCAAAAATGTGCTTTGGAAGTTGTCGATGGTCTGTTCTTACATCCACTGGTTGGTGCGACAAAATCCGATGACATTCCAGCCGATGTCCGCATGCGTTGCTACGAAATCCTGCTGGATAATTACTATCCAAAAGAGCGCGTGGTTCTGGGGATTAATCCTTCAGCAATGCGCTATGCGGGCCCGCGTGAGGCAATTTTCCATGCCCTGATTCGCAAGAACTACGGCTGCACTCACTTCATTGTCGGACGCGATCATGCGGGCGTGGGGGATTACTACGGTACATTTGATGCGCAACACATCTTTGATGAATTTGATCCAGTGGCGATCGGGATTGTGCCCCTGAAGTTTGAGCATGCCTTCTACTGCACTGTGACAAATACGATGTCAACTGTGAAGACGAGTCCCAGCAAGCCCGAGCAACGTATTCACCTGTCGGGCACCAAGGTGCGTGAGATGTTGCGCCGTGGAGAATTACCACCGCCTGAGTTTTCGCGGCCACTGGTTGCCGCCGAATTAGCGAAAGCGATGCAGGCTAGCCAGTAACGCCATCAGCAAATTTGATCGCAGACATCCCACGCTTCATCTGGCATCAGATGGAGCGTTTTTGTATAGCCATACGGCCGGTTCTAGCCCCGTTGGCGTTTTGCTTCGTAGAGCATGAGCGCGGCCGCGATCGCCACATTTAAAGATTCCACGCCGGGTTCTAGCGGGACACGCACCTGCACATCAGCTAAAGCCGCTACTGCCGGTGAGAGTCCGGCACCTTCATTACCCATCACAATCAGCGATGGCTGCGTAAAGTCAAGATCCCAAATTGTCTGGGCCGCTGTCGGTAAGGTCGCAATCACTTGCAAACCCTGCTGACGATAGTGCTGCAATTCGGCTGGCAAGTCGTTAGCGATCGCCATCGGTAGGCGAAACCACTGACCGGCAGACGCTCGTAGTACCTTCGGATTATCTAAGTCCACACAGTTGCGGCTGAGCAGCAGACCATCAACACCGACGGCAGCAGCTGTACGGATCATAGTACCGAGATTACCTGGATCCTGAATTGCCTCAAGGACTAAACCAAAATCCACCATTTGGATTGATTGTTGGTGTTGACGGGGGGCAACGGCCACTACCCCATCCGGCTCAATCGTTGTCGCGATCGATTTCAACACCTCCGGACTAACCAGCTCTACGCGTTGCGCCCGTGCCAACGCTTGCTCGTAGAGACGGGGATGCTGCTGCTGCCAAGTAGCGGTGCAACACAAAACCGGCAAATTCAAACCAGCAACACAAGCCTCTTCAATTAAGTGGGATCCTTCTAGGAGGAAAAGGCTTTGGTGACGTCGTTCCTTCGCTCGATGCAACTTGCGCAGCTGTTTGATCAGGGGGTTTTGCAGACTAGTCAGCATCGGTAGCTGTCATTTCCACGGCTTAAAGACACACTTGCACTTAAAGACATACTTAAGGATTGCACCGTCCAAGCAAAACATAAAAATGGGAGCGAAAGCTGCTCCCATCAAACGAACCAAAACTAATGCATTAATGCGGAACCCGGGACTTGAACCCGGAAGTCCTTGCGAACACTAGAATCTGAATCTAGCGCGTCTACCAATTCCGCCAGTCCCGCTTAAAGTTATAGAGACAACTTAAGTCAATCACCTCTACAAGTCACAATACATTCTGCAGTCAAGCATTTGCGTTTGTCAAGAAATCCCAATGGGTTTTATGCTTTTCTGGAATTCAAAACCGCCATAAATCTGATATTACAAAATATTTCTAGACAATTTCAGAGATTCGAGTAAAATCTAAACCAACTTTCTTTGACGAATATTACGTAAGGTTAAGCTCTAGGAAGGTGCTCATATTATTGCTGCAATCTCTATGTCCAAAACTCTGAACTTACCTGAGCAAACTCCTGTACTACGCGTGTGGGGCGGCCATAAACTAAGTGGCGAAGTCGTCATCAGTGGCGCGAAAAATTCGGCGCTAGTCTTAATGGCAGGGACGCTCCTCTGCTCTGGAAGCTGTCGGATTAGCAATATGCCCGCGTTGGCAGATGTTAAAACAATGGCAAAGTTACTATCAGCCTTGGGCTTGAAGATTGCTCATACTGGCGCGGTCATGGAAATTGATGCGTCAAACTTGAATACAGCGGAAGCACCCTACGAGCTAGTGAGTAAAATGCGGGCGAGCTTCTTCATCGTGGGCGCGCTCTTGGGGCGATTAGGAGTCGCGAAAGTTCCCCTCCCGGGTGGCTGTTCGATCGGCGATCGCCCAGTGGATTTACATGTGCGCGGCCTGCAGGCTTTAGGTGCGCATGTTTACGTTGATCACGGGGTTTTGCATGCTTACGTCAAAGGCGGCAAACAACGTTTGCAAGGTGGACGGGTTTACCTCGACTTCCCAAGCGTCGGTGCCACTGAGAATATTTTGATGGCCGCAACGCTGGCAGAGGGCGAAACCATCATTGAAAATGCCGCGCGGGAGCCAGAAATTGTTGATCTCGCTAATTTCTGTATCGCCATGGGAGCGAAGATTCAAGGTGCTGGGACCGATCGCATCGTCATCCAAGGTGTCGAGCAACTGCATGATTGCGAATATCAGGTGATTCCCGATCGGATTGAAGCGGCTTCTTTTCTATTGGCGGGCGCAATCACACGCTCTGAGATCACGGTGGCGTCAGTCTGTCCCGCCCATCTAACACCAGTACTCGCTAAGTTGGCGGAAGCGGGAATTTCAGTCATTGAAGATGGTGCGACACGTCTACGGATCCTACCAACTGAGACTTATCGGGGGGTTGATATTGAGACACTGCCACATCCCGGTTTTCCAACGGATGTGCAGTCTCCCTTCATGTCGCTTTTGACCCTGGCACAGGGTAGTAGCTTGGTGACAGAAAAGCTGTTTGAAAATCGGCTGCAGCATGTGGCCGAACTGAATCGCATGGGTGCCGATATTCGGCTGAAGGGCAATGTGGCGATCGTCAATGGTGTCGCCCAGTTATCTGGCGCACCGGTAGTGGCAACGGATCTGCGCGCCTCGGCAGCATTAGTGATTGCGGGACTAGCCGCCGATGGCGAGACTGAGATTCGGGGGCTACACCATATGGACCGTGGCTATGCTGGCCTAGAAGATAAGATGCGTGGGCTCGGGGCCCGACTAGAGCGCACAATGGTGGATGCAGTTGACGAAGTTGGACAGACAAATCCAACTATGGCCTCGATCTAGAACAATTTGCGATCGCTGTCCAGGGTAACCGGCAGTCAACAATGCTAAGGCAGCGCATTCAAGCCAGCACCGCCTTAGCATTTTTAGTAGCATTGGCGGTTTGGTACAGACCAAAGTAGTGCTGACGCAGCGCTTCACTATTCGGCGTAGTTTAATCGCACAGCCCCATCCTTGGGCGCGTTAGGATAGATCTAGTTTCGTGATATGGCTCAATTTATGGCAGTCAATCCAGTTCCTTTACTTGGTCTCACAGCCGATCAATTCCGGCATCCGCTCGACCGGCAGGCAACCAGTCGTCTCAAGCAACTGCCAGGGTTTGACTTTGTGATTCGTAATTTGCTCGGTGGGGTAGCAGAGCAGTTTTTCTATATGGAAAACATTTCATCTAGTATTTTAGTCAGCGATCGACAGCTACCTTGGCTGCACCAATGCTTACTCGATGCCTGTAGAGTATTGGACCTAGAGGTGCCACAGCTATACGTCCGACAACATCCGGTCCCCAATGCGTACACCATGGCGATGCGCGGTAAGCAACCATTTATCATGCTGCATACAGCACTGATCGATTTACTGGAGCCGGAAGAAATTCAAGCGGTAATTGCCCATGAGTTGGGCCACCTCAAGTGTGAACATGGGGTTTATTTGACACTGGCAAATCTGCTGGTCTTGGCCTCCAACCAACTTCCCTTACCTTGGGGGCCCGTGGTGACCCAGGGACTGCAATCACAGCTGATGACTTGGGTGCAGTGTGCCGAATTTAGCTGCGATCGGGCAGCACTTCTGGCAACCCAAGACCCAAAAATTACGATGTCGGTCTTGATGAAACTTTGCGGTGGTTCACCGAAGTTAGCAGCGCAGTTAAATCTGAATGCTTTTATTGCGCAAGCGCGCGACTATGACCAGGCGAGTCAGACTGATTTAGGGGCGGCCCTGAAAGAACTGCAAACGGCCCAATTGACCCACCCACTACCGGTTCTACGCGCGCGGGAAATCGATCGTTGGGCCGGGACACCAGAGTACCAAAACCTAGTTGATATGAAGGGCTCATTGGGCTATACTAAATGTACAAATAAGGGCGAGTGGTGGAATTGGTAGACGCGCCGCACTCAAAATGCGGTACTTAGGTGTGCGAGTTCGAGTCTCGCCTCGCCCATTATTCAAGTAAATTCAGAATTCGTTTGTTCAACTTTGTTGAATTTCTTAGCTGAGCTTTTTTACGACTGTTTCGAGTCGTGGCATTGCAACTGGCCATTTCGCGAAAGTATTGGCTAAACTGAGTGTATGTTCAGATTAGTCTGGATTTTGCTTGTTCTTGACTTTCACCAAGTGGAAATCCGGATCTGAACAGACATGTGATTCGGAGCGTCAAATCATGCACATGAAACGTTGGGAGTCCCCGCGGAGCGAGGGACGTAACCACAAAGGTAAACGAAAATCCGCCCGGCAGCGTCAACTGAAGAAGCAAACGCAAGTTTGGCGGAAAAAGCTCAAAGGTGATGATATCGGGAAAAGCAAGAACCAGAATCAAACGGAAAGGGAGCGGCATCCAACCGCTCCCTTTTATTTATGGGAGAAACAAAATATATAGGACTTACGCAGCAGACATGTTCAGTGAAGGTCGCTTGAGTTGCTGACAGAGGTAGTGGTCGAGTCGCCCATGCTTGAGTTGGTAAATCGTTTGTCCCATCTGTTGGGCCAACTAATTGAGCCGGACCCAAACCAGAAACGCACAGCCAATGGGATTGTGCTGAAAGCGTGCTTTCCGAAGGTCATGGGAAAACCGCTCACAATGATCGACAAAATGGGGCAGGGTATAGTTGATTTGACTGACCAGCAAATATTGGCAATAGTCTAGGCGACTCACAGAATCTTTCATACTGCGACTCTTGCGAGTTATGCCCATGTTGTGGCCCTAAGACTCTCCTAGATGCTTTGCGTAAGTCCTAACATCGTTAATATTCTGCATCATCCTCGATCGATCACACTTCCGATCGACCAGTAACCGATAATCCATTGACGATCACCGAAGGCGTCCAGCAAGCACCACTCCAATCCGAATCATTGCCTAGCCTGACCGGATTATTCAGTGCTTGATAAACATTGCCTGCGATCATCGTATCTTTCACACGACCCACTATCTGGCCATGTTTAACGCGATAGCCCAAATCAACATTGACTGAGAAATCACCGGAAATGCCCGCACCACCGCCGAGGACTTGATCCACAATCAAACCATCCGCGATCGATGCAATCAATTGCTCAAACGAATGACGACCCGGATCGACTAATAAATTGCACAAACTCGGGGTGGGATAGCTGCCTAGACCCGGTCGAAAACCGTTACCCGTTGTGGCGTTGCCAAGGGCACGGCCAGTGGTGCGATCAACATAGAACTGGCGCAAGTGACCCGCTTCCACCAGCATCAGCGGTTGGGTGATTGTCCCCTCATCGTCGAAGGGACAACTAAACGAGCCAAAGGTCGGATCTTGACGTAGCGTCAGTTCGGGCGCTAGCACTAATTGGTTGAGGCGATCGCTCCAGGGAGAAGCATTTTCCAAAACCTGTTTGCCATTTAACGCCGATTCAAGTGGCCCCCACATTAAATCCGCCGCTTTGGCTGTGAGCAGCACGGGTACATGCCCCTCGGGTGCAGCGCTATTTTCTTGACTCCAGGCCAAATGCTGCAAGATCCGCTGGACAAACACATCCGCATTCAGCCGATCGCGATTGGTTTCGCCATCCGAAATATTCAGAAAATCATCACCGCGAACCCACTCGACTTCGAGGTAGCTACTGAGAGTAATGTCTTCGTAAGCGCAGTCGAGTCCTTTCGAGTTAATCAGCCGGGTGGCTTCGGTTTCACAGTCCCAACCACCGCCGCAGAGAACTTCGGGATAGCGATCACGGACCTGGGCAATCGCGGCACTGCCCCATTCCACCAGTTGTTCGACCGATACTGTATGACCATCGGTCGGATATTGCGGCAGTTGCGCATCGCTCAGTTCAATGGCTTGAGGTTGATTCAGATTACTGATGGCTAAGGCCCGATCAACCAACATTTGGGGCTCGACCTCGCCATAGGCAACCGCAATACCCGGTTTGCCATTGCGCCAAAGCCGCACGGCCAAACCATCCGCCTCAATGCTTTCAACCTGCTTTAATTGATTCGCCTCAAAGGTAATGGGACTAGACGTCGAGGTGCTTTGAAACACCTCAGCCGCTTCCGCGCCCGACTTGAGGGCGAGTTCCAGGAATTGTTCGGGGGAAGAAGACATGAGTGTAGCGTGCAGCGTGGCCGTCTAATAGGATAGCAACTAGCTGAATCTACACGGACTGAATCAACTATCGTGATCGGATCTTAAACGTAATCCGATACAATGCGTTTTTCCAAATACTGACCAATCATCTGTTGCTCACCGGCACGAGAGATTACGGTTTGGCGCGTGCGATACCGACTACCCACAAGCCGAATCTCTTCTTCAAACACCGACCCGTCGTACTCGGTTCGCAAGCATAAAGTCTCCGAATTTGCGAAATTGTAAGTTGCCGTCACTGGCTTCGACGTCGCAAATCCGCGATCGCGGTACATGATGCCAGCCGCGACACCAAACATGGTTGTCCCCTGCGACATCTGCTTACCTAAAATCGAATTCTGACTGTCCCAAGTCACCTCTGCCCCACAGACCATTAGTGTTTCATTATCCAGCCCATGCAGCCGGGCCAACTCACGCAACTTGGTGCAGCCCGCCTCCAGGAAAGCAATTGAAATATTGCTCACCATCTCTTGGATTTTACCGTCAGGCAGGGTATAGTAGCGCCGCTCCGAGGACCACCAACCAACTGAATTGCGGAAAAACTCCGTCATCAATTCATCGATATTCTGCAGTTGCACGGTAGTAGTCATAGCGACCTTCCTTAAACAAATCCTAAGTGACTGAGAGCGCTCCGCGTAAACTGCCATACCGCCAAATAACTTTACAGATCTAACGGCAAGATGTTTACATAGCTTAATGATAGACGGTTCATGATCCGCTCGCAAATTCTCGCCGCAATCAACCGCTTCACAGTGAATCGCTTTCCTCAATCCGAGGGTGAGAACATGCAAATTCTAGACGCTCAAAACTTACAGAAATGTTACAAGTCACACAGACAATCGTTGGTGGCAGTTCACGATGTCTCGTTGCAGCTATCGTCGGGAGAGGTGCTCGCCTTTCTCGGCCCCAATGGTGCGGGCAAAACGACCAGCATCAAAATGATTGCGGGGTTAATTCGACCGGATCGGGGCAATGTCCGGATTCTCGATCGTGATCCACACCGTGACCCCCAAGCCCTGCGATACCTCGGTGCGGTGCTTGAAGGCAGTCGCAACCTCTATTGGCGACTCACCCCCGCAGAAAATCTAGAATATTTCGGGGTGCTGCGCGGACTTTCTCGCAAACAAGCCAGACACAAAGGGCGAGAACTGCTGGATCGGTTCGAACTCAGCCACAAGCGCCAGGAAACAGTTCAGAAGCTTTCCCGAGGAATGCAACAGAAGGTGGCGATCGCTGTCGCCCTAGTACATGAACCAAAGCTGCTGCTACTGGATGAACCAACATTAGGTCTTGATGTGGAAGCAACTGCCGTCGTCAAGCGGCTAGTATGCGAGATTGCTCGGGAAGGTTGTGCCATTCTGCTGACCACCCACCAGCTTGATGTGGCGGAAGAACTCAGCGATCGGATTGCCATCATTAATCAAGGCAAAATCATTACCGAAAAAGCGACTAATGAGTTGATTGAGCAGTTTTCTGACAGTACTTATCGAATTGAACTCGAACAGGAAATCGATCGTGACCAGCAGTTAAAACTGGCACAGCTGGGCCTCCAGGTTGAAGGCAAGCAGATTGATCTAGCCGATCCAGAATTGCTCTATCCCGTGTTAGCGATTTTGCGACCACTGCCCATCCTCAAGATCGAAAAAGACCAGGCAAATTTAACCGATATATTTCTGCGTTTAGTGCAGCAGGGGCGACATCATGGTTGAACTATTTCTCGCTGAGTTTCGGCGATCGTGGATTCAATTCCAGCGTTATCCCGCCGAGGCGATCGGTGGGATCTTTATCATTACAGCCGTTTTCTATGGATTGTTTCTCAGTGCACAGTATATTGCCGGGCCAGGATTGCGCTTAGGCGATCGGCTCGATTCAATTATCGTCGGCTATATCCTTTGGACGATAGTCACCTTCATCCTGTTTGATATTGCCGGCAATCTGCAACGGGAGGCCCAGACAGGCACACTCGAGCAGCTTTTCCTGGCCGCTTTCAGTACCCCAAAACTATTTTTCATCAGAGCGATTGCCAATCTGTCAGTTCAATCGATTCTAATTCTGACAATTTTGGGGCTGATCATGTTACTGACTGGCCGTTTTTTAGCATTCCCGATCGAATTGCTTTTACCATTACTGTCGATTATCTTTGCGGCCTATGGTTTATCGTTTATGGTCGGGGCGCTCACACTAGTCTTCAAGCGAGTCCAGCAGTTATTTGCAGTCATTCAATTCTCGCTACTATTTCTAATCTCCACGCCAACTGAAGAATGGCAAGGGACGGGCAAAATAATTAGCTACCTCTTACCCATGACGCCCGGTGCCGGATTATTACGCGATCTAATGGCAAGGCAACTTGACTTGAGCTGGGACCGACTGGCGATCGCTTTTCTCAACGGTGGATTTTATTTTGCGCTGGGTCTGAGTATCTTTCGTTGGGCCGAGCGCACGACAAAACGGCAAGGAAGGCTTGGCGGTTATTAAGTCGATCAAATGCCCTGCCTGATAAACTACTGCCATGCTTTGTCGTCAGCGCCACAGTTACCATAAAAAACGACGTGTGATGCCGCATGGGCATCACACGTCGTTTCAGGATTAAGCTTCCAGACTACGGAGTCCGCAACGAAACCGACTAAACTCGCGCCTTGCTGCCAGAGGCGGCTTCCTCGTTGAGGTTGAATAGGACGGTCAGGGTTTCCATTGCCTGTTTGCGACTTTCTAAATCACGTTGTGTCCGCAGCTGCACCATCGGATCATGCAGAATCTTGTTGACGATGCCGCGGGTCAAGGCTTCAATCACCGCTTGCTGCTTACCGCCAAACTCATTGCCTAAGCGCGATAAGGCTTTCTCCAGTTCCTGCGTGCGAATCCCTTCGACCTTATTACGCAGGCTGCTGATGGTGGCGATCGCATCGAGCGATCGTAGCCACTGCTCAAAGTTATCGACTTCTTCTTCCAGCAACCCTTCTGCTTCTAGCGCCATCTGACGACGACTCTCTTGATTCTGCTCCACGACGGTTTTTAGATCATCGACGTCGTAGGCATCCACGTAATCAAGCTCGTTCGCATCAGAATGCACATTACGCGGCACCGAAATATCAATGAGTATGAGATTTCGTTTCGCATCAAGTACCGCCTCTAGCTTCGCCCGATCGAGAATTGGCTCCACCGAACTCGTACTCGTGAAGGTAATATCCGACTCCGCGATCGCCGACATCATCTGCTCCACCGGTACAACCTTGATATTCGCCGCCGGGAATTTGTTGGCTAGATCGATCGCCTTTTGGGTCGTTCGATTCATTAAGATAATCTCGCGGTTGCCCTTCGCGATCAAGTGCTTCACCAATAGCACCGACATCCTACCGGCACCGACGATCGTTGTCTTCAGTGGGGCCAAATCCTGAGCCTTCATTTGGGCGAGCTCAACCGCCGCTGAACTAATGGAAACCGCACCGGTCCCAATGCTTGTCTCGGTCCGCACCCGCTTACCAGCGGTAATTGCTTGCTTAAATAGCTGATTTAAAATCCGGCCAGTGCCATTGTATTTCTGCCCCGATTGGTGACAATACTTGACTTGCGACAGAATTTGGCCCTCACCCAACACCAAACTATCAAGCCCCGCTGCCACGCGCATCAAATGCATCACCCCATCTTGATGCAGCAGCGTGAACAAGTAAGGACGCAGCATTTCCGCCGGCAATTTGCTGTGCTCCGACAGAAATTGCATTACTTCCCGTACCCCGGCCTCCGTTTCCTTTAGCACAAGATAGATTTCCAACCGGTTGCAGGTACTCAAAACCGCCACTTCTTCAATGTGGGGATAGCTGCAAAGATGATCGATCGCCCGATCGTACACCGGCTCTGGAATGCTTAATTTCTCTCGGACTTCTACTGGAGCCGTTTTGTGAGTCAAGCCAACAACAGCAATGTTCATTTTAAATCTCAGATATTTAAGCAGTTATTTGCGCCATAGCGGCGAGCCAACCGGCATCAATTTGCCGCCTGCCCCGCCTACCACAGCCACAAATCATTAATGCAATTGCACTGACTTAGGCTTACCAGCCATGTGAATCGTATCGACGAAACGCGCGGTCTTCGACTGGCTGGAAATCACCAAGGATTGTGTCCGCATGCCGCCGCCGAAAAAGCGTACACCCGCTAACCAGTTGCTAGTCGTGATACCCGTTGCGGCAAAAATCACGTTCTCGCCTGAAGCCAACTCTTCTGTCTCGTATACCTTGTCAGGATCACTGATCCCCATCTCTGCTAAGCGCGCCAGGTTGCCCTCTTTAGTCATGTTGGCCCACTCTTTGGTCCTGACTACTGCTGGGTCATACACCAGCTGTCCTTGGAAGTGTCCTCCTAAGCACTTCATTGCCGCCGCTGTGATTACACCTTCTGGTGCCGCACCGATACCGATCAATGCGTGGATACCAGTCCCTTCAAAACCACAGTTGAGTGCAGCACCGACATCACCATCGCCGATTAATTGAATACGTGCACCCGTTTCACGGATTTCTCGAATCAAGTCGTCGTGACGATCACGCTTCATTACCACCACTGTAAGGTCACTGATGGCCCGATCGAGACACTCAGACAGAATCTTCAGATTCTCAGTTGCGGACTTGCGAATATCAACTTTGCCTTTTGCCGCTGCCGGTGCCGCCAGCTTTTTCATGTAAAAATCAGGTGCATTGAATAGACCACCTTTTTCCGCCACTGCTAAAACGGCGATCGCACCTGGCTGACCGTAAGCACAAAGGTTAGTGCCTTCGCACGGATCCACCGCAATATCAATTTCGGGTCCACTATTTGTTTTGTGCCCGGTCCCCACTTCCTCACCGATGAATAGCATCGGTGCGTCATCCCGCTCACCTTCACCAATCACAATCCGACCGCGCATGTCGATTTGGTTCATGCGCTGACGCATGGCTTCTACAGCAACCTCGTCGGCACCATCCTTATCTCCCTTCCCAACCAAGTGAGCCGAAGCAATTGCTGCCTGTTCGACGACTTCAATAATCTCTAAGCCAAGCGTATTTTCCACTACGTCCTCCAGACTGATTGATGTTGCGCCCCAAGTGGCGACTTCAATAGACAAGTCTACCAAAGGGCGGTGATCCCCTTGAAGTCTCCCTGTGATCTAAAGGTGTTAATTTTTGTACAGCGCTTAACCACCCTTCTTTGCCAGATCTAAGCATGTCTGGAATGTTGCATCCGTCTTGAAGCCTTCTGGATCGATATGGGTGAGGCTGAAGCGATACCCCGCTGCCGTGAGCGATCGTTGCAAATGCTGACGCTTGGGAATATCCATTTTGCCCCGCCGTCCCACTTCACCTAATGTGTAGAAGTACGGTGGCAGACCGACCTCCGATCGCAAGGTCGCGATCAATGCGGCTGGCGCGGGCCAATCGCGCGCGATCGCCAAATTGGCCATCTTGCCCAGCCAGTCGCGGTTGTGCAATTCCCCCAACCACAGGGGGCCACTGACTACAGGGGCGGGGCCGCTGGCGGGCGCGACGATACAGGCACATTTGGCACGACCTAAAGCGCGCCAGTCAACCGTCTGAAACTGACCGCACTGATGACAATAGCCTAAGAAACCATAGTGGTCGATCGGCTGCTTGGGCAGACACGGCAGCGGCAGCGGCAACAGTTGCACCATCACCCGAAACACTGAGCCAGCATAAAGCGAAAAAATTGGCTGAATGCCGTAGCCCAGCATCGTAGCTTGCTGATAAATCCGCCCCAGTAAAATTCGCAATGCCTGCTCATGCACCGCTGGATGCGATCGGGCATAGCTGCCCCACTGCTGCATACTCTGGTGCGGTAACTGGCCCGATAGACTACGACCATCGGTACTTGTAATGTACAGCAGCCCCCCAAACCGCAGTGCCTGCAAACTCACCGCCAGGAAAATTGAGGGATTACCAAACGCATCTAGATCAATTAAGTCGAAATATTGCTGCTCAGCGGCAGCCTGGTTTAGCAATACCTGGGCGGATTGATGCGTGATGCAATAGCGCGATGGGCGGATGCCACTGAGATTCGCCTGCAGCACACCGTGCACATCCGGATTGGCATCATTCACCCAGACAAAACTCGCCGCCGCTTCCTGCAAATAGCGCAACGCGCGCACGCCACAGGCACTCATACCATCTAGAATTTTTAATTGGTCGCAGTTTTGGCCATGGGTCACTGCCGCCAATACCCCGAGATCACGTGATCGTTCACTGCTACGGCGGTAAAACGCATTGCCTCGTTCAAACCGAACCGCCCCTTCACGTAATTGCATACTTGCTCAATCGACTAACTCCCAGCCATACAGCGTCATCTTATGCTGGATGTTCGGAGCCTCGCACAATTAACACTGTTCAATTTTTGTGCCGTACGCCCAACAAGTGGCAGCTTGGATATTGCGATCATCCACGGTTATCCGACACACTATAACGTAATGATTCAGCACGTAATGATTTAGCGACAGTGCTTGCCTCAGACGCGGTTGACTCGATAGAATTAGAGACTAACCTTTTTTAGCTAGTACAACTCAACTAAAGCCGTTGTCGTGTCTGTGGTTCATCCACCCCCCTTACAAAATCCGCCATGCAATTTATCGATCACGCAGAAATCCAAGTTCAAGCCGGCAACGGTGGCGATGGGATGGTATCTTTCCGCCGGGAGAAATTTGTCCCCGCCGGTGGGCCTTCCGGCGGAACGGGTGGGCGGGGTGGCGACGTTATCCTCCAAGCCGATGCGAATTTGCAAACGCTCTTAGACTTTCAGTACAAGCGCCTATTCAAAGCTGAAGATGGCAAACGCGGTGGCCCCAACAAGTGCACCGGTGCATCCGGCAATCACCGCGTGATTAAAGTGCCTTGCGGCACCGTGCTGTACGCCGAAACTGGGGAAGTGGTTGGTGATTTGACTCAAAATGGTCAAACTTTAACCGTCGCAGCTGGGGGCAAAGGTGGCTTAGGTAATGCCTGCTTCCTCACCAATCAAAATCGGGCACCAGAAGAAGCGCAGCCAGGCCGCGAAGGTGAGCATCGGGGTCTCCGCTTAGAACTCAAATTATTGGCGGAAGTCGGTATTATCGGGTTACCCAACGCCGGGAAATCGACATTGATTGCGTCGTTGTCCGCCGCGCGGCCAAAAGTTGCTGACTATCCATTTACAACGCTGGTGCCGAACCTTGGCGTTGTGCGACGTCCAACGGGTGATGGGACCGTGTTCGCCGATATTCCGGGGTTAGTTAAAGGGGCCCATGAAGGGATTGGCCTCGGGCACGACTTCCTCCGCCATGTCGAACGGACGCGCATCTTACTGCACCTAGTGGATGCTACAGCCGAAGATCCGATCGCCGATTATCAAACCATACAGGCAGAGCTGCAGGCTTACGGTCATGGTCTTGCCGATCGCCCGCAAATTGTCGCACTGAATAAAATCGACGCCACCTTTGGCGATGCACCTGAAATCATGGCGATCGCCGAGAAATTACGCCAGCTCAGCCAGACTGAAAGAGTTTTCCAAATCTCAGCGGTCAGTCGCCAGGGCCTGAATGAGTTGACACAAACAATCTGGGAAGTCCTCGATCGTAGTGCCGATCAACCATTCGAGCCGCTAGACCTCTACCACCCAACCGCACCTGCAGGCTAATTCGGTGGTTGCGCAATGCGGGTCTGATCAACTTTTTGCGATGTCCCTGGAGTTTGATTAAAACGTTGATAAGCCAGCCGTGAAATTTTCTGTACTAGCTCGGTGGCACCGTAGTCATCCCGCGGTCGCTTAACTAACACAGCGGCGAGATAGCGTTTGCCCGTTGGTGTATCAATCAAACCAATATCACCGAGCACCAGTCCGAGCGTTCCGGTTTTATGGGCAATTTTTGCCCCATCACCCAGACCTTGCGGCAGCATTGAGTCATTGCGAATGCGGCCCATAATATCGAGCAGTCGATCGCGCGACTTCATCGAAACCAGCTTTCCATCTTGGATTTGGCTCATGAGCAGTGCCATATCCTGCGGTGTCGTGGTATTGGTACCTTTGATATCCGGGAGGGGATTGTGCAGCGTGGTGGCGGTCAGCCCCCATTGCTGAAACTGCTGATTTAGCGCGGCCATTCCACCCAACCGATCGATCAACATATTGGTGGCGGTATTATCGCTGTCCACCATCATCTCCGTGGCGGTTTCGAGCGCGGAAAACTTAGTCCCAACCGGTTGGTATTGCATTGTGCCCGCTTCGGTAGCGATTTGCTCTTTTTTCATTGTGAGCATCTCGTCCAGCTGGATCTTCCCATCATCAACCGCTTGGAAAAACGCGACTAAAACCGGGAACTTGATCGTACTGGCCGCCGGAAACGCCGTCGTCGCATTCAGATCAACATAGGCATCATTGTCCAAATCCAGAAACATGGCACCGACCTGCATATCTGGCTGTTTTGCCACCAAGCTAGTGATATTCTGCTTCAGATCACTCATCTCTTGCCCCAGCTCAAGCGCCGCCACCGGTTTGGTGGTAACCGTCGGTGCTTGATTTGTCGCCGAACTCGCCGACAGACGACTCGCCGGATCCCAGACAGACAGCATGGTGCCCGTAATCACGCCAATACCAATACCAAACACAAGTAGTCGCATGCTGTAAAGCATCAACTTACCAGACTTAGACCGCGGGGTAGGCACCTTCAAAAGATTCTGTGGCGTTGGTTCTACTGTCTGTCGCCGATTATTCCGCCGACTCCGGGCAACTGTTGCCGGCTGCAGCGATACGACTGAACCACCAGCGCGTTTCGATCGAGCGGCCCCTTTGGGAGCGGACGGTTGACGTAAACTCGTAACACGATTCAGCGGGCGATTATTCAAGTGCCGTGGTCGCGCAGCTGGCTGCCGCTTGCCGCTGTTATTCAAGCCAAATAAAGCGAACAAATTACCTCCTAACGATGTCTGATCGCCGCGTTTAGTCTGACCCTGCCGCCGATCGCCTCCAAAACGACGTATATCGGCCGATCGAGATGGTTTTGGACCACGTTTTTGCTTAGAGAATCGGTTGCGTTCCCGCATGAATGGTATATGTCCTTTGCTCAAACCGGTTATGGCGCGGGCGATAGTGTATCACCCACAGCCATGCCCGTAAAACGAACTATATTCTGTCGTCGCTATTCGATTTCGTTCTCCGTACTTTACCGGATCTTTGAGCATTTTTTTACCCATGTTTCGATACGCAAAAGACGTTGTACTTAATTTATGGGACGGATTTTACCTTACCTCTTCCGGTTGCGATCAGGCAGTTCTGACTAAATCCGCGACAACCGACTTTGCACCATGCTCAGAAGCAGCTGACACCAGTTGTATCGAGCAGTTAATCATACCGGATCCGAAATTTCGAGAGCCTAGCGCCAACCAAACTAGAGCGAACCAAAGCCTTTTTTCTTTTTCGCCTTTTTCTGTTTTTTCTGGCGGGCTGGTCCCCCACCGCCTTGATAACCGCGCCATCCCTGACCGACTGGACGATCGCCGCCACCAAACGCATTGCCCATACCCCCCATGCCCGGAAAACCGCCCCCCATGCCTGGAAAGCCCATATTCCCTTGGCCCATTTGCTGCATCATGTTGCGCATTTGTTTGAACTTGGAGACAAGTTCTGTCACATCGCGTTCTTTGTAGCCTGCACCATGGGCCACCCGACGGCGGCGGCTAGGTGACCCCATCAGCAAGTCGGGATCTTTCCGCTCGGCCATGGTCATCGAGCCGATCATCGATGAGACTTTCTTCAGCTCGCGCTCACCTTGCTGAATTTTATCGTCATCCATCATTTTCCCCATGCCGGGGATCAGCTTCATAACGCCGCCCAACGATCCCATATTCTTCAGCAATTTTGTTTGCTTCAAGAAATCATTGAAGTCAAATTTCGCTTCCAGAATTTTTTCCGATAGCTTCTCGGCTTCTTCAATATCAATCTCTTCGCGGGCTTTTTCCACCAGCGTCAGCACGTCACCCATACCGAGAATCCGCGAGGCCAAGCGATCGGGGTAAAACGGCTGGAGTGCCTCAACTTTCTCCCCCACACCAATAAACTTAATCGGCTGGCCGGAAATCTTGCGGACCGAAAGTGCAGCCCCCCCCCGCGTATCGCCATCCATCTTGGTCAGGATCGCACCGGTGACACCGATCTGATCATTGAAAGCGCGAGTGACGTTAGCCGCTTCTTGCCCCGTCATCGAGTCAACCACCAACAATACTTCGTTAGGATCGACCGTTGACTTGATTTGGGCCAGTTCACCCATTAGCGCATCGTCAATTTGCAGTCGTCCAGCGGTATCAATGATGACCGTGTCAATCCCATCAGCTTTGGCCTGCGCCACCCCTTGACGGGCAATTTCCACCGGATTTGCATCAACACCCAACTCAAATACCGGCACATTAATTTGCTTACCGAGTGATTTCAGCTGATCGATCGCGGCAGGGCGATAGACATCGGTGGCGACGAGCAAGCAGTTACGCCCCTCTTTGCGTAGATGCAGGGCCAGTTTGGCCGTTGCTGTTGTTTTACCTGCACCTTGCAGACCGGCCATCAATACAACGGTTGGCTTTTCTGCGGCGTCAGCTAGAGGCACATTCGCCTCACCCATAACCGCAAGCAATTCTTGATAGACGATCTCAATAAACTGCTGATCGGGGCGTACCCCTGAAATGACTTCTGCACCGATCGCGTTCTGTTCGACTTCGGCAATAAATTCCTTGATCACCTGCAGATTGACATCCGCTTCGAGCAGCGCTCGCCGGACTTCGCGCAACGCCTCTTTAACATTCGATTCAGAGATTTTGTCTTGGCCACGGAGTTTCTTCCAGGCTTCGTCAAGGCGATCGGCGAGTGCGTCAAACATGGGCTTTTAGGAAAATACAACAATAACTACCCGCCGCCACAGTAAATTAGGCGCGGGCACTCAATCATCAGCTTAGTCGAGTTGACACAGGCATCAATCGAAGGTCAGTTGCGCAAACTGCACTCCTTGCGAAATCCGCCTGGAGTTCAATGGTAACGCGTTACGTAGCTGATCGAATGGTCAAATTCAACCGCAGACATACATCAATCGATCGAACTCACACACAGTCTAATGCGGTAACGCGCTGAAATGGTAAGAAACTAGCGATATTACACAACTAATCCTTACCCGAGCGGTCCTGATGCTTCAGCAACTCGTCGATTTTGCGTGGGGAAAATTACCGATCGGCATCAAAGAGAAACTCCCCATCAGCCACGGTCTGATATTTGCCTTGCTTATGAAATGTCGCTTGATCCGCGTTGACCGACACTAATGTCCAGCCAGTCGACCCAACATCCTGGCCGAGGTATGTGCGCTGGGTCTGACCATGATATTCAATCATCACAACTGATTTATCGCCCCAATCGACCACACCACTCAGTCGACGCTGCGATACATTATTCGAGGCATCAGAATTCGAGGCATTAGATGCAGGCACTGAACGTACCGCAGCGACGCGGGAATTTTCGGGGGCCACCGCCAGATTTTCGGGGGCTGGCGACTGACCGGCCGTGATCGCGGCTTTTTGCCCCAGTACGGCGAGGAACTGCTTCATAAACTGGTTCAACTCTGCTCGAGTCACCAAACCCGTTAATGCACCATTCAACTCAGTCCGAGTCACCAAATTCGCCAACACCTCTTTCGAGCGGTCAGTGACAACCTTGGAATTAGCCGCCGTCGCTCGGTCAATCCCATCAAGCGTACGTAGCATGTACTCCGCAAATTGCACATCGGACTGAGTAATCGCCAGATCAGCGTCCGAGTTGAGGTTGTTTACGCGCGACGTGAACCATCCTTGACTCCCGAGCCAAACCGCTAAAGCCGGGACAACGGCGGCATAGCCGGTGAAAATCATCAGTCGATCGAGCAGGCTGAGGCCATATCTGGGGGGCGTTACAGGAGGGACGGCTGTCGTTACAGGAGGGACGGCTGTTTTGGGTAAATCTCTACCAGGGCGAGGCCGCTCCAAGTTTTCCGCTTTTGCACCGCTCTGGACCAAATGCGGATAGCGCGCGGCAAAAACAGCATCAATCTCCAGGTCTTCATCTGGCTGATCGTGCAGACCCTGAATCGGCGCATCCGACGATAACGAACTTTCAGCTGTTGCCGTAAGGCCTCTAGTATGAAGATAAAAGTTCGTCAGTGCCGCAATTGCTAAACTGCCGTCTGCGGCCGTGATGCGGCCAGCATTAAGATACAAGTTGGTCAAGGCCGCCAGCGTCAAACTTCGATCTCTTGCGGTCATGCCTCTGGCATTGGGTTGCTGATCGGGCAATAAATCGATCGCATGGGGCTGCCCTAGCGACACTCGCTGGACTAAATCACTCTGATTCATGATTGAGATTAAGTTCCGGGTAGAATTTCGAGCAGAGCACCCTAATGCTTGATTAAGTCTACTCGCACTTATCAAAGATCAACTGATTTTTTCGCCACCTTGCTCCAAGTTGACCGTCGTGCCAGGTTGATCGCCATTAAAACAAGAAGTAGCGCTGGGCCATTGGCAACGCCGTCGCTGGCTCACAGGTCAATAACTCCCCATCAGCCCTTACTTCATACGTCTCCGGGTCCACCTCAATCTGCGGTAACGTATCATTCAATTTCAAATCCTGCTTGCGCAACTGCCGCGTCCCACTCACCGCCACCGTCGGCTTCGCTAAGCCCAACTGTGCCGCAATATCCGCTGTCTGCGCGGCCTGGGAGACAAACGTCAACGCAGTTGTCCCGATCACCCCACCAAACGCACCAAACATCGGTCGCATATGCACCGGCTGCGGCGTCGGAATACTGGCATTCGGGTCGCCCATTTGGGCGTAGGCGATCATCCCACCCTTCAGCACAATTTCCGGCTTCACCCCAAAAAATGCCGGTTTCCACAAGCACAAATCTGCCAGCTTACCTTCCTCCACCGAGCCCACATGATTCGCAAAACCGTGGGTCAAAGCCGGATTGATCGTGTACTTTGCCACATATCGCTTCGCCCGGAAATTATCATTCTGGGCCGTATCTGGAGCCAACGGGCCCCGCTGCACCTTCATCTTATGGGCTGTCTGCCAAGTGCGCATAATCACTTCTCCCACCCGGCCCATTGCCTGGGAATCGGATGCAATCATGCTAAACGCACCGAGATCATGCAAAATATCCTCCGCCGCGATCGTCTCTCGGCGAATTCGCGATTCGGCAAAGGCGACATCTTCTGGAATGCTCGGGTCGAGGTGATGGCACACCATCAGCATATCCAGGTGCTCATCAAGGGTATTCACCGTATAGGGCCGCGTCGGGTTAGTCGAAGAGGGCAGTACCGATGCCAAACCACACACTTTAATAATGTCTGGTGCGTGCCCGCCACCGGCGCCTTCTGTGTGGTAAGTGTGAATTGCCCGATCGTTGAAGGCCGCGATCGTATCCTCGACAAAGCCCGCTTCATTCAGCGTATCGGTGTGAATCGCCACCTGCACATCAAACCGATCGGCCACGCTGAGGCAATTATCGATCGTTGCGGGAGTCGTACCCCAGTCCTCATGCAGCTTCAGGCCCATCGCCCCCGCCCGGATTTGCTCCTCTAGGGCTTGCGGTTGGCTGCTATTCCCCTTGCCCATAAAACCTAAGTTGATCGGAAACGCATCAGCGGCTTGCAGCATCCGGTGGAGATTCCAGGGGCCAGGGGTACAAGTTGTAGCATTCGTGCCCGTCGCCGGGCCAGTTCCCCCACCCAGCATCGTGGTCACACCAGAGGCCAACGCGGTTTCAATCTGCTGCGGACAAATAAAGTGAATGTGTGAATCAACTCCCCCCGCCGTGAGAATCATCCCTTCACCGGCCAGCGCTTCCGTCCCTGGACCAATCACAATATCGACATTGTCCTGGATGTAAGGATTCCCAGCCTTACCAATCTTGGCAATTCGCCCGTTGACAATCCCAATATCCGCTTTGACAATGCCCCACCAGTCGAGAATCAATGCATTGGTGATCACCAAATCCACCGCACCCTCAGCATTCGGAATCGGCGACTGGCCCATGCCATCACGAATCACCTTCCCACCACCAAACTTCACTTCATCCCCGTAGGTCGTCAAGTCACGCTCGACTTCGATGATTAATTCGGTGTCGGCTAGTCGCACACGATCGCCCACAGTTGGTCCATAGGTTTCAGCGTAGGCACGACGATCCATGGGAAAACTCATAACCTAATTACTCCAGGGTTGTGATTAGTTGTTGTAGTTAGTTAATGCTTGAGTGCGGAAACCTTGAGCCGGTTGATGGATTCGGCGGATGGGCGATCCGCAACGCACAATTAATCCAGCGGCCCCTCAACCCGTGCATTAAATCCATACACTTTTCGTTCACCGACGAGTGGCACAAGCTGCACCGTTTTCTCATCTCCGGGCTCAAATCGCACTGCCGTACCCGCTGGGATGTCAAGCCGCTGGCCTTTTGCAACATCGCGATCGAACTGCAATGCCCGATTCACTTCAAAAAAATGGAAATGAGAACCAACCTGGATGGGCCGATCGCCAGTATTGGCTACACTGAGTGAGGTTACTTCTCGGCCAGCATTCAGCGTGATCGTGCCAGCTTGGGGGATTAGTTCGCCTGGAATCATGTGGGGTTAACGCCATGAATTTACTCTAATCCTATCGCACTAAATCAGGCGAAGATAGTGCGATATTTGAGTGGTGATGTGCCATTCATCATTTTTCTTCAGCCATAAGTTGCAATTTCATAATATGTTTGTCCTAGTACATGAATCTTCGCTAGGCTCAGAACAGCCAGGTACACTTTCGATTCGGACAGCACTATGGTGCAGCTAGACCATGCGATTCCTTCAGGATACTACGCCGCTAAGGAAGGGTACCGAGTCCAAGATTATCGGTTGGGGAGCAGCAGTTTAGCCGACCTCAAGCCAGCCAAGCTGACCTTTTGGAGTCACCAAATTCAATACAACCAGCTAGACGTGCATCCGATGTCCTGTACAATCTTTGCCGCCGCGGGGGCGATTTCTGATTTGACGGGCTATCGCTTCAGCCCAGTGGAACTGCGGCAGATGGTATCAGAAGCGCGGAATTATGGCTTTTCCGACGATGGCTGGTATGTCAATGCCGCGACCGACTTCGTCCGCCGCTGGTGGCGCAACAAACGCTTAGCGCGGATGGCCAGCTATTTGGTTTGGCTGAATAGCCCGACCTTTGCTGAGGTATTGCGCAAGGGATATAGCGTTGTCACTGGCTATCGGGGCAACAGTCAGTACAATGACGACGTGGCCGCTGATGGCATGTTGGATAACATCAACATCGTGGATACAACCTACGGTCATGCGATTCGGATGGTGCAAGATCAAGCACAGCCGGACCATGCCCGGCTCGTGATCGACAATTATGTTGACTATAATCGACACAATCTCTACCGCATCAAGCTCAATGACCTGCCCCAGTTGGTGGAAAAAGGGGTGTTCTTTAGTACTGGTTATATATTCACAAACACAATGAGCAATCAATTCGACGACGTTCCCCGGAATGAACAAACGGAATGGTACTACTCCTGCGTCGAGTGGGCCGCCAAAGAAGGCTTGATGAGTGGCTATAGCGACGGGACATTCCGGCCCAATGATGCCGTGACACGAGCGCAAATGTCAATTTTGCTGAAGAAACTGTATGACAAACTCACCCCGGAACCGCCAGCGCCGCCAGAACCACCGGCATCCTAAAAGTCGAAATTATTGACTAGGCAACATCTGCACCGCTTCCATAAAGCCTAATGCGACCCGATCGATCTCTGCCTCAGTATTAAACCGTCCTACCCCAAACCGGATCGACGCATAAGCTAAATCATCCGCTATCCCCAACGCCTGCAACACATGCGACGGCGCAATTTTTGCCGACGTGCAAGCCGAACCGGACGACACCGCCACAACTGAGCGCAAGCCCATTAGCAAGGCATTCCCATCTACTCCTGCCACACTCACATTCAGATTGCCGGCCAAGCGCTGCGTCGGATGCCCATTCAGCGTCACACCATCCAAAGTCTGAATCTGCTGCCACAACCGATCGCGCAAGCCTTGAATCCGCTGGTTCTCTGACGCCATCGCCGCTAGACCAATGGCAATCGCCTGGGCCATGCCGACAATCTGCGGTACATACAAAGTGCCCGATCGCATACCGCGTTCATGCCCACCCCCATGCAACTGCGGCGCGATCGTCACGCGGGGCTGTTTGCGGCGCACATACAATGCCCCAATCCCCTTTGGGCCGTAAATCTTGTGGGCTGTCAAGGACATCAAATCAATCGACATCGTCTGCACATCCAGCGGTAACTTACCAATCGCCTGGGCCGCATCGGTATGGAAAAACACGCCCCGCTCATGACAAAGCTGTCCGATCTGAGCGATCGGCTGCAACACACCAATCTCATTGTTCGCGGCCATCACCGATACTAAAATTGTATCCTCGCGCATCGCTGACTCCAGCTTTGCCAAGTCAATCAAGCCATCCGCCTGCACCGGCAAAAACGTGATTTCAAATCCTAACTGGGCCAAATAGCGACAGGGGTCAAGTACGGCATTGTGCTCCGTGGCCACTGTAATCATGTGTCTCCCCCGTGAATGATGCGCCTCCGCTACACCCTTAATCGCCAGATTATTGGCCTCCGTTGCCCCGCTAGTAAAGACAATCTCCGTTGGGTCAGCGCCGATCGCCTGAGCAATCGTCTCCCGGGCGCGTTTGACCGCCGACTCAGCTTCCCAGCCATATTGATGTGTCGTGCTGGCGGGATTACCAAAATGCTGCGTAAAAAACGGCAACATTGCCTCCAGCACCCGCTCGTCCACGGGGGTCGTACTATGGCAATCGAGATAAATTGGCTGACTCATTGGCAGTAGAGATTTCCAGCAGTAGTGGCATCTTCTATGATGGACTACGTACTTTAACCTGGCCATCCCTCGCCTGCGGTCGAGGCTGAGAGCTGGATTTGGAATGAACCTATCGCGCTGCGCCATTGCGTTGGGAGCCAATCTCGGAAATCCCCAAACAACGATCGAATCCGCCCTGCAAACCCTCGATCGCATGCCTCACATCACGGTCGAGTGCTACTCGAGCTGGTACCTGACCAAAGCGATCGGCCCGCCCCAACCGGACTACATCAACGGCTGCGCCATTTTACAAACGAGTCTCCCCCCGAACGAACTGATGCACACCCTGCTCGAAACCGAAAACCAATTCGGTCGGGTGCGGCGTGAACGTTGGGGGGCCCGAACCCTTGACTTAGACCTACTGCTATTCGAGGATGTCATACTGAATTCACCCGATTTGATCATTCCGCATCCCCGCATGGCGGAACGCGCCTTCGTCTTAATTCCCCTAGCGGAAATCGCGCCTGATTGGCCCGAGCCAGTTAGCGGCAATACGATCCAAGCAATTGCGCATACAATCAATCCATCTGGCGTTGATAAAATTGCAACTTCACCGATCCACACCGACTAATCTGCCATGCCCTACGGTTCCGAGCCCGCCCAAGTCCTGCAAGAGAAATTCACCTATCGCGGTCGCAAGTTCGACTTTGAAGCCAAGCAATTGCGCCTGCCCAACCAATCCGAAGGCGAGTGGGAATGTATTCGCCATCCGGGTGGGGCCCTGGCAGTTCCGCTGACCAATGACGGTAAGCTGGCGATCGTTCGGCAATATCGCTTCGCCGCCCAAGGCCGTTTACTCGAATTCCCCGCTGGCACGATCGAACATGGCGAAAGCCCCGAAGTGACGATCGAGCGCGAAATTCAAGAAGAAGTCGGTTACATCGGCAAAAGCTGGCGCAAACTCGGTGAGTTTTTCCTCGCCCCCGGTTACTCCGATGAAATCATCTATGCCTTCCTCGCAACTAACCTGGAAAAACTTGAACAGCCCCCCACCCAAGACGAAGATGAGGATATCGAAGTCCTTTTGATGCACCCGGATGAAGTGGAACAGGCAATTCATAACGGCGAAATGACCGACGGCAAATCGATCGCGGCTTTCACCCTAGCCAAACCTTACTTGTAAGATTTGCAGTTCACCGATGTCAGATTCAGATTTCAGTTGCCCAGGCTACGCACTGAGAACCAACAACTGAAAACTCCAACTGTGATACATTAATGCGTGCATTTGTCCTACTTTCTCATCTATGGCTGATCTCATCCTTTTCTGGCATCGCCGCGATCTCCGGATTCATGACAACATCGGATTAGCGATGGCACGGCAACGATCGGCCAAAGTCGTTGGGCTGTTCTGCTTCGATCCGCAGATTCTCAAGGCCGATGACATGGCGGCCGTTCGGGTGGACTATCTGCTGGGCAGCTTGCAGGCGCTGCGCGATCGCTACCAATCCGTCGGCAGTGACCTGATTTTTCTCTACGACGATCCGATTCAGGCCATTCCCTCGATCGCCCAAGCCCTAAATGCCCTAGCAGTCTACTGGAATTGGGACGTCGAGCCTTATGCTCAACAGCGCGACAGCGCCATGATCAAAGCCCTCCAAGCAGTTGGCATTGCCGCTCACACGGAATGGGATCAGCTACTCCATACGCCCTATGACATCGTTTCCAAAGCGAAGAGCGAACCCTATACGGTCTACGGGCCGTTTTGGAAAAACTGGAGCACGAAAGCCAAAGCTGACCCCTACCCCGAACTCGTAGGCGCAGAAGGGTTGACGACTAACGAACAGGAAACCGCCCTGCAATATGGCGCGATCGCGATTCCCTCACTCAAGGATCTGGGCTTTAGTTGGGACAATGGCCAAGTCCTGTCCCCAGGCGAACTCGCCGCCCAGCAGCAACTCGAACAATTCGCCAACCACTACATCGAAGCCTACGACGCAGCACGCAACTTTCCGGCACAACCTGGCACCTCTACCCTGAGCCCCGCCCTGAAGTTCGGTGTCATTGGGATTCGGACAGTCTGGGCCGCCACCGAAACCGCTACGCAGCAAGCCCGAAGCGATGAAGCCCGCGCTGGGATCAGTACCTGGCAGCAAGAACTCGCTTGGCGCGAATTCTATCAAAACGCCATGTTCCATTTCCCCGCACTCGCCGATGGTCCCTACCGAGAACATTTCAAAGACTTCCCCTGGGAAAATCATGCCGCGTATTTTCAGGCTTGGTGCGATGGCAGAACCGGCTATCCGATCGTTGATGCCGCCATGCGCCAGCTGAATGAAACTGGCTGGATGCACAATCGTTGCCGCATGATCGTCGCCAGCTTCCTGACCAAAGATTTGATCCTTAACTGGCGTTTAGGTGAGAAATATTTCATGCAGCACCTCGTCGATGGGGACCTGTCTGCGAACAACGGCGGCTGGCAATGGAGTGCTTCCAGTGGCATGGACCCCAAGCCGCTACGTATTTTCAACCCAGCTAGCCAAGCCAAAAAATTTGACGCGCATGCCGAATATATCCGTCAATGGATTCCAGAACTCAAATCAGTCGATACCGCTGATTTAATCACCGGTGTAATCAGTCAATCTGAGTGCGATCGGACAGGCTATCCCCAACCGATCGTGGATCACAGCGTTCAGCAGCGACAATTCAAAGCCAAATATGCCGCCGCAAAAGCCAAAATCTCCTAGCCTTGAGAAATTGCTGGTGCTCCAGAATCACACCCAAAAATTGCGCATCACAACTTGATTGTTGCAATTGAACCTGATTCCCCAAATCCCCTAAGCTCAAGGCCGATCAATATGAACTATCGCGCCAGCTAGAATTTGAGAATTGCGGCAACCGACGCCCGCAGGCAGCGAATCGATCGCTATCGCGGCTCGGTTGAATGTATCTAGTCGGATGATTCCACACATTCGTTAAATTAATCACTAAGTAACACCGCTTTCCGGCAATTCGACGTTACAGTAGACTCAAGCGTTAAGTCAGGACAGCATATAAGCACGATATCAGCTAGCCAGCAATCATCACTCTTGGCGCAAGTCGTTGCTCAATATATGTATTTACTCAAGTTGGGCTTACTCTTCAATCACCACTTGAGTGCTCAATCCAGCCACAAACTTTCTGGCACTGAGTCAATCGATTTCCCTAAGGTCAAGTGAATATGGTTTATATGACGAGCAAAAAAATTACCGAACTGACAGCGGCCCTCGGCGAACGACTCGATCTTTGCCAAGATCAAGTTGAGGAATACAAAAAAGCCGAACAAATGGCGCATGTACCCGCCGATCGCCATGCTGGGTGGCAGAGTTTTGCGAACGAAGCCAGCACAGCCATCTCCCTCGTTCAAACATACGCCAGTGCCGACATTATCGAACAAACTGACGACATCCCGGCCAAAGTCGCCGCCGATTTGCGCTCACAATTTGGTGATATTGATTTAGCACGCCATATTGAAACAAATGACTTGCGGGCAATCGACTGTAATACACCCGACGCAGACGAATCGGCCTAAATCCCCCAGGTGACATCACGCCGCCTCTAACGGTGCCATCGTCAAACCTTCCCAACCCAACTGCATGTGATATAGCTCCGCTTGCTCTTGTGGCCCAATCCAAACGATCGCCTGACCATCATGATGGATTTGATTGGTCAGTGCCCAAGCGCGCTCCGGCAGCATATGCGGAATGTGCTTAACAAGGCAATCAGCAACATGCTCAAATGTGTTGAAATCATCATTCAAGACAATAACTTTGAAGTTGGGATAAGGCTTCCAAGTCGTCTTGGCGGTCTTTTCCGGAGCTTCCACCGCCGATCGCACAGACATACTCACAGTTGCTAAAATCACGTTTAAATTCTCGAGTTCCACGCGCTGGATACCTTCCATAGGACGATTTTCTTAGGATCAAGGCCACAATAATGGACAACCGATACATCATTTCATATCCAACATTTTGCCTCAGATTTTCCGCTTCTGACCAGAACACTCAATAAAATTGGCAAGGCATCCAAATAAACGATCGGGGATAAACATGATTTTACTTATGCCAAAATAGTTCAAATGAACTTATAATTGATTCGATGTGGAAAAACCCGCACCTAAGGCTCTAACCGCTAGAATTAGCTGAGTTCAAAATCTATACTGGACTAACGTCCGCACAATCTACTCATACGTTCGCACGTCCACCAAATACCATCTTGCCTCTCTCAACCATGCGTTCTGAAACTTCCCGTAAACCCCTTTCCGCTTTTGGCTCACTCCTGCGGGGACTCGGGTTAATCACAATGGGCGGTTCCATGATGCTCGGCGCACTCTTGATCGTTGGCATTGGGCAATCCGGCAATGCATTTTTAAACTCGTTTCGCAGCTGGTTTGGCCCTGCTAAATCCGAACCACAGGTTGACGTGCGATCGGTTGTCGTTAAGCAGATTCAAGATGCCAGTGAGCTGACGACCGCCGTCTTCACGATGGAAGCAGTCGTCCCCACCAAGCAAGACGCGCAATTCGGTGGGTTTGTTTTAGGCACGACGAAGCTACTCTACGTTGCCTATGGTCAAGTCCGGGCTGGAGTTGACCTAAGTCAGATTCAAGCTACAGATGTTCAGGCCAACGGCGAACAACTAATGATCCGGCTGCCAGCGCCAACGCTGCTCGATAGCAAAATTGATGTCAGCCGGTCGAATGTCTATGACTATAGTCGCGGCTGGCTTGGCCTTGGACCGGACGCCGCCCCGGAACTCCAAACCTTAGCGCAGCAGACCGCCCTAGAACGCGTTGTCAATGCCGCTTGTCAAGAAGGAATTCTGCAGAAAGCCAACGATCGGGCCAAGCTCGTTGTTTCCCAACTCGTCAAAGTGCCGCCCTACCAAAGTGTGAATGTTCAGCTCACCACCCCAACTAGCTGCGACGGGTCCGCGAATCAATCACCCAGTAGTACCGTCCCAACGAATTCCGCCACACCCATCCCCCAACTTGCGCCTAGCACGACACCGATCGCACCCTAGTGATTAGTCACCTGAGAGCAGCCTACATTCGGATCCGTAGTTTTGCGTATCCCTAGTTTTGTATATCCCCATGTAGCTGCAGTGTTTTTTACGACTCAAATCAAACAGAACTTGGTCAAGTTAATTCCTGCACGATCGCATCTGAAAGGGAATCATTTCCAGATGATCCGACCTTACCGAAATAATGAAGAAACCCTAAATATTCAGGGGATCACACAGCCACTTCGCCGATAATTTTCTAAAGGATTCCTTTGGGATCAAGTCCGTAGCTCAGGAATTAGGGTGTATTAAAAGTGGCGTCTTATTCCTGATCACGTAGGCTGCACTCATCCTATTCGGTTGGTCGTCATGATATTGCAACTTCTGCTATAACTTGATCCCAGCCACAAAATTAAATCTAATTTTTCTACAATGTCTACAATAAAATCTTTAAATGTCTCTGCGCAAAATATCTGTTGTCCGAACTGTGGTAGCCGATCGGCAGAACGTCAGTGGTTCGACGCTGAGAAAACTGTGCGGACGCAATGTCCGGACTGCGACTATCTGTTAATTAGCTGCGCGATCACCGCTAACGTGGTTGAGGCTTATTTTCCCAGTCGGGCAATCGACTACGTCGCCTAGACTATACGTTCACCATCGGACACCACTCAGCGATCGTTCGTGATTTGGGAAGCGCGCAATTGCCCACAGGCCGCATCGGCCTCTAATCCGCGGGAGCGACGCACACTCACAGCAATATTACGGGCTTTGAGAATATCAATGAATTGTTTCAGCTGTTGATCCGATGGACGTTGGTAATCAACTTCAGAAATGGGATTGTAGGGGATCAAGTTCACATGACTTTGAAATCCCCGCAACTGTTTGGCTAGTTCCTCGGCATGTTCTGGCAAGTCATTCGTCCCATGCAAAACAATGTATTCGAAGGTCACACGACGGCCGGTGATTTTGACATATTCACGACACTCATCCAGCAATGCTTGCATCGGGTATTGCCGGGCACTGGGAATCAGTGATTCTCGTACCGCTTGATTAGAGCCATGTAGACTCACCGCTAGGGTCGATTGCAGCTGGTGCACCGCCAGTCGACGAATCTGCCCAGGGATCCCCACGGTTGATATCGTCATCATCCGCTTACCAATACCGATATCTTCGTTGAACGATCGTAATGCCCCCAGCACATTGTCAATATTGAGTAGCGGCTCGCCCATCCCCATAAAAACAACATTACTCACACGGCGGCCAAAGTCTTCCTGTACCGTCAGCACCTGATCCACAATTTCATGCCGATCGAGGTTGCGTTTAAAGCCGCCCTTGCCCGTCGCACAGAAGTCGCAGCCCATGGGGCAACCAACCTGAGAAGATACACAAACAGTCAACCGATTCTCGGTGGGAATTCCGACCGCTTCAATAATGTCGCCTTCCGCAACTTTCAACAGAAACTTCGCTGTCCCATCCGCCGCAGCGGCCCGGTAGGCGATCGCCGAGCGACCCAACGCATAGTTCTGCAGCGGCTCCCGCCAAGCCTTTGGGAAAACCGTAACATCACCCAGCGAGCGTACACCCCGCTGATAAATCCATTGATGTAGTTGCTTGCCACGATAAGCCGGTTGGCCCTGCATCTGGATCCAATCTGTCAGCTCTGACGCCGAAGCCCCCACCAAAAATTGATGCATTGGCTGAGGCGGATGCACTGTGGGAGTTAACACATCGCGATCGGTTGACGTCATAGAGCTAAGCATTTAGGTAACAGTGCTTCCTCATATTAAAACAACAAGAATTTAATCCGTCGATCCACCAAAATAAATTGCCAATTGTACCCATCACACAAATTCGTGGGCCAGCGACAAGTAGCGGTCTTGCAAGCATGAAACACAAAGGCAAGATGATAAATCGGCCAAAAGTCACTCCGTACATCTACGTATTTTTTGGTCTGCCCGCGCTTTGCCCCTCGGTTTATCCGTATATATACGAGTTTTCTAATTTATTCCTTTCCGCGAAACTAATTCCTGGCTGAGTGAGGGGTTTCACCCTGCAGGTTTTATTACCCTGAAGGTGATTGACCCGCAAGGCTTTAGGTCTTGTGGGGTGACTACTCCCAAAAGTAGTCATCGTTCAATCAGTGATGTCGCAGATGGGCGCTGGAGTTCCTGCCAGTTTCCTTGTCAAACACAAGCTACTAAATCGTCATGCTTCCTGCTACTGAAAATCGTCTTCTAATCCATCTCGCATCACGTCGCCATTTGCCCGAGAGCGAGGGCGGGCTGAGTTTCAGGGACACTAAAGATCTGGTTAGGCAGTTTATCGTCACGGGTACTGCCAGAAACCGGCAAATCAAATCATCCGTTCAACGGAATGCTTGAACTTGCCCCCCTTACATCAGTCAATTATTTAATGTGCTGAAATATTTTTAACAGCGCCGACCGTCTGAGTCGAACATCGGCCAAATATGGCGTAGTGTCAGCAGCGTCCGGGATGAGCGATGCCACATGATATGGTTAGGGGCGGATGTATTGACATGCAAAATTTCACCCGTGATACAACTCCTTTCACCGATCCTGGCCTTTGAATTTACCTCCCCTGGCCCAATCTTGTTTGAGCTGGGGCCACTGCAGGTGCGCTGGTATGGCCTCCTAATCGCGTTAGCCGTGATCATCGGGGTATTTTTGGTGGAACAATTAGCCCCGCGACGCGGTATTGACCCGGAAGTGATCGGTGAGTTGCCGATTTGGATGGTGCCTGCGGCCGTAATTTGTGCCCGGATTTACTACGTCATTTTCCAGTGGCCGCAGTATGCCGCGAATCCTGGAAATATCATTGCCATCTGGCAAGGTGGCATCGCCATCCACGGCGCAATCATTGGCGGGATATTGGCGACAATCGCCTTTGCGAAAGTGAAACGCATCGCATTCTGGGGAATCGCTGATGTGGTTGCACCAGCCGTGGCGCTTGGTCAGGCGATCGGACGCTGGGGGAATTTCTTTAACTCCGAGGCTTACGGGGCACCGACTGATTTGCCCTGGAAACTACTCATTCCAGCCGCACAACGCCCGATCGGCATGGCCGATATCGCTTACTACCATCCTACCTTCCTCTACGAATCAATCTGGAATTTTCTGATTTTCTTAGGGCTGCTTTGGTTATTGCAACGCGATCGCGTGATGTCGCTCAAACGCGGCACCATTTTCCTGATTTATTTCTTGGCTTATAGCTGTGGTCGCATCTGGATTGAGGGTCTACGCACCGATAGCCTCATGCTCGGCAGCCTCCGCGTCGCACAATTAGTCAGCGCAATCGGCATTGTACTTGGCGCGGCTGGACTTTGGTGGCTTTATGGGAAACGGCAACCACTACCGGATGTTGTGAAAGGTGAATAGCTCAGTCGGCCTGAGATGACGCGCCCCCAATCAAACTCCATTAATTAGACTCAACTAATTGAACTCAGTTTAAAAGTGAAAAACCCCAGAGAACGAATTCTCTAGGGGTAAGTCAGGGTGCATCTACCATTTATTACTACTGGTAATCCAGATCACATCCGGAAGATTCCATACAATCCATCCAAAAATTTCTACCTACGGATAAATCGAATTTTGTGGCAGCCCCAACATCTCATCCCAACCCATCATGATGTTGAGACACTGCACTGCCTGACTTGCCTGACCTTTCATCAGGTTGTCGATCGCCGACATGACGATGACTCGATCGGTGCGCGGGTCTACCTCCACACTGATATAGCAAGCATTCGTCCCGTAGGCCCACTTCGTTTGGGGATAGGTTCCCGGCGGTAATAACCGCACCCAAGGCGCATTACGATAAAACGCCCGATAAATGGTCAGCAAATCTTCCCGCACCAAACCAGGATCGCGCATCGTGCCATAGACCGTCGCAAGAATGCCTCGAACCATCGGCACCAAATGCGGCGTAAATTGGACCAACACTTCACGACCAGCCAAATTGCCGCCAATTTGCTCAATCTCTGGCGTATGCCGGTGACGCACCAAACCGTAGGGCCCGATCGAATTATCCGCTTCGGCGAGTAACGACGGCACCTTCGCCGTACGTCCGGCACCGGACGTACCGGACTTCGCATCAATGATCATCGAATCCGGCACAATCAATCCCTGCTTTAGAAGCGGCGCTAACGCCAGCAGGCTGGCCGTTGGATAGCAACCAGGACAGCCAATGAGCTGAGCTTCCTGAATCTGGCGTTGATAGAGTTCTGGTAGGCCATACACCGCCTGTTCGGCGACCGTCTGATCGTGCCGCTCAATCCCATAAAACTGCTGGTAAGTATCAAGGTTCCAGAAGCGATAGTCCGCCGATAGATCGAGCACCTTGCAGCCTTTCTCTAGCAGCTTTGGCGCTAAGTCACAGGCAATCCCATTCGGCAATCCCAAGAAAACCACCTGGGCGCGATCGGCAATCAGATCAACGTCAATTTTTTCAACCTTCAGATCCACGGCATGGGCCAAGTGGGGATAAATCTCACCAAAGGACTTTCCCGCGCTACTATCACCACCGAGATAAGCCAAATTCAAGTGGGGATGTTCCAGGACTAAGCGCACCAACTGGACACCACCATATCCGGAAGCCCCGACAATTCCTACGGAAACAGCGCCTGAGTCACCCATTTTGCTTCACCAGAATATCGAAACAACGTTGATGCATTGTAATGCCGATAAGCGCATAGGGGAAGCAAATCATCTGTAGTCATAAACAACCGCACCAGCAATCACATGACGTCCCATTTGAGAATACGACTTTATTTTTCTACAAATGTCATCTATCCTGAAGTAGATATATTAGATGTGGAAGTTGCTGAATATTGCAGCTAAGTCTAAGGCCCACTCTCGGTTTTCTGATATCGAATGTGCTTGACCAATTCTTGAAGCTCTTTCAGGAAGCGGTTCTGATATACGGTCATCACCAAAATCAGGCCTTAGAATGGACCTATCGGGCCATACAACAATTTAATGGTGTTCCGTCTTGAACTTCTCAATCAGACTGACTGAATCTGGATTAAATTCCTCATCGATCGTTTTTGATTCGATCGAAGATGCCTTGGCCGATTTGGCACAGGGCAAAGCGATCGTGGTTGTCGATGATGAAAATCGCGAAAATGAAGGCGATCTGATCTGTGCGGCAGAGTTCGCAACGCCAGAGATGATCAATTTTATGGCAGTTGAGGCCCGTGGGCTGATCTGTCTCTCGATGACGGGAGAACGGCTCGATGAGCTGGATATACCGCTCATGGTGACCAATAACACTGACCCAAATCAGACAGCATTCACGGTGAGTGTGGATGCCTGTCCAAAATTGGGCGTGACCACGGGGATTTCCGCTGAGGATCGATCGCGCACCATTCAAGCAATTCTTGACCCAAAGTCACAACCAACCGACCTGCGGCGTCCGGGCCACATCTTTCCCTTGAGATCAAGAGATGGCGGCGTGCTAAAGCGAGCCGGTCATACAGAAGCAGCGGTTGATTTATCCCGTTTAGCGGGGCTTTATCCAGCCGGTGTCATCTGTGAAATTCAAAATCCAGACGGCACGATGTCACGTTTGCCACAGCTAGTTGAGTATGCGCGCGCGCGTGATTTGAAGCTGATTAGCATCGCGAATTTGATTAGCTACCGCTTGAAGCACGAGCGGTTTATCGAACGTGAGGCCGTAACCCACTTACCGTCGCAGTTTGGCCAATTTGATGTCTATGCTTACCGCAATCGCTTGGATGAGACAGAGCATCTGGCAATTGTCAAAGGGGACCCCGCGACCTTCCGCGACGCCCCGATCATGGTTAGGGTACATTCCGAATGCTTGACCGGTGATGCCCTCGGTTCTTTACGGTGTGATTGCCGTGGACAACTGCAGGCGGCGCTCAAAATGATTGAACACGCCGGTTGTGGTGTGGTGGTTTATCTCCGCCAAGAAGGTCGCGGCATCGGTTTGGTGAACAAGCTGAAGGCATACTCCCTGCAAGATCTCGGCATGGACACCGTCGAAGCCAACGAACATCTCGGATTTCCCGCCGACCTGCGTGACTATGGCGTGGGGGCACAGATTCTGAGTGACCTAGGTGTGCGGCAGTTGCGCCTGATCACCAATAATCCGCGGAAAATCGCCGGGCTCAAAGGGTACGGCCTTGAGATGGTCGATCGGGTACCCTTATTGATTGAAGCCAACCCATTCAATTCGGCTTATCTCACCACAAAGGCCGAAAAACTTGGACATCTGTTCATGCGCAGTTCATTGTTGACCCTGGCGATCCGGTGGGAGGATCAGCCCCATTCGCTAACCGAACGCTATGAACGGTTGGAGAAGCTGCGATTTGTCGCACGGGAATGTGGCTTAATGCTCAAAGAAGAAACGCGGCCGGTCGCGGCGGCAATTTTGGGCCAGTCTTCGTTGATTGTCACCTTAGGCACCGAGCAATCCCTCGCCGATCATCCCGATTGGTATGCCACCCCCGGTCATCCGTATAATCAGTCGGTCCGTCAGCTTTTGAGTTACCTGATTAAGTGGGAGTACGTTGATCATGTGTCATTCATTCTGGCAGGCGGTACCGATCCGTTAAGTGGGTTGCAGGTGCAAATTGATCGGGCGGTGCTGCCCTTGGAGCAGCTGTCAAATGTCAAGTCCGATGCTTGGCAACTGCAGGTCATCTATTGCCTGTCCAAATCTCAAAAAAAGCGGGAGCCTCAAGAGATTATTAGTCAAGAAAGTGCTTAAGCCTGGCATATTTCGCCACAATTGAGCGGCGGCGAGACATGCACAGAGTCCCGCCGCCGCGTTTTGTTCGATTTATGTTCTAGCCGTCTTGGCGATCGCGAATCTGTTTGTACCGTTTAACTAGGCGGATAAATTCCGCGCGATAGCCTTCAGGATCAGGCTGCTGACCCACTTGGGCCAGGCTAAGCACCTCGTCAATGCCCGCTTCACCTTTGTATTCCGAATCGCGCAACACCATACCAAATAAAGCGACAGCCGAGGCGAACTGCGAATCAGCATCAGCTTGACCGACTTGGTCCACAATCGACTGGACAATGAGTTTGCTAGTATCACTATCCGGGGCTTTATACCGCAGCTTCACTTGCATCAATTCATTACTATCATTGGGTGCTGGCGGTTGAACGGCTGGCTGATATTTCAATGGATCGATCGAGGGTAATTTGATATTACTCTTCACCCCTGTCGGCACAACTTCATACAGGGCCGTCACCCGATGCCCTGAACCAATCTCACCGGCATCTTTCGTATCATCATTGAAGTCTTGATCGCGCAATGCCCGGTTTTCATAGCCAATCAGGCGATAAGCCTGTACCTTAGTGGGATTGAACTCCACTTGGATTTTCACATCTTTGGCGATCGTGAATAGGGTGCCACGCAAGTCTTTTACCAGTACTTTATTGGCCTCCGCCAGCGTATCAAGGTAAGCGTAGTTGCCATTCCCCTTATTTGCTAGCTGCTCCATTTTGGCATCTTTATAGTTGCCTGTGCCAAAGCCCAGCACAGTCAGGAAGACACCTTGATCACGCTTTTGTTCGATCATTCTGACCAATTCCGCATCGCTCGATGGCCCGACATTAAAATCACCATCAGTAGCCAGAATGACGCGGTTGTTGCCACCTTTGATGAATGCCTTTTGGGCTTGCTCATAGGCCAACTGAATTCCCTGACTGCCTGCGGTTGAACCACCCGCTGCTAAAGCGTCAATGGCATCGATGATTTTACGCTTTTGATCACCCGCTGTTGGTGGCAGCACCATTCCGGCACTACCGGCATAAACGACGATCGACACCTTATCCTGGGCCGACAGCTGATTGACAAGTAAACACATTGACTGCTTCAACAGCGGCAGCTTATTGGGCGAATTCATCGATCCCGAGACATCGAGCAAAAATACTAAATTACTCGGTGGCGGCGTTTCGAGTGCTTGCCCTTGGAGCCCAATTCGGACTAAGTGATGCTGCGAATTCCACGGAGTTGGGGTGACTGTGGTATTAACCGAGAAGGGCTGATCGCGCTGGGGGCGGCTGTAGTTATAGGGAAAATAGTTGATCAATTCTTCAAGGCGGACAGCGTCCGGGGGCGGCAGCGTCCCCTGGCTGATAAATCGTCGGACATTGCTGTAAGCCGCTGTATCCACATCAATTGAAAATGTCGATCGCGGATCATTCGACGGCAACAGGAACGGATTTTCATCGATCGGGCGATAGCCTTCGGTATTGGCTGGCTGACTTGGATCGCGCCACGGCTCCTGTGGGGGCAGTTGGCGCGGGGATGGCAAGCCTGGCAGCATCACAGGCGATTCACTGGGCATACCAGCTTGAGCAGCATCCATCGCGGGGGCAAGCGAATTTGAAACTGACGGTGGCGGTGCCATCTGCGGTAAATTCGGCATCCCCACCCCCTTCGACAGCATTGACTGGCTGCCGCCGAAGCGGTTATAGCGGCTCCCCGCAGGCGCACTATTTGTCGCAAGACGATAGCGCCCCCCAAGCCGCTGTAGGGTTTGCCGATCGGCATCACTAAATTGCTGGCTTTGCTGCTGTAGCAAACGCAGCAACTGCTCCATTTCGTAATAGGTGATCGATTCCCCATCCCAGGCAATCGTCACCGGCAAAATCACATCATACTTACTGGCCAGTGATCGGACAATTTTGACATCAGGATGCTCGGTCGATAGTGGTTCGATGCCGCGGCAGATTGAGTCCGACGCTATGGGTTTGGCCTTCACTTGGCTGACCGCCGAATTGGGGACGATCGGCAACGTACAACAAAGCACCCCCACCACACTCCACCGGCACAGCCGACGTACATTCAATCGACGATTTCTAGACAGCAATGACATAAACTTTGCATTCTCCTCAGCATCAAATAAAGCAATCGATATTTCTTGCGGCCCGGCCCATCCTGGTCTCCCCAGTGTCCACACCGATCGGCGACCGGTGAAGGTGAGCTGCCAGGAAAACCCAATGTAATTTGGCTGGGCCATCAAAGCGCGATGAATACGCCGTGAACTACCGTTACTTAAAATAAATAGCAGCCACAATCACCGGCTGATACAGCGGTTGCCGAATTTGAAACATCCAGATATCACCCACTCGATCAACCGAACTCTGGTGGGGGATTAGTAACGGGGGATTGCCCACAAGCAAAAACCCTATGCCACAATGAAAAACATTAGTCCGGCAAAAGCAACGATCGCGTATTCAGGCGCAGCACCAACAGTATCTAAATCCGTTATATTCAATCGGGAATAATAAACTCAATCTGTCCCCCATTCGCCAAATCCTGCTTGTGATTGAAGCTGAAGTCCACCAGCAATTACACCGATTCCTGCAACAGCAGGGCGACCCCTATTGGGTACATCATTTGACGATGGCACGATTGGTTGCCCGTGCCTTACGCGTGGGGCGCAGCGCCTTGATGCAAACGGGGACTCACCAAGGACACTACCGGCTCAGCTATCTCGTTCCCCTGTTGATGTGGGATGGGCCAGTCATTCTCGTCGCACCACAAACGTTACACCAGCGACTGACCCTTGTGGAAATTCCCCGACTGCGCCAATACGTCCCGGACCACAAAGCCATTACAATCGCGCCGCAATGGCCCGGTGATGACTTTCAGGGATTGCTGATTACTACCCCAGAAGCATGGCTGGGCGATCGCTTCGGGCGGACCGGGAAATTTCCCGCCGAAATTCCGACCATTATTGATGGGGCCGATGATCTTGAACAATGGACACGCGAACTGCTGACGAACCAGATTCAGCCTCAAGATTGGGAAACGCTAATGGGCGCATTTCCAACGCACCTCGAAGCGATTCGCGATCAACGGGTAACCCTCACCCGTGAAATTTATCAGCACCCCCCCAACCCTTACCACTGCCACTTACTCGAAACGGACGTCAGCGATCAGCTGATTCAACTGACCCAAAAACTCCAACAATTTGGCCCCCTACCGGCGCAATGGGCTGGCTTCATTGCCCAGCTAAAAAACCAAGCAAGCCTGACTTGGGTAACACTCGATCGGACTCAAGGGCTATTCACCCTACATGCCGCGCCGATCGACTTAGCGCCCCAACTGGCTCAAGCCTGGTCGCACCAACCGACGGTGCTGATTGCGGAGGCGATTGACCTTGAGACGGATGCAAACATTTACCGTCAGCGCATCGGTCTGGGTGATGTAACCTGTTTGAAATTTGCGCCCGATCGCCAGGAAGCGATTATCCAGCTATATCAGCCGGATGGCATCCCGCTGCCGAATACGCCGCAATATCAAGCCAAGATGCTGCAAGAGCTGCGCGCCCTGCTCAGTGTCAATCCCCACGGATGCTCCGTTGTCTTAACTAGTGATACACCGCTCAAAGGCCAACTGGGGGCCACCCTCGCCGCCGAATACGGTTCGCGGGTTCAGGTTGAGCAAACCTGCTTAGATGAGAATGGCATTTTGGTCTGCGATTGGGAATTTTGGCAACAGCATCAGCGGGTACTGCCCACACCACAGCTTTTAGTCATCACCACTTTACCGATCCCATCCCTAGAACACCCGATCGTCGCCGGGCGGGTGGGCTACTACAAGAAATTACGCCAAGACTGGTTCCGGCTCTACTTACTGCCGATCGCCCTAGCGACATTACAGCGATCGATTGGGCCCGTGCGTGACTCCCAGGGTGTCGTCGCCCTACTGGATAGTCGCGTGATTTTTCGCAGCTACGGTGATCAAGTTCTCACAGCACTTAGTCCCTTTGCCCATTTGAACTACTTTGACAGCGACCTATTCACCGATCGCTGTAATTTACGTTAAACCTGGTCCCACAATTACCCACTGACTGACCGGCCTAGTCTATGATCAAGTTACTCACACAGACAAGATCGACAGGATTCCATTATGGGCGAGGCAAAACGACGTAAACAACTCCTTGGTGATCAATACGGTCAAGATGAAAGGATCGCACCATGGTTACCGTTTACCAAGAAGCAAAGCGCACAGTTTGTACAAATAACGACGACTGGTGCTTGGATCGGCATTGGGGCAATGATCCTACTGTGGTTGACTATTCGATTCATTGGTCCATTTTTTGGCTGGTGGGAGTTGTCCGCTTAGACAGCACTACTAAAATGAATGATCTCACGGGACTAACCCCCTGCCACATCAAACCGCCAATCTGGGATCACAGCGGCCCGATCAATGCCATGCCTCAGCGAGACTTACTGGCGCTGCAGGGTTACTTTGAGCATCGTGATATGGCAGCGATCGCCGCTGATATGGAAGCAGCGCTAGCGCATCTTTGGCCGACACCAGTGTGGGACGATGATATTTGGGCCGCGCCTGCGGCGGACACAGATACCATCGCCACACAACCGATCCCAGCCCAGCGGGCTAGTCGGCGCTTTGATATCTATCTTTGATCGCTCACGCTGAAAAAACCATATCAAGTGGGAAAGGGTATAGTGATTAAGACATTAGCTTCCAAGATACAGGCTTTTCACTAGTTGCATGAGTGACGCATACTCTTCCCGATCGGCAGCCGATTCACAGCCTGACTCATTTGATGATGAGGTCGGTTGGATCGATGATATTGTGCCGGACGTGGCAACTACGGGTGTACCAATTGAACATCCACCAGCGCGGCGGTCGGTTGATCCGAGTCGGCCGATCGTCATGGTGGAGACGGCGTTTCTGGCGAGTGCATCCAGTCTAATCTGGTTGATTAATTCTTACTTTCCGATCGGTCCCGTTCTACAAATCTTTTTCCCGATTCCGATCGCACTGATATACCTACGCTGGGGCCGACGCCCCGCTTGGATGACGGCACTGATCGCGACGCTGCTACTGACGATTCTGATGGGCCCAACTCGCAGCATTCAATTCATTGTGCCCTATGGTTTTTTGGGCGTGATGCTGGGTGTACTGTGGTATCGCCGAGCCAGTTGGAGCATATCGATCGTCCTTGGAACATTACTGGCAACGTTAGGGTCGTTCTTCCGACTCTGGCTGCTATCGTTGCTCCTCGGCGAAGATCTGTGGCGCTACTCCACCGTTCAAGTGACGGGACTTTTAGATTGGGGGTTTGATCGGCTGAATATTCTACAGCAGCCAACTCTACCATTGGTCCAAGCAATTGCCGCCGCACTGATTGGATTACGTAACTTTGTCTATTTATTTGTGGTGCACGTGGTGTCTTGGTTTCTGTTTGAGCGGCTGGGGACTCCCATACCCCGCGCGCCGCGTTGGATTCGTGTTTTATTTGAAATGGAGTGATGATTCGGGCTTACACCCAACCAGCGCAAGCGGCCGCCTGGTTGCACCGTCATCAAAGCCGATCGCCCATATTTGCTTGCGTTTTAGGGTTTACGGAAACAGCCCTGATTCCAGGCATTTCGGCGGCGGGCGCGACACCGCGTGATCGGCAATTTACCGCATTAGCCGATGCGGAGTTTTTGTACAATGGTGTGACGCATACCCCACCACTTTATCCCCTGCCACCATTGCAAGCCGGTGTTTCCCCAACGCTGATCGCCCGGGCGATCGTCGAACGCTTAGCAATTCCAATTTGTTTGCTTGACGCCGGACTGCCCCGCTCCCCCACGGTGCCACACCATTCTCTCGGTGGACAAATCGCTGCCTGTGTCAGTACGGGGCAAGCAATGACCCCAGAATGCGTCCGCCATCTGTTTCTCGAAGGCGTCTACTGGGGGCAGCAACTCGGGCAACAACTGAAAGAATCGGGGTATTTAGTGATCGGTGAATGCGTAGTCGCCGGGACAACAACCGCCCAAGCATTGCTCACCGGCTTAGGCATTGACGCCACGAACCGGGTTAACAGCAGTCATCCCACCTGTAACCATCAGCAAAAACAGCAAATTGTGCAGCAAGGACTCGCCCGCTCACAGCTGCCGCTGCCGCCACCGGCGAAGTTACCGAATATTTTGGAATTAGTAGCGGCGATCGGCGATCCGATGCAGCCGGTTGTCGCCGGCATGCTATTAACAGCGAGTCGCGATTGCGGTGTCTTATTGGCCGGCGGCACACAAATGCTCGCCGTATACGCATTGGCCCAAGCCCTCGCGACAGCCACTCCCACAATTCCATGGCAGCCCGAACAAGTCGTAATTGGAACAACCCGCTGGGTGGTTGAAGATCCGACCGGCGATACAATTGCACTCGCCCAAGCGATTGGCCCTGTACCACTGCTAGCGACACAGCTGACGTTCCGGCACGCCCATTTCGCGCCGCTACAGGCTTACGAACAAGGCTTTGTCAAAGAAGGCATTGGCGCCGGGGGACTGGCAATTAGTGCCAGCCTCAGCGCGGGCTGGACACAGGCTGACCTACTAAGTGCGATCGAAGATTTGTGCGAACGAGCACAGACCATCCAACCCAACTGCTCTAACCCGCCTTGAACAAAACCATTACCCAAGGCATACCGCACCAGATTAAGTGAGACCATCATTAAGTGAGGCCATCCGGGCCGCGGGCATTCGCGCTGCCGACAGCGGCCATCACACTGATCGCCGCTTATGCAATGCGTTGGGAGAGGAGCTGTTCTTCGAGTGCGGCAATGCGATTGTAGGCGGCTGTGAGCTGTGCTGTGAGCCGTTGAATTTGCAGCTCCGGCGACATCATTTTCTCAGAATGTGATGCGCCCAAATCGACATCATTATCTTCAAGTAGAATATCCTTACTTGCCAGCATCATTTCACGGTAACTATTGTTGCTGCGACTGTGATTGAGGCTGCGGCCAATCTCATCCGGACTCGGTACCATGATCGTATTTTGGCGATCTTCTACGAGATTGACGATGTACTTGGTTAATTGCTCAATTGCTTGATTGAGGGTTTCAACTTGCCGATCCAAACGATTAATTTGTGTTTGCAATTCCACTATGCATTCACCCCCCGATAAAAATAAGTTTCATCTACCAATCATAGGCATCACGATTGTCAATTCCAGGGTTATTTGTGAATCATTTAAGATTTGTCCAGCGATTTTTACAAAGGGATACAAACTGCTGGTTGCCGATACAATGCCGCAAATCATTGTCACAGTTGCTATACATACCCATGCTCGGCCAGGAACCCTGGGGTAATTGGCACTGTGGGGGGCGTCGATCGTGTGAATTTCTCAACATATTTACCCAGAATGTCCCCTTCTAGGTTAACGCTACTACCCGGTTGTAAATGACACAGATTTGTCTCCGTATATGTATGCGGAATGACGGCCACCGTAAACCAATCACCCTGATCATTACAGTCGGCAACTGTCAGGCTGATACCGTTAATTGCGATACTGCCCTTCTGAAGAATATAGCGGGCGACGGCTTCACTCGCCGTTGTGAAAGTCATTTCCCAGGATGCCGCTGTCTGGACCGCCGATTTGAGCTGGCCCAGGCCGTCGACGTGGCCAGTCACAAAATGCCCACCGAGTTTACTGCCAACACGGAGTGACGTTTCGAGATTCACTACCTTAGTGCCGCTGCGATGCATACTGAGATTCGAACGGTGCCATGTTTCGGGGGAAATCACGGCCACAAATCCATCGTCCAAAATCTTCGTGACCGTGAGGCAGATCCCATCAACCGCCACACTATCGCCAATTTCCAGATCAGTCAGGAGTATCGGCTTGGCTGCTTCAGGGCAGACAATTTGGACATGTTCTGGGTCCAGCATTGTTAACTGTCCCACCGTTTGAATCAAGCCTGTAAACATGGCGATCGCTAACTCAAAAAAATTGCGCAGTCAGTATCTAGCTTAACGAAAACCGGCTTTTCTAACCGATTCAGAGCAAGTGAATCTGGCGGTGCAGGCTTCACGCCGATTACGGATCTATTTTATTCGCCAAGATGCTGGCAAATCACAGCCGTGATCCTTTACGATAAACTAATAGCGTTTTTTTACGAACCGGTCAGCTGGGTCAATTCTTGGCATTGCCACGGCACTAGTTTGAGCTGTGTTGTTCACTGCCGATGCTGGACTTTAAACGCACTGCTGATTTTCCAGGCCAACGATATTATCTTCACCCAAAAATTCCTGATATTTTTCCTTGCGCATACAGTAGTTGTTCGGTTGTGGCGATTGCACGATCGGTGTTTTTGAGGCGAGACTTATGATCGAAATGAAAGTTGCAGGCATTGGCCTCGATCCAGGCACCCGCAGCTCTGTCCTGTTACTGAAAGACGGCAATGGGCGGCGCGCACTGCCGATTTATATCGGACCCGATCAAGCCAATTCCATCGCCAGCGTCCTGGAAAATCGCGTGCCACCGCGTCCCAGTACCCACGATATTTTCACTAATTTACTCGATGCTTGGGAGCTCTACCTTGATCGGGTGGTGATTCACAGCCTGAAGGACAATACCTTTTATGCCTCAATCATCGTCAAACAAGGGGAGCAGCAGCGGGAAATTGATGCCCGCCCCAGCGATGCGATCGCCCTCGCCGTCCGCGCTAACTGCTCCATTTGGGTTGTGGAGGAAGTGGTAGCCGATGCTTCAATTCCCGTCGATCGTGATGCGGATGAGGCAGAGCAACAAGCATTTCGTGACTTTGTATCAAAGTTAAATCCCCAAGATTTAGTCGAACAGGCGCAGTCCCAACAACCCGACGATTTGTCCTAACGCAGGCGTATGCAATATCGGCGATTTGGTCAAACAGAATGGCCGCTGTCGGTGCTTTCTTTGGGAACAATGCGTTGTCTGGCGACAGCAGACATGACGCGGGATACCCTGAGGGCGGCGATCGCCGCCGGTATCAACCACATTGAGACCGCCCAAGGCTATGGGAATAGTGAACGTTACCTCGGTCAGGCATTGCAGCAGGGGATCGATCGACAGCAGCTGTATATCACCACCAAGGTACCGCCTTTACCGGATGCAGCCAGTATGACAGCGGCGATCGCCCAATCCCTGGAGCGATTACAAGTTGACTACCTCGACGGTTTAGCCATTCATGGAATTAATACCTGGGAGCATGTGCTGCTGATCCAAACGGCCGATGGCTGTATGTCAGCGGTCCAACAGGCGATCGCCGATGGCTGGGTACGCCAGGTAGGCTTTTCCACCCATGGACCTTTAGCCGTGATCGAAGCCGCGATCGCCACTCAGCAGTTCGCTTTTGTCAACTTGCACTATGGCCTGTTTTTTCAGCGCCAGGCCCCCGCTATTGCCCAGGCTGCGGCTCAGGACATGGGGATATTTATTATCTCACCTGCAGACAAAGCGGGAATGCTACACACCCCCCCATCAGAATTAGTCCAGCTCTGTCAGCCGCTATCGCCCCTCGCAGTAAACTATCGCTTCCTATTGAGTGATCCGCGGATCACGACGCTGAGTGTGGGGCCCGCACAGCCGGAAGAGCTGCGATCGGCCTTGGCACTCGCGGATCAGGTTGGGGATTAACCACGGTCGAGCAGGCGATTCTCCAACGACTTGCCCAAGCCCAAGCGGAACATTTAGGGGCCGATCAATGTCAACAGTGCTATGCCTGTTTACCCTGTCCTGAGCAAATTAATATTCCGGAGGTGTTGCGACTGCGAAATTTAGCATTAGCTTACGGCATGCAGCAGTTTGGCGAATATCGTTATGGGATGTTCGAACGCGCCGGGCATTGGTTTCCAGGCAGTAAGGGCAATCGCTGCACCGACTGCGGCGATTGTTTACCACGCTGTCCTTCGCAGTTAGCCATCCCAGACTTGTTACGGGATACCCATAAAAGACTCAACGGGCAACCCAGACGGCGTCTCTGGGCTGATTAGTTGGCGCATGAATACCACCAGTGAGGCTAGCGCCGCAGCTCGGTTTTGGGCAGAATAAAATAAGATTGATGTTGCATGATATTGATATTCCATGATGTAGTGGTGACAGGGGGCGCTAGTCGTGACGAAGAATACCGGTAAACCGCAGCGCACCCCATGGCTATGCGTGATTGGCGCAGTCGCAGTCATACTGAGTCCTAGTGCCAGCGCTGGGGCCGAGGAAACCGAACCAGAACATCGTTTGCTGAAGCCGCCGCTACCGCAGGTAATTTTTCAACCACCAACGATTCAGCTAAGTGATTTTCACCGCGGTATCTGTGCCAATGGGCAAGCGGGCAATAGCGATCGGACAATTAGTCCAGAAGGAATGACTGTTCCGAGTCTGTGGTGGACAAGGGACATTTTGATGAGTAAGTCGAAGTTCAATGCGCAGCTAATTGAAGGCTGGCTAGTTTGTGAGGCCGCGGTACAACATGCAGATGCCCGTGTTTGTGCCATTTCGCCGGCTCGCCCAGGCCGCGTCGAAATGCTGGTCAATACCCAACTGTGGGCACAACTGGATTATCTGAGCCGCTATGAGTTTCTGGCCCGCTTCGGCGCGGCCACGCGTGAGTGCGGCTATAACATTTATGTCTTCAATACTGAGACGACATTAATCGCCGATTTTACTTGCCAGTTCCAGTCCGATCAAGCCGATCAATCAAGTCAACGCTGTGTGCTGAGACCAAACTTAGTAGATAAGGGTGGGCTTAGACCGCCGATGACTGACGAATTCTTTCCCACAGATTATCGTATTGACGTATTTTAGCCAGTGATAATGGCGGCAACGGTTCACATTTCTGCCATAGTGCATCCGTGATACTTAACAGCGGATTTTGCTGCTGCTGGACCGCGTTAGCTGTCGGCGATCGAACAGTCAGGGGTGAGCCACCATAACTTAGCAATGCCAGCTTATCGGCAAACTTTGCCTGCCAAAAGGCATCAATCCAGGGATTATAGTCGCGCTGGTTGGGCGATGCTTGGCGTTTGGGCCGAACCCACATATCGGCGAAGACGGTGGTCCCCGATCGTGGCAGCACCACTTTGATATTCGAACGGGTACGCAGCTGTGGCAGTAGGTCCGATGACCAACCGACGGCCAACCAGGTATGACCCAGGATCAGGGGCTGCAAGTAGGCATTCGAACTGTACAACTTGGTTTGCTGCTGCAATTTCTGTAGCGTTACCTCGAGATCAGCAACTTGACTGAGATCCGTTGGTTGCCCGGTGGCCCGATCAACATAATCAAGCCCCAGGTATTTCAGCGCCAGTCCAATCACTTCCCGTGGACTATCGAGCAGGGAAATCCGGCGTTTCAGTTGGGGATTGAATAAATCTTGCCAGTCTTGCGGCGGCGCAATGTTGTGCTGCTCGAATAAGTCAGTCCGATAGGCGATCAGCGTAGCTCCCCAGCGGTAAGGGGCCGCCCAAACGAATTCTGGATCAGTTCCTGGATCACGCATCTGGCCCGACGCATCCCGCTGCACCAATTGACGCCATTTCGGATCAACGGCCGACCAATGTGGCCACACTTGGCGATCAAGCGGTTCGATCAAACCCTGTTTAATTGCCATACCCAGCCAATAGTCACCCAGGGTAACTAAATCCGGCACCGCATCAGTGGTTTGAGTCGCTGGTTGTGTGGGCAGCGGAATTGCCGGACGGGTGGACAGTTGCTGTTTCGACTCAACTTGCTGCCAAAGCTGTAACTGCTGAAATAATTCGGCGAGCTGGCTACTTTGACTGTAAACCAACTGAGCGGCGGGAGAATCGGGCGCACTCGCCGCAATTTGCCGACGAAATTGCTTAATCAACTGTGGGGAGACTGAGTTTTTGAGGCCCACAACGCGCGGCACATCAGCTGCCACCCCCTGACAACCCGTTAAACTGATGCTGGTGATCCCGAGCCCCCCAAGACCGAGGCTCATGCGTAAGAACGATCGTCGATCCATTACACTGCTGCCATCAAACTAAATTTGAACGGGGATTCGTCTCGACTTGCGTTAGTTTATCGTACAACTCCTTCTCCGCCTCGCTCAGATCTTGCGGGACTTGAATCACTAGTTCCACAATCTGATCACCACGCTGATCGCCTTCGGGGCTGGGATATCCTCGCTGCGCTAGGCGTAATTTCTGACCGGACTTCAACCCCCGGGGCAAATTCATCTTGACCAAACCATCGATCGTCGGCACCTCGATCGCGCCGGCCAAAATTGCTTCCGCCGGTGTCACCGGCACTTGCGTCATCAGATCTAAACCATTCAACTTATAGAACTTATGGGGTGCCACATCAATCCGCAGATATAAGTCCCCACCGGCAATACCTTGGCCTTTCAAGCGCACTTTCTGCCCACCAATAATCGCCTGGGGCAAATTCACCTCCAGCATTCGACCATCTTCCAGCCGAATTCGCTCGCGTCCCCCTGTATAGGCTTTCTCTAATGGCACGGTCAACGTGGCTTCCACATCCCTGGGTAAGTGGCCGACTGTCCGGCTGATAACGCGCATCCGGCGGTGGGTAAGCCGAATCTGGGGCGCGATCATCACGTCCAAAACCGGCGGCTTGAGACGGTTGATCACGACTTTCCGACGGCCGGGGTCGGGCCGTAAACTGCTGTCGTCGATCGGCGTCAGCGGCTGTCGTCGTATTGCGTGAGCCTGGTCTGACCGGTTCGGTACCGCCCCAGTCATCACTTCGCGGCTTTGCCGCGGGACGATCCCAGTCATTCGCTTCACTACTTGTATCAACTTGATCGGCGATCGGCGGGGCCGAAGACATGCGCGTTGGTTCGACTGGTGGCCGTCGTTGCGGTGCCGGGTTATTATCCAGCCATTCGGCCGAAACCGCCGGTGCCGCACTGCGTCGCCGCATCAGCTCATCGACAAAACTATTAAAGTCACGAAACTGGCCAAAATCGAGATCCGGTGCTGCCGGCTGTGGGGCCGCTTCGGTCTTGCCACCAGGCCAATCCCAAGGACGCTTCTGACCATTTTGGAAACCCTGTTGCTTCCAGAAACTGCCATATTTGTCGTACTGTGCCCGCCGCTCAACGTCTGACAGCACCTCATAGGCTTCGTTGATTTCCTTAAAGCGATTCTCTGCCTCAATATCCCCCTGATTGACGTCTGGATGATACCGACGCGCTAGCTGGCGGTAGGCACGCTTAATCTCCGCGCCGGATGTATCACGGTTCACACCAAGGATTTCGTAGTAGTTACGAAAGTTCTGCATGGATGCCATTGAAAAGAGTGAGCAGGAAAGTGAGAGATGAGTGAAGGCCCGATCGCAAAACAATCACGACCAACGCCGGATGAGATTACCAATCGTCATCATCCCAATTGTCGCGACTATAATCCGGACGATCAGGTTTACGACGAGTATTACGCGATGACTGATCATAGTAGTCATTTGCCCGATCGTAACGGGCGTCATCATATCCCCCCTGGGAGTAACCACGATCATCATAACCACCCCGGGATTGGGATGGATCGCGCCGATCGCTACTCAAATCACGACCATAGTCTTGGTCGTACGCATCGCGACCGGATTGACCATAGGAATCGCGATCGTAGGCATCACGACCACCTTGACCAGCGGCGTCGCGGCCATAGGCGGACCCACCTTGACTATAGCTGTCACGACCGTAGGCATCACGACCGTAGCTGTCACGGCCATAACTATCACGACTGTAGCTGTCACGACTGCCTTGACCAGACGCATCACGGCCATAGGCAGAGCCACCGGCGTAGGGCAAACTGCCAATACTATTGCTACGACCGTAGTCTAGCGCTCCACGGTTATAGCCATAGCCACCCGCGTAGTTATCATAGTAGTAGTCATCCTCGTCATCCAAGAAGAAGTCTTTGACGGCCTTAAAGAATCCCCCCTCTTCCTTCTCCTCTTGATTGCGATCGTAAATTTCGCGTTGCAAGTCATATAGCGCATCGCGCAGATCCGCTTCCGCGATATCAATATCCCGCTCATTATTCGATTCCAGCGCGCCCCGTAGTCGGTTGATCGACGGTTCAATGCGGGAGCGATAGGGGCTGACAAACTGCATCCCAAAGTCAAGGGTTGCTTCCCGCAACTGCCGCTCCGACTGGACAATCAGTGTTTCCGATCGATTACGCTTGTCGATTTTTTCCTTGCGTAAGCGATCGGTCTCAGCAAACTCCTGTGCCAACCGAATCATCTGCTGTACTTCATCTTCACTCAGCGTCGAAGCACCTTGAATCGTAATGCTCTGCTCCCGGCCAGTGGTGCGATCCATCGCCGTTACTTGCAGAATTCCATTCGCATCAATATCAAAGGACACTTGCACCTGCGGAATTCCCCGGGGAGCCGGCGGAATCCCCATCAGCTTAAACCGACCGAGGGCGCGGTTGCCATTCGCCAGTTCTCGCTCACCTTGAACAATATTAATTTCCACCGAAGTCTGGTTATCTTCCGAAGTCGAGAAGACATCCGTCCGCCGCACAGGAATCGTCGTATTGCGCGGAATAATTTTCTTCATCAGTCCCCCAACCGTCTCCAAGCCAATTGAGACTGGAGTGACATCCAGGAGCAAGATGTCCTTCAGTTCACCACCGAGAATTCCAGCCTGCACCGCTGCACCGATCGCCACAACTTCATCGGGGTTGACATTCTGATTGGGCTCGACTCGCAACATCGATCGCACCAAATCTTGCACCATTGGCATCCGCGTCCCACCGCCAACCAGCACAACCTCATCAATATCCATGGGGCCCAAACCCGCATCACGTACGGCAGTTTTCACCGGTTCTCGAACACGGCTGAGTAAGTCGGTGCAGAGTTCCTCAAACAGCGATCGCGTCAGCCGCGTCTCAATATGCTTCGGGCCTTCCTCCGTCGCCGTAATAAATGGCAAGTTAATATCCGTTACACCGACGCCGGAAAGTTCCACCTTCGCTTTCTCCGCCGCCTCGATCAACCGCTGCAGTGACTGACGATCTCGCCGGAGATCAACCCCTTCAGTCTTTTGGAATTCCGTCGCCAACCAGTCAACGATTTTCTGATCAAAGTCACCCCCACCCAGTTGCGTATCGCCACTGGTAGACAGCACCTCAAACACGCCATTACTCACATCCAGAATCGACACGTCAAACGTACCACCACCGAGATCAAACACGAGTACGGTCTGATTTTCGCGGCGATCTAGACCATAGGCTAAAGCCGCTGCCGTCGGCTCATTTAAAATGCGCTTGACATCCAAACCGGCGATGCGGCCCGCATCGCGTGTTGCCTGTCGCTGCGAGTCATTAAAATAGGCTGGAACGGTGATCACGGCCCCGGTAACTGGCTCACCCAGATAGCGACTCGCCTCATCCGCCAACTTCCGGAGAATCATTGCCGATAGCTCCTCCGGTGCAAAATTCCGCTCCATTGTCGGACACTTAATCCGCACATTCCCCCGATCGCTGCGGCGAATTGTGTAAGGCACCTGCTTTGACTGATCGGGCAACTCGTCATAACGATTGCCCATGAAGCGCTTAATCGCAAAGAAGGTGTTTTGCGGATCCAACACAGCTTGGCGGCGCGCCAGTTGCCCCACCAAGCGCTCACGATCCTTGCTAAAGCCGACAACCGAAGGCGTTGTCCGCATTCCTTCAGCATTCGCAATGACGACCGGCTTCCCACCTTCCATCACTGAAACTACTGAGTTGGTTGTTCCCAAGTCGATTCCGACGACTCTGCCCATGCGTTCCGCTGCTCCTCGATTCGGCTGAAAGATTATACTTAATGATTGATCCGGGTCCGTAGGTCCGAGCAGCCTACTACAGCACCAGCTTAGCCGTAAAAACTGCGCTACACAAACTGGACCTCATTGTATCTCGCCACCGCCAGTTGTCGTGGGGACGGCAAAGATTTGACCTTGAGCCATACATCATCCGGTTCTACCGCTCCGTGAGTGCTGTCCTATACTATTGTAGCGAGACAGCCTTCTAGAGCGAGCGAGGCTCCAGATAAACATGACTCGTTGACAGCCCCAAACCCGGCGATCGTTCAGTTCCTCGAGGTAACTCATAATATCTATCGTTCAGTGCAACCCCTACTCAACCCAGCCCCGGCCGCAACGCAAACCCCTACACTAGGAAAAGCACTTACTTGCAAAAGATTTCGTAATGCGTCACTCACGCCTACTTTTACTGCCGCTCTGCTTCTCTCTCCTCGCTTGCAACAGCAAGGGCTTAGAACAAGCGCTCGCGCCCGATCCACAACTGATCACATCGCCGAGTCCGGTGACTCCGAGTCCATCGCCAACCGCAGCCAAAGCCACTCCATCCCCCCAAGCCGGCCTCGGTGGCTATACTGACCTCGACAGCGCCCCCAAACAACTCCGCCCCTATATCGACGACCTGCTCAAACTGGAACTGTTACAACGGTCTTGCAATCCTGGGCCCTGCACTACATTCCAACCAAATCAAGCGATTTTGCGCCGCGAATATGCCCGCTGGCTCGTGAACACGAACAACCGCTTCTACAGCGATGTGCCAACAAAGCAAATTCGTCTCGCAGTTGAAACAGCGGAACCGGTCTTCACCGATGTGCCGAAGACTGACCCAGACTTTGCCGCCATCCAAGGTTTAGCCGAAGCGGGGCTAATTCCCAGCCAGCTATCGAACCAGGACAAAACCGCCAAAACTTTTCAGCCAGATGCGCCGCTCACCCGCGCCGATCTGATGCTTTGGAAGGTCCCCCTTGATATTCGGACAACGCCTCCCAATAAGACGATCGCGCAAGTCAGTCAAAGGATAAATTTCCAAGATATTCAAACCATTCCGCCAGACGTGCTCAATGCGGTTTTTGCTGACGCTCAAAATGGCGACAACGCCAACTTCCAGCGCGCTTTTGGTTATACGACCATTTTCCAGCCAAAACGCAAAGTCACCCGCGCCGAAGCCGCTGCCGTTTTATGGCACTTCGGCACCCAGACTGATGGGATCTCGGCGCCAGTATTACTCAAACCTACCACTGCTTCACCATCCACTCCTACTTCACCGTCCACCAATGCTTCACCAGAATCATCACAACCTTAACTGAGGCGATTTAGCCAAATCACGCCAACAAGACTGAATCCAGCGGCGAAAGACCGCATCAATCTTGAAATAGCCGAGTATCATGAAATAGTAGACGAAGAACGACTACTTATGAAAACTCTCAAACCGTCGCAACCTGCTGCATCGACAGCTTCGCTACTCGCTACGATAGCAGTCGTTCTTACCGGCGTCGTTCTGCTACAGACACCGGCTCAAGCCCAAGCCGCTTACGGTAGCTACGTTGGCATCGGGCCATCTTATGGTGGCGATAACCAGTGGGCTGCCGACATCAAAGCACGCTACAAGTTTCTCAAAGTGCCGATTTCCATCCGCGCCCAAACCCTGATCGGCTCCAGTGTCGCACTCGTGCCGACTGTTTCCTACGACATTCCGCTCAACTGGCAAACTGATGCCTACATCGGCATTGGACCTTCCATCAACTTCGGCGGCAATACCCCCGTGGGCGACAAAACGGCCTTTGCCATCCAGCCCGGTGTGGACTATGCTCTGCCTAATAGCAACTTAACCGTGTTCGGCAACGCGATCTTTGCTGTGGGCGGGTTTAAAGGCGGCGGTACTGCTGTATCTGTCCAAGGTGGTGTCGGCCTGAGATTTTAAGCGGTTGGCCAAGATTCAGCGCCACATCAAACACGTAAATCCATAGAATTCGTCTGTCATTAAACAAAAGTCGCCAGATCAGACGGTTTCTGTAGTTTTTGCTTTGATTCACTTCATTTCTCACCCTGATTTAAACGTTTTCACACTGCTGAAACGAAGGGCGCTACAGTTGCAATTGGAGAAGCTCATGCTGTCATCATCGAAACTTCAGAACCACTGAGAATTGAGGATGCAGTTCATCAAAAGAGCGTTTGAAAATAGCACCGCCGTAAAAGTCAGACGGCTTCATCAGGGCATTAGATCAGAACTCTATGAATGATCAGACAACCGATCGACGATCTAATTTGCCTTCCTTACACGAGTCGATCGACAAAGCCTTCAACGCCATTCGATCGAAACAAAAGCAACTGAATCGTATTCAAGATAACGGCTATAACGCGCAGACTATTCAGCAACAGTTAGTAACACTCACAGAACTGCAAACCCAGATTCAGGGGCTCACTGAACAATCGACTCAGCTAACACCCGAGGCACTTGCCGATTTCCGAGCAAAAAGTGAGCCGGTCAAAATGCGCCTTAGTCAAGTAGGTAAGGCTCTGAGCACTGATCGCATTAGCGTTGATCGGGCGACCATCCGCAAACACATCTACGAAGTCGTCAGTCAGCTTGACGTGATTTTAGATGAACTGACAATTGATATTAGCAATACGACTCCGGATGCTGAAACGGTTGCCACTACAGGATTATCATCCGATCGCTTCAAAGCGACATTAGATGAGCTGCGATCGGCGATCGCGAACGAAAAGCGAGTAATTCTGATTGGCGACCTTGGCCAGTCGAGCCGCTCAGCCATTCTAAAAGAGCTTGATCAGCTTAGCTGCCTTTTATATCGCATGCGCCAACTGGCGGACGAACCGCGATTAGCTAATCGAAAATCTCAACTCACATTGATCGCGAAACAAATTGAAGACACCGTCAATCATCTTGATGCAATTGATCGCCCAGCGGCCAAACTACTAGAAACAACTGCACAAACGATCGAGAGACAGCTCTATCGATACGAGTATAATCGGCTCTGGTTTTTACCATTTGGCTGGGTGATCAACCGGTATAACGATATCAACCGATTAAAATCAGTTCAAGCGAGAGTACTTGCGGGTCTAGCAACTTCATTAACGATATCAGGCAGTATTTTCATTACTTTCACAATTGTTTTAACTGCCATCAGTGCTTATGAATCGATTCCTGAACGTATAGCTAGCATTGAAATAAATATCCAAAGAGAAGAATTGTTCAAAGCTGTTGAAAAATTCTTACAATACGAAACTGAAGTCGAAGTCAAGCAAGCTCAGATCAATAGTCTTACGGATCAAATTTCTAGTCTTGATGCACAAATTTTAAATCTTGAAAATAAAAATCAAGCTCAAGCAAGTTTAGCAGAGGCAGAGAACCTGAATTTAGCAGCATCCCCCCTACCGACTCCCGCCAGTTCCGCCGGGCAAGACCCCCCACAATCAAGTGATGAATTAGATAGTGAAGACGGCGAATTAGAAACCCTTAGCAACCAAAGGAAGCGCTTAATTCAGCAACAAGATATTTTAATCCAACAAAAAGCCGAATTAGAAGTTAAGCGTCAGACCGGGAAAAACGCAATTAGTCAAATTCTGATTTCCAACAACGTTCTCCAGATCAATTGCATCCTCATCACCTCAAGCATCCCCGTCATTGACTGAAGGTATATTTAACCAGTCTTTGAAGGCAACGGCCAACTTTATTAATAATGAGACCTTACTGAATCATGCAAGGCGGATTGCTCTCGCAGCCTTTGCTGGGGCGATCGGTAGCATGATGAGTATTTTGATCCGGCTCGAAAGTCTGGATAAGGAAAATATCAAAACCCCCTTTTTGTTAGGTGCATTCAAACCTTTGATCGGCGCGATATTCGGTGTAGCCGTATTCGCAATTTTAAGCACTCGGGTGATTGATATTCTGCCCTCAAGTTTTTACCTATACGAAAAACAGGCTGGCGGTCCAATGATTGATGTAAATTCTCCTAATGCAGCTCAGCCTACCCTGATTGACGCAGACCGCGATCCATTAGGTGATCTTGATTCACAGGAATTCTACAAAATCTTCCTTGTGGCATTCATTGCTGGGTTTAGTGAACGCCTCGCGAATGACACCCTAAAGTCGGTCAGCTCTCACCGATAAATGATGCCACAGCACCCTAGCTCGTTGCATAAAAGTCCGGCTCAACCACTCGATCGGTCTACGCTTTAAACCCTACCCAATTTTGAATCACCAAGGTGACAAGCTGATCACAATTGCTCCGCTCATCTGCAGTCATGGCTGCAGATGGTAGACACTGAAGCTCATCCTGACAGATTATAGGAGGACGCCTTTAAAAGGAGATGGAGACAATTTTAAGGGGTAGAATAATTACAATTTTCACAAGTTAAACGTATGATCATTTATTGAGTCAAGCAACAGTCACACAACCAACATGCAAATCACAAGCACTCCACAGTACAATATCTTTACATTTTCCTTCTTATAGTTTTCAGGTTGACAAATCTAATACGTAATCTGTAAATTGCCGTAGGAACAAAATTTTGCCCCGCCTTTGGCCCCACCCTGGTTTCTCTATAAAAAACCATTATGAATTTGAGTATCTTTGCCTTAGTCGGTTGCTTCATCATGGCAACTGTCATCCAAGTACCGCTCGCAACTGCTCAACCGGACAAGCCAACTGAAGCAACTGCCGAAACAACGACTGAGACGACTTCTGAGGATCTCCCTGAGACAACAGCTGAGGCCGCACCTGAAACGGCTCCGGAGACAGCAACTGAGACGCCTCCTCAGACAACAACAACTGAGACCACTTCCGAGGTAACTGAGTAACAACTGAAGCAAATCCCGTTGTAGACAAATCGCAGATCAACGACGATCGCCAGGCGGTTACGAAAATCGATCCTAAAAAGCCGATCCAAATTACGGTTAAGAATCAATCCGGTGTAGAAATCATCGTACTTTTAACCGAGCCAGCATCGAGTGAGCGCAAGGTGCTACCTGATCAGTCAACCGCCTTTGGCCGATTGCATACGAGCTATCTGCCATTGCCAATTGACTTGATGACCTATACCAATGTGCAAGGGATGCAACTAAGGGGCAATCTCGAAGTGAAAGAAAACGAAATTTTGGTCACGATAAAGACTGCCGACACGAATAATGGACAGACAAAATCCGTTCGGGTGGATGAAGCAGGAAATATCTATCTTTACTAACGCAGTTTGCCCCAAGCCTACCAAGGCCGCCACGCATCCCAGTTTTGATTGAAAATCGACGTATTAGGAAACATCACGGGATTGCCGCTAGATTCGATTTCCGCTTTCAGGGCTTCGAGCATTGGTTCCCGCCGGGGTAATTCATCCACCAGTTGATACGGCATCACCTGCTTACGTAAGGCAAAGTCGATCGTATGCGCTGCCGCCGCCCCGACCGACCATTCAAAGGAATGCACCCGATAAGCTGCTGCTGCACTGTAGCTGGTCGCAATACTTTTACTGGCAACTAGCATATTATCAATCTTCTGCGGAATCATGGCGCGCAAGGGAATCTGCGTCGGATATGCTTGTCCGTGAGCTTGACGCACCCCCGGACGCTCAATATTGCCTGGCTTTTCAACCGGTGATTCTGCCATGCATGGGTGGAAATCGATCGCATATTGCGCAATCCCCACGGAATCAGGATAAATGCGCGCGCGTTCACGGAATGGAATCTGATCTACCGGCGTACTGTTCGCGATCGCACCGGTCGCTGCTAGCCCAGACATTTCAAGCCGCAAGTACCGATAACTTTCAGCATCTAGCGTCTCTTTATAGTAACGATCGCTAAAGTCGTTCCAAGAGAAATCAATCTCATTAATCACAAAACCATTTGGATACGCATAGGAAGGACGCCCAATAATTCGACGGCCTTCCCGAATATAGGGATACTTTGAGAGGCCGTGGGCTGTCCCCATGGGCGAGTCGAGACCTTTCAAATAGCGCTGGTAGGGATCAGGTGTCTTGAGACTATCGTCTAACTGAGAGTTAGTCTCCCCCAAGACTAACCAATAGAAAAAGCCAATGGCAATTTCCTCTCCTTGACGCAGCGCCTCCGGGCGCAATCCCCCCATCCAACCACCTGGTTGCAGCTGACCCGTTGCCGCTAGCTGATTAGGCGTATAGATCAAATTATCCAGACTCGTGCCGGGTCGATAGTCATTCCCCCAAGTCCAGTTTTGCATGGAAATATCGCCCACTCCCATGCGTGGCACGTCAAATATATTCAACTCTTTGGACTGGGGACGGGCATTCCATAACCGTCTGTAGGTGAAGACAAAGTCAAAATAATCTTCTGGTGTCTTAAGATAATCTCGCTTTTCCCAGCTGTAGTAGGGTGCGTACTTCGCATAAAATTCCGGAGGCGCAAATGTCTGAGCTGCCTGAGTCCGCTCCATGGCAAAGGTGTAGGTAAACCCTTGAGTGCAATAGGCATCGCGGCCCGTAACGGGTGAGGAGGGATTCTCGGACGATCGCGGATCTAAACCCAACTGATAAGGCACCCCAGCCAATGCGACCAATTCACCCGTTTCCGTTGCCTCGACCACATACCAATCAGCAGGCATATTTGCTTCCGCATCGGCCACGTTTGGTTTAGCTGGGACAAACTGAATAATATTTTTCGCCAGCCGCGCTGAGTCGGCATAGGTGTAGGCATCTTCGATAATTTCGGAGAGGAAATCGGTATTGAGCGGCGCCGTGCCGGGAGCCGGACGGTGTTGGATTGCCACTACACTATCAATTTGGTTGCCAGTCGCCTTAAGCTTTAAGTCTTTAGCAACGGTATTTGGGAACCACTTTAATTTCCCACGACCCGCCGCTGCCGCTTCTTTAAGCATCGACACCAGAATTTTATTAGCGTCATCAGGCATAAAGCATGACTTGCTCACCCAGCATTGTCCAGGATTTAATTCACCATATTTTGCTTCTACACGATCGCGCAGTTCTTTATATCCACGGGAGTAAAACAGTAAGCGTCGCTGTTCTTTGGATTCATCTAGCGCCGTAGTGCCCTGCGAAGAAAGTTGTCCCCCGACCCAGTCAGTCAGCTCTGTCATACAGACAGTCCGACCAGCCAGCAAACTTTCATAAGCCGTGGCTGTTCCAGCCAGTCCACCACCAACAATCAAAATTTCACATTCCACAATTTGATCGACTTGTGGTTGCACAGGCACCACACCCGGTTGGGGTACCTGCGCCGAACTCCGCCAGCTCGTGAGGGGCAGAGTCGTGGTGAGCATTGCTGACGCAAGCAACGGCGCAGTCAGGAGACGGTAGACAAGATTCATACAAAATTTCTGCGTTAGGCGAATTTGCTATAGCCTCAAAATGCCACACAATTATTACATTTGTTTGGCTGCGTAGGTTGTCGCCATCGGAGGATTACGTTACACAGCAAGCATCGATTTAACACTATGCAAATCTTCCTTAATTTTCTCATCCTCGCTCAAGCCAATGGCAGACCGTCGTGTCAAGGGGTTTATACACACTAGCCGGTCGGTCAAATGATTTTCCAATGCCTTTCCCATTGCAGCGTGATGTTTGGCTACGATAATGTTTGGCTACAATACTAGAATGAACCAGGCATTACACCAAAATCACTTATTTGTGATCGAAGATGAGCAAGGACGCCGAGACTACGTGCTCAATGCCCCGATTTATTCGATCGGGCGACACCCCCAATGTGACATTCCCCTCGTCTCAACCTTTATATCGCGGCGTCATGCCACACTCGTACAGTTCCCCAACGAAGATGGTTCCTTCTACTACCGCATCATTGATGGCAATCTCAAAGGCAAAACTAGCGCCAATGGCATAGTGGTTAATGGTCACAAGCGCCAAAATCACGATCTAAAAAATGCCGATGAGATTGTTTTTGGCCCCCAGATACGGGCAACTTACTATTGCATGCTGGACGAATCAAGCGAGAACAATCCGCTTAACGAGAATGATACAACCTTTGCTAGTCCGATCATGGAGAGCGCTCAAGCAGCCACAACCAAAGAAAATATGGATGATAAATGTTAGTCAATCGGTGAGTGAATTAACTCCGCAGCGAGCCAAGGTATGCCTGAAACTATTTTGTCGCCAAGTTACATAACTTGCCTGATCGACATGAATAAGCCGGAATACTAGTGTATAGCCAGCAGAGGAAGGAATTTCCAATGAGCATCCAGGAACCAAATATCGAACATCGAATTTTTGAACTGCTCGAGCGCCGTCGCAAAATGATTGGCATACATCCCCTCGCTTCCTGGGAGGGTTTCACCGCATGTCAGCAGTGTGAAGCGATCATTATCCAAATCGAAGCGCGTGTCAATGTCATCGGCCAAATCCATGGGCGATGGGCTGTCATTGGAGACACTTATGGTTCGTCAGGTCTATACGACCCCGCTCAGCTGCGCTTTGTCGAACAGCCGCCCCAAACAGTCGATAATAGCGAGCTCATCGCTCTACTCACCCAGTTGATTAACGAATTGAGGTCGCACACCAATACCGGATTGGAGACTTGTGTGGTCACATGAGATTGAGCCATCCGCCTGAACCCGACAATCGCAACTCTAGCATCCACCCATTCACCGCTTAACTAGCGTGCGGCAACATAATCAGCGCCGGAAGACGACTCCCCCAATTGCGGCGGGCCGTCGTTTTCTTGTATTTGAACTGCCCAATCATAGCGCTGTTAACCTGACTACCCAAACATCTTGAAACAGCCAAATCGTCCTTGTGGCAAATTTGAAATGATGCCAACTTTTGAACTTACAATTGCTGATATTAAAAGACCAGGTAAATGAGGTTAACATATCATGCATACATACTTAGTGACAGGCGGAGCCGGTTTTATCGGCTCTAACTTTATTCTCAAAGCAAGACGGGGAAAATGGGCCAATATCATCAACCTAGACAAGCTCACTTATGCTAGTCATCTTCAGAGTTTAGCAGGAATAGCTGAAGATGCTGGATATTGCTTTGTCCACGGAGATATTGGCGATCGAGGATTTGTTTCTGATTTATTAGAAGAATATCAGCCGGACGCCATTCTGAACTTCGCTGCGGAAAGCCATGTTGATCGATCGATTCTAAACCCGAATGAGTTCATTCAAACCAACATTGTTGGGACCTTTAATTTACTAGAAACAAGCAGAGGCTACTGGGAAAATCTGCCGACCAACAGGAAAAATCTTTTCCGCTTCTTACATGTTTCAACTGACGAGGTTTACGGTTCTCTCAGCCCGACTGATCCAGCTTTTAAGGAGGATACCTCCTACGCACCGAATAGTCCCTATGCCGCTTCTAAAGCTGGCTCCGATCATTTAGTGCGGGCTTACCATCACACTTATGGCTTCCCCACGCTCACCACAAACTGCTCGAATAACTATGGTCCAAGACAATTTCCAGAAAAGCTGATTCCTCTGATGATCTTGAATGCTTTAGAAGGCAAATCTCTACCGATTTATGGAGATGGACAAAATATTCGCGATTGGCTATACGTTGAAGATCATTGTGATGCAATTCATCTTGTCCTAAAGCAGAGCCAAGTTGGTGAAACTTACAACATCGGCGGATCCAATGAGCTAACTAATTTAGCGGTAGTAAAGCATGTTTGTAAAATTTTAGATAAATTTTCTCCTAAGCCAAACTTTAGACATTCTGAATTGATTACCTTAGTTAAAGATAGACAGGGGCACGATCGGCGCTATGCGATCGATTGTAATAAGATCTACCGTGACCTGGGATGGAAGCCCAAAGAAAGCTTTCAAAGTGGTCTACTCAAAACTGTGAATTGGTATCTCAAAAATCCGGCCTGGGTTAACGAGATTCGTTCTGGTGAATATCAAAGCTGGATTGAAAAAAATTACGCCGATCACAGCACACTTACATAACCCTAGAATTCAGGGCTGATGCAAAAAGAGAATTTCAAAAGCGCTAAAAGCTCCTTCAGGCAAGCAATTTAGGGGTCTTCATCAATCTCAGCATTTTCGTGGCAACCCGATGCAGTAGTATTGCAGCCTGTTTGCAAATCAGCTCTGCTCCAATTTAATAAAGGAAGTTTTCAGTGAAAGGTATTATTCTTGCAGGTGGCTCGGGTACTCGCCTTTACCCAGTGACTCAAATCGTAAACAAACAGATTCTTCCCGTATACGATAAGCCGATGATTTATTATCCATTGTCAACGCTGATGTTGGCAGGGATACGAGAAATTTTAGTCATCTCCACACCAAATGACCTACCCCTATTTCAACATCTATTAGGAGATGGAAGTCAATGGGGTTTAGCGTTTAGCTATGCTACTCAACCTGAACCGGGGGGATTAGCGCAGGCTTTTATACTAGGCCAACAGTTTCTCGCTGGAGAACCCGTATGCTTGGTTCTGGGCGACAATGTATTTTACGGGGGTGGTTTCGTCGATGTGCTCACTCAGGCGGCTCAGCTAAAACAGGGTGGTCTAATTTTTGGTTACCGTGTTGCCCAACCAGAACACTATGGGGTAATCGAATTTGATAGTACCGGTCGCGTGATTAGCTTAGAGGAAAAGCCCACACGACCGAAGTCCAATTATGCAGTGCCAGGAATTTATTTCTATGACTCCCGAGTCTCTGAAATGGCTTCCAAATTGCAGCCTTCTAAACGCGGTGAGCTAGAGATTACGGATCTTAACCGGGAGTACCTAAAGCAGGGACAACTCAAGGTCAAGATACTGGGTCGAGGCTATGCTTGGCTAGACACTGGAACTCATGAAGGTTTGCATCAGGCCGCCAGTTTTATTCAAACACTAGAGCATCGCCAAGGGTTCAAAGTCGCTTGCGTAGAAGAGATTGCTTACTCCCAAGGGTACATTGACACTGAACAACTTCACAGACTAGCGGCACCACTGGTTAAGAGTGGTTATGGAAAGTACTTGATCGATCTAATCGAGCCTGATTCAGTCAAACATCCTACGGTTCAAATATCCCGATAGGAATATAGCCTAAGTTACTGCCCGATAACCTAAGTTAATGCTCGCGTGAGGTATATCCAGCGCATGGGCAATGATTGAGGGCGTTGCCCATCATCGGAGCTGCCGGGAGCCTGTCACATTCTGAAGAGAAAAATTAGGCTGTGGTGAGTTGATTCAGCCGGAGTGTCAGATGACAGAACAAGAGCGCCAAGAACTAGAGCAGTGTAGCCGTCGAATTGCAGAGCTCCTGTACCAAGAAGCAGTCGAGCAGGAAGCGCCATTGTCCAACCTGGGTGGGATCGAATCGACGATTCGCAGCCAACTGCAAGAGCATGTCTCGCCGACGATAGGGGCTTTTTTTGCGAAGCCTCCAGTGGAACCAGCCAAGGATATCCCCGCATCTTCAACAGCCTCCTCGGACGATTAGAAATCCTCAGTGAGCAAGCGACAGCGCTAGGAATCTCGAGTTACAGTCGTTTGAGCCCCTATCTGGAGACCTGCTGCTTACGATTGAGCGCCTCTCTGTCTTACGAAAAGACGATGGAAGAAGTAGAAGTACAAACGGGCAGGCGGGTGAGCCAGAAGACGCAGCAACGGCTGGTTCAGCGTCAGAAGTTTGAAGCGGCCAACAGCGATGAGCCCGTGACTCAGATGAGCTTGGATGGCGGGATGATTCGCCTGCGGACTCCCAAGGGTCAAGAATCGGAGTGGCGGGCGTACAAAGCGCTGAACTTGTTGGAGCAACAGCAAGGCATGGCCTGGTTCAAGGATAACGATGCTCTGGTCGGGTGGGCTAACCACCAACCAATGGATGACCGAGTGGATTGCCTGGGCGATGGTCATGACGGGGTTTGGGGAGTCTATGACCAAATCGCAGAGCCAGAGCGGCGCAACGAGATTCTCGATTGGTATCATCTGCGGGAGAATCTGCATGAGATACCCGGCTCGAACCAGCGGCTCAAGCAAGCCGAGGATTTACTTTGGCGAGGAGCGGCAGATGAGGCAAGTCAGCTATTCGAGGATTGTAATTCGGAGGAGGCGAGAAAATTTCGGGGGTATTGAGAGCGTCATCGAGAACGCATCCCCAACTACGGTTACTACCAGGCCGAAGGGATGCCGATCAGCTCGGGGGATGTGGAATCTTTGATCAAGCGAATTGGCAATCGCATCAAAATATCAGGAGCATCCTGGGAAGTCAGCCATGTTCCGCATGTGCTGGCGCATCGTTGTGCATACCTTAATGGCAAGCTCTCACCCGAGCAGATTTTTCTCTCTAGACAGTGACAGGCTCCCGAGCTGCCTCGCCTCCAAATTTAAGTATCGATAGTAATAGCCAGTCTGACTCATAAAACTGCAGTTCTCCAGATAAATGAGGATTACTGACTGGTTCACGAATTCTTTAAATTAACTTCAACTTATGACAATTCCCAACCTGGTACGATTAAGTATATAAGATCACATTTCAGAACTGTTCTGGAAGAGTTTTAGAGCTTTTTTGGAATCTTAAAAAAAGAATATCAGTATTTTTCACAAAGATTTAAACCATGCCCCAAGTTTCAGTAATTATTCCAGCTTATAACGCAGAAAAAACAATCTTAGCAACGATCAACTCCGTTCTAAATCAAACATATGAAGACTTTGAGCTGATTGTTGTCGATGATGGTTCTACCGATAAAACTGTAGAACTTGTGAAAACAATTAGCGATCCACGAATGAAAGTTTTTAGTTATCCCAATGGAGGCACATCCGTTGCCAGGAATCGGGGCATTGAGCAAGCAAGCGGCGATTATCTATCATTCATCGATCATGATGATATGTGGGTAGATGATAAATTAGAATCGCAACTTGCTATTTTCCGAGAGCAACCGGATATCGGTGCAGTGTACAGTTGGACCATTCATATGCAAGATTACAAAGAATCCATATCTTTGCATCCAAGCTCTAAATCAACTATCGAAGGAGACGTATATTTGGAGTTGCTAATGTATAACTTTACTGAAAGTGGCTCTAATATTTTAATCCGTCGTGAAGTGATTGATGAAATTGGCGGATTTACGCCGAATTTAGATACTTCAGACTGGGAGTTTTGCTTGCGCGTTGCCGCCAAATTCAAATTTGGAGTTTCTCCTAGATATCATATCCTCTACCGAAGAGTGATTGGTTCGATGAGTTATAATTTGCACAGAATGGAAGAAGCAACTATACAGGTTTGGGAACGAGCCTTTACAATGGATTCTCCCGAGCTAGACAGTCTTAGTTCTATAGAACTGCAAGATTTCAAGAAGAAAAGTCTTGCGATTATCTACAGATATCTTGCATCCATCGCTTTAAGTAAAAATGTTGGGGTAAATGATCTTCCCTATGCACAGGAAAAATTGTGGCTGGCATTCAGACTATACCCTAAAATATTTCAAGAAAGTTGGTCATATCGGCTAATTATTAAGTGGTTGAAGCTATACATAGAAAACGCTATCCCGACTCGCATCCGCTTATGGCTAGAAGGTCAAATTTCAACTCAACTGCCGACCCTAAAAATCCCACAAGATTTGAGAGTGGAAATTGGTGGCAAACTAGATTCTCTGCTCTAGATAATCCTTCTTTTGCCTTGGCGGGGAGGGAGCATGTCATCCTTTGCGGTAGAAAAATAAGTCTTGTACAATCGGGGTTTCAGCCATCCATACGGAGTGTACTGGTCATGACCCCAGCCGCAAAAGCCCAAATCGATGAACATGTTCAAGCGATTGCGAAAATTCTGTATGCGGATGCCGATAAAAGTCGGATGACCAATCTGGGCCAGATTGAAGCCGGGATTCGAGCGCAACTTCAGGAGCATGTGAGTCCACAATTAGGCGTTTTTTATCACAGAAATTACAGGAACAAATGACGGATACATCCGCACGATCAAAAGTATATTAGGCCATCTTCCTTTGAGCCAAAAGCAAGGCCAAGTGCTCGGTGTAGAAACTGGCAAGCGCATCAGCCCGTATTTAGAATTATGCTGTTTACGCATTAGTGCAAATGTCAGCTATGCAAATTCAGAATCCGACTTAGCAATGCTGACGGGAATGAGTCCTACATTCCGCAGGTAGGTGGACATTCTGAAAGTAAGTAGTAACGGCAAGTTGGGGGTCCGAGCAGACGAATGATCAACTGTCGCTCTGGGGAGAGATTGGTGACTTGCTGCAGTCCGTTCAGTGTGACTAAATGGATATCGTGAAACTTTTGCAGAATCCAGCGAAAGGTGGGTGTGTTGGTGGGTCGTTTGCGTTGGTCCAGGACCGTCTGTTCTTGTTGCTGTAATGTCTGCCGGAGCTTGCGTTCGGCCAAAGTATAGACCAGCAGGGTTAAGGCCATGATTAGGGCCAAGGCTTCCACCCGTTCCGGTTTCTTGACAAAGACACTGCTGGTGAAAAACAGTGGGTCTTTGAGAAAGCGAAAGCCGCGTTCGACTTTCTGTTGTTGCTTGTATTCCTGTAAGAGTTTCTGCGCTGGCCATTGTTCGACATCAAGTTGGTTGGTGGCCAGGATAAAGCGACTGCGCTGACGACAGAACTCGGTTTCCGCATCGGCTTTGCATGCGAGTGTCGCTTTGATGCGATAGCCCTCAATTGCGGTTTTGTGTTTCTGATTACGGGGTTGGCCGGGCGGGCGTTTAGTGCGCACTGTTTCAATCCTGACTTGGACCAATTGGTGCTTTTCTAATTGGTCTTGAAACTGCAGCAAAGCTTCGCAGGCATCGGGACGGCAAGCAAATACCTGTTTGGTCAATTGTTTCAACTGTCGATTCAGCCGCCGTTCGAGGGTTTGTAATTCCTTTTGCCACAGGGACTGGTCGGCTTTACGCGTCTGACTTTCAATCAAGATCCAGCGTTGCGCAATACCGCCATACGTTTGGGCCACTTCCCATAACTGGTAGTCCTGGAGGGTGCAATCCGCTGGCGTCAACTCGGCGGTCGGTTGCTGAATCAGCGCTTTAGCCAGACTCAGGGTTTGCGGCACCCGCGATAGCCACTTGAGTGAGGCGACCTGCTGCAGATTCGGTTCACTGTAGAAGGCCGCATCAATCACAAACAAGGCACCCGGGTCCCATTGTTTGGCAAACTCACACATCACGCCGCCAAAGGCTTGGGCATCGCTCTGGTTGCCATCGGCCACTTGCAGCCACAGGGGCACACCGCCATCACGACTACAAATCAAGTTGACCATATATTGCTTCAGGTCTGGTCGTTGATCACGTGAGTAGCCCCGACAAATCTGAATCGTCTGGATATCCTCCTCAGTCTCAGGCGCTTCTGCAGGGGCGATAACGTCAGCGGCATCGGGTATCCGATAGTCACCATCCACCGAGAAGGAACTGGAATCTAGGTGCAGCTGAGTTGTCTCCACACCATACCGCTGTACTCCTTGCAGCGATGCCTTCAAGAAGAACATCGTTGTGCCGAACTCAAACAACCCATCCAGCACCCGCCCCAACCGGTCATCGTTCAGATAACTCGCCTCAATCCCCTCCCCCAGAAGATGCGCAATCGGTTTACGCTCAAAAAACTCGCTGAATAAATACAATGGCGCACTCAGAAACCCAAAACAATTCAGAATCATCGCTTTGACCACTTGACCACTGCTGATGCAATTCTGGGCGTGGCGCGGCAACAACTCATCGGTCAATTCGACTAAACCTAACTCATCAATCACACCTGCCACTAAGCCCAAATGGTCCAGCGTCTCAACCGCCAAATCTGTCCCCATGCAAATCTCCATGAAGCCCACATAGCAACATTATCGGAGATCGTCCCTACCTGCGGAAACTAGGATGAGTGTGAGCGACAATACCCAGCAACGGTTGGTTCAGGGTACCGAATTTCCCGACCCGGTGGCGGCAGAACCGATGACCGAAGCCTGTGTGGATGGGGGTAAAGTGCGATTACGCACGCCTCTGGGTGAAATCGGTATCTGGCGGGATTACAAAGCCGTCGCGACTGACCAGGGTGTGATGGCGGCGCTCCACGATAATCCACGCTTGATCGATTGGGTGAATGGCCAACCGTTAGCACTGACGCTTACCTGTCTGGGCGATGGGCATGATGGTATTTGGAATATCATTGAGCCGTTTGCCACACCCGCCCAACGTCGGGAAGTGCTGGACTGGTATCATCTGATCGAAAATCTGCACAAAGTGGGCGGTTCACTCAAACGCTTGCGACAAGCCACAGCCTTGCTCTGGAAAGGACAAGTAGATGACACCCTGGCCTTATTTGCCGATCTGACTCGGAAGCAAGCGCAGAATTTCTGTGTCTATCTCGAAAAGCACCGTGCGCGCATCATCAATTATGACTATTACCAGGCCGAGGGCATCTGTTCCATTGGATCGGGGGCAGTCGAATCAGCGATTAAGCAAATTGACCGTCGGGTGCAAATATCCGGGGCCCAGTGGCAAACCGAAAATGTCCCGCAAGTCCTGGCACAGCGAGCTGCATACCTCAATGGATTATTCTCCCTAAAAGGATGACATGCTCCCATGCCGTCATTGCCCATAAAATTATGTTGTAGTCATCAAAATCGGCAGTCAGCAATAGTTAATCACCATGCTATTCCACCTACTGGATAGTGGCGAATGCAAAAGAATTTTCCACGGAGACAGGTTGATATCCTGCATTCGATGGTGAGACGACCGAAATAAACGTTAATGGCTCATTACTATTGTTGAATACTCCATGTACACATCCGGGATGAGCAATTACGACAATTACGACATCTCCTGCAGCGATCAATTTTTTAGATCCTGTTTCATCCAAATAATATTCTCCCTTGCCGCTCAAAATAGTCCAGGTATCTTGACCATTAGGATGGATGTGCGCGCCGATCGCCTGTCCTGGTTTGACGTACCAAGCGACAACAACAGCATCTTTGGACTCAGTAATCACTGAACGAATGGGCTCTCCCGCGGTTGGCTGGAAAAAATCAGCACTGTTGAATATTCTGGTCATACTCCATTGTTACGCTTTACGACAACTAAAGGTTGGCGGTAGCGACAGAGCACACGACACTTGCGTGAATTTTATTGTCTTTCTGATAACACTTGAGCAACTCGAACCTAAACTCACACCCCTTATGCAAGCGAAGGTGAAGCTCAACGGCGGCAGGCAACCTCCAGCCCTCGATCGATCAATAACGCCCGTCCGTTGCAGCGAGGTCTTAATCTGCTCTAGACTTATGTATATACAAGCGAACTGTCCGTACTATGAGCTATCGCGATATCATTACAATTCAGCCAGATAAGCGTGGTGGCAAGCCCTGTATCCGACGGATGCGAATTACGGTCTACGATATTTTGGGTTGGTTAGCGGCTGGCATGTCTACTACTGAGATTATCGACGACTTTCCGGAATTGACGGAAACCGACATCAGAGACTGTTTGGAGTTCGCGGCCGATCGTGAACATCGTTTAGTTGCATCTGTGAGTGCTGCTTGAAACTACTGTTCGACCAAAACCTCAGCCGTAAGCTAGTTCATCGTTTAGCCGATATTTTTCCTGAATCTAGCCATGTTCAGTTTCATGTCTACTCGAACAGAATCATATCGTATCCGTAGTCTGATCTGCTGGGGATTTAATAGCCTGCTAGAGGTCAACAATTGATAGAACAGCCCCTCAAGCTCGCCCCCGCAAATTCTGATGCCCAGCCCCATGAGTAAACGCGACTCACAACTAAGCTGAATAGCTGTTGCCAAGATCAAAGGCTATTTTAAAGCTGCCCTAAAATGTGGGCAAAAGTGATTAATTCTTCAAAACAATCCTAAAGCGTGCTTTGCCTTCTTCGAGATGTGTCAAGGCATCGTTTACTTCTGCCATTGGAAACTCCTCGACGATCGGGTTTAAAAATAATGTGGATGGTGAGCTGATGGTGGCGATCAATGCGATGCGTTCGGCTTCGGCGAATCACAGTTTTATCAGTGTCACGGGTGAGGGAAAAGTGGCGGTGTTTCGGACGGAGGGCAATCCCCATTGTCATGTGATTCTCAGGGGTGGCAAGTCACCCAATTATGATGCCGAGAGTGTCGCCGCTTGCGAAGCCGCCTCTGGCGAAGGCGGGGCATAAGCCCAACGTCATGATCGATTGCAGTCATGGTAATTCCCGTAAGGATTGGCGGAAGCAGCTGGATGTGTTGAAAGAGGTTGCCCAACAGATCCAGAACGGGAGTCAATCGATTATTGGCGTCATGCTGGAAAGCAATCTGCAAGAGGGGAACCAACCGATTCCTGACGATCTTGAAGAAATTCGTCCGGGTGTTTCGATTACGGATGCTTGTCTTGGGTTGGGAAACGACTGAAACGGCGTTACGTGAACTCGCCGCTGCGGTTGGACCTGCGTTGAAATCGAGAGCCAGTTGAGAGAAAGCAACTGGATTGCGGTGGGCATATCAGCTATGGCCGGTAGAATAGACTGCATTACGATTTACTCAAGATGAACGTTTCGAATAAGCGGAGCCAAAATGCTTGCTGAGCGTAGCGAGGCTTTTTGGCTTCCGCTTGATTCGTTTGTTATACGTTTTAATCAACATGTATTGCTGTTTCAGCATACTCTTTCAATGCAAGCTTTGCCCTTTCAAAGCTTTCCTTTGCCTGAAGATCATTGCTATGAGTTTTTAAGTACTCTTCTAGGTACTTAACCTCAATATGAACTAGATTAATCCGCAGTCTCTGAAGCCAGTTTGGTGTTCCAAGATTGTGCGATTCCCAGTTACGGTTTTCAAAAGGATTCTCGTAATATGGGACGTCTTGAAATAGTTCAGGGGGCACTCCCTTTTTCTGAAGTAGAGCTTCGAAATCTTCTTTTAAGCACTCGTCACTTTTATGAAAAGAACCTAAAAGCGCTTCTATGCCGTCTACGGCATCATGCGTACTTGTCAAAACTTCAAAAAATGAGTTGTCGCCATTAACCTCCATGGCTAAACCGCTATCAGCGAATATATGGTCTAGCTTATTTAGTCGATCCATATCAGACCAATATTTTTCCATTTCATAAGTTAATTTCATCAACTCTGCTTCATCTAATTTGAAATCAGACTTAAGGAATAGTTGCTCATGGTTTCTTTTCATTTCTCTTAGACAATCTGCAGGATATTCGTCAACATCATCAGTTTCTATATGATGTGGGTAACACAAAATCAATAAATTGTCATAGCTTCTTCTAAACTCATCGTTACTTTCAGGATTGAATCGCTCACCACCTTCTGATGCAGCCTCTATATGGCAAACCTGAGCAATGAATTTATTCTTGTCATTGACTAGTGACTGAGTACAGCCCGGGAAAGCACATTGATTGCCAGAACGGGCAAAAAGTGCTCTCAAGACTTCAGTTTTTGGTGCTAGCCGTGTCATGTTATTCCTTAAGGTGCGGTGACGTATAACGGTGGAATTGCGCGGCGGCAGATACCCTCAAACACTCACCGATCAGGTTTATACCGTCCGCACCAATGCAGTGTTAGATAGCCCGACAGCTTCAAAAAACTTCACCTAGCAACCCTTGACCTTATATCAAGGTATAAGGTTTACCATGGGTTTGCCAGGTCGCAATGGAATTATGTCAATGTTTCAAGTGGGGGAAGTCTCGCGTCGGTTAGACCTTAATCCACAAACTCTCTACTTTTATGAGCGAATTGGGTTAATTCCATCTCCGCAGCGCACAGAAGCAGGGTATCGGCTATTCAGTCAACAAGATGTGGATCGGCTTACCTTTATTACACGGGCTAAATCTTTGGGACTTAGTCTAGATGAAATCAAAGACATTCTTGCGTTAAAAGATGGACGCTTACTTACCTGTCAGGCTGTCTATGAACGGCTCAGCAAAAAAGTCAGTGAGATTGAGGATACTATTCGACGGTTACAAGTTCTTCACGATGAGCTAACGCTACTGGTTAAACAATGCTACGCCAATCTGCAAACAACCGATCGAGAATGCGTTGTTCTAGATCAGTCTAAAGTCACGCCTTTGGAAAATTAATACTATTGCAATCTGAAATAAACCATTGGGAGGGCGATCACTATGAATCCGATTACAGTCGAAGTATTGGGGACAGGCTGCAAAAAATGTCAGCAACTAGAAGCCAACGCCAGAACAGCAATTGCTGCGCTTAATCTGGAAGCAGAGCTTCTTCACATTACTGACCCCATTGAAATTGCCAAGCGAGGGGTCATGTCTACACCTGCCCTAACGATTAACGGTAAGGTTGTCGGCAAAGGTAAAGTGATGACCAGTGAAGAAATTCAACCGCTCTTGCAAACATAAGGGGGAGTGGAATCATGTTCGACCCGTTTTATCCGTTTGACTGGTTGGCAAGCCAGATTGTTCATCACCTTTTAGGGCTATCTGTAGAATCCCACCTCGGAGCTAGCTTGCATTTCTTCTTCTACGATGTCCCCAAAGTTTTGACCTTACTGATCGTCATTAGTTTTGTTGTGGGAACATTTCAGAGCTTTTTACAGCCTGAAAACGTGCGGCAATGGTTGGAAGGCAAGCGCACTTTGGGCGGCAATATTCTAGCGGCGATGGTCGGCATAATCACACCATTTTGTTCTTGCTCCGCCGTACCACTGTTTATTGGCTTTTTGGAGGCAGGTATCCCTCTAGGTGTGACATTTTCTTATCTGATTGCTGCCCCAATGGTGAATGAAGTAGCTGTGGTGCTGTTGTGGGGACTATTCGGATTAAAAGTTACGCTCATATATATCGGCTTTGGGGTTGGATTGGCGATCTCAGCGGGGTATGTCATTGGATGGCTCAAGTTGGAAAAATGGGTTGAACCTTTTGTGTGGCAACTGCAACAAGCCCATCAAGGCAATGCTCAAGAGGATAACGTCAACGTCAATCATGTCACTTGGAAGCAGCGGTTTCAGCAGGGACGGTTTCAGTCCAGCGAAATTGTGCGATCGGTCTGGCTTTATGTCGTTGTAGGTATTGCAATCGGTGCTGGGATTCACGGTTATGTCCCAACCAGTTTAGTTACACAATTAGCAGGAGCTAGTAACCCATTCGCTGTTCCGATTGCCGTAATTTTGGGTGTACCACTCTATGCAAACATTGCTGGTGTCATGCCAATTACTGAAGCATTGGTCAACAAAGGAATGCCGCTTGGTACTGTATTAGCATTCACCATGGCTGTGACTGCTCTCTCATTGCCTGAGATGGTCATCCTGAGAAAAGTTCTTCGCTCTCAACTTTTAGCTGTGTTTATTGGCCTAATGACTTTTGGGATCATTAGTACCGGCTACCTGTTTAATGCTCTGCTTGCCTAACTACCTCTTGTCTCCCAAGCATTATCGAGAAGATAGCTCCAACCATGGAATAA
>CAVPGX010000016.1:0-25312 GCA_963704065.1 uncultured cyanobacterium | reverse complement strand
GCTCATTTGACTGGAGGCCAGCCGCAGGTCGGCAATGTGGCTCGCCGTTAATTCGACCTCAGTTTCAGGAATCATTGTTCAATGCCGCTGCCAGAGCTTTACACTGATTAGACTAGCTTGAAATGGGACTGTCTGAATCAGAAATCACCTTAAGGTAATCCCTTGATTGGCGATCGCCCCGAGAGCCGAACCATTGCTAGCGACTTCAGCCGCGCTAGGATTAAATAAAATTGAACCAACGTCTGCTGAAGCTAAACCAGTGCCCAAAATATTGATTTGGTGATAGCTGTGCGCATAGTTGAGCCCAAATTCGAAATTATTCGTTGGGTTTACCGTTAGTTGGGCTGCAGCGATATAGCTACCATTAAAGATGCCAGCGCCCAGAGGTGTACCAGGAAACCCTTCATTATTAGGAATATTCGCTGATACTGACCCATACAGCGCCCGGAAATCGATCGCATCGGAAATATTCCAGATTAAACCGGCAGCAGCGGCCAGTCCAGTTTGTGAAGTCCCTCCCGAAACCCGTTGGGCCGCCGGTAGATTACTAAAGCGGGAAATGGAGCCTAGTCCTTCACCCGCAAATGGCAGAATCGATGGAAAGGCATCGGATACTTCGGCATTACTGCCGACAAACATTGTCAGCGGACCGGTGACGGGGAAAATGTAGAGTAATTTATACAGGTCGACGTTATTGTTGCCACCCTGCCTGGCCAAATTTTGCGGATTGACTGTCGGAAACTGTGGTTCATAGGATAGACGCAGGTTACTGGCATTACCGAATACCACATCGCCATAACCCAGCGTCCCAGCCAGACTACCGCCTGTCGTGAAACCAGGGAACGCCGCACTGGGGCCACCACCAAAGTTGTAAGCCTGTAATCCGGTAATCAGTAGATCTTTGCCGGTGAAGCTAGTTTGCAGATTGAGCCGAACCCGGTTGTTAAAGACAACCTGAGCATCACTTCCCGGAGTTGGCACTGAACCATCAGCCGCATTTGTATTGTTAATAAAGGCGGCATTGCCACCTGGATAGGCACCATAAGCAGCGGCAAGGCTGAAAATTGCTTCTCCCTTCAACTTGGTCGTGGTCGAAAATTGTTGTTCTTCCAGCGTATCAGTCCGGACTGCGAGGGCGTCTACGCGACCACGTAAAGCCGCGAGTTCTGCGGCAAATTCCTCTTGCAACCTTTGTAGTTTGGTTAAGTCTTCCTTTGATGCAAGGTCCTCCGTTGATGCGGAAATCAACTCATTAATCCGATCCATGCAGGCGTTCAAACCGGCAGCAAATTCATAGCGAGTGATGGCACGATTGCCGCGATATGTCCGATCGGGATAACCAGCAATGCAACCGTAGCGCTCCACCAAAGACTGCAATGCCTGGAAGGCCCAGTCAGTCGGCTGGACATCCGATAGCTGCGATACTGAAGTCACTTGTTCCATCGCATCCGGTTCCAGCGTTGGCATGAGCAGCCGCTGATCGACTAGTGATTGGCTAGCTGACTCCGCCTGGCTACTTTTGGGCTCAGAGGCGATCGCCGCTGAAGATAAAAATACGCTAGTCAGCAGAACGGATAGACCAACGATATTCAACTGTAACTTTGAATGATGGAACATACTTACACTCACATAACAAAGAAATTTTCTAGGAAAAATCCGACCTATTGCTACTGCGATAAATCTTTCGACCACCCTCAAAAAGGTGGGGGTCAGGAAAACACCTTGGATATAACTGTTTGCTTTATTCATGCCAAAGAAGTGAACTTAGAGAAGCTCACTACCCATTGCAAACAGGATTGCAAGAAATCAAGAATGAGACTAACGGCAGACTAACTAGTCGCTTGTATCCCTTAATTGTATGAGTTAAGGTCACTATGACGAAACATTTAAGCCTCAGAAAATATTATTGAATAGATAACCTAATACTAATTAGATCTTTAAATAATGGTGATTAGAGCAGGGCGTGTCTAAGTGTTTTGGGGTATCTATTCCTCATAAGGGTTGAGGTGGAAAGCGAGTAGGATACAGACAGGGATAACTGGCGGCTCTGGTAGCAAGGAAGGAGTCACTAGGCCCAAACGTGCAGCCCGACAGACCTGGGTCAGGGGCTCAAGGAGTAGACGATTTTGCGCCTTCAGAAAGGTTGAAATTGGAGCAGCTTCTGGCAGGTGCACACCGTCTTGGCCAAGGGCGTCTTTTCCGTTTGGTTGATGGGCAACTCGGCCGCTGCTTGCAGGTCGGCTTTGAACCGCGCTCTCAGTTGCTCCACCATGCCAATAAAGGTCTCGCGGGAGAGGGTCCCATCGCGTATCCGATGCCACCAGTGAAACAATCTCTGCAGCAGCAACGATTCGCCGATCGCCTGCGATACCCCACGGCGTTCGGCCATTGCAGTCAAGTCTCGTTTGAGATGCGCCCAATAGACCTGCCTGTGGTTCACATCAATCCAACTGTAAGCACCATAGCGATCAGCGACCACAGGTGTTATCTTCGGTCACTCCTGAACCTGATGCTGAAGTGGACATAGGTCATGCCCCCTCAGACGTTCTCCACATTCCTGGCAAGATGCCAGTCTCGCCTCATGCACCTCACACAATTTTCGACCGTGATCGGCTTTCGTACCTGTCGGGCCCGGGGCTTTCTTGTCCCTGGCTTTCGACCTGTGCCAACTTTGGTGCGCATCTTTGCTAAACGCATCACTTGATGGTGGACGCGATGAATTTGATCAATTCTGACTCAGTTGCTCTTCGACTACCGCCAGTCGTTCACTGACGATCGCCAGTTGCCCATCTCAAACCAGTCAGTAAAATTATGAGTCGTAATCCAGATGAAGTCCAGATGAAGTCCAGATGAAATCCAGATGAAACAGAGATTCCATCGGCGAGTTACATAATTACAATGAAAAATTAAATTACTATCCAATTGATGAAATTCCGATGAAAATAATCAGATCTATCAATACATCTCACGGAGATTGCTAAATAATTGTACGTGTAGAACCTAAGTGTATTTTGGGAGTAGTTCAATATTTATATGTTTAGCTTGTTTTCTCTGGGTAAAATCTCTTAGAAGTCATGCAGATGGAAGAGACGGTCGCTTAAAGCCTTAATGTTCCGCTAAATCTATTAAAGTGTTTGGGACAGGAGTGCTTGCAAGATGGCCAATGATTGCTTCGTCTAGTTATTGGATAACGCAAGACATAACCAGTCTGATAAGAGTTAGTGGTTTGAGGTTATTGTCACGGAAACTTTGCGAATCAGGGATTTCAAGGCGTTGACGAAATCAGGTGTAAGGACTGAACGGACGATCGCATCAGTGATTAATTCTCTCTAGGATTATTTTGAATATGGCCATACAAAATCTATGACTATTTCAATCAACTTTACTAAGGTTGAAGTTCTGCGGCGCTGTTGAATCGACTCATTGAGGCGATCGTTCTTTTAACTATTTAATTAAGTGTATCTAAATTGAGTGAAAGCGAGATGCTTTTGAATCGGTTTGGGGTTTCCCGATGGAAAATTCTGGGCCGCGTCAATTCTTGCTGAATCTAATTTTTTCTTTAACAATGCAAAGTCAAAAAAATACATCATGTACGCAATTTAAGAAAAGTCATCATATTGATCCGTTTGGGTGGGTTTTTCTGAAGGGTTTTTAAGGTTTCTTCGAGGTGGTTGGGGTGATGGTTTTCTGTGGAGGATGTGTATCGATCGGCGTCCATCATATCGGCTTCAAATTTGTTTTCATTCTTTCATTCGGCTAAAGGGACTTGAGACGTCATGGCAATTAATTTTAATTTAAGCGGTAGCTTCAAGGGATTAGCTGGGGATGGCATTGATGACCTGGCTAACCCCACTACGCTGCAATTTGGTCCTGATGGCCGCATGTATGTCGCGGAACAAAGCGGTCGAATCAGCGCCTTCACGATCGAACTAAATGCAGAGACGGGTCAGTACAGCGCGACTGACCACGAAGAGTTGCTGCTCCCGAATGGGGGTGGCGTGGTGCAAGCCATCATGAATCATAACGATGATGGTTCGAAGCAACCCTTTCTCAAAAATCGTCAGATTACCGGTATTCTGGTCGGCGGGACTGCAGCCAACCCAGTTTTATATGTCTCTTCGAGTGATCCGCGGATTGCGGCAGGCGGTGAACAAAACCTCGATACGAACTCGGGGACGCTGACGAAAGTCACCTGGACGGGGACGGAATGGGAAGCGATCGACCTGATTCGCGGGCTACCACGATCGGAAGAAAACCATGCGACTAACGGCATGGTCTTCAGTCCCGATGGCAACACGCTGTACTTAGCCGTCGGTGGCAACACCAACAATGGTGCGCCATCCGAGTACTTCTCCTACACAGGCGAGTATGCTCTATCGGGGGCGGTGCTGGCGATCGACTTGATTGCTCTGGAGGCGCTGCCGACCCTAACGGATGGTGATGCGGGTAAGGTCGATAATGGGTTTGGCGGTGTCAACGAAGTGTCACGTGCATATAAATACGATCTGCCCACCCTGGACGATCCGAATACGCCTAATGTGGATGGTGGGGGCGGCGAAGATGCTAACGGTTTGGATGAGGATGGGCCGTTTGGGGGCAATGACGGCTTAAATATGGCGATTCTGCCAGCGGATGCGCCCATCAGCATTTACGCGGACGGCTTCCGTAACCCCTATGACTTAGTCATGACGGAGGATGGCAAACTCTACACCGTTGATAATGGCTCCAATACAAATTTTGGGGGCAATCCCTTGAATGCATCGGGGACGCCGACGGATGAATACACTGGCTCTGACCCCTTAAACGAGAATGAGGCGACTAATACTGCCAATTTTGCACCCGGGATTGGTAATCCGGAGCCATTGTTTTTAATTCAACCGGGTGAGTACTACGGGCACCCAAACCCGGCCCGCGCTAATCAGAATCTTTCTTGGACGGTTTATGACGACAATGGCAATCCTGATGCCTCGCTGACCGTCAACACAGTTGCTGACCTGTCGGCACTGGTGCCCGCTGGTGTCAATATTGCACCTGGTTTCTTGATTGACCCCAGCAAGTTCACTGCAGACCCCAACCGCCTACTAGAAAGCGGTATTCGGGTAGAATATGAAGATCCTGCGAGTCCGTCGCTGATTAATATTGGTTCATCCAGTAACGGACTAACGCAATACACGGGGACAGCTTTTAATGGTGCTTTGCAAGGCGCGCTGTTGGTGGCCCAGTTTAATAACACCATCACGCTGCTGAATGTGAACGATGATGGCACGGCTGTAGAGCCTTTTATTGACCCCGGTGATGATGGACTCCTAGGCACGGCCGATGATGTTGTGTTGGCGGCTGATGGGGAATATAACTTGATTACGGGTCTGTCTACGCCCTTAGATGTGACCACCGGGCCGGATGGCACTATCTGGGTCGCAGAAATTGGGGGCGACTTCATCAAGGCTTTCTCCCCAACCGGTGGGGAAATTATTATTGATGAAGATTCTGACAACGATGGCATTCTCAATGTCGATGACCCCTTTATTCGGGATGCCAGTAATGGCACCGCCGTTACCCTATTCCCTGGTCAAACCTTGGTATGGGATTTTGACCCGAATCAAGACAATAACTTGCCTGGTCCCAATGGCTATGCGACTGGTCTGACGGGAGTGATGATTGATGGGGTGACGGATTTTGAAGCGTTCTTCGTGTCAGAGTCGACGCTGCCCCAGCAGAATATCAAACTCGACAACGTCAAGTTCAATACAGCGGCTGGCGGCGGTGCGACGGTAGTTGAGTACGTCTCTAATGGCGATGCCCTGACCACGGCCAATAATGGGGAGTACTTGTTCCATACAGGATTGACGCTGGCTCCCACGATTGATACGTTCACCATCAAGTGGTCGGTGATCAATCCCTTATTGACTGGACCAGATCAACAAATCGGCGGCTACATTGGCACGGGCGATCAGAGTAATTATCTGAAGCTGGTAGCGACGGCGAATCCGGCGGGCGAGATTCAGATTCTGCTCGAAGATGATGATGCCGTAGTAGCGGAGGTTTTCCTCCAAGCTGATGATTTATTCAGCGTACCGTCAGACCAGGAAATCTTCTTTGAATTAGAGGTTGACCCAGCGGATGGGACGGCTACGCCCACGGTGATCTATGAAACCGGCGGTGGTAACACCACAACGGTGACTGGGAACCCCATTGACTTAAATGGCACTGCCGTTCTGGATGCGATTCTAGGAAACCATACGGTTCAAGGTCAGAGCAGTGGTCTGGCTGTGGGGCTCTATGCATCGAATACAGGTCAACCAGAGGCACCAGGAGGGCCTTCTTTCCAGGCGACCTTCACTGACCTTCAAGTCACAGCCTCGGGGAATACTTCATCCACGATTCTCTACCGGGTAAATGCCGGTGGTCCGGAAATTGTCGCTATTGATGGTGGTCCGAATTGGACGGCGGACCAAGGTGGCGCTGTTAGCCCGTTTCTGGCGGACCCTGGTAGCAACAGTGTGAATGGCTTTAATGTTGTGCCTGGAGTAACGGTCGTTCCGAGCACGCCAGCTGATATTTTCCAAACGGAGCGGTTTGACTTTGATGGCGGTAGCGCGATGGCCTGGGCTTTTGATGTCGCCACCCCAGGGTTCTATGAAGTCCGCCTGTTTGTTGGTAATGGCTTTGAGGGCACGGCTTTACCTGGTCAGCGGGTATTTGATGTGTCCATTGAGGGGAATGTGCTCAGTAACCTCGATGATATTGACTTAGCGGCCGACTTCGGTCAGCTGACTGGGGCGATGATTAGCAATATTGTGCAGGTAACTGATGGCACTATCGACATCGAGTTTCTACATGGTGAGGAGAACCCGCTGATCAATGGCATTGAGATTCTCAAACTTGGTGGTGGCCCGGCTATCTCGATCGTGGGCGGACCTTATACGGTGAATGAAGCCGTTCTCGGTGGCCAAGTGCAAGTTGCGATGCAGGCGGATGACCTCGTCCCCAGTGACGAAACAGTTGATGTCACCTTCGAGATTGTGCCGGGGACGGCAACAGCGGCGGTTGACTACTCCTATACCTCTCCCAGCGCGATCTTTGATGCTCAGACGGGTATCTATACGGATACTGTGACGATCGCAGGCAGCTCCACCGATGTAACCTTTCTGGTGGATATTCTCCAAGATCAATTGACTGAAGGAGATGAGGCCTTTACGGTCAACATTATTGGCTTGAGTGGCAACGCCGAATTTGGCCCCACAACTTCTACCACCGTCACGATTCAAGATGATGAAGCGGCAAACTTCCTGAGTATTGCCCCAGTTCTAGACGGTAATGAGACGGGCCCGATCGCGGGTCAGTTTACGGTCAGTCTCAGTGCTGCGGCCACTACGGATACAATTGTTGCCTACAGCGTTGGCGGTACGGCTACTGCCGGCTCGGATTATACGGCCCTAACGGGAACCGTCACGATTCCGGCGGGCGAACTTTCTGCCCCGATCGATGTCACTGTGATTGACGATCTCTTGCCAGAAGGGACCGAGAGCGTTGCCGTGACTTTAGACAGCATTACTGCCGCTGATAGTGACGTCTTAATTGGGACCACCAATAGCGCCACGGTGACGATCACCGATGATGATAATAACGTGGTTGTGGCTATTAACGCTGGTGGCCCGTCATTAACCCAAGATGGTATTGACTTTATTGCGGATGCTTTCTTTATCGGCGGCGGGACTTACGAGGATGGCTTGTATGATGCTGATCAACCAGTCTTTGACGGCACTATTTATGAAACGGAACACAATGCAGGATCGTCACTCGGGTCGTTTGAATACTCGATTCCGGTAGCCGCAGGCGAATACACGGTTGAACTCCATTTTGCCGAAATCTTTTGGACTACTTCGGGCAATCGGGTGTTTGATGTCGAAGTCGAGGGCCAACTGGTGCTTGATGACGTAGATATCCTGGTGGAGACCGGTGGTAATATCAACCAGCCATTCGTCTTTAATGTGCCCGGTAGCATCTCACCGGATACGTTTGGTGCGCCGGATGCGATTGATATTGCATTCTCAACTGCTGCCGATCAAGCAAAGGTGAGTGGTATTGTCATTCGGTCCGTCACTCCTGCGGTTACCCCTGAAGTGAATCTGACTGTGACACCGGCAGCAGGTAGCGAAACTGAAGGCACGGTGATTACGATAACGGCAACGGCTTCTGCCGCAGTGACTGGTGATCAGACGGTGGATGTTATCTTGAGTGGTACAGATGTGACGGCGGCTGACTTTGTGGAAACCGTCCCCACGCAGCTGACCATTCTAGATGGCCAGACGACGGCTTCCTTTAGCTTAACCATTGCTGATGATGCGGTGCTAGAAGCAGTAGAAACGGCGACTTTCTCGATTGCTAATCCGACAGTGGGTCTGGTGCTGGGTGCGACTGCCTCCGGGGATGTGGTGATTACTGGCTATAACCCACCTCTCGATGATTTATTTGGCACGGCGATCGAGATTTCGGGCGATCGGCTCAGTCCGACCAATGCTGGAATTCTGGCACCGGGTGACAACGTGGTCACGGCGACTCAAGAGGGTGAAGTTGGGAATAACAGTTTCCGCGATCGCGACATTTTCACCTTCACGGTGCCGGATGGATTTGTGCTGACGGGTATCGAACTGCAAGATTTCGTCAATCCCAACCCATTGTTATCCCCGGGCTTCTTTGGCCTCCAGCTCGGCAGTCAACTCACAGTAGATGTCGTGACGGGTGAGCCTGATCCCGGTACGGATGGCCTCTTGGGTGGCATCATCTACTAACAGCACCCATGTTGGCCAAAACTTGCTCGATATCATGGCGCAGGGCGGCGAGATTCAGCCTGGATCGGGCATTGTGATCGACCCGTTTGTCCCAGCGCTGACGGGTGATATTACGGTCTGGCTCAATCAGGGCGCAGGCCCCGGTACCCCAACCCTCAATTTCATCGTTGAGGCGCCGAATGAAGTCAGTATCGTAACGACCTTGAATGGTTCTGAGCCTGCCATCAACGGTCAGTTCACTGTTAGCCTTACTGAGGTTGCAGCGACGGACACGACGGTTACCTATACGGTGGGTGGCAGCGCGACGCCAGATGGGGACTATACAGCGTTGACTGGGACGGTTACGATTCCGACTGGCAGCTTGAGTGCTGTCATCGATGTGGCGGTAAGTGATGACCTTGAGGTAGAAGCCCTTGAGGATGTCATTGTCACCCTGACGGGTGCGACTGGTGATGCGAATCTTGTCCTCGGCACCGCGACGGCCGCCACGGTCACCATCACCGATGATGATGCGGCACCGCCCGCGCTGACAGTTGGCCTTTTTGATGCCACCACCGATACCCTGATCGCCACGCTAACGGATGGGGTTGCTATCAATGCTAGTGCAATCGCGGGTAAGAATCTCACGATTTCCGCTACGGTACCCACCGGAAGCCCATTTGCTGGACAAGTGGGTAGCGTTAACCTCAACCTTAACAATGGTCAGGTTAATAAGACCGAGAGTGTGACGCCCTATGCCCTCTTTGGCGATTCCGCTGGCAACCTTGCCGGGGGGAACCTGGCCCTTCCCACAGGTAGCAACAACACGATCGTCCTGAATATCTTCTCGGGCGCTGGTTCGAGCGGAACGAACCTCGGGACTGTGGCGCTTGACTTCACGATCGTGGATGACTCTGGGGTGAACCTGGCTGCCGAATGCCGTGAATGATAGCTTTAGCACTACGGTGGATGTAGCCCTGTCGAATACAGTAGCGGGCAATGATAGCGACCCTAACGGCGATTCGCTCAGCTTTGCCCTCGATACCTTGCCCGGCAACGGACTGGTCAACTTCAATCCCGATGGCACCTTCAGCTATACGCCGAATGCGGGCTTCACCGGCCTTGACCGCTTTACCTACAGCGCGAGCGATGGAGCGTTGACCGACACAGCTACGGTCGACATCCTGGTCAGTCCGCAGGGAAGCTCCAGCGGGATTCAGGTCGGGTTGTACGATGCTGTCAGTGATACCTTGATTCAGGTGCTTCAGCCTGGTGTCACTATTGATGTCCTGCCGACTCAAAGTTTGGCAATCGCAGCAGTGGTGGCCGGTGGCAGTCCGTTCTCTGGCCAAGTCGGCAGCATGGTCCTCGACCTCAATAATGGTGCGGTGACTAAGACCGAGAGTGTGTCACCCTATGCCCTCTTTGGTGATGTCGCTGGCAACTTTACCGGTGGAATGCTGACTCAGGGACAAAACAGCATTGAGATCGGTGTTTATAGCCAGAGTAACGGGGCTGGTACGCTCCTGAGATACTGTGATAGTAGACTTTACGCTCGTTTAGGGGGCGTTCCTACGGAGTCTTTTGCTGTAATCGTCTGGCATCAGCCTGACAATAGCGGGTGACATCCTCACAGTGAATGGTTTCGAGAGGGCTGCTGAACATGCCCGTCTCGACTATATCCAGTTAGTTCCTATGGTCTAATCCTGCGTTCTAATTTAGTCCAGTACCTGAGAACTGCTGAGCCCCATTAGCCAGGGTTGATGGGGCTCAGCTAATGGAAGTTTATATATGTGATGAGTTTAGTGAAGATAACAAAAAATTGGCTTCAAGGGGGCAGTAATTTCACTGATACCTGTGATAGCGTTAGTTCATGGATCTGTATTTGTGCTCAAGCAACTAACCATTAGTTACTTGAAATGATCGGTCTGAGATACCTAAAATAGGTGAAATTGGACGGTTATGCTTTATCTGTTTGGTATTAGGAGAAGATGCTTTGGTGAGTGAAGACTCAAACTCCCATATCTTGCAGGAAAAAACCGAATTAGATTAGTCTTTGTCTCGTCAAGTGAAGATTTAGAACGCGATGACGTATTCCCCCCGTTTGTCGTCATCGCAAAATGCGTAAGCATAATCTAACTGTTCCGGAGCATCAGCTGGCTTGCCCCTAAACCTGCCTTTCGGATCTACCCTGCGCTTGTTGTGTTATGAGTCAATGTGTTTGAGGGTCTAGGCTTGCATGTTAATGAATTGCAATCATCCTGTTGGATTGAAAAGATATTCAAGTTGTAGATGAAAGAACTGCAACAAAACGTTTAAGCGGTGAGATTTTCTGCGGAATTCGTTGATTTTCAAGATGAGATTTATGCTTCCCACTCACTTCCTAATGTGCTTAGGAGAATTTCTTTAGACTTCCCAACTGCTCAGCGGCTCAGTGTGATTCGATTGTTGCTGATTTATATATTCGAAATTGTGGAGATGAATAATGGCAGATAGCATTATTAGCCTAGGCCTAGAATTGCTGACGATCGATGAAAGCGCTGGCACAATTCAAGTGCCAGTCAACCGAACCGGCAGTTTGGATGGCTTGGTCTTGTTTGATTATTCAATTGTTGGGGTTGATGCGGTATCGGGCGAGGATTTTATTGCTTCTTCCGGCACCCTGACGTTTGTCGATCAGCAAGATGTTGTCCAGATTCCAGTGACAATTCTTGATGATAACGTTCCAGAGACTGCCCAAAGTTTCAATATTTTGATTGGTGAGGCAGTGGCCGGGGCGGGTTCGTCAGGGGCAGTACTCGGTGGCGTTCGCACCGCTGTAATTACGATTCAAGACGACGACGCGGTGGCACCCAACACGATCGGGTTTAGTCAGTCGGCATATGACATTCGTGAGGACGGTGGCATTGCTACCATCACGGTGTTTCGCTCCAGTGGTAGCGACCAAGCAGCGACCGTCGAATATTCGACCGGGGATGACTATGCGCGGGCTGGGTCCGATTATGCGGCAACCTCCGGGACCTTGACCTTTGCGCCCGGCGAAACGACGAAAAGCTTCACCGTGGCGATTAACGATGATGATTTGGTGGAGCGCGATGAGGCGCTGAAGCTATCCCTAAGTAATCCGATCGGCGCGACGCTGGGCGCTCAGGATGAGGCGAAATTGACGATCCGTGAAGAAGCGACTTCCCCGTATTTGTTTGATGAACAGATTGTCGTTTCCGGCTTGTCTGAAGGTGGTGCGGCCACATTTAGCCCCTTGGGCCCGACCGCATTTGATTGGGCGCCGGACGGGGCCATGTTTATTGGCAAACTGAATGGGGTGGTGCAGATCTTTGAGGACGGTGAGCTGTTGGCAGAACCGTTTATCGATATCTCGGCGTCGGTGAATACCGGCGGTCAGCGGGGTTTATTAGGTTTAGCGGTGCACCCGGAGTTTGCGACGAATCCCTACGTTTACCTGGCATTTTCCTACGATCCACCGGGAGTCGAACCGGATCTCTCAGATGCACCGCGTGTGACGCGTATTTTGCGAGTGGAAGCGGACCCGACGACCGGCTATCGGACGGCGTTGCCTGGCAGTGAAGTGGTTTTACTGGAAACGGGTCTAGTGGCTAATTTCCATGCGGCGGGCGCGTTGAAGTTTGGCAATGACGGGGCCTTGTACTTTAGCCACGGCGATGGTGAAGCGGTTGGCGGAACGGGCAGCTTGGAAAAGGCGGAAATCCTCAACAGCCGGGATAATGCGCTGGGTAAGTTGCTGCGGATTGACCCGATCACGGGTGGTGGTTTGCCGGATAATCCCTGGTATAACGGTGACCCGAACGATATTGAGTCGAAAATCTACAACTACGGTTTACGCAACCCTTGGCGCTATACGCTGCACCCCGACACCGATGAACCGTTTATGGGGGATGTGGGATTAGCGACTTGGGAAGAGGTCAATCGAGGGGTAGGTAGCTTCTTTGGCTGGTCTTTGTATGAAGGCGGCAATGGTGTGAGCGTACGATCGCCGTTTTATGCGAATTCGGGTTCCTTTCAGGATCTATACAACGCGGTGGAGAATTCGACGGACCCACCTTTAGTTGCGCCAGTTTATGCGGAGAACCATGCCGATGGGGCGCGGGCGATTGTTTTAGGTGACTTTTACACGGGCACGGCGTTCCCGGAGATATATCAAGATGCATTGTTCTTCACCGACTTTAATGTTGGTGGGGTCAGAGCGTTAGTGTTTGATGAGTCCGGTGCGATCGATTCGGCCATCCCGTTTGATACGTTTTCCGACAAAACGGGAGTTGCCTACATGGCGATGGGGCCAGATGGCAACCTGTACTTTGCCAACTTATTGAGCGGTGAGATTGGCTATTGGGAGCTGGTGGGGACGGCAACAGAGTCAGTAGTGTGGGCGATTAATGCGGGTGGTCCTGCCTTGATCCAAGATGGGATCAAATATCTGCCAGACCAATTCTTCCTTGAGGGTGATTTCTTCACCGATGGTAATGCTGGTAATGGCGAGCAGACGGGATTTGATGGAACGGCTTACGAGACCGAGCGTAATGGCAGTGAAATCAACTATTCGATTCCGGTGTTGCCGGGTGAATACACGGTGGAGCTGCAGTTTGCCGAAATTTTCTTTGGAGCTGCTGGTAGTCGGATATTTGACGTAACGGTCGAGGGCCAGTTGGTCCTGGATGATTTTGATATTCTGGCGGAGACGAGTGGTGACTTTAATCAGTCGGTGGCGTTTACCGTGCCGTTCGATGTCGCGCCTAATACCTTTGGGGCAACGGATGCGATCGATATTTCCTTACAGGCATCGGTTGACCAAGCAAAAATCAGTGGCATTGTTATCCGTTCCGCTAATGCTGATCAGCCGGAGTTGAATCTGACAATTGACCCTGCGAGCATCTCGGAGAATGGCGGCACTGCGCAGGCTACTATTACGCGGACTGGGGATACAACCGCAGCGTTGACGGTTACGCTAGTCAGTGATGATCTCACTGCTGCCACAGTGCCGACCACGATCGAGATTTCGGCGGGTGCCGCCTCTGCCACTTTCGACATCACGGCGATCGATGATGCGGTGATTGATGACACGCAGAGCCTGACAATTACGGCCAGTGCAGCGGGTCTGTTGGAGGTGACGGCGACCCTGAAGGTCACTGATGATGATAGTAATGTGGTCGTGGCAATTAATGCCGGTGGTCCCGCGCTTATCCAGGATGGTATTGACTTTGCTGCCGATACTGGATTCCTCAATGGGGTGACTTATACCGATGGTCTGGTTGATCTAGACCAGGCGATTTTTGATGGCAGCATTTACAAAACAGAGCGCTTTGGTGGTGGTGCCGCTGCTCCTGGGGATCCAGTTGAACCGCTACTTTACTCAATCCCGGTGGCTCCGGGCGAGTATACGGTGGAACTGTATTTCGCCGAAATCTTCCAGACGATTTCTGGGACGCGTGTCTTTGATGTCGAAGTGGAAGGCCAGCTGGTGCTGGATGATTTCGATATTCTGACTGAGACTGGCGGGGATATCAATCAGCCAGTGGTGATCACTTTGCCCGGCAACATTTCCCCAGACAGCTTCGGTGCATCAGATGCGATCGATATTTCCCTACAAGCATCGAGTGATAATGCAAAAATTAGTGGTATTGTGATTCGCTCGGCAGATGAGGTACCGCCGAATGAAGTAACGATTGCGGCGACTCAGGATGCGGCTGAGCCTGGTGTGGCTGGTCAGTTTACCATCAAGCTAGCCCAAGCTGCTGCGACCGATACGGTGGTTAATTACAGTGTGGCTGGTACGGCAACCAATGGCGTTGACTATGATGATTTGTTTGGGACCGATGATTTGTTTGGGACCGAGCAGGTGTTTGGTACTGCCATCATCCCGGCGGGTGAGACGTCCGTCACGATTGAGGTTGCAGTAATTGACGATCGAGCTGTTTGAAGGTGACGAAAGTGTCATCGTCACGCTTGACAGCATTGCTGCGGGACCGGCTGATATGGTGCTGGGTGATGCCAAAACGGCAACGGTAACGATCGCCGATGATGATATTGCTAATCCTGACGGCAATGTGGTTGTGGCGATTAATGCGGGTGGTCCAGCGCTCACTCAAGACGGGATTAACTTTGCTGCTGATACCGCTTTTGGCAATGGGGGGATTTATACGGATGGTCTGTATGACCCGGACCAGCCGCTCTTTGACGGTAGCATCTACGAAACCGAGCGCTATGGTGGGCCATCTGCTCCCGCTCCTTTGGGCTACTCAATTCAAGTTGACCCAGGGAGCTACAGTGTTGAACTGCATTTTGCTGAAATTTTCCAGACTGAGCCGGGAGCGCGGGTCTTTGATGTGATGGTCGAGGGTCAGCTGGTGCTGGATGACTTTGATATTCTGGCTGAGACCGGTGGGGAGGCAACTCAACCGGTGGTTTTCACAGTGCCCGGCAGCATTTCACCGGATAGTTTTGGGGCAGCTGATGCGATCGATATTTCCTTCGAGGCATTGAGTGATAATGCCAAGATTAGCGGCATTGTGATTCGTTCAGTGGCGGATGCGGTGCCGTTGGCGCCGCTGCGGTTAGAGGCGGAAATGGCGGATACGATTTCTGGCGACTACATCGGTGGGTTCGAAGCTGTTAGTAGCGCATCGGGGGGCACGGTACTCAGCTTTTTCGGTGGTGCTAGCGGTGAAAGTGGCAGCGCGAGCTTTGTGTTTGGCGACTCAGCCGGTGAACTGCCGGGAATATACAATCTCGCCCTGGGTACCTATGACGAGAACGATGGCATGGCTTCATTTACGGTTGACCTGACTGATGCCGAAACTGGTGTCACGACGCAAATCGGTAGCTTGTTACTCGATGCCAGCTTGGGTAGCAATGTGCCAACCGCCCAAACTGCTATTAGCCCCACGATCGCGACTGGCATCCGTCTGACAGCCGGTGACATCATTACAGTGAATGGTTTTGAGCAAGCGGCGGAGCATGCCCGTTTCGACTATTTGGAACTGGTGCCGACTGTCTAAATTTTGCCAGGTGTCTTGTTCTTGTTATGGCGGTCAACCAAGGTTGACCGCCAATTTCTTTGGCCACAATAATGCTGGATGTGGATGTGACTGGCAAATCAAAGCCGCCGTTAATCTTGCAAGCTAGAAAACTGTGTGGCACCGCGCCAAGCGAGAATTGTTGCAAACCCCAGGAGAACCGGAATCACATACCAAGGAAATTCATTCAACGATTGGTACGCGGCGGCTCTCAGCCCCATGCTGGTATAGGTTAAGGGTAAGCAATAGACGATCGCCTTCAATATCAGTGGGAGTTTTTCGATGTCGAAGAAAGTTCCGCCGAGAAAGGACATGGGGACAATCACGAAGTTGTTATAAATTCCGACGCTTTCGAGTGATTTGACATTCAGGCCAACGATGACACCCAGGGCCGCGAAGACGGCACAATTTAGCACCAGGACAAATAGGAAGAGCGGATTCAAAAAAGTGAGGCTTTGGGTGGCGATGATCGAAATCAGAATCACGGAGCTAGCGGTGAGCAACCCGCGCACAATCCCGGCCAGCATTTTGCCGAGTTGAACGGCGAGGGGGTTAATCGGCATCAGGAGTAGCTCTTCAAAGGTATTGGAAAAGAGCCGTTTGCCGCAAATTGAAAACGTGGTGCCGCCAAAGCTAATTACCATCGAAGAGAGGGCAATCATGCCGGGCAGGATGAATTCGAGATAGCTGTTGCCGACGGAGAAGCTGGATTGGGGGAGCGTGCTGCCCAGTCCCAGTCCGAAAGCGATGATGTAGATCAGAGGGGAAATTAAGACCGGAGGAAACCACCTGCAGCAGGCGAACACGGAGGTCAAGCCAGTCGCCCCAAAAAATTGTGAGGCTATCGGTGAGTAGGGTTCGGAGGCGGTTCGGGTTGGTGGGCTGGCGGAAGGTGGGGCTGGTCACAGGGTAATTGCGCGATCGGGGTTGATTGTAAAGACTATTGTTACATGTGGTGGTTGAGAGAGATGATTCGTAACCACGAAAAAGGAGGCACGATCGCGCCTCCTTAAACATCGATACAAGATTTGCTCTAGAAAGTTGCATGCCCTAAGGCTAAACCAGCGGTCAACATGCCAAATACCAGGAACGGCTGGGCGCTGGCCTGATATTTCACATCGTTGTTCAATGGGTCGCGCAGGAAGTACATATCTTGGAATGTAATCTGCGGAATCACCAGCAGCACCAAGATCGTCGCGTAAAGATTCTGATGAATGCTGACCAAATAAGCCGCGATGCCGAGTTGAAAAATGTCGATCATCAACACGCAAATCCAAGCAGCAGTTTGAATCCCAAACATTACAGGCAAAGACTTCAGCCCCAGCTCCCGATCGCCCTCGACACTCTTAAAGTCATTCACCACCGCGATGCCCAAACCGGCCAAGCTATAGAACAGGGTCAAAATCATAATCGTCGGGTTCAAATCACCAAACAGTGCATGACCGGCCCACCAAGGCAGGGCAATGTAGCTCGCACCCAGGGCATAGTTGCCGAGCCAACCGTTTTGCTTCAGTTTCAGTGGGGGAGCCGAGTAAATATAGGACAAACCCGATCCCATGACGGCCATCAGCGTAATGGTGGGGAAATCGTGCCCGGCCCACTGATCGAGCAGATAGGCAACGCTAATCCCGAGGGCTAACAAAACTAAGATTTGGGTTTTGACCCGAGGGATCGAAATTGCCCCTGAAGGAATTGGCCGATAGGGCTCGTTAATTGCGTCGATTTCCCGATCGTAATAATCGTTGATTGTTTGGGTATAGCCCGTTAGTAAAGGGCCAGACATCAGCATGCAAGCGAGGGAAACCGCCACATTTTCAAATGTCCAAGTGAACTGACCAGAAGAAGCCGCCCCACAAAGCACCCCCCACATCAAGGGAATCCAGGTAACCGGTTTCATCAACTGGAGGTGAATTGCCCAGATCGGTTTTTCCTTGACATCGCCGCCCTTCATGCCGAGCAATTGCCGCGCTTTAGCTGACTTTTGGTCGGCTGCTGGGGTTGCCGCTGCGGTTTCTGTCGTATCCTCTACTGATTCAGCAGTGAGGTCATTGTTGGCTTCTGTCATACGGTTAGAAATGGCTGGTCTAGATTGGTCAAATATCGAATTCGCGGCTTTGGCCTCTACTATTTTGCCGCATCGCTGGCCGCAAGTTGCCCCGACAAGTTACTGGAACGTGATAATCAGGTATCCATCCTGAAACTTTGCGCCAGTGACTGGCCGATCGCGCAGCTCCTGCGGCAGGAAAATATTGCGGCGCTGATCGCCTGCTTCGATCGTCACCTCGGGGCCATACTGCGTCAGCTTCACCTGCTGTTTGTTAAAGCGCGGCAAAAAGAGCGACACTTGGCGATTCAGCGGATCAATCACGATCGGCTTCGGTGCCGCTGTTGCTTGGGTAAAGTCTGGCAACGCATTCACCACATCGCCCCAGTGATCGCCCGATTTTGTGGGAATCGCACTCACCGATAAGGGATCAAATCCTTCACTGACGATCGCCTGATTAGCCACTTGTTGATTCGCTAATACACCACCGACGGTCAAACCCACCTGCTGGGCACTCCCCCACAAATATTGGGCCGTCGCGATCGCCGCTGGGTCAGCAGTCGTCACCAGGTAGGCGGCCGCTCGCTGTGGATCAGCAATAATCTGTTTGCCTTGATCCAGTAGCTGGTTCACATTCTGGGTCGGCTGGGTGAAATTATCGCTGGCCCAATTCACATTCAGTACCGCCGCACCGATCGGTGGTAAAAACGGTGCCACAGTCTTGCCCAAATCCGAATCGATAAAGACCTGCCGGAACCGCCGCACGTACCAACTCACAATCTCGGGCATGCCCAACATCCGTAAGGTTTCTTGATTGCCCAAGCTATCAAACACAATCACATCATACTGACTGTCATAACGCCGGATCTCATTCAGCACTAAAGCACTTTCCATGCCTGGGACAATTCCCAGCTCCTGGCCATAGACATTTTTGAAAAACGGCGTGCGCACATACTGCGCCTCCAGCTGTTTCAGCTCCCCCCAACCGTTCTCCAACAGTGTGGCTGTATGGAATTGGACTGCCTCAAGATTGGCCTCAACCGACTGCGGCTGTGTGCCGACCGCTCCGCCCAACATGATGCCAAAGGCCGGACTACTATCTTGAGTCGCGAGCAGCACTCGTTTACCCTGAGCCGCAAACTTTTTGGCAGCGGCGATGGCTAGGGTAGTTTTTCCAACACCGCCTTTTCCCAGAAACGTCAGAATAAATGTCATTCACCGCGCCTCGTAATCAACCGACCCACAAAATTAATAAGGACGCTCCAAAGAACGTCCCCATGTCGCCGCAAAATACTAAAAGCCGACTTACCCAGCCTCAAAAACGCTTGACGCAAGACGTTACCTAAGACAACACTGCGGCGCTCTACCGTCTGAGATGTTTAGTCTAGGCCGACAGCTCAACTTCGTCTTCAAAGAACCACGTTGCGAACTTATCGTCAAACTGCACCAACACGCCAACGCCACTGCCATCAGTCATTTTAAAGTCGCGCACAACGCCGCTTTGACCCAGCTTCGCAATCACTGCCTGAGAGACACGATCGCGTAACCGACGAACCCGTACCTTCTGTCCAATTTCCATCGCCACACAAGAACTGATATTTTAAAACTCATACGAGTCTACCAGGATGCGCGTCCCGATCTCAGCAAATTGTTGGAATTCTCTCCATTCAGATTGTCCAGAATCCGCTACACTAAATAATTGGAAATGGGCATCGGCTCAGTTCCTGTGAGAGATTCTCATGAACTTTTGTGTTTCATAGGGAAGTGGGGCAGCCCACTTTTTTTATTGGAAAAATTTCTATGGCTCATCCGGTAATTCCACAAATACTCGAGATCGCTGCACCCGTTGCGGCATCGCTCGAACTCCAAGTGGTGCATGCTGTGTTTCGCACGAACCAAAGTCCTCCAGTACTACAACTTGATGTTCGTAGTCTGAATCACGAGACTGGTTTGAGTGATTGCGAACAGATGAGTCGTGCGCTTGAGCCTGTGCTCGATGCGGCAGAACTTTTTCCTGATGCCTATGTCCTCGAAATCTCTAGCCCAGGTGTGTCATCGATCTTGGAGAGCGATCGGGATTTTATCTCGTTTAAAGGTTTCCCCGTATTAGTCCGGGCGACCGAGCAAGTGGGTGGACAGGATGAGTGGTCTGGCAATTTAGTCGAACGGGACGAGACGATGGTCAAATTGAGTGTTAAAGGGCGCGTGGTCAAAATTCCTCGCGATCGCATTGCCCATGTGCAATTGACGGAAGGTCGTTCCACATAGCATCGTCGTTGACTTGTTGCTTACATGCTCGATGTGGCAGCTCACCAATCATCTAGTTTGGCCGCTTCTGAAATATTTCCCGCTTGATTGATTACGGCGTCCGTGTTGGCCGCCCCCGCACAATTTTTTACGGAGTCATTTGGATATGTCAATCCAGTTTGCTGGACTACGCGAAATGGTGGATAGCATCAGCCGCGAACGCAATTTGCCGAAATCACTGGTTCAAGATGCGCTCAAAGACGCCCTGATGAAAGGTTATGAGCGCTTTCGGCGAACGCAGCAAATGAACGTGCATTTCGATGAAGAGTACTTCGATCATTTTGAGGTAGATCTGGATTTGGAAGAAGAAGGCTTCCGCGTCCTAGCTGTGAAGACGATCGTTGAAGAGGTCACAAACGTTGACCACGAAATCAGCCTTCGGGAAGTTCAAGAGTTTGACCCGGCAGCGCAGCCAGGGGTTGAAGTAGTGGTGGATGTCACACCCGATAAAAATGAATTTGGCCGGATGGCCGCGATCCAAACCAAGCAGGTCCTGGCTCAAAAGCTGCGCGATCAGCAGCGCAAACTGATTCAGGAAGAGTTCCAGGATTTAGAAGGGGCGATTTTGCAAGCGCGCGTGTTGCGGTTTGAGCGGCAGTCGGTGATTATGGCGGTGCAGAGTGGCTTTGGTCAGCCGGATGTTGAGGCGGAGTTGCTCAAGCGCGATCAACTGCCGAATGACAATTATCGCGCCAATGCGACCTTTAAGGTTTATTTGAAACGCGTCAGCGAGGGATCGCACCGGGGTCCGCAGCTGCTAGTTTCGCGCGCTGATGCCGGACTGGTAGTTTATTTGTTTGAAAATGAAGTGCCGGAGATTCAGGAAGATATTGTGCGGATTGTGGCCGTTGCCCGCGAAGCGAATCCGCCCTCACGCTATGTGGGCCCCCGCACAAAAATTGCGGTGGATACAGTAGAGCGCGATGTGGATCCGGTTGGTGCTTGTATTGGGGCGCGGGGATCGCGGATTCAAGCTGTGGTGAATGAGTTGCGCGGTGAAAAGATTGATGTAATCCGCTGGTCTCCTGATCCGGCAAATTACATTTCGAATGCCCTGAGTCCGGCTCGGGTAGATGCTGTGCGACTCATGGATCCAGAAGAGCGTCAAGCCCATGTGTTGGTGCCGGAGGACCAGTTGAGTCTGGCGATTGGTAAAGAAGGTCAAAATGTGCGACTGGCGGCTCGATTAACCGGTTGGAAGATCGATATTAAGGATGTTGCTAAGTATGATCAAGCCACCGAAGACGCGGCGATGTCTGAGGTCTTGGAGCAGCGTCGGGCGTCGCAAGCCGTGCGCGAGATCCGTGAAGCGGAGGAAGCGGCACTAGAAGCCCAATATGCGGCTGAAGATGCTTTATGGGAGCTGGAAAAAGCTGCCGAGGATGCGGCTGCGGCGCCACCGGTTGAAACTGAAGCGGCAGCGGTAGACTCAGAGATGGAAATTGAGGAAGACTAAATATTGGGGAAGACTAAATATTGTTGCTGTGCGACTCAGCTGGGTGAGCGCAAGTCAGACGGGGCAAGGGAAAGCTACTGATGAAAAACCATCGTCAATGTGTGAGTTGCCGCCGAAATGCCCCAAAGTCTGAGTTTTGGCGGATTGTCCGACAACCAGTTTCGTATCGGGTAGTGTTGGATCAAGGCATGGGGAGATCGGCTTATCTTTGTCCGAATCCGGAATGCCTCAAACTGGCACAAAAAAAAGATCGACTCGGTCGGGCACTCAAAGCCAAAGTTGATCCCGGCCTGTACGCGCTGCTGGAAAAGCGATTAAGCTAAAAAAATAACGACCGAATAGCTGGCCAGAATTCACCATTTGCCCATGTAGTGGCATTAACCATCAATTAAGATCTATAAGTTCTAAACACAGATGCGGTGATTGTCAGATTATCCTAGTAATGTGGGTCAGAGAATGTAGTTCTTGTGACCATTGAGCGTGAAGCCAGATTAATCGTCCTTTAGTCAAGGCAGAAAGCGATCACTATGTAACAACAAATTGCAGTAAGGGGAATGCGGATGAGCAAAGTTAGAATCTATGAGCTGTCGAAGGAACTAAAACTGGAAAATAAAGATATTTTGGCAATATGTAGCCAGCTTGGCGTTGCAGCAAAGAGTCACAGTAGTACGATTAGTGAAGAGGCAGCAGAATCGATTCGTGCGGCCGCTTCTTCGTATCAGCCTGCTGCCGTTGCCCCTTCCATGTCAAAAACAAAGTCATCCCAAAGTACAGCCGCCTTGAGTAAGCCTAAGAAACAACAAATTTTGCAAGTTCGTCGTTCGCCTGAAAAGCCTAGTGCTCCATCGAATCGGCCTGAATTAGTGGCGCCTGCAACACCACAAAAAATGACGTCGCCGGTGAGGCCGTCAGCCCCTACGCCGACTAGAACGGTGGAATCACGATCGAACGCCAGCGTCGGCCAAGAAATCAACGGTTGAATCATCGCCGCCCGTTAAGCCAGTGGTGAAGTCGCCACCACCTCGCCCCGAGCCTGCTGTGGTGTCTGAGTCGCCTAAGCCCGTTACACCGCCGCCGCGCCCGGTCTTGAATAAGCCGCCGAAGATCGTCAAAAAAGTCGATCGCGCTGAGCCGCCAGTTGGGGTGCCAGCGAAACCGGCAAAGCCAACCTTGGGACAAAAACCGACGCCCCGACCACAGCAAATTGTTGAGTTGCGTCGCCCCAAGCCGGTTTCTGAGCAATCGAAACCCATGCCAGTAGCGAAGCCGCAGCGGCCATCGGCAGATAAAGATGAGACAATAGCAGCGAGCGAGCCGATTGCGCCAGAAGCGGCATTGCTGGCAAAACCAACGATGCCAGTCCGCGCTAAGGTCCGTAAGCCGTGGCAGGAAGAAGAAGATTCGGAGCGTGCTGAAAAGGCGGGCAAAGCCGCTGCTAAAAAGCGTCGGGGACCGAAATTCCAAGAGGCGGATTTCGACCTCGATGACGATCTTGACGATGATGAAGATGCTGCGGCTGCAGTTTCACGCGAGCAAATTAATTTGTCTTTGGCCCGTCCGCCGAAGCCAAAATCAACGCAAACGGCGAAGCCAGCCGCGACAACTCAGCGGCGGCGACCTTCTCCCAGTAGTGGTGGCCGCGGTCGGCGCGATCGCCGTAATCAGCAAGCGCGGCAGCAGCAACCAGAGCGGGCGGAAATCATTACGCTGACGCGCGGTGTGACGGTGCAAGAATTAGCGCAAATGATGGGGATCTCTGAGACTGAGATTATTCGTAGTTTGTTTGTTAAGGGGATCGCCGCAACGGTAACGCAGACATTAGATGTGGAAACGGCCACGATGGTGGCTGAGGAGATGGAAATTCTGGTCGATCACGTTGAGGAGCAATCCGCGGCGGTGAAGACGACCGAAATTCTCGATGCCCACGATCTCGAAAACTTGCAGCGCCGGCCACCGGTAGTGACGATCATGGGTCACGTTGACCATGGTAAAACGTCGCTGCTGGATTCGATCCGCAAAACCAAGGTTGCTTCTGGTGAAGCGGGCGGTATTACGCAGCATATTGGTGCTTACCACGTCGATGTGGAGCATAACGGCGAGATGCAGCAAGTTGTCTTCTTGGATACGCCAGGTCACGAAGCATTCACCGCAATGCGCGCGCGCGGTGCGCGTGTGACTGACGTGGCGATCTTGGTGGTGGCTGCCGATGATGGTGTACAGCCTCAGACCGTCGAAGCTATTAGCCACGCGAAGGCTGCTGGTGTGCCGATGATTGTGGCGATTAATAAGGTTGATAAAGAGGATGCGCAGCCCGATCGCGTTAAGCAAGAGCTGACGGAGCATAATGTTGTTCCAGAGGAATGGGGTGGCGATACGGTCATGGTGCCAGTTAGTGCCATCACTGGTCAGAATCTCGATACTTTGCTGGATATGATCTTGCTGGTCACAGAGGTTGAAGATCTCAATGCGAATCCAAATCGCTTAGCCAAGGGCACAGTGATTGAGGCCCACCTGGATAAAGCTAAGGGTCCGGTTGCTACCCTGCTAGTTCAGAATGGAACGTTACACGTTGGTGATATTTTGGTCGCTGGCTCAGCACTGGGTAAAGTTCGGGCAATGGTTGACGATCGCGGTCATCGCGTGAAGCAGGCATCACCGTCCTTTGCGGTGGAGGTGTTAGGTCTGAGCGATGTGCCGGCAGCGGGTGATGAGTTTGATGTTTATAACGATGAGAAAGAAGCACGGGCGATCTCGACCGATCGTGCAGATGCCCAGCGTCAGTCGCGTTTGATGGCAGCGATCTCGTCTCGCCGTGTCAGCCTGAATACGTTGTCTAGTAAGGCCCAAGAAGGTGATCTCAAAGAGCTTAACATCGTGCTTAAAGCGGATGTACAAGGTTCGGTTGAGGCATTGCTGGGCTCGCTGAAGCAGTTGCCCCAGGGTGAAGTCCAAGTCCGTGTCCTATTTGCCGCACCGGGTGAAATCTCTGAGACTGACGTTGATTTGGCCGCGGCATCGGAAGCGGTGTTGATTGGCTTCAATACCACATTAGCGACGGGTGCGCGGCAAGCTGCCGATCGACTCGGGGTGGATGTGCGTGAATACAACATCATCTATGCACTATTGGATGATATCCATGCGGCCATGGAAGGTCTACTCGAGCCGGAATTGGTTGAAGAGTCACTCGGCACGATCGAAGTGCGGGCTGTCTTTAGTGTTGGCAAAGGTGCGGTTGCCGGTTGTTACATCCAGAATGGTAAAGCAATCCGCAACTGTAAAGTCCGAGTGCGCCGTAAGGATCAGGTGGTCTTCGAGGGCAATCTCGACTCGCTGAAGCGAATGCGTGAGGATGTGCGTGAAGTTAACTCGGGCTATGAATGTGGTATCGGGATTGATAACTTTAATGCCTGGGAAGAAGGCGACATCATCGAGACCTACCGCATGGTCACGAAGCGCCGGACGCTCAGTATGACGTAGTAAAAAGTTCGCTTAGGCTAATCCTGATTTGTTAGAAACCGGGGGTGATCGATCAACCCCGGTTTTAGTTATTTGTAAGTTGGGAGGAGGTGCAAATTGTTGCTTTGGCAATGGCGGTTTTCGAATGCGCCTCTATAATGGTCCGTAATATCGGCAGCAATGCTGGATCGTACCCAAAATCCAAAATCGGAGGACGAATTGATGTCTA